>CAYRGG010000037.1:4230-42946 GCA_964423745.1 uncultured Candidatus Competibacteraceae bacterium | reverse complement strand
CCCATCCTTCGCTGCTACCAAAGTAGCTCCCATTCCAAAGCCGTGAACGGCTACCTTTAAACTTTCCATCGATTTGAAAATAGTATAAATCGCCGACCCTGGTACGGTCAGTCACCAATTCGAACCAACCGTCTTCTAAGGCTGTTAGTGGAATTGGCATTATCCCAGCCCGCTCGCCAGTGGTTTTTCTCTCTATACACAGGTCTACGCGCTGGGCGGTGGGCGCCCACAGACGAAAACGTATATCGCCATTACTGAGCCGTTGCGCACCGAAGGGCATGCCATGCTGGCGTCTTACCGGTTTATTTTCTAGGGGGAGGTCCAAATCCGGGGCAAAAGCGGTTTTAACGAGTTGACTTTTGTTGCCGTCTTCAGTATGCCTGAGCACCACTAAGGAACGCCGCTGCAGGGGATAAGGCTGATGTGTGGCGTGGCGCCAATTGGTGGCGGGTGGTGATGGGATACCCGTATCCAACACCACCTCAACGCGCTCATTTGACCAGGGTAATACAAAGGAGACATCTTCATGGTGGGCATTAAACAGTAACAAAAAGTCGTCGTCTTTTAGGGGTTGACCGTGTTCGTCCCGCTCGCTCAACACCTGCCCCGATAACATCATGCCCAGACAACGGGCAAAACTCTGTTGCCACTGGGCATCGCTCATCTCTTCCCCATCGGGGTTTAGCCAGACGATGTCCTTGACGCCGCCTTTAATGGGTGTGCCTTGAAAAAAATGTCGGCGCCGAAACAATGGATGAGCTTTACGCAATTCGATCAAGCGGCGGACAAAATCCAGCAGCTTTAAATCGTCATCGGTTAAGTCCCAGTTTACCCAACTGAGGGGGCTATCTTGACAATAGGCATTGTTGTTGCCCTGTTGGGTACGGCGGATCTCATCACCGGCCAGTAGCATAGGAACGCCTTGAGAAAGAAACAATGTCGCTAAAAAATTACGCTGCTGGCGATCACGCAAGGCCAACACTTTAGGGTCATCGGTGGGTCCTTCCACGCCACAGTTCCAACTGCGGTTGTGGGATTCCCCGTCGCGGTTGTCCTCGCCGTTGGCCTCGTTGTGTTTCTGGTTATAGCTGACCAAATCGTAGAGGCTAAAACCGTCGTGGCAGGTGATAAAATTGATGCTGGCATAGGGACGGCGACCATTGTGTTGATAAAGATCACTGGACCCGGTCAACCGGTAGGCCAATTCACCGATCAAGCCGCCCTCGCCGCGCCAGTAATCCCGCACTACGTCACGGTATTTACCGTTCCACTCGGTCCAACCCACAGGAAAATTACCCACCTGATAACCGCCCTCGCCTAAATCCCAGGGTTCGGCAATCAGTTTAACCTGAGATAATACGGGGTCTTGATGAATGATATCCAAAAATGCTCCCAGCTGATCCACTTCGTGTAACTCCCGGGCTAATGCTGAGGCGAGATCGAAACGAAAACCGTCCACATGCATCTCCACCACCCAATACCGTAGACTGTCCATAATCAGTTGCAACACCCTAGGGTGCATCATATTGAGGGTATTACCACAGCCGGTGTAATCCATATAATAACGGGGATCTGCCGAGGTAAGTCGATAGTAGGCGGCGTTGTCGATACCCCGAAAGCACAGGGTAGGGCCTAAGTGATTGCCCTCCGCAGTGTGGTTGTAGACCACATCGAGAATCACTTCGATACCTGCGCTATGCAGGGTTTTAACCATGTTTTTGAATTCTTGGATTTGGCCGCTGGCGGAATAACGCTGTTCCGGGGCAAAGAAAGCCAGGGAATTATAGCCCCAATAGTTGTGAAGATTGCGGTCCTGCACATGCCGGTCATCCACAAAGCCATGGATGGGCATCAGCTCCACCGCGGTGATGCCGAGTTTTTTTAAATAGTCTACCATTGCAGGGTTGGCTAAACCCGCATAGGTACCCCGTAGGTTAGGGGGAATCTCTGGATGCTGAAGGGTAAAACCCCGCACATGGAGCTCATAAATAATGGTGTCATGCCAAGGGATAGCCGGTGGCTTATCATCCCCCCAGGTAAAGGCAGGATCAATCACCTGACATTTGAGCATGCCGCTGGCGCTATCGCGGCTATTAAAACTTAAGTCCTCCTGCTTGTGGCCAACCCGATAACCAAATTGCGCATCGCTCCAACGCAGGGGACCCAGCAACGCTTTTGCATAGGGGTCTAGCAACAATTTATGAGGATTAAAGCGGTGTCCCTGCTGGGGTGCATAAGGCCCATAGACTCGATAACCGTAGAGCTGACCAGGGCGTAGTTCCGGCAAATAACCGTGCCAAATCCGGTCGGTCTGCTCCGGCAGAGGAATACGCTGTAACTCACGGCGTTCCTGGTTATCAAATAAACACAGTTCTACCTGTTCCGCATTTTCTGAAAAGAGCGCAAAATTGACCCCTTCACCATCCCAAGTGGCCCCTAAGGGATAAGGTACACCAGGCCATACGGCCGTTACTCGGGGACCTGTTACAGCAGCCTCAGGTTTGGCAATAATATTTACTCGTCGATCAGCCATTCATACAATCCGCTTAACGGTACGCCGACCCAAACGGGCCGGTTGTCCAACTCATAACGCAGTTCGTAAAACGCTTTTTCTAACACAAACTGATCGATAAGAGCTTGCGCATAGGTAGGTCCCTCGGGATAAACCGGGCTATCAGCCACACCATCCCGATAGCCTGTCAGAAAAGCGTCCACGGTGCGACGTTCCCAATCTCGCACAAAAGGCTCTAGTAAGGGAAAATCCGCCGGGCGTTCTTGGGTTATTTGGTTTAGAGCCGTAAAGGCGGCATAATTAAACGAACGCAACATACCCGCGACATCTTTTAGGGCGGAATGTTTGCGTCTCCGCTCTTCTAGAGACCGGGCTGGCTCGCCTTCAAAGTCGATGATTACAAAATCATTTTCCACCACCAACACTTGGCCCAAGTGGTAATCCCCGTGATAACGGGTTTTAACCGCCTGCAGATCCACCGGTCGTAATGCCCGGATACGATCGAGCACTTTTTTTCTCGACGCCAGCAAACGTATCGTCTGGGACTGCACCGACTCGTCCAAACCGTGTTGATGACGGGCCAACTTCTCCAAAGTGGTTATGGCTTCATCTTGCAGCTGCTGATTCCATTCGTCAAGATCGGTGTTGGTGATGGGCTCTGGATTAAAGGCAGGATCACCGGTTTTTTCCGCCAATGCCCGGTGCAGTTCACCGGTGCGCAGACCCAGGGTGTTCATCATATAGAGATATACTCCATGCACATCATCCAACTGGTTTTTTATTTCTTCGGGTTGAATAAGGCAGTCTTCTAAAAACCGCCTCAAAGTATCCAACGTGTAGCTCCAGGCATCCCCCTGGTTGGCTACAAAACCCTGTAGCAATCCTAAGGTAAATAAATCACCATGGGCAGTCTTATACTCCACAGCCCCTGCCAGAGGCACGATATGGTCAAAAGGTGATTGCTCGGTCAAAAACCGACCCATCTCTAGCTCTAAGTTAACGCCGTTTTCCAGACGCCGGTAGCCTTTTAAAAACAATCGATCACCGATAATAATAGTAGTATTGCTACTCTCCACCGGGGAGCGCCGTACCGAAATTTGCGTCAGATCCTCGCCTTCCAAAACCTGCAGCGCACTGGTGGAAGAGCATTGTAGGCAACCCCCATCGCTCAAAGGAACTTGGGCTTGTTCCGTCATGCGTGTTAATAGGTTTCGGCAAAACACTTCATCGGCAAACGCATCGTAAAGCAACCCTATACGGTCCCGCACCCGCACCTTGGTTAACGCGTCGTACCAGAGGGTGCGCATATGTTCCTCGTTGTCCCGCTCCCAGGCCAAAGCCAGGGGTAGAAAATAGTCTTGGCTTTTCGAGGTTGACTTGACCCGCACTCTTGTCAATAACCATTCGGGTTTATCTTTCCAAACCGCGGTATTTACCAGCTCCACCGTTTCGATGGCTTCCCCCTTGGCCGCGAACCAACGCCGCGTCACCAGAAAACCGGGCAAGATAGACTGGATCAAACGCTGGGCTAAATCCTGCGCCATGGCCCGCCGAGAGGGCTCCACTTGATCGGGAAAAAAGCTTTGCCAACCCATGCGAAACAACACCAGTACGGGCAGTTCCATGGCCGGTAAACGATCCTCATGCCATTGGGGAGGTTGGCCGTCAGCCAAGAGAAACCAGTAAAAACCATGGCGGGCCAAGGTCAACAGATAAGGTAGTTCACCGATGGCGGGAAACGGCGTTTGTCCCAACATTTCCACCGGTACGCGACCTTTGAAGCGGGCTAAATCCAGCTCCACCGGTTGCGCGGAGTGGGACATATTGGCCACGCACAAAATAATTTGATCTTCGTATTCCCGCACGTAAGCCAAAATTTTACGATTACCCGGTTTGATGAATTGCAAACTACCCCGGCCAAAGGCTTGATAAGCCTTACGCACGGCAATCAAACGTTTCATCCAGTTCAACAGGGAGGAAGGGTCCCGGTGTTGAGATTCCACATTGACCGCCTCATAGCCATAAATGGGGTCCATGATGGGGGGAAGATAAAGCCGTTGCGGATCCGCCTTGGAAAAACCCGCATTACGATCCGGACTCCACTGCATGGGGGTGCGCACACCGTTGCGGTCACCCAGATAGATGTTATCCCCCATACCTAGTTCGTCGCCGTAGTAGACGATGGGCGAGCCTGGCATGGACATCAACATGCTATTCATCAGCTTAATTTTATCCAGGTCATTATCCATCAAAGGCCCGAGCCGCCGACGGATACCCACATTGATCCGCATACGGGAATCCGCCGCGTAAGTTTGATACATATAATCCCGTTCTTTGTCGGTCACCATCTCCAGGGTGAGTTCATCGTGATTACGCAGGAAAATAGCCCATTGGCAATCGGGGGGAATCTCCGGGGTTTGCTCCATGATCTCCACGATGGGATGGCGGTCTTCCTGGGCCACGGCCACATACATGCGGGGCATCAACGGGAAATGATAGGCCATATGACACTCATCCCCTTGACCAAAATACTCCTGGACATCCTCCGGCCATTGATTGGCCTCCGCCAAAAACATACGGTTTTGATAATGGGCATCCACCACCGAGCGCCATTGCTTTATCACATCGTGGGTTTCCGACAAGTTCTCGTTCAGCGTACCTTCTCGCACACACAGATAGGGAATCGCGTCCAAGCGTAACCCATCAACCCCCATATCCAACCAAAAACGCATAAGGCGAATCACCGCCTTGACCACCTGGGGATTATTGTGATTGAGATCCGGTTGATGGGAAAAAAACCGATGCCAGTAATAAGCATTGGCTACCGGGTCCCATGCCCAGTTAGAGGTTTCTGTGTCGGTAAAGATAATGCGGGTTTCAGAAAACTGTTTGTCGTCATTGCTCCACACATAAAAATTACGTTTGGCAGAGTTGGGGGGCGCTCGCCGCGCCGCTTGAAACCAAGGATGCTGGTCGGAAGTGTGGTTGATCACCAATTCGGTGATCACCTTAAGACCACGCCGGTGGGCAGCGCGGACAAAGGCTTTAAAATCGGCGCGAGTGCCATAATCGGGGTGGATATTGCGGTAGTCGGAAATGTCGTAACCGTCATCCCGCAACGGCGAAGGATAAAAAGGCAGTAGCCATAGGGTGTTAACCCCCAGATCTTGAATATAATCCAGATGCTGAATAAGACCTTTAAAATCACCGATGCCATCGTGATTACTATCACCAAAGGCTTTGACATGCAATTGATAGATGATGGCGTCTTTATACCAAAGCGGGTCATCCTGCCAGGCGGCCTGTAAATTGGCGCTACGCAGCGGTTGATTCATGAATGTTCTCCTCGGGGCAAATCCTTAACCCATGAAATAATCGAAATCTTCTTCGGTATGGGCACGACCGTGCAACCGGAAAATATGTGCCGGCACGGTCTGCGGTTTGAGTTCCACATAGTTGCGAGGACCGCTCCAAAGATAATGGGTATCGCTTAACAAGTCGTGAACTTCAAAAGGGCGTTGGGCATCAATGCCTAAGCTGACTAAATCCAAGGTGATCCAACCGGACTGCACATGGTAAGCGTCAAGATTGACAGCCACTACAATAATGTCGGTTTTTTTATCGTTCCACTTGCTATAGCAGATAATTTGCTCATTATCCGTATTATGAAACAAGAGATTCCAGTCTTGTTTTAAGGCGGGACTTATTTTACGGATATGATTGATTCGGCCAATCAACTCATTCAAATTGCCGGATTGCTCTAAACTCCAGGAACGGATTTGGTATTTCTCGGAATGTAAATATTCCTCGCTACCGTGCTTGATGGGCGTGTTTTCCAACAGCTCAAAGGCGGGACCATAGATTCCATAGTTGGCGGTTAACGTGGCAGCCAACACTAACCGCACCATAAAAGCGGGCCGTCCCCCAAACTGCAGGTATTGACTGAGGATATCCGGGGTGTTGGGCCAAAAATTAGGACGAAAGTACTCGCGACCAGGACCTTGGGTGAGTTCGGTGAGATATTCGGTCAATTCGTATTTAGTATTACGCCAAGTGAAATAGGTATAAGATTGGGTAAAGCCAAGTTTTGCTAAACGATGCATGACTTTAGGCCGGGTAAAGGCTTCCGCCAAAAAGATCGTATCGGGTTGGCTTTGTTTGATTTCGTTGATCACCCATTCCCAAAATGGAAAGGGTTTAGTGTGTGGATTATCCACGCGAAAAATACGTACCCCTTGATCGCTCCAGAACTGAAAAACGCTTTTCAGCTCTTGCCACAGGGCCTGCCAGTCTTTTGTCTCAAAGTTGAGGGGAAAGATGTCTTGATATTTTTTGGGGGGATTTTCTGCGTATTGCACTGTGCCATCGGGACGCCAATGAAACCAACTAGGATGTTCCTTAACATAGGGATGATCCGGCGCACATTGGAAGGCGATATCTAAGGCAATGGCGATGCCATGCTGCTTAGCTTGCGCCACTAAAGCTTGGAAATCCTCAAGGGTTCCCAATTGCGGATGGATGGCTTTATGCCCCCCTTCTTGGGAACCAATGGCCCAGGGACTGCCCACATCGTCGGGATCTGGATCAAGGGTGTTGTTTTTACCCTTGCGGTTAATACGGCCAATGGGATGAATGGGTGGCAGATACAACACATCGAATCCCATGGCTGCAATCCGGGGTAGTTGTGCAGCGCAGTCTTTTAAAGTGCCGTGCTGTTCCGGCGTTGTCCCCCAAGAGCGGGGAAATAACTCATACCAAGTACTAAAACGAGCCCGTTGATGATCCACGATGACTGCTAATTCCCTATCAAAATAGGTAGCCAGCTCGCGATCCGGGTAACGCTCAACCATGGCGGCCAATTCTTCGCTGAGGGCATATTGTAAACGATCTTCTAAATCATGCTTACCCACCAGCGCATCGGCCCGGGACTTAAGCCAAGCCTGGTCACCACCGGTGGCCCGTTGACTGGCTGCGTGCACCAGGTCAGCGCCCATCTGTAAGGCCAGGGCAATATCTTCCCGCTGTACCCGCCGGGATAATTCATAACGCCAGGATTTGAAATGATCCACCCAGGCGCTCAGGGTATAATAGTAGCGGCCTACTGATTCCACTGGAAAACTACCATACCAACGGTCATTCACCAGAGGCTTCATGGCAACTTCACGCCAAGTCTGTTGGTCATGGGAGCGGTAGTGAAGCCGACAGGATAGTTTGTCGTGACCATCAACAAAAATATCCGCCTCCACCCTCACGGTTTGTCCAATAGCTCGTTTAATGGCATAACGCCCATCATCCACCTGCGGGGTAACCCCTTCAATAACCACCCGCTTTCTACCATCCAACTCGGATTGTATTGCCATGTGCTCACCTTAAAGAAATGACTTATGGGTTAAACTAGGTTGAGTTATGTGTTTTATAGGTCATTCTTGTTATGAATACGAACCTTAATCGTCTGCAACCTTATCCTTTCGAAAAATTGGCCGCCCTCACAGAAGGCGTTACACCGCCCGCCGACAAAGTACCCATTGTGCTATCCATCGGCGAACCCAAACATCCTGCGCCAGACTTTGTGGCCAAAACCATTAAGGGTAAACTAGATGGCCTAGCTTACTATCCTGTAACGCGGGGCAGCCACGATTTACGCCAAGCCATCGCCGCCTGGGCCACCCGACGTTTTGGGCTCGCCGCCGCCAGCTTGAACCCTGACCGGCATGTTTTGCCGGTTAACGGAACCCGGGAAGCCTTATTCGCCTTTGCCCAATGCGTCCTAGATCCTACCGAAAAACCCCTTGTCATGATGCCAAATCCGTTTTACCAGATCTACGAAGGCGCAACATTACTGGCGAGTGGCGAACCTTACTATCTCAACACCACCCAAGAAAGCGATTTTTTACCTGCCTATGATGCGGTTCCTGAATCTGTCTGGCAACGCTGTGGATTAGTGTATCTGTGTTCACCGGGCAATCCCACTGGTCGCGTCACTCCGCTAGAGATGTTACACCAGTTGATCGATATTGCGGACCGTTACGATATCGTACTTGCTGCTGATGAGTGTTATTCGGAAATTTACTTTGACGATAGCCAGCCACCGGTTGGCTTGTTACAGGCGTGTGCTGAACGGGGCCGACATGACTACCGCCGTTGCGTGGTCTTTCATAGCTTATCCAAGCGCTCTAACGTACCAGGGATGCGCTCAGGCTTTGTGGCGGGTGATAAAAAACTATTGGCTGAATTTTTACGCTATCGCACCTACCATGGCTCCACCATGCCCCCCTTTATTCAAGCCGCCAGCAGCCGTGCCTGGCAGGACGATAGCCATGTGCAAACTAACCGCGACCTTTACCGGCGTAAATTCGCGGCTGTACTAGATATTTTAGCGCCAGTGTTGGACATTCCTAACCCAGAAGCGTCCTTTTACCTGTGGCCAAACCTACCTATAGATGATTTAACGTTCACCCAGGGTTTGTTGGCCAGTGAAAACGTTTTGGTGCTACCAGGCAGTTTTCTTGGCCGCACCGTGAATGGCGTTAATCCGGGCCAGGGACGGGTTCGTATGGCGCTGGTGCCACCGCTGGCGGATTGCATTGAAGCCGCCCAACGCATACGTCGTTTTGTGTTATCTCTTTAAAGCTCCTGGCAACAAATGAGCTTTGTAGGGCGGATGTAACGAAGTGGAATCCGGGATAACATGGGTTTAACCCTGGATTTCATTGCACTTCATCCAGGCTACTTGCTAACACCGATTAGAACTTGGTTTGCATGTGCTATGTTTAAGCGATTTGCTAACGAAGTCCTGGCTTAAATATACAAACGTTTATTGAATTGGTATAACCCTCCTCTGTCAAACTGATGTTAAGTTAACGATTTTTAGTAAAGCAATGGTATTTAAAATCAATATGTTATCAAAGTCGACAAAAAAGGGATAATTCCCGCATATGGTCAAGCTGTGCAGCATTGAGGGCGGGAGAGCAACCAATACGCTTCCCTCGTTTTTTAACAGCTTTTATGCCTACTTTGGTGCGTTCACCGATCAGGCTGTGCTCAAATTTTGCCAAAGCTCTCATGATGTGAAACACCAGCTTGCCGCCGCTGGTGGTAGTGTCAATGCCATCGGTCATGCTCTTGAAGCCAATGCCCTGCTGCCCGAAACGGTCGATCAGCTCACAGAGAAAACCGAGAGACTGCCCTAACCTGTCCAGCTTCCACACGATCAGCATATCCCCCTCCGCCAATGCACTGAGGGGTCTGCGTGAGATCGTCACGCTCTATCCTGGTCCCACTAATGCCTTCATCCGTAAATATTTAGTCACATCCTGCCGCCTTTAGAGGATCCAGTTGCAGAGTCAGATTTTGTTCGTCTGTTGATACTCTTGCATAGCCTATTTTCGCCATTTCTTTTTGACATGCCCTTTTGATGAAATCTGGTTATTGATAGATCAATCACCTGCGAGATGCAACTTGCGAGATGCAAGATTTATCACCAAAAAGGAACCCTTTTGGAATAGCAGAAGAAACAGACTCGTGACATCGTGGCCATAGAGGGTGTCCAGTGCTCGACCTAGCACATCGTCGTTGAGCTGCTGGGCCACGATGCCTGGCTCAACTAGCGCTCAGCGGGCTTGTCAGCAAAAAACTGTGGCGTCAGATACAGTGCCCGGTTGATAAATCCAAGCCCGTTGACTACCAGCGCCTTGACCGCCTGTCCGACGCCGAGGGTGCGCTGAGCAGTGTCTTGGGTGATCACCTGTCCAGTACCTCACCAATACCTAGTTCCCCGTACATCCCCGCTACCAGCACTAGGTGCTCATGTGTCTGACTGCTAAAGACTGCTGTCACCAGCCTCCCCCGCTGTGGTAAGGAACTCTACCTCAGCAACCATAGAACCCTTATGTGAGCGGCCATTTACCGCCAATCAACCTGAGGCAGTCGATTATCAATCATCCCAAAATATCCCTTCACATCTTTCATATCTTACCAAGGGAGTGCGGAAAGACGGATATCAACCGCTTTTGTGGAATCAACTGTCAACAGCGTGGTTGGCAAACGCTTCGCCAAGAAACAACAAATGCAATGGTCTCACAAAGGTGCGCATTTATTGCTACAGATGCGTACCTGGGTCTAAAACGGTGAGCTTCGGTCAAAGTTTGCTGAATGGTATCCTGGCTTCGACAATGACGCGACTGAGGAAATGAGGCAAGCGGCTTGAGTACCCCGTGATTATTGATGCTCCCCTGTTTGCGGATCAGCGGGATAACTTGTTCGCTTTTATTCTGATACCGTAGTATTTTCTTCGTAGTCATCTTTAAGTTCTGGCTGTTCTTTTATCTTAATTTTTTGCTTTATAATACGTTTACTAGTTTCCTTGCTTACCAGTTTTGCTCTTTCTTCAAAAAATGAATCATAATAATTTTCCCACACCCCAAAATCATCTAAATCGTTGATAAGATTTGACTTCATTACGAATTCATGGTTATAGTTTATTTTTTCAAACTTGTTTTTAAAGCGATAAAACTGATTGTGAAAATTATTAAGATAATAACTTTAAAAAACCATTAAAACCCTGATCTAAAAAGTCTTTCACACTGTTGGGTGTTTGTTGGCCTCTAGCCATGGTCGCTGCGCCCAAAACAATACCATTCACGTATCTGGCTAGTTTTGAGATATCAATATTTGCAGAAATCTCTTTTTCTTTTTGAGCGCGTTTTAAACGCTTGAAATAAAGCTGCTCATTTAAATTATGTAAGGTCTTGACCTTATCACTGATGATACTCTCTTTGCCTGTAAGCATCACTCCTGAATTGGCTATAAGACATCCCAAAGCTCTTTCGCACACATGTTGTTCTTTAAGCATGTTGAACAGTGTTTCAAATGCGTCTTGTACTGATTTGGGTCCATCAAATAGTTCTCTAAGTGTGTTTTCAAACGGCGTGTGATAGGCATCCAAAACATGAGTGAATAACTCTTCCTTGCTACCAAATGCATTATAGATGCTTGGTGCATTCATCCCCATGGCCTTTGACAAATCCGCCATAGAAGTACCTTGATAACCATACTCGCAAAACATTTTCATCGCTTGTTTAATCGCTTCATCACGATCAAAAGTTTTGGGACGGCCGCGGCTCTTTTTTCCTATTTTTGTATCATTCATTATAAAATTATTGACAACCTTTTAATTACCTGTAATTATTATTGTAGCGAACATTACAAAATATTCAATAACCTTTGGAGAATCGATATGATGCGTAAATTAGAAAACAAAATAGCTCTTATTACAGGAGGGAATTCGGGAATCGGATTGGCAACTGCACAAGCTTTCATAGATGAAGGGGCCAAGGTTATTATCACCGGACGGAGGCAAGCCGAGCTTGATGAGGCTGTTTCGTCTTTAGGAGAATATCCGTTTGGTGTACAGGGCGATGTTTCAAACTTTAAAGACCTTAATCGTCTTTATGAAACAATCAAAGACAAATATGGTCGAGTCGATATTCTTTTTGCCAATACAGGCGTTGCGAAATTTGTCTCCTTAGAGGAAACAAGCGAAGAGCTTTATGATTATCATTTTAACATCAATGTTAAAGGCTTGTTCTTCACCGTTCAAAAAGCCTTGCCTCTTTTGAGTGAGGGCGCATCAATTATCCTTAATGCATCTATCGTTGGATATAAAGGCTTTGAAAATTTTAGCGTGTACAGTGCATCAAAAGCAGCCGTCCGTTCTTTTGCAAGAACATGGGCAACTGACTTAAAGTCTCGAAAAATCCGCGTAAATGCTATTAGCCCGGGTCCCATTGGAACTCCAATTTACGGCAAAGTCGGCCTTACGGAAGAGCAGATGGAAGAGCTGGGGGCTGGTTTTGCTCAACAGGTGCCGCTCGCCCGTTTTGGAACGCCGAGTGAAATAGCGAGTACCGCTGTCTTTTTAGCATCGAACGACAGCTCATATGTCAATGGTGTTGATCTTGCCGTCGATGGTGGCTTGGCACAAATTTGAAAAGGGAATAGGCAATGCTCAACACAACATCTGATTTAAAATATGCCCGTATTGGGGCAATCATTTATATTCTATGGTCTGTTCTTCATATATTTGCGGCCTGGTTTATTTTAGACCCTGCATTAGCACCGCTGGAAGAGCTTGATCCTTCGGCAGCACATGGGCGGATTTACCAAAACTCCGGCTTGATGCTTACGATTTCTATCGTATCCATCATGGTTGCTTGGAAAATGAATTGGCATAATAATGCTCTAGGGTATTGGTTAAATTTACTTCTCGTCAGCGGCACTGATATCGCTTTCATCTCTTTTGTTCTTATTCCCGGTTATGAGCCACCACTACAAGGTTTGGTCGGGCCTGCACTATGGATAATTGCAACTATCTTCTCAACGCTGGGGTATATAAAAAGAAATAGAGCTATTTATAGGGTCAATGACCGCCAGCTAACCTAGTTGGCAACCAATAAAGGTACCGGCAGTAACAGTTTGATTGTAGGACCGGCCTTCATGCTCTGCCCAAAGGGTTGCTGACCAATCAAATAAGCCAGTATGCACTTGTTGTAAGCCTAGTAATAATGCGGCAATCCATATGCATTTGATAGGGGATAATTTCATTAATAATATCAAATAGAACTTGGTTTGCATGTGTTATTTTTGAGTGATTTGCTGACGAAGTCCTGGCGTAAGCATGCAAACGTTTATTGAATTGGTATAACTATCTTAAGACAACAAACAAGCAGCTTTTTCTTGTGATTGCAGTAAACAGATTGCTTCTTTGTCGAATGAGATGAATTCGTCCGCACCTAGCCAATCACCTTCATAGGCAATAACACCGCCGGCGAAATCACCGTCTGCATCCAGGACAGACAAACCCATTTCCACTGCAGGCCGGTTCATGACAATATTACTAGCGTTCATAAGATTTTGACGGTTATTTCATGATGGTTAATCACTACTAAGAAATATCTGATCGTATTTATTTTCGATTGCCTGAATTTCCGTTTCGGTAAGTGCGGAGAACTCTCTCTGATGTGCACGCTTTGAAAGCTTACCTTTGTTCTGATTTAGAAACCTAATCAGTAAATTAACCAGCTTGTCTGGCATATCTATGTAGTTCTTTATGAAGTCGTTGAGCAAGTCATACTTAATGAGATAATCAACCTCTTCAGGTAGTGTTTTATCAACGGTCTCCCCAATACACTCAAAGAAAAACTCTGCCTGCTTTGTCGCATCAAAATAACGGTATAGATCGATTGTCTCGTTTAGCACTTCGACATTACCTTTATCCGTAGGCCGCCATTCGATCAAGTTAAGTCTAGGCTTTGAGTAATGCTCTAGGGTTAGCCTGTATTCATCAATCCTTTCCAAAATGACGGCAGAAACCGGAAAAATCCAACCTTTGGAAACGAAACCTTTTTCCGCCAAGACGTGATGAAACAGGTAACGGTGAATTCGGCCATTACCATCTTCGAACGGGTGAATGAAGACAAAACCAAAAGCGATGAGCGCCGCCATAAGCACGGGGTCATAATCGCTATCACCAAGAAGTTGGTAGGTTTCAATCAAACCTGCGAGAAGACTGTCCAAGTCTTCAGCACGCGCCGAAATGTGAACGGGCATTAGCATACCTGTCGAGCGGTCATGATCCCCAACGAAACCACCCTCAACACGACATCCTGGCGTCACAAAACGATTATCAGCGATTACAATGTTCTGAAGATATTTTAACTCTTTAATGCTTAGCTTACGTAAACCAGCTTCACCGATAATCTTACCCCACCGTCTAATACGGCTATGGGGCGGAGCTTCTCCCTCGATGGTATAAGATGCTTTGGAATCTTTTAGCAAGAGAAAGGCTGCAGCTCGACGTAATAAGTCTGCATGAATTTTGCCCATGCGATCTATCGCGGCCTGAGAAAGATTCATAGCGATAAATTGGTCGAGCTTTTCGGTACGTCTAATCAGCGGACAAAATTGTCGTGTGCCTGGCAGATTGTTGCGGACACGATGACGCTTGGAATCGCGAGATGGCCCTGGGTATTGCAAAACATCATTGATCAGGGGAACAAAATTACCCTTTTTTGTATCAGCGATATCTAGTTCTTTCTCGTAAAGCCATTCACATAAGAACCATATTCGCCGGCTGTAAGCACCCGTAGGCGCTGATCTAACAATGCCTTCTATATCCTGCAGCTCTATGGACTCAAACAGGGCTCTGAGAACAGCCAGATCAACGCCTTCGTACTTGAGGGCAAAAGTAAGATGGCCTTGCAGGCTATCTTCCGGTTCGTGGCGAGGCGTGAATATGCGCCAACGGCCTTTGTCACACTTTTTGTGCTTAACGCCGATGGCACAAAGATAATCCGGCGCTGCGACAGATAGTTCATGCGCCTGGATCAGCGCTGCATACCCGGCAAGCGTTGTGCCGTCTTCCAATGCCGGAAAAGCATGAAAAACAGTTATCAATCGTGAATTTTGATTATACTTTGCCATGAATGTGAATTATGATTAATTTCAACTTCTGCATCATGGCATGAAAACCGATTTTTACCCAATAAAAAAATAAAAAGGGGTCAGACCCGAATGGCATTAAGTTATAGAAAAAGGAATGGCATTAAGTTATAGAAAAAGGGTTATGCAGCCAGCTGTTGCTTAAGTATGCGCCGAGACTGATTCATCAGTTTATACTTTTTAGGTCGGCGTTTTCTGACGCGTGGCTCGTAGCGATTAGGTCGCCAGGGATTGACCACCAGTGGGATCAGTGGCTTGCCGGGCTGGGCGCTGCTCAGCCACCGCAGGGCATCGATGAAGCTGATCCGCTCGCTATCCACCTGTTGGTTTTGAGCGGCCTTACACATCACCAACCGAACCAGATTGTAGACCAAGACAAACATAGCCAATTCCTTCAATACGCCGTCGACGGTTTCGCATTTGAGCACATCCATGCCGAGAGTGATCTTAAGGTGGTGCAGATGGGTTTCAATTCGCCACCGGCGAAAGTACACCGTGGCCATGTCGTGAGCCGGATACCTCTGGGCATCAACCAAGGTGGTCACCAAGGTAATCTGTTGGGTGCGAAAGCCTGGGCATTGAACACGGTAGCGCAGTTCACGGACTATCAGCATGTCAGGTAGCTCGGCAAATTGTTCGGCGCATAGCCACTTTGGACATTGACTCGGCTTAAACCATTGGACCCCTTGATCCTGCTAGGCCGCACCGTGAATGGCGTTAATCCAGGCCAGCGACGGGTTCGTATGGCGCTGGTGCCACCGCTGGCGGATTGCATTGAAGCCGCCCAACGCATACGTCGTTTTGTGTTATCTCTTTAAAGCTCCTGGCAACAAATGAGCTTTGTAGGGCGGATGTAACGAAGTGGAATCCGGGATAACATGGGTTTAACCCCGGATTTCGTTGCACTTCATCCAGGCTATTTGCTAACTATCTCAAGACAACAAACGAGCAGCTTTTCCTTGTGATTGTAATAAGGACACTGCTTCTTTATCGAATGAGATGAATTCGTCTGCACCCAGCCAATCACCCTCATAGGCAATAACACCGTCGGCGAAATCACCGCCTGCGTCCAGGACAGACAAACCTGCTTCGACTGCAGGCCGGTTCATGACAATATTGCTAGCCTTCATAAGATGGTGAATCGCCCTTGAAATATCGGTAGTTGATTGTTTATAGCCGCGACGCAACACCCATACAAACTCGCAGAGTACCGGCACGGGTACAGCGATGAGAGACGCTTTTCCTAAGACCTGTGCTGCTTGAGCAGCCTGCTTTTTATCATCTTGGATAGCGGCCCTAATAAGCACATTAGTGTCGGCGGTTAACTTCATCTTCTTCCTGCCCAGCCCTGAGCAGTCATTTCCTTAATTTCATCAATACTGAGTGACGGCATGTTTTTTTGAGCTAGACAACCAATAAAATCTTCAATAGCGCCCTTTTGTTGAGCAGCGCTGACGAGTATTCGACCATCAGGTAACATTTCGGCCTCTATGTTTTGGCCTGGACCAACGCCAATATGTTTCAATAGTGCTTGTTTAAAAGTGATCTGACCTTTCGCAGTGATTTTTAGCGTTGTCATAGCTATACCTTCAGTTAAGCATGTAAAGTGTTATTTAATGGTAAGGCTTTTATGCCTTACATTCAAGGTAAGATATATGAGTTTAGAAATACGCAAAGCATTGAAATCCGATTGGCAGCCCATATCAGATGTTGTCATGGCCGCATTTGGCAACGCACAGGGAGAAGAAATTGCGGATCTCATTACCGATTTATTGCAAGACCCAAGCGCCCACCCCTTATTATCGCTAATCGCGACTAGCCGTGATCAGGTGGTTGGCCATGTTCTATTCACAAAAACACGCATTAAGTCTGCTCAGCAGAGGGTTTCTTCGGCCATCCTATCCCCGCTAGCCGTACATCCAGAACACCAGAACCAGAGCATCGGCGGTGAACTCATTAAAGCAGGATTAAAACAGTTGCAAGCAGCGGGTGTGGAACTGGTGTTTGTGCTGGGCCACCCTGACTATTATCCAAAATATGGCTTTTCAGCCGCTGGGATAAGGGGATTTAACGCTCCGTACCCCATCCCACCGGAAAATGCTGACGCCTGGATGGTTCGGGAGCTCCATCCAGGAGCACTGGAGCGGGTGAGTGGACAGGTGAGCTGTGCTGATACGCTCAGTGATCCAAAGTATTGGCGGGAGTAAATATTGCTTGATTGTAACTACCCACCCGTCATTCCGGCGGGGATTGCCGGAATCCAGTTGCTATAGAGGGTAGCAGGCGGTTATCTACCGGTGCTTGCCATCCATGGCGAGAATAACGAGAGGTTAAACAGCTCTTCTAAAGTACGGCTTCAATAGCAGATATAATCTCTTCCGACAGGGGTTCGACGCGAGATGGCCACATATCGATTAACTCGCCCTCGGCGTCGAGCAAATATTTATGAAAATTCCAACCCGGTGCGCCAGCTTCACCGGTTTGTTCCATAATCCAATGGTAAAAAGGATGGGCTTTGCCCCCAATGACGGTTTGTTTTGCCGTCAGGGGAAAATCGACGCCGTAGCGGGTAATACAAAATTCTCGAATTTCCTCTTCATTACCAGGCTCTTGGGCGCCAAAATCGTTGGAAGGTATGCCTAACACCACTAATCCTTGTTCCCGATAACGTTCCCAAAGCCTTTGTAAACCGGCATACTGGGGGGTGTATGCACATTCCGAGGCCGTATTAACCACCAGTACCGGGCGCCCTTTGAACTCTTGCAAATGCAAAGGTTGGCCATTGACATCGGTAAACATAAAAGTATGTGCAGACATGATTGACCTCTTTATTATGTAATTACGCTCAATACCCTTGGAAAAACACGCAGGTAGGATGGTTCCATTACCCTGTGTCGTCAACGTCATGGGTTTTAACTAGGCCGTTTGTTAACACAATTTCACAAAGCGACTCGCCAAAAACCGTCACAATAGTTTTATTAATCTCGCAGGATGCTTTCTATTTAAACTATGTTAGCTACAAAACCCCATATCGGTTTTGAAATCGCCCATAAAATCGAGCAAAATATCCAACAAGTGGTGCAAGGCCAGTCCACCGCCATTCGACTGCTCATCGCAGCCACCGCCAGCGGTGGCCATGTACTGTTGGAAGACGTGCCCGGCACCGGCAAAACCACCCTGGTCAAAACACTAGCACGTAGCATTACCCTGGATTTTCAACGTATTCAGTTCACCCCCGACCTACTACCGTCGGACATCCTTGGAGTTTCCGTTTTCGCGCCAGATACCCAGCGCTTTCATTTTCACCAGGGACCTGTCTTTACGGATGTGTTATTAGCCGACGAAATCAATCGCGCCTCACCGCGCACTCAATCCGCATTACTAGAAGCCATGGAAGAACGCCAAGTCAGCCTTGACCGCCGAGTACATACCTTAAATGAGTTTTTTACGGTAATTGCCACGCAAAACCCCATTGAATTCCACGGCACCTACCCCCTTCCCGAAGCACAGATGGACAGATTTGCCTTGCGGTTCGCCTTGGGGTATGTCAGCGCCGAACGTGAAGTGGAGATTTTGTCACGCCATGTGGAACAAACGCCGGTGGACTCCCTGACAGCCTGCGCCACCGCCGAGGATCTTCAAAAACTGCGCTCTGCAACCCGAGCAGTGCGCGTCAGCACTGAAATAAAACGCTACATTGTGGAGTTAGTTCGCGCCACCCGCAACTCAGAAGGTATTCAGTTGGGGGCTGGATTGCGGGGCGCCATCGCGTTACTGCAAACATCTCAAGCCCTGGCTTTAATGGATGGTTTTGACTTCGTATCCCCTGAGCATGTGCAAACCATCGCCGTGCCTGCCCTCGCTCACCGGCTTTCTCTCAATCCCCAAGCCCGTTTTGCAGGACACACGCAAAACGACTTAGTGCAACAGATTGTAGAACGGGTGCCGGTACCTATCTAACTGTTATGCTGCGTCGTTTACTCCTCACCAACTTTAGAACGGTGTACCGCTTTAATCGTTGGTTGCGCCGACATTTTACAGCCACCGGCTATCTGGTGCTCTGTAGTATGGGGGTTTCTCTGGTGGTGGGCATGAACACATCGTTAAATCTAGCCAGTCAAATCTTTACCTTTTTGTTGATTATTCTTTTGGTCAGCCTTATCAGTAGTTGGTTTTTTCGGCCTACCCTGCAAGTGCAACGGCGAGTGCCCCCCTACGCCACCGTCATGGAACCGGTTGGCTATACCCTGCAGCTCAGCAACCCCACGGGTAAAAGTTATCGCGGGCTGCAACTGATTGAAGAACTCCAATTAACCTGGCCGAGCTATGAAGAACTATGCCACTATCAAGATCCTACCGATCAATACCGCAACCCCTTTGATCGCTATGTGGGATTTCCCAAGTGGGTTAGCTTGGTCAACCATAAGCAAGGCGCTGAGGTTAAACCCAGCGATATTCCTTATCTTGCCCCTGGGGAAATCCTGGACGTGCCCGTGCGGCTCATCCCTAAACGCCGTGGTTATCTGCAACTGCAAGGTTATCGGCTTGTTCGACCCGATCTATTTGGCTTAGTCAACGGTATAAAACGCTTTCAGGAACCGGGTAGCCTATTGGTTTTGCCGCGCTGCTTTCCGGTGGCTAAGCTGGACTTGCCAGGCACACCCGTCTATCAGCCCGGTGGCGTGCCTTCAGCGGGTTCCTGCGGCGAAACTGAGGAATTTGCTGCACTGCGGGATTATCGCCAGGGTGACTCCTTACGCAGTATCCACTGGAAGAGTTGGGCCAGATCCGGCAAACCCATCGTTAAAGAATACCGCTCAGAGTATTTCACTCGCCATGCGTTAATACTGGATACCTTTGCATTAACAGCCCAGGAGACGGTCTTCGAAGCAGCTGTTTCCGTTGCTGCTTCTCTAGTGTCCAGCGTTGATCTGAATGAAAATTTATTGGATCTTATGTTTATCGGGCCAGAGGTGTATCGATTTACCGCAGGGCGCGGACTCCATAATCCCACCCAATTGCTTACCATCCTTGCCTGTGTCCAGATGATCCATCAGCAGCCCTTCTCCCGTCTGCACCAAGCCGTACTGGAATATGCGGGGCAATTTAGTAGCAGCATCGCCGTGCTGCTGGATTGGGATTCACCACGGCAACAGTTGGTGCGCCAACTTCGCAGCCGGGGCGTACCGACCCTGGCTTTAGTGGTCTCTAACGGCGCGTTGGGTAGTACACTGGCGGGAGAAGCCATGGAAATACCCACCCACCAACTGGCGGAAAAACTACAGCAGTTATGAAAGCACCGTCTCTTTTTATAGCCACCAGCCTGTTGGTTTGGGGCTGGCAAGTGGAACAAGTCGGGTTAGCAGTGTCCTTTGCTTTATTGTTAGAGGCATCCCGCTTGTTAAAATGGCAGTGGCCATTGCCCGACAAAGCGATTTATCGCTTGGTGGATATCTGTGCTTTTCTATTGATCGGTTTGGCCTGTTATGTTTTTTTTCAAAAACCCCCTGCTGAGGCCCTCTTTACATTATTGCAATGGACACCAGTGGTATTGTTTCCGGTGGTGGCCATCCAGTATTTTGGCAATCGGGATCGGCTACCCCTAGCCGCCTTTTCCCTGCAACACCGTCGCTATACCCATGGCCAACGTAGTATTGATCTCAGTTATCCTTACTTTGTTGTTTGCTTAATTGCCGCCAGCACCGGTAATCGGGCTGCTATCGTGTTTTACCTGGCCGTGGCAAGCCTCTGGACGTGGGCGCTTTGGCAACACCGCAACACCCGCCACAACCCTGGCGTGTGGGCGGCACTGATCCTGATGGCGGGCAGTGGTGGTTATCTAGGCCATACGGCCTTAATCCAGCTGCAAGGAACCCTTATGGAGGAGATGCCCGCCTGGTTGTTAGCCTGGTTTGACGATTCCGCCACAGACCCTTACCAGCGCAGCACCGCTATGGGCACTATTGGTCGACTAAAACAATCCAACCGCATCGTGCTACGTATTACTGCTGATGGTAATGAACCGGTTCCCGAGTTACTGCAAAGGGCAAGTTATAATCTGTTTCGCCATAACACCTGGTTTGCCGCCAGTGATGCGTTTAAAGATCTTACCAACACCGGGGCAACCCAGTGGCCGTTGACATCTTCTCTTCAGGCAACGGGTCATTCGGTCAATATCTTGCAAACGGCTCAAAACAGTAGCAGTTTGCTACCGTTACCTTCTGGGGCTCAGCAAGTCAGCAACTTATCAGCAAAAACCCTGCAACGTAATGCGTTAGGCACCGTAAAAGCCCAAACCGATGCCCGCCTCCTCCACTATCGCGTCGACTATACCATGATAAACCACGGTACAACGCCTACGGCAGTGGATCGCTCGATACCTGCTGGGTATAGAAAGTTATTAGCGCCCACTGTGGCGGAACTTGGGTTAAAAAAACACCCGCCGCATCGAGTGCCCGCTCTATTAAAGGATTATTTCAACACCCAGTTTTCTTATTCCCTAGACCTTGCCACAGGCGACAAAGAACTGCCTCCTGTGATCGATTTTTTACGCACTACCCGCGCCGGACACTGTGAGTATTTCGCCAGTAGCACGGTGCTTCTACTTCGCCAAGCCGGTATACCAGCCCGTTATGTATCGGGTTTTAGCGTCCAAGAATACAGCGAACTAGAACAACACTATATTGTGCGGCAACGCCACGCCCATGCCTGGGCCATCGCTTATATCGACGGTACTTGGCAAACGGTGGATACCACGCCGATGGTTTGGCAGGAGATAGACGCTCGTCAATATTCCCTATTAACGCCATTTTATGATGTGCTTTCCTGGATCTGGCTACGGCTGCAGGAATGGCGGTTGGAGCATGAACAGAAAGACCCACGTCAAGATTTGGTTTGGTTGCTGTTTCCCTTGGGACTTATTTTAACTTGGCGTATGGGCTGGCATAAACGGTTTCTGCCGAAGCGGTATACTCGTTTTAAAGCCCAGCATATACCCGCCACAGGTAGTGGTATCGACTCCGCGTGTTATCAAATCGTTGCTTGGTATCAGAAACAGGGGATACAGCGCAAACCCCATCAAACCTTAAAGGCTTGGCTAGCCACACTGGCCTTGCAAGGCAACGCTAATAACAAACTCATCAATCAAATAGTCATCTTACACTATCGCTATCGCTTTGATCCGCTAGGTTTGAACCCCGCCGAACGGGAACAATTAAATCAGTTGGTGCGGCAATGGCTAGCACAACGTTAGCAAAAAAATAGTAGCAAAGGAGTGTGTAAAAGTCCGCACAGGGTAAGACACAATGATGAATAGTTTTACCCTGTGCGGAAATTTACTCTCTCAAGCTGTCCCTTGGGACACTGCTAGCCGGCGGCGTCTTCCTGAATAAGCACCTGTCCGCCGTCCTCGGAGATTTCTACATCCAGGACATTACCGTCTTCAGTTTCACCTGAAAACTCGTAGAATACCTGCACGGATTTGCGCAGAGATTTTTCAATTAAAGTCACACTTAATCCCGGCACACGTCGTTCCAAGGCTTCCAAAACATCTCCGGGTACGTCTTCATTGGAGATTTCTTCCTCGATCTCTACGATGACGCCCAACGGCGTCACGTCGATTTCGATACCTTCGCCAGATATCTCATAAACCCCGACGCCTGCTTCATCCACATCGACGCCAGCCTCGGTAAGTTCCACACCAAGAGCAGCCTGCTGGGCCGCCACTAGGGCTACAGGGGGAACCTCATCGATGGAAATAAGGATTTCCTCATTCATATGATCATTAGCAAAAATTACCCCTGCATTACCCAAGGTAAATGCACTCGCAGTGGC
Source organism: uncultured Candidatus Competibacteraceae bacterium (assembly GCA_964423745.1). Lineage (GTDB taxonomy): Bacteria > Pseudomonadota > Gammaproteobacteria > Competibacterales > Competibacteraceae > CAYRGG01. The sequence continues at coordinate 20,103 of CAYRGG010000037.1, read as the reverse complement.
AATCATCAACGCTTTCTTTGACATCATGTGTCTTAACCCTCATGGAGATTGTGAAGTGAAAAGAGCACCTGTTTGTCCAATTCTTTTGTCCGATTCTTGTAATTGAGAATCAAACCTTAAAGCACTCGCTGGTTACCTTAAGCAAAAAATATGACCGACCAGTTTAGAAAGCGTGACCCTTTATTGATGTCTTTGTGATGTTTTAATAACAATTGATTATCATTTTTGTTTCGCATCTTGTGGACCCGGTGGGGGTCGGGGAGGATTATCCTTTTCAAGACCTTGAGCAGCCGGTTTTTTGCTGTCCGCATCTTTTTCTGCCTCTTTAGCGAACGCTTGGCGTAGCCGCACGAAATTCAATAGCCGTTCTTCCACTCGACGATTAAGACTGTTCTCAGGAAAAACACCCTCGCTATCCCGCTCGCCAGCAGGCATACCGGTGAGCAATTCCAGAGCTTCATCGACGGTGTTAACCCCATAGACAGCAAACCGGGATTCTCTCACCGCCTGTACCACCTGGCTATTTATCATGAGATGTTTCACATTGGCGGCGGGAATGATGACCGCCTGATTGTCTAGCTCGTCCCGGGCTTGGCAAACATCGAAAAACCCTTCGATTTTTTCATTGACACCACCGATGGCCTGTACCTCACCCCGCTGGTTGACAGAACCGGTCATGGCGAAGGATTGACGAATGGGCACATGGGCCAGGGCCGAGAGCAGGGCGCACAGTTCCGCCAGAGAGGCGCTATCACCTTCCACTTTTCCGTAGGATTGTTCGAATACCAAACTGGCGTGTAACGACAAGGGGTGTTTTTCGGCATAACGGGCTCCTAGAAAAGCCGATAAAATCAATACCCCCTTGGAATGGATAGCACCCCCCAAATCCGCTTCCCGTTCGATATCCACCACTTGACCGCTGCCTAAGCGAACTGTTGCGGTGATCCGGGTGGGTTGACCCCAACGGCTATCCCCCAAGTCCAACACGGCTAGACCGTTAACCTGCCCTACTTTAGCGCCTTGGGTGTCGATAAGGACGGTCTCGCGGCGGATTGCTTCCACTATTTTTTCGTGAACCCGGGCGCTACGGTAGCGCTGGGCATCGATGGCTTTTTGCACATGGTCAGCTCCGACCATCTCGGCGCCACTGGCGTTGGCCCAATAATCTGCTTCCTGCAGGAGATCCGTGACTGTTAGCATATGGATAGACAGTTTCTCGGCGTCCTCGGCCATACGGGCGCTATGTTCGATGATCCGGGCAACGCCTTCGCGACTAAAGGGATGTAAATTTTCCTTACGTATCAGGGTCGCCAACAGCTGCCCATAGAGACGGTCGTTTTCCGGGTTGCGGTCAATGTCTTCTTCCAGGTCAGCAGCCACCTTAAATAGCTCTCGAAAGTCCGGGTCCATTTGATAAAGCAAATAGTAAAATAACCGCTCTCCGATGAGCACCACTTTGACATTGAGGGGAATCGCTTGAGGTTCTAAAGACACCGTGCTCACCAGGCCGAGCATCTCTCCCAGAGATGCGATCCGCACTTCTTGGGCAAAAAGCGCCCTTTTTACCCCTTCCCAGGCATAGGTTTGACTGAACAGGTGACGCACATCCAACAACAGATAACCCCCGTTGGCGCGGTGTAAAGCCCCCGGTTTGATGAGGGTAAAATCCGTTACCAGATTACCAAACTGGGACATATACTCCACCCGGCCCAGCAGATTTTGAAAAGTGGGATTATCCTCGTAAATCACCGGCGCACCCTGGCTCTTATTATGACTCACCAGCACGTTGACCTCATAGCGGCGGAACGAAGGTGCGCTTCCGCCCATGGGCATCAGCGGATTCCTACCCTCTCCTTCTTTGGCCAAAAAATCATCCACGTTATCCAGCACATCCTGCTGCACAGCTTCCAGATAATCCAACACCTGAGGCATATGGGCATAGCGACGTTTAAGCTCATCCATGATATTACCCACCGCAGCCAGCGCCACCTCGTCGTTGAGGGTCTTCATACGCTCGCGGTTTTCCCGCCGCCAACGGGGCATTTCCTGGGCAATATGCTGGAGATCTTCCTGCAGTTTGGCGACCACGCCTTCGATATGTTCCTTATCGTCATCGGGTAACTTAGCAAACTCTTCTGGACTCAACACTTTGCCGTCTTTCATGGGCGCCAGCGCAAACCCGCCGGAGGTGTTTAACAGAGCGATACCTAGCGATTTGGCTTTCTGCTGAAGAGACTTAAATTGCGCTTCCTGACGACGTTTGAACTCCGCTTCAATCTGGCGAGCCTGATTGCGATAGTCATCGCTGTCAAAGGCTGCCGGTAGGGCGTCTTGGAGATCTTCTAGCAACTGGGTCATATCGTGCTGCAGAGTTTCCCCACGACCCGCCGCCAACTCAAGCGCTTTAGGCTGATGGGGCTGCGCAAAGTTATTCACATAGATCCAATCCGCAGGCGGTGGGCACTGGGCAGCCCGTTGATCTAGCACCCGGCGCACCACCGCATGCTTGCCCGTACCGGGAGATCCCATGGCATACAGGTTATAACCTTTCCGGCGCATACCGACGCCAAACTGAAGGGCCTCTAGAGCACGAGCCTGGCCGATAACCTCTTTTAAATCGTCTAGTTCATCGGTAGACGCAAAAGGCAAATGAGTAGGATCACAACGTTTATAAAGACGTTCACTAGCGAGTGGTTTAACAGACATGATGTGCTTCCCAAAGGGTTTGCGTAAATAGCATTCTAAGAATCAAGCCTTTTCCTGTGCAACACTTGCATGGCTGGATTGCTGGTCTGGATAAGGCGCAGCTAGCAGCGCTAAAAGATATAAAGTAATTGCTATACCGACCACCCCATTAAAACCCATATGGACCGCTAGCAGGGTCGCTAACACCGCGCTGATGACGGATGCACAACCATTGATGGCCCATGCCCACGGCACCAGATCCGACGCTGAGGTTGCAACCCAGGTTAACCCTAGGGGAAATGGCATCCCCATACAAAAAGCTAGGGGGGCTACAAGGGCGATAGCAAGGCATATTTTTAGAATATCTGGCCAAGCCAAGGTTAAGGAAAATAGCGCTGGCAGTCCTATGAGATAGCCAACACCTAACAGCGCAATACCGGCAATGGACGCCGCCAACGCCACCTTACCCTCTGCTAGGTGGCGCACATAGCCGCTGCCTAAACCGGCAAAGATGAGAAATGCACAGAGCACCACGGCCACGGCATAAAGGGGATGACTCAAAAACAACACAAATTTTTGAATAAAAGCAATCTCTAAAAACAAAAAGCCTAATCCAATGGCGGTAAAATAAACAAACACCCGCCAGCGTTGACTGACATTAACCTGCCGCGTCATGTGTTTAACCAACCATAAAGGTAGCAAAATCAGCAAGCCCGCTGTGAGAAGAGCCTTTAATAAGGTCGCCACCAGCACTAAATAACCCCATTCCATCTGTCCGAGACCACTAGCCGCACGCATACCGAAAAATTCTGGTAGCGTCTGCCATTTGAGAAAACGAAAAAAGTAAGGCCGATCGTCGCTCGCCGGCACAATATTGAATTTATAGCTTTGTAAAAATTTTTCCCTTTGCGGTCCAAGGATGGCTTGGGCGCCCTGATATAGATAGGGTTGGTCGAGCACATTAAATTGGTTAGTTTCTGCTGCCTGAATACCAGGATACCAAGCTGTATCAAAGGAGCGTTTTTTACTGAATGTCTGTAGCGCGGCAACCTCTGTGCTATTAAAGGAGCCGTTTTTCACCACTAGGGTAGTCGTCTTCCAGCCGCGGATTAGCGCTAAGCGCGATCCAGGATCGGAAACGCCAAGTCCCTTTAAGGCTTGTACTGCTGTGGCAAAAAGCTTCAAACTGTCCCGGGGCGGCATTTGTAACCAACGGGTAATGGCCAAGACACCGTCTGGTGTAAGATGTTGTAGATAGGTTTGCAGGGCCTCCACGGTATAGAGGTAACTTTCGCTCAAGGCATAGAGACCTGCTGAGGTGGTGCTAAAGGCATCCAGTAAAGCAACTTGGATCAGATCGTAGCGCACTTGGCTAGCCGCTAAAAAACCCCGGGCTTCGCTGATATGCACTTGGACCTCAGGCCGATCGAACAGTCCGCCGGAAAACGCAGCAAAATGATCATTTACCAGCTGCACCACCTGGGGATTAAGCTCCACCGCATCGATCCGCTGGGCTTTATGGTAGAGGGCCTGTAGCACATCCATGCCGCCACCGGCGCCCAGCACTGCTACACGGGGATGAAGATCTAACAAATGATAGGGAAGTGCCGAGGTCAGATAGTCCAAATAAGCAAGTTCCGTCCAATCTCCGTCAAATCGAGTAATAGCGCCTAAGGCATTACCATCGCTAAATAAACCCAACTGTGATGGCGGCATTGCCGTGGCGTTTAAACTTAACCCTGGCGCATAGCGAAACGGTACTTGGCCATTGGCAACGACGGTTACATGGCCCAACGGACTCGAACGCTCCGCCAGTGTCTTAGCACCGACGATCCGTAATGCTTGACTGAGATCCTTATAAACCGATAAACGCAATTGCGTCCAATCCTTGGGTAGATTGCTACCCATGAGGCCGATCAAAACGATCCCAGCGATAGCCCAAAACGGTCGCCAATTCATTTCCCAGAGGGCAACCAGAGCAGCTGCCAAACCCACTATTCCTAATAAAAACAATGCCGTGATGGGTTTCAGAACGAATAAAACCAGTATGATTATCAATGCGCCTGTTCCGGCACCCACCAAATCAAAGGCGTAAATGCGAGTAATGTGATGGCCATAGGTCAAAAAAGCAGCGCCTATGCCATTAGCCATGCAAAAAAATGGCACGGCGAGCATCAGATAAAGGCTGAGAAGATAACCCCATTGGCGGGTATTCCGGAGGATTTCTAAGGGATTAAATGGCAGTTGTTGCGCCAGTAAAAAAGCAGCGACAGCTGTGCAGGCAAAAAGCAGGGTATTGACTACGAAGAAACCAACAAACCTACCTTCAAGACGATTTTTAAGTAAGGTTAGGAAAGTGCCGGAAGCGCCATAACCTAGCAAGGCTAGGCTGATAATCATATACGAGAAATGGTGCCATTGAACGATGGAAAAAAGCCGCGTCAATAGGACTTCGTAAGCCAATGCCGCGCCTGAGAGCAAGGCGATAGCCCATAGGGGCGGTTTAGCGCCAACCGCGCTAGCCCTAGGCTTTTGCCCAATGTCCAAGAGCTAATCCTGGAAAGGAAACTTTAACGTTCACCTGTGATGGGAACAAAACGCACCGGCAACATACTGCGGGTACGTAATGTACCATCGTTTTGTTTCTCCACCAGCACCAGTTGTTGGGTAAAAAACCGACTACCCACAGGGATAATCATACGGCCACCGGGTTTTAGCTGTTGCACTAAGGGAGGTGGAATATGATCCCCGGCCGCCGTGACCATGATGGCATCGAAAGGCGCCTGCTGAGGCCAACCCTGGTAGCCATCCCCGATACGTACATGCACATTGTCATAGCCTAACTCCTGCAAGACGCTTTTAGCCCGCTCGCCTAGGGTTTCGATGATTTCTACGCTATAGACCTGCTGCGCCAGTTCCGCCAAAACCGCCGCTTGATAACCAGAACCAGTGCCCAATTCGAAAACCACGTCATCCGGCTCCAGCGCCAATAAATCCGTCATGACAGCCACGATAAAAGGCTGTGAGATGGTCTGTCCCTCACCAATGGGTAAAGGTTGATTTCTATAAGCATAGAGACGCTGACCCTGCGGGACAAATTCATGGCGGGGCACCTTAGCCATAGCTTGCAACACCCGCGGATCTAGGGTTGACTTCCCCAGCTGACGGCTGGTGTAGTGCATATCAGCGGTGATTTCTTCAATCATACGCCCTCACAACTCGGCAAAGTCAGCGGCAACGGCATTTGAAAAGGAGCCAGCAAATAGTAACAGTAAGGCTAACCACAATAATAGAAAAATGCTGCAATAGCGCCTCGGTGACAGCATGGTCAGCATAGACCCTCCTAAATCAAAGCTAATATTACCCCTTTTCGTGGAATAAATATTGAAGTTGGAAACACAACCTGCGCCTAAACCTAGGATAGAATAGACTGGTTTCGCTTACGACTCATCCCAGCAGCAGCTAATCAAAATCGTACCTACTCTAGGCAAAGGTCACCCACGTTACCACTCTATTTTTTATCCTCTACGATACCGTCAACGATAGCTTAAACAAACGTGCCAAAACTATTTTAAATTTTGGGTATTTTTTCACATAAATTTTGTGAAAAAAGTCACTTATTATATTTTGTTGCTATGCAAAAATTTATTAAACCATAAATAAAAAGCGGTTTTAAAATTACTACTGATATGAAATCAAAAATAGTTTTTATTTTAATATTATCAATATCTTATAATACAAGCGGAAAAGACTATTATTAAGGATAAAAAATGCCGATTTCATAAACTAACTGAGCAATTACGATGCCGTAATTAGCTCCCTTAAAACCAAACCTTCCGCAAGGAGGGGACGGAAAGCTGCGGGTCCTCACCTGCGAGACTTGAGGATAGCCGGGTTACCGAAAGTGACATCGTCAAGATCACCTAAGGTAGTCCGGTTTTTTTGTGCAACAAGCGGCTGTTTCGTAACCCGAACCAGATCTGCGAAATATGGAGGGCTGAATACATAGTAAACCTTGATGTAGGAGTAAAAGGATTAATAGCAATTTACTTCCTCGTACCTTTATCAGCAATCAGTCAATAAGGGACCAAGCGATAACCTCTAGAAACGTAGTAACAGTTATCGCTTTATAGAAAATGAGGAATAAAACAGAGGATAACATGATGATGTCCAAACCTAGTTGGAAACTATTTTTTAATAACTTCTGGACAGTGATAGGGTTCTTTTTACTGTTGAGTTTAATAGTAATACAATCGCCGACACTTGCGGTGGTTCTCCCGGATGACAATCCCACTCAGCAACCACGCTTTAACAAAGAACGGGTAATTGCAAAGTTTCGCAGGGATGTTTCCCAAGTAACCATAAACTCGGTGCTCAATCAAGCGGGGGTTCGCATACTCGCCACTTATGAAAGCTCAGGGGTTTCGGTTTTACGAGTTGTCAGGAGCAAGCCATCTATTCCGGAAATCATTGATATTTTATTGAAATCCGGAACCGTAGTGTATGCGGAACCCGACTTCTTACAATCTATCGATGCCGTTTTCCCCAATGATCCTTCTTTCTCCGAGTTATGGGGACTGCACAATACTGGCCAGGCGGGTGGTACGCCTGACGCCGACGTTGATGCTCCGGAAGCCTGGGAGCGAGGAACCGAGGGGACAGCCGTCATTGGCGTCATCGACACCGGTATCGACTATACCCATGCCGATCTTGCCACCAACATGTGGGTAAATCCTGGTGAAACCGAGGGTAATGGCATCGATGACGATGGCAATGGCTATGTGGACGATATCTATGGCATCGACTGCGCTAACGACGACAGTGACCCCTTCGACGATCACTACCATGGTACCCATGTGGCAGGCACCATCGGCGCCGTAGGCGACAACGGTGTTGGGGTTGTGGGCCTTAATTGGGACACTCAACTGATGGCGCTCAAATTCTTAGACTCTGGCGGCTCTGGCTGGACGTCCGATGCCATCGAGTGTCTTGATTACACCATCCAACTGAAAAACGACTACGGTGTTAACATTCTCTTAACCAGTAACAGTTGGGGAGGCGGCGGATTTAGCCAAAGTTTAAAGGACACCATACAAGCATCCGGTGAAGCGGACATGCTCTTTGTGGCGGCGGCAGGTAATGCCTATGGCAACGATAATGACCAGTTTCCCCACTATCCATCAAGTTATGATCTGCCCAATATTATCGCCGTGGCGGCAATGGATCGAAATGACGAGCTTGCGTCATTCTCCAGTATAGGTCTTACCAGTGTAGATCTGGGCGCACCGGGGGAAGATATCTTTAGCACATTCCCAGCAAACGACTATGGCTCTATAAGTGGTACTTCAATGGCCACGCCCCATGTCTCTGGGGCAGCCAGTTTGCTGGATGCAGGTCCCTTTGGCTTATCCTCCCTGGAAATTAAGGAAACACTTTTGTTTACCGCCGATTTACTCGACAGTTTGTCGGTAAAAACCGTCTCCGGTGGACGCCTTAACACGGATAATGCGGTCCACTGCGATCCGGATATCACCGAATTGGTTTTCTCGTTACAGGATGGTTTTGTCGCTGACGGCCGTGGACCAAACGAAATCACCGCAAAACTGTTTGCTTGCCGATTTTTAAAGGACGCATTAGTCATTGCAAATTTTAGCAACGGTGATCCCGAGCTTATCCTTCGAGATGACGGGGCAGCACCCGACCGTAGCGCTGACGATGGCATTTATACCGCAAATTGGCGTCCCCTTCGCAGTGGTTCCGTGACCGTTGACTTGGAAGCGGATGTCGATGGTGAGTTACTTCAAGCATCCATCGACGGTAAAGTAGCTGGTTTTGACGGCTATGTCTTCGAGGACGCCGCTCCCTTTGATTGGATTGACATTAGCAATACTGGAGAACCGTTGAACTTAAGCGATGATGACTACGCCCGGATCGACATACCGTTACCAGTAACCATATATGATCAAAGCCATGGGCAGATCACCATTGGTTCCAATGGCCATATTTACTTTACTGGAGAGTTCTCAGAGTATTTTAACGGGCCGATACCCACTAATGCCTTCACTAACGCCTTGATCGCCCCATTTTGGGATGATCTAAATCCGGCAGTTGGGGGTGAGATCTATTGGGAGATTCGCGGCGAAGCCCCTGAACGACGGCTTATCGTTCAATATGAAGGCATTCCTCATTACACTAACCCAGGGGATGCAAGTTTTCAGGTCATTTTTTATGAAAACTCAAACCAAGTGCTGATGCAGTATCGAGATGTCGATTTTGGTACGTCTGAATTAGACAACGGTGCCTCCGCGACGGTAGGTATCCAGAAAGATAGCGACTCCGGTCAGCAATACTCGTTGAATCAGCCTGTGTTGCAAGATGGCATGGCTATCTTTGGACAAACCCTTATGGAGGTCACTTCCGTCTCCACCGGCGAACCCTATGCCATAACCCGCGCCGAAATCGATGCACCAATTTACATCGATCGTGGCTATACCATTACAGAGTTAAGCGACAACCTCCAAGGTGGTGTCTTAATCCGTACCGCCAACGACGACAAGTCTGTCGATGCTGCCGAGCACCTGAAAATTCGCCTATGGCGGGATGCTGCCCTGTATGTTGCCTATGACATACGCGGCGCTGCTACACCGCCGTCATGGCTTAACGACGGAACCTGGATCGAGACTGGCGAGGTATTAAGTTCCAATGATAATCCTATGCTCCCTATGGTGGTGTTCAGAAAAGACGTCGCCGCGGGTGAAAACATTATTCTGGGTGGCAATCATCAAGGCGGCAATACCGGAGCAAGAAGCAATTATCTGGTTATCGGTGTCGAACGACCGCTGGTTGAGATCGTTAGCGTTTCCACCGGGAAACCCTATGCATTTGGACGCGCTGAATTGGATGAACCGGTCTATATCGATCGTGGTTTTACCATCACCGACTTAACGTCTGGCTTAGAAGGTGGCGTACTAGTGCGCACAGCGAATAATGACAAATTTGTCGATGTCGATGAGCATTTAGTGCTCCGTATGACCAACGATGCCGCCCTGTATGTTGCCTACGACATGCGCGGCGCGGATACACCGCCATTATGGCTTAGCGACGACACTTGGATTGAGACCGGTGAAGCGTTGAGTTCCACTGACAATTTTACCTCCCCCATGGTGGTGTTCAGAAAAGATGTCGCGGCAGGTGAAAATGTTATTCTTGGTGGTAACCATCAAGGCGGGAATACCGGAGCAAGAAGCAATTATCTGGTTATCGCTCAACCGCTGGTTGAGATCGTTAGCGTTTCCACCGGGAAACCGTATGCATTGGGACGTGCTGAACTGGATGCACACGTCTACATCGATCGTAATTTTACTATCACCGACTTAACGCCTGACCTCGAAGACGGTGTGCTAATTAAAACAGCAAACAACGATAAGTTTATTGATGTGAGCGAGCATATAGTACTCCGCTTCCGGCAAGGTACCACGGTGTACGTCGGTTATGACAAACGGGGTGGCGCTCCGCTTTGGCTAGAGGACTGGACATTAGAACCTGGTGAATTCATCACGACGAGTGACCGTACAGCTTCTCCCATGGACGTGTTTAGCAAAGCAGTCACCGCAGGGGATATTTTAGTTCTTGGTGGAAATCACGAAGGAGGTGATACAGGGGCGCGAAGTCACTATATTGTTATCACGAAACCCTAGTAAGTAGGGTCTAAAAAGCAAACAGTGCGCTGTCTCAATGCCTTGAGACAGCGCAATTTTTAACAGCTTAAAACGAAAAAATTACTTTATTTTCTCTCCTTTGTTCCCTCGTATTCCGCCAGCAACTGCTGCACCGCTACCGTAGGCGGTAGCGTTCCCTCCACCACCTGACCCTCAATATCTTTGCGTATGCTTTTGACGCCCGCGTGGGTGAAGAAGCTTTGCCGTAAATATTCCTCCACCATGGAATAAACCCAATCCAGGGTCTGGTTGTGACGGCGTTTTTCAAACACGCCAGAGGCCATGGTTTTTTGACGAAAGTCCTCAATCACTGACCAGATTTCATTGATGCCCTCCCCACCCATGGCGGAGCAGGTATGGGCGCGGGTCTGCCAACCTTCCGTGGCCGGGGCCAAATAATGCAAAGCACGATTGTATTCAGCCTTAGCACCACGGGCGCGGATCTTATTGTCGCCATCGGCTTTGTTGATCAACAAAGCGTCGGCCAGTTCGATAATGCCTTTTTTGATGCCTTGCAGCTCATCACCGGCGCCGGTAAGCATCAGCAATAAAAAGAAATCTACCATGGAGCGCACGGTGGTTTCACTCTGCCCCACGCCCACGGTTTCCACCAGGATGACATCAAAACCGAAGGCTTCACAGACCAAAATGGTTTCCCGGCTTTTGCGGGTAACACCGCCCAAGGTACCTGCTGAAGGGGAGGGTCGAATAAACGCTCGCAGATCCCGACCCAATAGCTCCATACGGGTTTTATCCCCCAAGATACTACCCCGGGTTACCGTGCTACTCGGGTCTACGGCCAGCACGGCAACCCGGTGTCCCTGCTCGCAAAGCATCATTCCCAACGCTTCGATAAAAGTGCTCTTCCCGACCCCCGGCACACCGGTGATCCCTACACGAATAGAGTTTCCAGTGTGCGGTAGTAGCTGCTTTAATACCGCTTGGGCCATTTCCATATGGGCCGCCGCATTACTTTCCACCAAGGTGATGGTCTGGGCGAGAATATTGCGGTTGCCCTCCAAGACACCTTGTACATATTCATCGACGGTCAACCGACGCCGCCTCGGCACGGTAGGCTTCGAGTTGGTATCAGCTGCACCGCGGGACAGGCCATCTTGCCCTCCACCCACGCCAGCCATCACTTCGGTGGTAAACTCAGCGCCGGCATTGGCCGGCACCCAATCAGGTTTATGTTTTTTTTCAGACATAACAAACTCGCAGGACTTACGCCCAATCAAGATTTATGTAGCTCGTTAAAGAAGCGTCGACGGTCTATAAAACTGTCGTCAAACTGAGGTGGCTACAACGCCCCGAGCGGGTGCGCTTGGTGAGCGCTGTTTGCCGCCTGCAAAGGCCAGGAGCCTTTGTAGGCGACAGTCATACGAGTAACGCAGGACAGCGTTGCTCGTTTGCGCGAAGCCAAGCGTACCCGCTTAAAGGGGCGCTTCCCTCAGCACTACTTTGCTCACCATGACTACTCATAAAAACGTCCTGACACATAGAATGTAGCGTCTTCTGGAACTAGGGAACGTCATGAAACCCTGACGTCAGCTAGGCAGCTAACCGTACATTTAATTCCTCTAGCACCTTTTGCGCAGCCACCGGAATCACTGTGCCCGGCCCAAAAATAGCGGCCGCACCATTGGTCTTGAGAAATTCATAATCTTGTGCAGGAATTACCCCACCGATCACAATCATAATATCGTCTCGATCCAATTTCCTGAGCTCTTCCATAAGCTGCGGTAACAGGGTTCGGTGACCGGCAGCCAGAGAACTGATGCCGATCACATGGACATCGTTTTCCACCGCTTGGCGGGCCACCTCGTCGGGAGTTTGGAACAGGGCGCCGATATCCACATCAAAGCCCATGTCTGCAAAGGCGGTGCCGATAACTTTAGCGCCCCGGTCATGACCGTCCTGACCCATCTTGGCCACCAAAATCCGTGGCCGTCGTCCTTCCCGTTGTTCAAATTCATCGGCCATTTGACGAACGATCTGCATTTCTTTGTCCTCCCCAAATTCACTGCTATAGACGCCGGAAATGGAGCGAATCACCGCTTTATGACGGTTAAATACTTTCTCCATGGCATCGGAGATTTCACCCAGACTAGCCCGTGCGCGAGCCGCTTCCACAGCTTTTTCTAGGAGATTACCTTGGCCCGTTTCCGCGCATTGGGTAATTCCATTTAGAGCCGCTTGGGTTTTGGCCTCATCCCGTTCGGCCCGGAGTTTGGCCAAGCGCTGCAATTGAGCCTCACGCACCGCGGTATTGTCGATATTCAAAATCTCAATGGGATCTTCCTGATCTAAACGATACTTATTGACGCCTACGATGGTTTCTTTCCCGGAATCGATATGGGCTTGACGCCGGGCGGCGGCTTCCTCAATACGCATCTTAGGCAGCCCTGTTTCGATGGCTTTCGCCATACCGCCTAAGGATTCCACCTCTTGAATATGTCCCCAAGCCCGTTTGACCAAGGCATCGGTGAGGGCCTCGACAAAATAAGAACCACCCCAAGGATCGATGACTTTACAGATATTGGTTTCATCTTGGAGATACAGCTGCGTATTGCGGGCAATCCTAGCGGAGAAATCCGTAGGCAAGGCGATGGCCTCGTCCAGGGCGTTGGTATGCAGCGATTGGGTATGACCTAGGGAAGCCGCCAACGCCTCGACACAGGTGCGGGTGACGTTGTTGAAGGGGTCCTGCTCGGTGAGGCTCCACCCGGAGGTTTGACAATGGGTACGCAACGCCATGGATTTTACGTTACTGGGATTAAAACCCTTGATGATCTTGGACCATAGCAAACGCCCAGCTCGCATTTTGGCCACTTCCATAAAATAGTTCATGCCGATGGCCCAAAAGAAGGACACCCGCGGCGCAAAATCATCCACTCCCATACCCGCATTGACGCCGGTGCGCACATATTCAAGACCATCCGCCAGGGTGTAACCCAGCTCTAGATCCGCCGTGGCCCCGGCTTCTTGCATGTGATAGCCGGAGATGCTGATACTATTAAACTTGGGCATCTCTTTGGCAGTGTAGGCGAAAATATCGCCGATGATGCGCATGGACGGTTCTGGCGGATAAATATAGGTATTACGCACCATGTATTCTTTAAGAATATCGTTCTGGATGGTGCCGGTGAGCTGTTCATGGGGCACCCCTTGCTCTTCCGCCGCCACAATATAAAAAGCCAACACCGGTAGCACAGCCCCATTCATGGTCATGGACACAGACATTTTGTCCAGAGGAATGCCATCGAACAAGATCTTGGCATCTAGAATAGAGTCAATGGCAACACCGGCTTTACCCACATCACCCACCACCCGTTGGTGATCGGAGTCATAGCCCCGATGGGTGGCCAAATCAAAGGCGATAGACAACCCCATTTGGCCCGCGGCTAGATTTCGCCGGTAAAAGGCGTTGCTCTCTTCAGCAGTGGAAAAACCGGCATACTGCCGCACCGTCCAGGGACGGGTGACATACATGGCGGAATAGGGACCCCGCAGATAGGGAGGAATACCTGCCGTGTAGCCCAAGTGTTCTAGATCTTTAATGTCGTCCCAGGTATACAAGGGCTTGATGTCGATTTGCTCCATGGTGATGGAGACCAATTCGTCCAAGGACTTACCAGAGCTTTTCTCAACGGCGGTGCGCCATGCCTCATAACTGGGCGCGGCGAACTCGCTGACATAGTCTATGGTGGAAAAATCAGGTGTTTTACTCATGATACAACCCCCAGCTGCATTTGCAGGTTACGCAGTAGCTCAAAGCAATTAGCGCCCAAGTGAATAAAATCATCGATGCCTACCGCCCGAAATGATTCCACCTGCTCGGTGGGATACCCGGCTAACAACACTTGGGTATCAGGACGACTTTGCTTGATGCCCTGAACGATGGGCGGTACTAAATCCGGATAGGTGGCATCGGTGGAACAGATCACCACCACCGGCGCTTGGGCGGCCAGGGCCCCCTGCACGGCTTCTTGGGGGTCGCCAAAACGCTCATTTCCAATAACCTCAAAACCCCCCACCTCGACAAAAGCACCGGCGAAGTCTGCCCGCGCTTTATGTTGAGAAACAGGCCCCATATTGGCCAGCAACACCTTTGGCCGGGCGCCGTTACGAGCCACATAAGCTTCCATGTTTTGCCGAAGCCGTTCAAAGGGTTCAGCGACGCGATGCAGGCAGATAGGTTTAATGTTGGGTTGCGGTCCATCGTTAGCCCGCAGGGCCTTAGCGATCTCCCCTAGGGTGGCCCCGTTGGCAGCCGCTTGAATGGCCACGTCAAGGGTATCGCTTCCTCCATGGGAAGACAACTTCGCTAAAATGGGTTGACTTTGGGCGTCGGCAAACGTGGTGCGGTATTTCACCAATTGTTCTGCGCGTTCCTTTTGCAGCCCTTGGCGATCGATGAGCGGCGTTTCCAGAGGTTTTTCGTGGGGATTAACATAACGATTGACGCCCACCAAAACGTCTTTGCGCCGCGCCATATTGGTAGCGCGTTTCGCCGCCACTTCAGCTACCTGGGTTTGTGGAAAATCCTTTTGCAAAGCTTGTCCCATGCCACCCATTTTCTCGACTTCTTGAAACAACGACCAGGCGTTGCGGGCCACCGCATCGGTGAGGTTTTCCACATACCAAGAACCTCCCACGGGATCCACCGTGCGGGGTAAATGAGATTCCTCCCGGAGAATGGTATGGGTGTTACGGGCAATGCGGCGGGAAAATCTATCCGGTGGTCGCACCACCTCATCGAAGGGACTCACATGCAAACTATCACAACCCCCCACCACACCGGCAAAGGCTTCCGTGGTGGTACGCAACATATTTACATAAGGGTCGCAAACGGTTTTATCGTAGGCCGAGGTACGACCGTGAATCAGCATCTTCTGGGATTCTTCATCGCCACCAAAGGCTTTAACGATTCGCGCCCAAAGCACCCGGGCAGCCCGTAATCGCGCGATTTCCATAAAGAAATGCGAACCGATGGAAAAGGCAAAACGTATGCGCGGGGCTACTAAGTCAACCGCCAGTCCTCGAGTTTGCATTTCCCGCAGATATTCCACGCCGGAGGCCAGGGCGAAGGCCAATTCTTGCGTCGCGCTGGCGCCACCGTCATGATAAGGGTGTCCCTGCACGGCGATGGTCTGCACCCCTGGTGCGCGGGTGCTAGCCCAGCGGGTCAGCGTCGCCATGCCATCGTAAGCGCCCTCTAAAGGCCGGGGTAAGGTACCGGTACGGGCCAGTTCCGCCAACGGGTCCATACCGATACCACCACCCAGTTTTTCCAAAGACTTGCCCTGTTGTCCAAGCATCGCCATAAGCAAGGCTGTTACAGGCACTGCGCTGGCGCTGGCTTGGATAAAAAACGGCACTTGTTCCAAATCCACGCCTTCTAGAGCCTGGGCGAAATCATCCACGCTGGACAAGGATACGCCGCCTTGACCCACCCTATCGGCGGGGG
>CAYRGG010000037.1:0-4178 GCA_964423745.1 uncultured Candidatus Competibacteraceae bacterium | reverse complement strand
AACCAGATTAACAGCCGTCTGACCCCGCTCTAGGTCGGAGCGCAAGGCTTCGTTAAAGTCCTTTGGCGTCGCGTAGGGGAGTTCTTGACAAACTTCCCAAGGCTTGGCCACATGGCCTGCGGGTACGGTACCCCGCAGATAGGGGGCAAAACCGGGTAAAGAACGCATATAGGGAAGGTCTGTGGTATCTTCCAACCGATACAATGGTTGTAGATCAATGTCTTCGTAGGTTTTAGTAACCAACTTTTTCTCAAAAGAAGCACCTTTGAGAACTTTTTCCGTGGCTTTGCGCCATGCTTCATAAGAATGAGGAGGAAAATCGCTAAATAGAGGGCCGGTTTCTGCGCCGGTGAGGGGTTCGTCGGATTTATTGGTCATGCTTAATCCTCGGTTTAAGTTACCGTGCACATTATCAAGTTTGTCTGTGGCGGCTCTCTAGGTTATCCAAAAGGTTTATTAGGGTGCATTGACCTAATAAAACGTGCTTTTACACCTAGATGGCCACGCGGTTCAAGGATCTTTACTGACAAGTAGTGTTGTTATTAATGGTACACTTTTGTCATTATACTGAAAACGTTGTCTAATGCGTTCTGCTTTAATTGAGTCAATATAGGGGATTTTATATGAGTGACAGGCCTTTCCAGGTTCTTGGTATACAACAGATTGCCGTCGGTGGCCTGGATAAAACTAAATTGCGCCAGTTTTGGGTGGATACCTTAGGTCTTTCTTTGAGCGGCGAATTCAAAAGCGAAAAGGAGAATGTCGACGAAGACATCGCGGTGATTGGGTCCGGCCCCCTCAAGGTGGAAGTGGATCTTATGCAGCCCATCAACCCCGACAAAAAACCCAAGGTACAAGACCCGCCTCTTAATCACATCGGTCTTTGGATTGACGATCTTGCCAAAGCGGTGGCTTGGTTGGAAGCTCAAGGCACCCGTTTTACCCCCGGCGGTATTCGCAAAGGCGCCGCTGGTTATGATGTTTGTTTTATTCATCCAAAAGGCAACGAAGCTGCTCCTTTGTGCGGCGAAGGGGTTTTGATCGAGCTGATTCAGGCGCCAGCGGAAGTTATTGCGGCTTATACGCAATCTTCTAGCTAGGGCATTTTCCATTCAACGGTACACGGCGTTAGCCTTCGGTCTCGACGTACTCATGTACTGTCATGTACACTGCGCGCGTCTCGCCTCGGCTGCCTGCTAGTGTACAGTCAAAGCGAAAATGCTCTAGTTACTTTACTAATAACTATTACATTAAAAATTAGTAACTGGGTTACATACAATTCATTCTAAGGTGCTTATAGCTCGGACAATCCGAACCATTGCGATAAATCGACCTATATCCTTAAGCACAACCCTTGACCCTAGTATTTACATGGTCAATAATGCTGCGCTGCACTATCATACGGGTCACTAGGAGGTTAGCAAAGCGTCTCTTCACGAGGATGAAATGACGCGACTATTTGTACTCTCCCATCTCAATGGCATTCCGTTTGTCAGACCTTTAACCAACCGAGGTTGAGGTAGATTTGTGAAGGCTATTTCTAATAAAACCATGCAAACCCGCATTTCCGAATTGCGGGAAAAACAAGCGAAAATGCGTGAAGGCGGTGGACCGGAACGCATTGCCAAACAACACCAAGCGGGCAAATTGACAGCCCGTGAACGCATCGAACATTTAGTCGATACGGGCAGTTTTCATGAACTCATGCTGTTTGCCGCACATCGCGCCACCTTATTCGGCATGGAAGGTAAGGCGTTTCCTGGTGAGGCTGTGATCACCGGAACGGCCACCATCGAGGGGCGCGGTGTTCATGTCGCTAGTCACGATTTCACGGTAGCGGGTGGTTCAGCAGGAGAAGTTCACTGCGATAAGATTACGGAAATGATGAAAGGTTCCTTAAAAAGTGGAACGCCTTTTGTACTATTCAATGATTCTGCCGGAGCCAGGGTTCAGGAAGGCATCGATAGTCTAGCCGCCTATGGGCGTATTTTCTATCACAATACCTTGATGTCCGGGGTAGTGCCGCAAATCTCACTGATCTGCGGTCCCTGTGCGGGGGGCGCCGTATATAGTCCGGCATTGACGGATTTTATCATCCAAACCCGGCAAGCCCGCATGTTTATCACTGGACCCGATGTCATTAAACAGGTGACTGGGGAGGTGCTAACCCAAGAACAACTGGGGGGGCCAGATGCTCATATGCGGCATTCCGGGGTTTGCCATTTTGTGGCGGACGACGATCACGACGCCATCAATATCTGTCGGCGGCTATTATCGTTTTTACCTTCCAACAATTTAGAAACACCGCCTCGAGCCCCCTTTGAAGACACCATCGAGTTGGATGAAGCCCTCAACCACATTGTGCCTGATGACAATAAAAAACCCCATGACGTGAAGGACATCATCCACCGAGTAGTGGATAACGCGGATTTTCTTGAAGTTCATGCGGGTTTTGCCCAAAACATTGTGGTGGGATTTGCCCGTATTATGGGTCGCCCGGTGGGCATCGTGGGCAATCAACCGAAAGTGATGGCGGGTTGCGTCGATATCAATAGTGCGGATAAAGCAGCGCGTTTTATCCGTTTTTGTAATGCCTTTAATATTCCCTTGATAACCTTTGTAGATGTGCCAGGTTTCTTGCCGGGTGTGCATCAGGAGTACGGGGGTATCATTCGCCATGGGGCCAAAATGCTTTATGCCTATTCCGAATGCACGGTACCAAAGATCACTGTGATTGTTCGCAAAGCCTATGGTGGTGCTTATTTAGCCATGTGTTCAAAAGACTTAGGCGCTGATCGGGTAGCTGCATGGCCTTCAGCAGAAGTGGCGGTGATGGGGGCAGAAGGGGCCGCTAACATCGTATTTCGTCGCGAAATCGAAGAGGCCGAGAATCCTGACGCTAAACGTCAGGAGCTAATTGAACATTATCGCAGCCATTTTGCGACACCTTATTTTGCAGCTTCCCGACGCCTAGTGGACGATGTTATTGAACCGGCGGAAACCCGGTTATTTCTCGCCTCGGCGTTGGAATCCGTGCATACCAAGCGGGAGATCCATCCAGCCAAGAAAAACGGCAATATTCCTTTGTAGTTTTAGTTTTTGACTGACAAATAAACAAAAAACTTTATGGAATAACCGATTAGGTTTTAGACTCCTGGTGTTTTTTTGAGCTTTAGGGATTGCAAATAATGTCTGAAGAACTTTTCCAAGAAGCTTTGAGATTGTCCGCCGTCGGCGTAGGCACTGTGTTTACCGCGCTTATCGTCACTGGGCTTGTGGTAACGCTAATAGGGCGTTTGTTTAAGGAAAAAAAGCCAGTTTCAGCTGCTGAGACCGCACCCCTCCCCGACGACGCCTTGGGAGGGCTCGATAAACACGTTATCGTGTTGCTGGCAGCCGCGGCCACGGCGGCGGTGAAACGCCCGGTGCGCATCCGGCGAGTGACTTTTGTAAGCCATAAACATGTACCTGCTCTATGGGCGGCAGTGGGACGGGTCGGTCGACCGGACGGTTCATCCCGTTAAAGGGTTTGCAACCGTCATTCTCTTACAACAGAAAACTTTAATTTAAGAAGCAATAATTATGAAACTCCGAATTACACTCGATGGCGTCACTTATGAAGTAGACGTCGAATTTGTGGACGACGAAGGGGCGCCCTCCACCTCACCTGCTCCGGCACAATCCGCTACGCCAAAACCGTTATCTACACCCCAGTTACAGGCTGCGGCCAAGGCGCCGGCCGCGGCCAAACCCACCAGTAGCAGCGATATGGCGGTCACCAGCCCCCTATCAGGCACCGTCTTTAAAATTTTGGTCAAAGTGGGCGATTCCGTGACAACGGGTCAAGACCTGATTATTTTGGAAGCCATGAAGATGGAAACTAATATCGTTGCGGCCGCACCTGGCACCATCGCGAATATTGCCGTCGCAGAAGGCGATGCCATCAGCCAAGGACAACCCTTGATCGAGTTTGAATAATTCGTCAAGGAATCCTTCTGTACACCTTAACTTATAAAAAGAATATCCACCGAGCGGAAATAATAACCCATGCAAGAAACCCTGCTGAATTTCCTCGAGCAATCTGGCTTTGGTCAGTTCCAATGGGGAAACGGGGTGATGATGCTGGTGGGATGCCTGTTCATTTATCTCGCGATCAGCAAGAAATTTGAGCCGTTGCT
>CAYRGG010000036.1:0-43493 GCA_964423745.1 uncultured Candidatus Competibacteraceae bacterium | reverse complement strand
ATTCAGCAGACTGCTCAACAGTTTGAAGCCCTTTTCCTACAGCTTATGTTAAAGGGTATGCGCGCCACCCAATTTGACGACAGTGGATTACTCAACAGCGAGCAGACCCAATTTTATCAGGGTCTCTTCGATCAACAGATTGCTTTGGATCTTTCCCAACGGAATACGCTGGGTTTGGCGGACATGATTGCCCAGCAGTTAGGTAGTGAGGAGCCCCTAGCGCCACCCAGAACGATTATAAATATCACCCAGCCTACCGCCGCCGTTAGCGCCCATTCATCCAGTAGCGCTACAGCAGCGTCTGAGGTTGCGGTGGAACAGCTGATCGCGTCTACAGGACCTAGCCATGAAACCTCGTTTACGCCTTCCTCGCCAGAGGCATTTGTAAGGCACATGTGGCCCCATGCCCAAAGTGTCGCTCAACAGTTTGGCGTAGCGCCGGAAGTGCTCATCGCGCAAGCTGCTCTGGAGACCGGCTGGGGTAAGTCGGTGCCCCAGCACAGCGATGGTCGCAGCAGCCATAACTTGTTTGGCATTAAAGCGGATAAGAGCTGGTCAGGAGAGCGGGTAGTGAATAGCACTTTAGAATTTATCGACGGTTTGCCGGTGCGTCGCCGCGACCCCTTTCGCGCTTATGGTTCCTATGGGGACAGTTTTGCCGATTACGCTAATTTTTTAAACGATAACCCTCGCTACCAAACCGCTTTGAAGGTGCGGGAAAACAAAAGCGCCTTTGTCCACGCCCTACAGCAGGCAGGCTATGCCACGGACCCTGAATATGCCACGAAAATTGAACGGGTCATGGACAGCGATGCCTTCAAAAAGGGATTGCAAGGGCTAAAGTTTACCGCCAGCGAGCCGATAAACACTTCTAAAGGTTAATTAAAATTCGTGACTGCTGGATGAGACAGCAGTTGGGAGTCAAGCAAATGGTAGATATATTACAAGTAGGTACCTCCAGTTTAATGGCGTTTCGGCAGGCCCAGAATACCACGGGTCACAATATTGCCAACGCCAACACGCCGAATTTTAGCCGTCAGCGGGTGGAACTGACCAGCAATCCACCTGAATTAAGGGGAGGCAGTTATATCGGTACCGGTGTTGGTGTAGAAGGTATCGAACGGGTTTATGATGATTTTCTCACCCAACAGGTGCGCAGTCATACCTCCAGCCAAAGTCAATCGGAGACTTTGAGCGCTTTGATCGGTCAAGTGGAAACCCTGATCGGTGACAGCGAAACCGGTTTAGCCAACACCATGCAACAGTTTTTTGGCGCTGTGCAGGATGTGGCCGATGTACCCACCTCAGAGCCGGTGCGCCAGACCATGCTCAGTCGCGCTGAATCTTTAACTGCGCAGTTCAAAGACACGGATCAGCAATTAAGGGACCTACGTGATCACGTTAATCAAGGCTTAACCGATGGAGTGAGTGTCATTAATAATCTGGCCGGGGCATTAGCCGATGTTAACCAAGATATCGTCAAAGCCCAGGGTACCCCTAACGATTTACTAGACCGCCGGGATACTCTGCTAGCTGATCTTTCCCAATATATCGATGTGCAGTCTGTCCCCCAAAAGGACGGTAGTCTCAGCGTATTTATAGGCAGTGGTCAGAGCCTTGTCATGGGTGATAAGGCCAATCAGTTAGTGGTGGGGCAGTCTGCCGCCGATCCGCAAAATGTGGAAATCCGTTATGCTAACCAACCAACGGGTAGCGATCTGTCAGGTCGCTTGAATGGAGGTCAGGTGGGTGGTTATTTAGCTTTTCGTAGTGACGTGCTTGACCCGGCGCAAAACCGCTTAGGACTCATGGCCATGGGATTAGCTGAAACCTTCAATGCCCAGCACGGCCAAGGCATGGATTTAGATGGCAACCTGGGTGGTGCGTTTTTCCAGGGGGGTGAACCCCGTGTAGTACCTCATGATAATAATGGGGGCACCGGCGCACCTACCGTAGCCGTCAGCGACGTCGGCCAACTGACCGGATCTGGCTATGCTTTGAGCTACACGGGTAGCGATTTTGAAATGCGCCGTTTAGCTGATGACACGGTGGTCGCCAGCGGTGCAGGTCCCTTCAGTGTGGATGGTTTAAATATTGACCTAACCAGCGTTACCCCCGCCACGGGAGACCGCTTTGTCATTCGACCGACTCAAGAGGGCGCTACTAATTTTACCCTCGCGGTGAATAACCCCCGAGCGGTGGCCGCGGCGGTGCCAGTACGTAGTGAAGCTATTGATGGCAATCAAGGTAGTGGCGAGATAACGGCAACCCGCATTACCGATGCGGGCGATACTGCGTTGCGCAATACCGTGGAAATTCAATTTACGGGCCCCACCACCTTTGATGTGGTAGACACCGCATCAGGTACTAATCTGGCGACGGGTCAGCCCTATACCAGCGGCGATCCCATTGCCTTTAACGGGTGGGAAGTAAGTGTCAACGGCGCTCCCGCCAGCGGTGATAAATTTTTAGTCACAGATAACAACGGTGGTGTAGGCGACAATGGCAACATGCGGGCGTTGGCGGATCTACAAACCGGTTCCACGTTGCTCAATGGTACCAGCAGTTATCAAGGCGTTCATGACCGGCTCGTGACCAACGTGGCCGCCCAGGGCAGCCGTACCGAAAGTACGCTAAAATCCCAAAGCAACCTGTTGGCGCAAGCGGAAAAGGCCCGTGACGCGGTATCCGGCGTTAACTTAGATGAAGAGGCTGCTAATTTGCTACGTTATCAACGGGCTTATGAGGCATCCGCCCAGCTCATTCGGGTTGCCGATGATATGTTTCAAACTTTGCTAGGGGTTGTTAGGAGATAATTATGCGTATCGCCACCCGACAATTTTATCAACAAAATGTCCGTACCCTCAATGAGCATCAGGTGGGCGCTGCTAGAACTCAGCAGCAGCTCAGTACCGGTCGGCGGATTCTCAGCCCCTCGGACGATCCGGTTAACAACAGCCGCCTGATGGAACTCCGGGAACAGGTGGCCACCACCGAACAGTATCAGCGTAACCGGGATCTAGCCGATGGCCGTTTGGCCCTGGAAGAAACGGTGCTGGCCAGCACTGAAGATAGCCTACAACGGGTCCGAGTGTTGACTGTGCAAGCCAACAGTGATGCCTTGAATGACCAAGACCGCCGCTACATCGCCGGTGAAGTCCGACAAATAGCCAATAATTTGTTGGAATTAGCCAACACTCAGGATAGCGAAGGTGATTATCTATTTGCCGGTTTCAAAAGCAACACGCAGCCTTTTGTGGCAGACGGTGAAGGTGCTGCCCGTTATCAGGGCGATCAAGGTCAGCGGTTTCTTAAAATAGGCTCGTCCCGTCAAGTGGCCGTGGGGGATTCCGGCGCAGAGGTGTTCCAGCAAGTGCGCACCGGCAACGGTGATTTTACCGTGGCGGGAGACCTCGCTAACACGGGTTCGGGTGTTATAGATCTGGGTAGCGTGACGGATCCAACGGCTTTCCAGAAGCATAACTATCGTATCGAGTTCACCGCTGCTGATACCTTTAATGTTATTGACGTCACAGACAACGACGCTCCTGTGCTGACAGGGGAAACGTTTACTGCCGGTGCGGCCATCGAGTTCGCCGGTATGCAAACCGCTATCAAAGGCGAACCGGCGGCTGGAGATAGCTTTTCCATCGAGCCTGCGGGTAAGCAATCACTCTTTACCACCTTAGATAATCTGGTGGACACCTTGGAAAGTGGAACCGTTTCACCTGCCGCAAAAGCCCAGTTACATCAGGGACTCAACACTACGTTGGCGGATCTAGATCAAGGTTTAGAACATGTGCTAGGAGTGCGAGCCGAGGTTGGCGCCCGTCTCAATGGTTTGCAAGCTCAAGGTGAGGTCAACGATGATTTTCTGGTACATATGCAAGAGTTAGTCGCGGATATCGACGGTCTCGATTATGCTGAAGCTGCTAGCCGCTTGAGTGAGCAGATGTTTACTTTGGAAGCGGCGCAACAATCGTTTTTGCGGGTGCAGAATTTATCGTTGTTTAATTATATGTAGCCTTTGGTGGATAGGTAATGAGCCATAGAAGATAGCAATTCCTTTATATGCAGCAGAAACTAATCAATATTTTCGTAATGATTACTTATTCAAAAAGATCCTTTACAAGGATAGACTGCCCTTAATTTGAGAACCTGTTTTAAAACCCTGCGACGTTCGCTGAATCAAGGCGCAGCCCCTTCGAGCAGCGCAGTTTACAGGCAGTAAATGAGCAGCGGAGAAGGGTCTGTAACGCCGAATCAGCGGACATGAGCAGATTTAAAACAGGTTCTGAAGTAGAATTATAGAATTTGCGAGACCTATATGACTGAAGTTGCTGTTAATTTATTAACGTTTGAAGATATTGATGCCCTTGAGGACCGAGACGGTGTCCGCTATGAGCTTTGGGATGGCCAGCCGGTGGCGATGACTAGCGGTACACGGGCTCATAATTTGGTCGCTTTAGGACTGCGAGACGTACTGAGACGACAACTACCTCGTCAGTGCGACGTTTTTGTGGCCGATATGGCGCTACGTTTTTCTTCATCCCAGACAAAGCATAACCAAACGTATCCTGATGTCATGGTAGTGTGCAACGCAGAACGTGGCGCTTATCAAGAGACTCCCATAATCGTGGCGGAAGTGCTCTCAGAGAGTAGTGTAAGTCGAGATCGTCAACGCAAATTTAAAATGTATCAGGGGATGGAAAGCGTCGCAGCCTATTTGATACTCTCCCAAACCGCTATTGAGATTGAAGTGTATCAGCGGGTCAATGAGTGGATGGAAGAGGTATATCGTGGCGAAAATGCAGTGATTGAATTGGCGCAACTGTCCTTGGAGATTCCCCTTCGTCAGGTCTATGATGAGGTTTGGGAACTATTGTCAGGGCCTGGCTAGTCAGCTCAAAACAATTTCATAACTGTCTGAGAAAAAGGCCGCATAACGGCCCCTTTTTAACTAAGTATTAAAGATTAACCAACTCTTATGTATTGATTTTGTGAATGGCATGACCATGAACGGCTAAAGCCGCCTCGTGCATGGCTTCATAAAGAGTTGGATGACCATGAATCGTGCGGGCTATATCCTCACTGCTCGCTGAAAATTCCATGGCTAAAACCACTTCCTGAATGAGTTCCGAGGCATAAGGGCCCACGATATGACAGCCTAGAATGGTATCTGTTTCAGCATGGGCGAGCAGTTTAACCATGCCCATGGCACCATCTAACGCTTTAGCACGGCCATTGGCCGCGAAAGGGAACGTGCCGGTTTTATAGGGTATGCCTTCAGTTTTGAGGGCTTGTTCAGTTTTACCTACCCAAGCAATTTCAGGAAAGGTGTAAATAACCCAAGGAATAGTATTATAATTAATATGTCCGTGTTGACCGGCAATATTTTCCGCCACCATAACGCCTTCTTCCGAACCTTTGTGGGCCAGCATAGCCCCACGAACCACATCACCGATGGCGTAAACGCCGGGTAGATTGGTTTCACAAAGTTCATTAACGTGAACATGACCCCGTTCGTCCATGAGCAGATCGGCCTCTGCTGAAGCGATATTGTCGGTATTGGGACGACGGCCTACAGAAACCAAAAGCTTGTCCACGATGAGTTCATGCTCTCCATCCTTGTCTTGATAAAGCACTTGAACCTGTCGTTTAACTTTTTTGGTGTCAATGACGCGAGCGCCTAAATGAATTTCAAGCCCCTGTTTTTTAAACTGACGAAAAGCGTCTTTGGACACCTGATAATCTACCGGCGCGAGGAAATCCTCTACAGCTTCCAGCATAATCACTTCTGCCCCTAGCCGTTTCCAAACACTGCCTAGTTCTAAACCAATCACACCGGCGCCGATGACGCCCAGTTTTTTAGGAACCTTGCGAAAATCCAACGCCCCGGTGGAGTCGACAATAAGCTCGTTGTCTACCGGAGCGGAGCCTAATTCCATGGGTTTAGAGCCGGTGGCGATAATCACGTTATCGGCATCCACCACCTCCACCGTGTCATCTAAACCGGTAATTTCCACCCGCCGCTCGGCGAGGAGTTTGCCGTGCCCCCTGAGCCAAGTAACCCCATTGGATTTAAACAGGGCATCGACACCGTTGGTGAGCTGGGACACGATGGTTTCTTTACGGGTCATCATTTGGTTGAGGTCTAGCTTCACTGTCCCTACCTGTACCCCATGATCTCCCAACAGCTCTTTGGCTCTATGATATTGTTCAGAAGATTCGAGGAGGGTTTTCGAAGGAATGCAACCCACGTTCAAACAGGTGCCACCCAGGGCCGGTTCACCTTTAAAGTTAATCCATTTTTCCACACAAGCGGTTTCCAAGCCAAGCTGAGCACAGCGAATGGCTGCCACATAGCCTGCTGGACCGCCGCCAATCACAACCACATCATAGGTTTTTGCCATAACGTCTCTTGATTTCGATAAGGTGAATAATGGGTGCTAAATTATAACCCTTTGTTGTCTTCTAGAGTCACCCAGAATCCCGTTGCAAAGCTATCTTTTTAGACCTGCAGCAATAAACGGGCTGGATCTTCTAAACACTGCTTGACAGTGACCAAAAAAGTGACCGCCTCTTTACCGTCGATGATGCGGTGATCATAGGTGAGCGCCACATACATCATAGGTCGTACCACAACTTGGCCATTTTCTACCATAGCGCGATCCATGGTTTTGTGCATCCCTAAAATGGCGCTTTGTGGTGGGTTTAAAATGGGCGTAGACATCAACGACCCGAACACACCGCCATTAGTAATGGAAAAGGTACCACCTGAGAGTTCCTCCATGGCAAGGGCCCCTTCTTTAGCCCGTTGTCCAAAATCCGTGATGGTTTTTTCCACATCAGCAAAGCTCATTTGGTCAGCGTCCCTGAGGATGGGCACCACCAGACCCCGGGGGGACGAAACGGCAATGCCAATGTCATAGTAGCCGTGATAAATCATGTCATTACCGTCGATGGAACCATTGACAGCAGGGAAACGTCGCAGCGCTTCAACAACTCCTTTGACAAAAAACGACATAAAACCCAACCGCACGCCATGGGCTTTTTCAAACTGATCTTTGTGCTGGGCGCGTACATTCATCACGCCTTGCATATTGATCTCGTTGAAGGTGGTCAACATGGCGGCGGTTTGCTGAGCTTCCACCAAACGTTCAGCAATCCGGGCACGCAGTCGCGTCATGGGAACCCGTTGTTCCAAGCGACCCGCTGTGTCCGGGGCAATCTGTGGTGATGAAGGTGGTGCTTTAGGCGCCGGTGGCGGAGTGGGAGTTGGTGTTGCTGGTGCCTGAGAAGGGGTAGAGGGCGTTGGCGCTGGCGCAGCGTTGCGAGAATCTAGATAGGCCAGCACATCGGCTTTGGTAATGCGATGATTACGGCCTGTGCCAGGAATCTGACCGACATCCAAATCATGTTCGCTTACCAAGCGTCGTACCGCTGGACTTAAACCTTCTAAATCAACAATATTACTGGTGGTGTGTTCACTAGCAGCGGCAGGAGTTTCTTCGTGAATAGGCTGGGAGGTTTTTGGTGGGGTTTG
Organism: uncultured Candidatus Competibacteraceae bacterium; assembly: GCA_964423745.1. Classification (GTDB taxonomy): domain Bacteria; phylum Pseudomonadota; class Gammaproteobacteria; order Competibacterales; family Competibacteraceae; genus CAYRGG01. The sequence goes on along the minus strand of CAYRGG010000036.1, from coordinate 35,947 downwards.
TTCAGCAGGAATAGCCTGTGGCGCTTCCGCAACTGCGCCTTCTTCGATGTTGGCAAGGAGATCTCCGGCGGTGACGGTGTCTCCGTCGCTACACACAATGTCACTCAATACACCATCGGCAGGAGCGGGAATTTCCAAAACCACCTTATCGGTTTCCAAATCAACCAGGTTTTCATCCCGTTTGACGGAATCACCGGGTTGTTTATGCCAGCTCATCAAGGTGGCGTCGGTCACGGACTCGGGGAGTGTGGGGACTCGCACTTCAATACTCATTCTCTTTCCCTTTGGGTTACTGTTTTATTGTTGGCCAAGGGCTTCATTGACTAAAGCTTTTTGTTGTTCGACGTGGACACCGTAGGAACCCACGGCCGGCGATGCGGAGGCCGGACGACCCGCATACTGTACCTGCTGTTTAGGTCCTAGAGGCGCCTCCAAATGGTGTAATATGTGAAACCAAGCGCCCTGATTACAGGGTTCTTCTTGACACCAAACGATATCTTTTGCTTTTGCGTAGCGGGCTAGTTCTTCTTGATAACGTTGTTCAGGAAACGGATACAGCTGTTCAATGCGAACGATGGCGCAATGGGTCAACTCACGCTGACGCCGGGCTTCCAACAAATCGTAGTAGACTTTGCCGCTACAGAAAACAATACGCTCTACTTTTTTGGGGTCCATGTCATCAATTTCACTGATGACGTTTTGAAAGCTGCCCTGGGTTAAGTCTTCCAGGGAATTCACGGCTAGTTTATGCCGTAGTAAACTCTTAGGACTCATCACAATAAGCGGTTTGCGGAAAGGGCGTCGCATCTGCCGACGGAGCATGTGAAACGCTTGCGCCGGAGTTGAAGGCACACAGATTTGCATATTGTACTCAGCGCAAAGCTGCAAATAACGCTCTAAGCGAGCCGAGGAATGTTCAGGTCCTTGACCTTCATAACCATGGGGAAGCAACAAGGTCAAACCGCACAACCGCCCCCATTTGGCTTCTCCAGAAGAGATAAATTGGTCGATGACCACTTGGGCGCCGTTGGCGAAATCCCCAAACTGGGCTTCCCAAACTACCAAACCATTGGGTTCCGCAGTACTGTAACCATATTCAAAACCCAGCACCGCCTCTTCCGAAAGAATCGAGTCGATCATCATAAAGATAGGTTGATTTTCCGAGAGGTTGGCTAGAGGTACATAGCTGCTGCCATCGTTGAGGTTATGCAGAACGGCATGGCGATGGAAAAAAGTACCCCGGCCAGAGTCCTGTCCTGATACCCGCACCTGATAACCTTCCTCAAGAAGGGTTGCATAGGCCATGTTCTCCGCAAACCCCCAGTCCAGGGGAAGGGCGCCGGCCGCCATTTTGCGGCGATCGTCCATAATTTTGGCAACTCGAGGATGGAGTCTGAAGCTTTCTGGAAGGGTTAGCATACGTTCGGACAGGGAACGCAGCGTCTCCATGGACACCGCCGTTTCAATGGGTACATCCCAGTTAATGTCCTTGAGTTTTGACCAATCCACGGCGAAGGGATTGTCCACGTCATGGAGAATCTCCCGGGATACGCTGCGCCCAGCATCCAAGCTAGCACGGTATTCTTCCTGCATATTGACGATGTTTTGTTCGTTAACGATCCCTTCACTGAGTAGCTGTTCACCGTATAAGGCGGCTGCGGTTTTTCGGGCTTTGATCTTTTGGTACATGACAGGCTGAGTGGCGGAGGGTTCGTCCGCTTCGTTATGACCAAGCCGGCGATAGCACACCATGTCGATAACCACGTCTTTGTGGAAGGTCAAGCGGTAGTCCAATGCAAGACGGGTAACAAACAACACCGCTTCGGGATCGTCGCCATTGACGTGAAAGATGGGTGCCTGAACCATCTTGGCCACATCCGTGCAGTACTGAGCAGAGCGGGCATCCAGGGGATTACTGGTGGTAAAACCCACCTGGTTGTTGATGACGATATGCAAAGTGCCACCGGTGCGATAACCGCGCACCTGAGACATTTGTAATGTCTCCATGACAACACCCTGGCCGGCAAAAGCCGCGTCGCCATGAATTAAAATGGGTATCGCTTTATCAAAGGACAAGTTTTCTTGGTTATGCCGTTGTCGCTCTAAACGGGCGCGCACAGAACCCTCTACCACAGGATTAACGATCTCCAGATGGGAAGGGTTGAAAGCCAATGCCAAATGCACTGGACCACCGGGTGTCTCCACATTTGAGGAAAAACCTAAATGATACTTGACGTCCCCAGAGCTGCTTTCTGGGATCTTGTGTTTGCCCTCGAACTCTTCAAACAACTCATTGGGGGATTTGCCGATAATATTGACCAGCATGTTGAGACGGCCCCGATGGGCCATACCGACTACGATGCCTTGTACGCCGCGGGTGCCAGCGCCCTGGATAAAATCATCCATCATAGGGATTAAACTATCACCCCCTTCCAAGGAAAAACGCTTTTGACCCACGTAGCGAGTGTGCAGATATTTCTCTAAGCCTTCGGCAGCGATTAACATTTTAAGAAGCCAACGGCGCTCTTGCGGGTTGAGATCGAGCCTAGCCCGTTGCTCTTCTAGGCGTTTTTGTATCCAGCGTTTTTCATCGGTTTTAATGATATGCATATACTCGGAACCGATATTGCCGATGTATACGTCCCGTAAAAGATCGAGGATATCCCGTAATCTCATACGGTCTGGGACGAACAAGGAGCCGGTATTAAACTCCAGATCCATATCGGCTTCATTAAGACCGTGATAACCCGGATCTAAATCAGCGACTTGGGGGCGTTCCCGAAGGCTTAAAGGATCTAAGGTAGCCGCCTGATGACCCCGCATACGGTAGGCATTGATAAGCCGGAGCACAGCCGCTTGCTTCTCAGCGGCCTCGGGAGCCAGAGTTTCGCCGCGGGCGATACCTAACGGTTGGCGAGCTAGATGGGCAAAAGATTCTCGGATAGGGCCATGGGCTATATCCCGAGCGCTGCCATCTGCTTGTGCTTGCAGGGCTTGGAAATAACTTCGCCAGTTAGGGCTAACTGACTGAGGATCGCGTAAATAGCGCTCATAGAGATCTTCAATGAAAGCTGCATTGCCTCCATAAAGAGGTGAGCTTTGGCGAAACTGTTCGATGAGAGTACTCATGGTGATTTTAAAAGGCTCCTCGTAACAAACACTGCTTGCGTTTGATAGCTAAGTAACTTAGGGGGTTCCGGTGCTGCCGCAGGGTCTATAAATTGATACTTAAGAAGTTGCATACATGCTAATTTCCAAGGCTATTGTTGTTGTGCAGCAATACCTTTGTAATAATACCAAATCCTATTGAATTTTAAATAATTACCAGACACTTCAAGCCTACGGTAGCATTCCAGAGTAAAAAATGTAGGTTAACTAAATAGTGTAGCGGATAGGTAGGAAATTGTATTATTGATAATAATGTTTTAAAGCGCACAACTTAGCTTGTTAACGCACATCTTTTACCGCTAATCAATGCCACGGCTAAAAAAACCTAATCAAGACCGGGACTGGCTTGCCTACCCACGGGCTATGACAGGACCTATCTATGAATATCTGGGCTTTGCCATTACCAATGGAGGCGCTGGCTGGTTAGAGGTCTCCCTGACTATTACCCCTCAGCTTATGAACAAAGACGGCGTTTTGCATGGTGGTATGTGGACGCTCATCGCCGATGCTTGCATGGGAGGAGCTTGTCGCACCCTATTAGATCACTCGGCAAGGGTAGTCACCACGCAGATGGATTTTCGTTGGCTGCGGGCGCTTTCGGGTAATCAACTAAGGGGAGTGGGGCGAGTATCAAATCGAGGACAAAATGAATGGTATTGTACCGCTGAACTGTATGACACCAATGCAGTACAAGTTGGTTTTGGAAGTGCGAATTTCGCTATCATTGACTATTCCTCACATGAGCTACCAACTATTGGCTCATGAATGTCACGCTCAGGTAGTTTTAATTCTTCGTCGCCATAAGCAGGGCTAAAAAGGTGCACTGCCAAGTCTCCTAAGCGTTCCGGAGTCGCCACGGCCTGTTCCAGGATTTGATGCACTTCCTCTTCCATAGAAACACCATGTTGTGCAGCCCGGATACGCAAACCTTTCAAGGTATCATCATCAAGTTTTCTTACGCTTAAACTAGCCACGCTTCGGTCTCCAAGGCTTGAGTTACGTTGCACCATAACAAATGATAGCGTGTGCTAGCATTGCCGTCAAAAAAGGATAAGTGATTGCTGACGTTTTTCCAAAAAATTAACCGCGTACCGCCGATAGTATCTAATCAGACCGCAGCGCCTCGGCGGGATTCGATTGGGACATGCGCCAGATAGGGTAAGCGCCTGCCAAGAGAGCGGCGAATACCGCTAAAACGATGGCTTGAATCAAGATGGCTGGGTCCACCTGAAAGGGTAACGTCCAACCAAAAGCGCGGCGGTTAATGCCGAAGATCAACATAGCAGCCATGCCTAAACCCACGGGAATAGCCAACAGTCCCGCGAGAAACCCCATAAAACCGGTCTGCAGAGAGACCAACCAACCGATCTCGCCGCTTGTCATACCGGTCGCTCGCAGGACCGCAAATTCCCGAGCGCGTTCCAACTGCAGCGCCATCAATGCGCTGACCACGCCTACAAAAGCCACGGCTATAGCCAGTAAACGCAGTACGTTGGTGATGGTAAAGGTACGGTCAAAAACCGTGAGGGTGTATTCCTGAATATAACGATTGGAGCGCATAATCAAATCTTGCAGGGGTCCTAAACGGGTTTCCAAAACTTGCCGTAATTTGTCCAGATCCACATCCGCGGCTGCGAAAACGCCGACGGACCCCACTTGTTGAGTGCGCCAATAACGAGAATAAGTGTTTTGATGCATTAAAAGGCGCCCGTGTTCGGACCCATAATCTAAAAAAATACCGGCTATGGAAAAAGTTTGCGGACCCTTGTCGGAGGTGAGGGTCAATGCCTCACCTACTTTTAAACCTTGCCGATAAGCAAGGGGTTCCGAGATAATGATGGCTTGCTCCTTCTCAAATTGCTCCCAGGCATTAGCAGTACTATCCAACAGCCGATAGCCTGCTTTGGATTGTGGCGCTAAATTCACCGCCAACAGTTGCGCCGGGCGATCCGCAATCATGACATCGAGATAGTGATACTGAGACACGGCGGCCACCTCAGGTATGTTTTTCAAGGTTTTGAGAACAACAGGTTTTAAAGGCGTTGAATAATCGCCGTTTTCAAGATTTGGCGAAGCAATATAGATATCCGCATTGACTAAATCGTTTATCCAAACAATCACGCCGTTACGAAAACTGTCCACCATGATACCCACGCCCACGGTAGTCGCAAAGGCTATCATGAGAGCAGCGATGGCCACGCCGGTGCGACTCAGGTGACGGACCACATCGCGGGTCGCCATGCGTATCAATAGTCCGCGCCGACGGGTTAAAACCTGATTGATACGAACCAATATGACGACGCAGCCTGGTGTTCCCAAAGCACAGGCGAGAATCATCAGAAACAACCCTATAAAAGCGGCAATCAGACCCGGTAACGCTAAAAAAATAACACCGCCTAAGACAAAAATGCCTAAGCTGATTAAAACCAAGCGTGGTAGGGTGGCCTGCCAGCGGGCCTCCAGATAAGCCCGGCTTAAGGTGGCGCCCGGCGGTGCATCGGCTGCCTCTCGGGCGGGTAGCCAGGCGGCTACCAGGGTGGCGACTAACCCCAACGTGATGACTTTAACTAAAGAGAAGGGGGCTACATAAAATTCCCGTACACTCAGCACGTAGTACAGATCACTCACCGCCTGGGTGACCAAATCCACTAACCCGATGGCGAGCCAAATACCCAGTAAACTACCTAGCAAAGTGCCGACAATACCCAGCAAAAGGGCTTCCATGAGCACCACGGTAAAAATTTCCTGTCGCGTTACCCCAAGGGCTCGCAAGATACCTAACAGACCGCGCCGCTGTACCACAGCAAAGGTCATGGTGTTGTAAATCAAAAACATACCCACCACTAGGGCCAGCAAACTCATGGCGGTGAGATTTAAAGAAAAGGAGGCACTCATCTCAACGGTGGCTTCATTGCGCTCGGCTGTCCGTTCCAGGGTTAAGTTTTCTGGTAGCCAATCCTGGATAACCCGGGCTTGCTGTTCTCCCGCCGCTCCTTCCGGGAGCACGAGATCGATATGACTGAGCTTGCCCACTTTATCGAACAGCCCCTGGGCCGTGCTAATGTCGGTAATCACCATACCTTCCAAGGTGGCTCCGGTTAATTGACCCACCCGGCGCAAGGTCTGGGTTTTGCCGCCAATCTGGAGACGCAATTGGGTCATCGTGCTTGCATCGGGAGGAAACAGAGCCGTGTTGGACTCGCTCAACAGGGCGACAGGGTCCAGGGTAATCCCATCCGCTAGTTGCTCCTGGTAATCCCGCAGGGGCGCTTCCGCCAATAAATCCACACCTAAGATTTGCAACACTTTGCCCGGCGTATCCAGAGCAGTCCCATAGCCGGTGACCACTGGCGCCATCTGGCGTAGTCCCCGTTGTACGCGAAGCTGCACATAGACAGCTTCCGGGACACCTTGCGGACCGCCTGAAATCCGATGGGTCGCCTGTCCGCTGACCCGCTCCATGGAAAGATCAAAGCTTTTGCGAGCGCTGGCGTTGGCTAGGTCCACGGCCAACACCACCGCCACCCCCAGGGCAATGCCTAAGACAGATAACACCAATTGCCAGGGATGGCGGAGCAAATGGCGTAATAAACTGCGCCAGAGCAGGGGGCTCATGGGGTCGTTTCCTGAACCTGTCCAGCCTCTAAATAAAGCATGCGATCAGCGCGGTTAGCGATGGCGCGGCTGTGGGTTACCATAAGGACCGTGGTGCTTGCTTTGCGATGCAAATTTAGCAACAGGTCAAGGACCTGCTCTCCGGTCTCCGCATCCAGATTACCAGTGGGTTCATCGGCGAGCAGGAGCGGTGGTTCATGGGCCAAAGCCCGTACCAGCGCCAGACGTTGCTGTTCACCCCCCGATAAGCGCTCTGGAAAACTTCCGCGGCGTTTACCAAGACCCACCTGATCCAACAAGGTAAAAACCCGCTGGCAGTGATCAGGTGTATGAAGTCCATTCAACTCCAACGGCAGTAGCACATTTTCCTCCACCGTTAGGGTTGGTATCAGATTAAAGAACTGAAATATAAACCCTATACGGGCGCGTCGAAAACGGGTTCGATCCAATTCAGTGAGCGCCGTGATTTTCTTTTCCTCAACGCTGATCTGACCGCTATCGGGAAGATCGATACCGGCTACTAAGTTAAGCAAGGTCGATTTACCGGAGCCAGACCGTCCTAACAGCGCAACAAATTCGCCCCGCTCAATATCGAGATCGAAATGCTCAAAGATAAATCGCGTGGTATCACCTTCTATATAACTTTTTCGTAGACCGCGGATTTGAATAAGTGGAGCCAATAGCGTACTCATAGGGTAGGGTTGGTTATTAGTCGCTGAGTCAAACGGTTGAGTAACCGCCTGCCCGGTATTCCACAAGCTATTCAAGACGGTTACCGTAGACGCTACCCAACTCTTTGTGGTCGCTGTCATCTGACCTTGAAAAACTGTAAAAGTTTGTTACACAGATTGTATGGCAACGAGACTTTGACAACCCTGGATTGCCCAAGCTTGACGAGTTGCTATGGGTTTATACCCCATGTTTGGGAAACCCATCAGTAGGTTCCCAAGGCGCTACCTCTAGATTCTTTTGCATAACAAAGTTATCTTGTCGCCTCTTAAATCGAGAGCTGTTAATTAACAAAGAGCATTTTAAGGCAATCTTGATTGATAACGGCTTGCCACTCTGAGCCTTTGGTTTAGAACTGTTTGATTGCGAGTGATCCAGCGCCTAGGGGGTGTTGGGCCTCATTGAGGAGAGATGGCGAATGATAACCTTTGACGAGGTTAAAGTAGTAATCGGTGAAGTTTTACAGCTAGATGATGAGCGCGTTCACCAGTTGGATAGCTCCACGGGTCTTTTGGGCAGTTTACCCGAATTTGACTCTACCACAGTCATCGCATTGATTAGCGCCCTGGAAACACGTTTTGATATTGTCATTGAAGACGATGAGATCAGCGCTGAAGTCTTCGAAACGGCGGGTAATGTTTACGAATTCGTGCGCTCTAAAGAGATTACGCAAAATGCCAGCTCACCTTAAAAACTGAGTTTTCGACGCTTCTTTCACAAGCCTTGCCAAGTCCTTTTTATGTAACTCCAGTTTGCTTGACAGGCGGGCTTGCGTCCGCCGCGAAGGAGTGCTGACTCCCCATGACAATTTATTGTCTGCTCGCCTCGGTAAGTGAAAACGAGTAGGGTATACTTTGTCTGATTTAGAAACCGTGTTATTTGTACGCCTTGCTAGCATAATCAATCGATGACGCAATGGAAAAAACTTACGATCCTAAACTCCTAGAACAACGTTGGTACCACACCTGGGAAAAATGCGGCTACTTTGCCCCTGCAGGAGAGGGCGAACCTTACTGCATTATGATTCCGCCGCCCAACGTCACCGGCACACTGCACATGGGTCATGCGTTTCAGGACACCATCATGGATGCCTTGATTCGTTACCATCGCATGCGCGGCTATCGGACCCTCTGGCAGCCAGGTAGCGACCACGCAGGGATTGCCACCCAAATGGTGGTGGAGCGGCAGCTGGCGGCGGAAAAGAAAACTCGCCACGACTTAGGCCGGGATGCCTTTATCCAGCGTATTTGGACCTGGAAAGCGCAATCGGGGGGCACCATTACCCAACAGCTGCGCCGCATGGGCGCTTCCCTAGATTGGTCCCGTGAGTGCTTTACCATGGACCCGGACCTCACCGAGGCCGTGCAAGAAGAGTTTATACGGCTCTATCAGGAAGGTCTGATCTATCGCGGCAAACGCCTAGTGAATTGGGATCCGGTGTTACGCACAGCAGTATCGGATCTAGAGGTGATCAGCGACGAAGAAAATGGTTCTCTGTGGCATATTCGCTATCCCCTCGCGGAAGGCGGGGGGGATCTGGTGGTAGCCACCACGCGCCCGGAAACCATGCTGGGGGACACAGCAGTGGCTGTACACCCCGAAGACGAACGCTATAAACACCTCATCGGTTTGCATGTGGCCTTACCCCTCACGGACCGGCTTATTCCCATCCTCGCCGATGAGTATGTGGACCCTACCTTTGGTACCGGTTGTCTTAAAATCACTCCCGGCCATGATTTCAACGACTATGGGGTAGGGCAACGCCATAACCTGCCCTTGATCAACATTTTTACCCCCGATGCCCGCCTCAACGACACCATGCCGGAACCCTATCAAGGTATGGACCGTTATGAGGCCCGTAAAAAGATCGTTGCAGATCTAGAGGATGCCGGGTTACTAGACGTAGTGCAGCCCCATAAACTCATGGTGCCGCGGGGTGATCGTAGCGGTGCTGCCATTGAGCCATATCTCACCGATCAGTGGTTTGTTCGGGCAGGACCGTTAGCGGGTCCGGCCATTGCGGCGGTAAAGACCGGCCGTATTAAATTTATTCCCGAAAACTGGGATAAAACCTATTATGAATGGCTCAATAACATCCAGGACTGGTGTATCAGTCGGCAAATCTGGTGGGGTCATCGTATTCCTGCTTGGTATGACGATAAAGGCACTGTATATGTAGGCCGCAGCGAAGCGGAGATCCGCGAAAAAAATGGCCTGGCTGACGACGTAAAACTCACCCAGGACGACGATGTATTGGATACCTGGTTTTCCTCTGCCCTATGGCCCTTTTCCACCCTGGGCTGGCCCCGCCAAACCGAAGAACTCAAAACCTTTTATCCTACCAGTGTCTTAGTTACCGGATTCGACATCATTTTCTTTTGGGTCGCCCGGATGATTATGATGGGTCTTAAATTTATGGATAATCAGGTGCCCTTTAAGACCGTTTATATCCATGGTCTCGTGCGAGACGCGGACGGCCAGAAAATGTCCAAATCCAAAGGTAATGTTTTAGACCCCATCGATATCGTCGATGGTATTGGCTTGGAAGACCTGGTGGCTAAGCGGACCACAGGGCTTATGCAGCCCCACATGGCCCCTAAGATTGAAAAAGCCACCCGTCGGCAATTTCCAGAGGGTATTCGGCCCTATGGCACCGATGCTTTGCGCTTTACTTTTGCAGCCCTAGCCACCACAGGCCGCGATGTGGTGTTTGATCTGAGCCGCGTGGAAGGCTACCGTAACTTTTGTAATAAACTTTGGAATGCCGCCCGCTATGTGCTGATGAATACAGAGGGGCAGGATACCGGCCGCAACGGCGGTGACATCCAATTAACCTCAGCGGACCGTTGGATTTTATCCCAGTTGCAAACCACTGCCAGGGATGTCAACGACGCCATTCAAAACTACCGTTTCGATCATGCCGCCCAGGCCATCTATGAGTTTACCTGGAGCAGCTATTGTGATTGGTATCTGGAATTGTCCAAACCGGTGCTCACCGAAACCGATAGCAGTGACGCCAGCCGCCGTGGGACGCGGCGTACCTTGGTGCAGGTTCTTGAAGCGTTGTTGCGGCTGGTGCATCCTATCATGCCTTTTATCAGCGAAGAGATTTGGCAGCGGGTAGCGCCTCTGGTCGACATTCGTGGCGACACGATCCTCTTTCAACCTTTTCCCCTGCCTGACCCGTCTCGATTGGATACGGAAGCGGAAGCAGAAATCTATTGGCTGCAACAATTCCTTCTAGGGGTGCGACGCATCCGCGCCGAAATGAATATCGCGCCGGGTAAATCCTTGCCCGTGTTACTGCAGCAGGGTGCGCCAGAGGATCTAGAGCGACTCAACCGCAATCGGGTGTACCTCACCCGCTTAGGTCGACTCTGCGATATCACCTGGCTTAACGATAACGATACACTACCGGAATCCGCCATGGCTCTAGTAGGGACCATGAAGGTGCTAATACCTCTTGCCGATCTGATTGACAAAGATGCGGAAATCACTCGTTTAAGCCGGGAGATCGACAAAATAACCAAAGACTTGGTGAGGGGGGAAGCCAAACTCGCTAACCCTGATTTCCTCGGGCGAGCGCCAGTCCATGTGGTGGATAAGGAGCGCACCCGGGTCGCTGAGCTAAAGACTGCAGCAGCAAAACTGAACGAACAACGTCAGCGTATGCAGCGCCTTGTATAAATAATACAATTTTTTGCCCTTTTATTACCGGCTAAAAAGCTACATAACACCAAAAAGGCTTTACTATGGTTAACAAAGATTTTTTTATCGACAAATCAAAGGCGGCAGCCGAAAAAACCCGCGATGGTGTGGGCCGCCTGGTTTATATTTATAGTCCACGTACATGGCGTGAAAAAGGAATTTTGTGGACGGCCGGTGTATTGGTAGTGACCTATATAATCGTTGTCGTAGCGCTTGGCGTTATCTGGTCCCGGGAACCGGATTTTTTCGACGTTCGAGAAAATGCTTTGGCCAAAGCACAAGGTTCAGAAGACGAACTAGTCACCGGTTATTATACCACCGCAGCTTTGCTTCGGGTCGCTGAAACATTACTGGAAAAACCCGGTGGTTACCTCAGCAACGATATGACGCCGCCGGGCGTGTATTTGGATAATATGCCCAACTGGGAATTTGGCGTACTGACCGAGCTACGGGATGCTTCCCGTGCCCTGCGTAATGATTTTAGCCGTTCGCAAAGCCAATCCGTTGAAGACAAGGACTTAGCTGTCGCCGACCCCCAATTCAATTATGATTCAGAGTCTTGGATCTTACCCTCTAGCGAATCAGAGTATAAAAAAGGTATTAGAGCGCTCGATAGTTACCTTAATAGGTTGGCCGACGCCAACGACCAAGACGGGCAGTTTTTTGCGCGGGCTGATAACTTGCGGGCCTATCTGGTGATTGTGGAGAAACGCTTGGGTAGTCTTGCCCAGCGGTTGGCGGCTAGCGTGGGAGAAGTACGCTATAATGTGGATTTAGCCGGTGAGCGCAGCGCCAGTCAATCAACGCCTACACCCGAACAACGCCGAGTGCAAACCCCTTGGTTAGAAATCGATAATGTATTTTATGAAGCTCGCGGCTATACCTGGGCGTTATTGCATGTATTTAAAGCGCTGCGGATCGACTTTATTCGCGTTTTACAAGATAAAAATGCCGTGGTGTCTTTAAATCAGGTGATCCGGGAACTGGAAGGTGCTAATGCAGCCATGTGGAGTCCCATGGTGCTCAATGGCCAGGGTTATGGGCCATTGGCTAACCACTCTCTGGTTATGGCTTCCTATATTTCCCGGGCCAACGCCGCCATCATCGACTTACGAGATCTATTGCGTCAGGGTTAGTGGGTAGTGCTGTGTGTTGATATTTATAACCTCCATAACGGTTTACGGCAGTGGCAGATTTTAAGACCCATACCGTAGGCGCTGCGTTAGTCAGCGGTGTTGCGGCCACAGCGCTGTTTATGACCGGTGAAATGAGCAACCAGGCGGTGGTGGGTTACTTTCTTTTGGGTGTCATGGGTGGACTATTACCGGATATTGACTCCGACACTTCTGTACCGCTGCGTCTTGCTTCCCATGTCCTCGCCGTGATCGGCGGTTTTTTAGCTGTCTTTACCTTTGGTCAGCGTCTTTCCTTAGTGGAGCTGGTGATTCTGTGGCTGGTTTGTTTTTTAACTATCCGTTACGGCGTATTTAGCTTATTTACCCGCATCACGGTGCATCGGGGTCTCATTCACTCCCTTCCCGCAGGCATGAGTTTTGCGCTGTTAGCGGTTCTAATCGCCTATCATGGGATGGGCATTTCCGCATTACAGGCGTGGTTCTGTGGTCTCTTCGTGTTTTTAGGTTTTATTGTCCATCTTCTTTTGGATGAGTTTTACAGTGTCAATCTGCTTGGTATGCAATTTAAGAGCTCTTTTGGTAGTGCCTTTAATCTAGGCAATCTGCGTAATCCCTACGGCACCTTCGCTTTGTATATTACCCTGCTGGGACTTTTCTATATCAGCCCTTCGCCAAATAGTTTTATAACCTTTATGGCGGATGATGATATTTATCACCGTTTAGTGGATCGTCTGCTGCCCCAGCAAGGCTGGTTTATAAGTCTCTAGAGCACTGATTTATGGTGCTTAAAAGTCTATTTGTTCACCTATGTTTTGGCGCTCGTTCCGACAAAACCCCTTTCATCGACTAATATCTAACCAATAACAATCTGTAGAACAGGAAATAATCGGTATGGCCGATAAAAATGTCCCCAGTCTTGATGACAAAAGCGCTCAAGCTATCGTTGCTCAGGCTGATACGGGTGCTCGCCAACCTCCTGGGTGGACTGGTAAAATTTTGGTGGGTACTGCGCTAGTGTGGTCTTTATTCCAGCTATGGTATGCATCGCCACTGCCTTTTATCGTGAATTTTGGCGTTCTGAACACCACCGAAGCCCGTTCTATTCATTTAGCTTTTGCGCTATTTTTAGCCTTTATCGCATTTCCCGCTTTAAAACACTCGCCCCGGCATTATATTCCCATTCAAGATTGGATCTTCGCCATCGCTGGCGCCTTTAGCGCAGCCTATGTGTTTTTGTTTTACGAATCCATCTCGCAACGCCCAGGGGCGCCTACTGAAGTAGATGTATTTGTTGCCGGTGTAGGCATTGTCATGTTATTGGAGGCCACCCGTCGCGCCTTAGGGCCACCTCTGGCCATCATCGCCATTATCTTGTTGGGCTATACTTTCTTTGGTCCGTATATGCCCGGCGTGATCGCCCACAAGGGGGCGTCCCTTGCTCAGGTGGCTAACCACCAATGGATTACCACCGAAGGGGTATTTGGCGTAGCCCTAGGGGTCTCTACAGATTTTGTGTTTCTGTTTGTTTTGTTCGGCGCATTGCTGGAACGGGCTGGCGCCGGTAATTATTTTATTAAAGTGGCGTTTTCGCTGCTGGGGCATTTGCGGGGTGGCCCTGCGAAAGCCGCTGTGGTGGCCTCGGGTATGACCGGGTTGATCTCCGGTTCATCCATTGCCAATGTGGTTACCACCGGAACCTTTACTATTCCCCTCATGAGACGTGTCGGGTTTCCCGCTGAAAAGGCGGGCGCAGTGGAGGTGGCGTCTAGCACTAACGGGCAGTTGACGCCACCTATCATGGGCGCGGCTGCCTTTTTGATGGTGGAATATGTGGGCATTTCCTACGTGGAAGTCATCAAACACGCTTTCCTGCCAGCGATTATTTCTTATATCGCTTTAGTCTATATTGTGCATCTGGAAGCCCTAAAAGCAGGTATGCAGGGTCTACCAAGGGCAACTCAAAGCCCTTTTGTGAAGCGTCTAGTGACGTTTATCGCTGTCATTTTAGGATTTATTATCCTCTCTGGTGTTGTTTACTACGGTGTGGGTTGGACGAAAGAGGCGTTTGGCGCAGCTGCAACGGTTATCGTTGGGATACTGATGCTACTGGCCTACATAGGGTTACTCTGGTATGCCGCCCGTTTTCCAGAACTGGAAATCGACGATCCCAGCGCTGAAGCCATTCAACTGCCGGAACCTGCGCCCACCATCAAGTCAGGACTGCATTTTTTGCTGCCTGTGTTTGTATTAGTGTGGTGTTTGGTAGTGGAGCGCTTTTCGCCAGGCTTGTCAGCTTTTTGGGCTACCGTTTTTATGATGTTCATCATCATCACTCAACGACCTATCTTGACCCTTTTCCGTGGTCGCCAAGAAATCGGTCTTGCTACCTGTGAGGGGCTGGATGATCTGTTCCATGGTTTAGTGAACGGTGCCCGCAATATGATCGGCATCGGTGTGGCCACCGCCGCTGCCGGCATTGTCGTGGGTACCGTGACCTTAACGGGTATTGGTCTCGTCATGACCGAATTTGTGGATTTGATCTCCGGTGGCAACTTAATATTGGCTCTGCTGTTTACAGCCATAATTTGCTTGATTTTAGGGATGGGTTTACCCACCACGGCTAACTACATCGTGGTGTCCGCCCTTATGGCGCCGGTGCTGATGGCTCTGGCCGAACAAAACGGTGTGATCATCCCCTTGATTGCAGTACATCTGTTTGTCTTTTATTTTGGTATTTTAGCCGATGACACGCCCCCGGTGGGTTTGGCCGCCTATGCCGCGGCGGCCATTTCCCGCGGTGATCCCATTCGCACCGGTATTCAGGGTTTTACCTACGATATTCGCACCGCAATTTTGCCCTTCATGTTTATTTTCAACACACAATTATTGATGATCGGCATCGACCACTGGTGGGATTTGTTGTTCACCATCACCAGCGCGATAGCGGCGATATTGGTTTTTTCAGCCGCCACCCAAGGCTTTTTCCTGGTCAAAAATCGGTGGTGGGAAACCATCATTTTATTGCTGGTAACATTTTCTTTGTTTCGGCCTGGTTTTTGGATGGATATCGTATACCCACCCCGAGAAAGGGTAGAACCAGTGGAAGTTATGGCTATCGCAGGAGAAAAACCAGCGGGTGCCCGTATGCGCCTAGTTGTAGAAGGAGAAACCTTAGAAGGAAATCTCGTCAGCAAATCCCTATTGTTGCCTCTGGGAGAACAAGCATCGGGGGAAGAGCGCTTGGAGAGAGCAGGGTTGATTCTACGCACGGAGGATGACAAAGTGTTGGTGGATGAGGTGGTGTGGGATAGTTTTGCGCAACGTTCGGGTATCGAAATGGACTGGGAAATCAAAGCCGTCGAAATACCCTTAGAGCAACCCTCAAAGTATTGGATGTTTATTCCTGCGTTGCTGTTGTTAGGCGGTATCATACTCATGCAACGGCGGCGCGGAGCGAGGGAGACTCTTGATGTGAAATTTGCTTAAAGTTTGGGGGGAATAGAAAGGGAAGAAGTACTTGAGTAAATGGTGGGCCCTGTAGGACTCGAACCTACGACCTACGGATTATGAGTCCGCAGCTCTAACCAACTGAGCTAAGGGCCCGACAAAACATTAGTATACGTTGTAACATGCCCCAACTGCTAGAGATCATTCCATATGGATGATTATCAACTCTCTCCAATAGGTTACTGTAATGGCATAACCATTATATTGACAGCTACTCCAAATCCAAGAAGCTCCGCAGTTGTTCAGAACGATTGGGATGACGCAGTTTACGCAGTGCTTTAGCTTCGATCTGGCGAATGCGTTCGCGGGTCACATCGAATTGTTTGCCCACCTCCTCTAAGGTATGATCGGTATTCATATCAATACCGAAACGCATACGTAAAACTTTTGCTTCTCGCGGTGTTAAGCTAGCCAACACTTCTCGAGTGGCTTCTTTCAAACCTTCTCCGGTAGCGGAATCAACTGGTGATAAGACAGTTGCGTCCTCGATAAAATCGCCTAAATGGGAGTCCTCATCGTCACCTATGGGTGTTTCCATGGAAATGGGTTCTTTAGCAATCTTTAATACTTTGCGCACCTTGTCTTCAGGCATTTCCATACGCTCGGCCAATTCTTCCGGCATAGGTTCGCGGCCCATTTCCTGTAGCATCTGCCTAGAAATACGGTTGAGTTTATTAATGGTTTCAATCATATGCACCGGAATACGAATGGTGCGGGCTTGGTCTGCGATAGAGCGCGTGATGGCCTGGCGTATCCACCAGGTGGCATAGGTGGAAAACTTATAACCGCGACGGTATTCAAATTTGTCAACCGCTTTCATCAAACCGATATTACCTTCCTGGATAAGGTCTAAAAATTGCAAACCGCGATTAGTATATTTTTTGGCGATAGAGATCACCAAGCGTAAATTAGCTTCCACCATTTCTTTTTTAGCGCGCCGCGCTTTCGCTTCACCGATAGACATATGGCGGTTAATGTCTTTAGTTTCGGGAATGGAAAAGCGGGTTTCCTGCTCGATGTGTTTGAGTCGAGTTTGAGCGCTATGAATTTTGTCGCGATACTCCACCAAAGCAGAAGAATATTTTTTGCCTGCTTTGATATGTTCTTCTATCCAATCAAGATTAGTCTCATGTTTAGGAAAAGAATTTATAAAAATCTTACGTGGCATCTGGGCCTTGTTAACGCACAGGTGCATGATAATCCTTTCTTGTAAGCGAACTCGCTCAACCACATCCCGTAGCGTTTCTGCAAGACGATCTAGCACCTTAGGCGCTAGGCGGAATTCAAGAAAATGGTTGGCCATCTGTTCGCGCAGACTTTCCGTATCAGGATGATGAATGCCGTATTCCTGAATACTTACCATCAGTTGTTCATAGAGTTCACGCAAGTAGGCAAAACGTCGTGCTGCCTCTTCAGGATCGGGACCACTTTCAAGACCATTGCCAGCAGTACCCGACTCGTCATCGTCTCCCTCTTCTTCGCTGTCATCCTCATCAGTTTGCTGTTCTTCATCGTCGTTGTCGTCGCTGTCGTCGCTGTCATCCTCATCAGTTTGCTGTTCTTCATCGTCGCTGTCGTCGCTGTCGTCGCTGTCGTCGCTGTCGTCGCTGTCGTCGCTGTCGTCCCTGTTGTCTTCTATACCACTTGCTTCAGCGTTATTCTCTTCTACATCTTCTTCGGCATCCAACGTTTCGTTTTCATCATCTTCGAAAGCTTTTTCGGTCTCTTCGCCCAGCGGCTCTCTAAAACCGGTGACCACATCGGCAAGCCGTGCTTCTCCAGCTTCAACGACGGCATATTCTTCAATGAGTTCTGAGACAATAAGCGGATAACTTGCCAAAGCGAGTAAGACTTGGCTTATGCCTTCCTCGATCCTTTTGGCAATTTGAATTTCACCTTCCCGGGTCAGCAGCTCTACAGTACCCATTTCGCGCATATACATACGCACTGGGTCAGTGGTTCGGCCGAATTCGCTATCTACTGCCGCTAAAGCGGCGGCAGCTTCTTCAGCAACATAGTCATCGGTGACCGTATCGTTGAGCAATAACGCATCGGTATCCGGCGCATATTCATGCACCTCAATACCCATGTCATTAATCATGGCAATGATATCTTCGATCTGTTCAGGGTCGACGATATCATCCGGAAGGTGATCGTTTACCTCGGCATAGGTCAGAAAACCCTGTTCCTTACCGCGGGCAATTAGCTTTTTTAACTGCGACTGTTGCTGTTCGCTCATGACCGTAATTTGGCTTTGCAAGTTTGCAAGTACCAGGAGGCGCCCGTTAGACAAATAGACCAGTATAGCAGATAGATCAACCCGCCGTTAGGCACTCAATGAAAACTAGCTATTTTTCCAGATTATGAAGGCGTCCTGCATAGTTTTTTACAACTGCGTAGGGCATACGCTTCAATTATCCCCAGCAAAATCTTCATATAACTTTCTAAACTTTAGGTGAATCACGATTAAGGTTCTCGGACTCCAAACTAAGCTCTCCCCGAGCGATCTTGTCAAAAAACTGTCTTTCCAAATAGAGTTTTTGTAACTTTTCCAAAACACCCATAAACTCTCCTTCCACCAGAGAATCATCGATTTCTGGACGCCATTCAGCCAACTGTTGCAAAATTGGTCCTTCTTTGCGCTCCTCAAAACGAGTTAACAACTGAGCCGTATGGCGGATTTGGGGATTACCCCGAATGGCTTCAATAATTTTTATCAAAAGCGGCAAATTCGGTTCCTTGATATGGAGAAAACGTGTCATATCATCCGTGACCTGGTGTGCCAAATCAATGCGGTAGAGCAGCAATGCAATGGCATGGTGCACCAACGAACGGCTCCCATTAGCGTGTACTTTTGGCTGGGTTTTGACGGTTTTTAAAAACCGTTGCTGAACAGCGGCCTTATCGATGCCTGTAATCTGGGTCAATCGCTCAATGAGCATATCCCGATACAAACTGTCAGGTAATTTATGAATCAGTGGACGACATCGCTCAGCTAACCGGGCACGTCCGTCCAGATTAGAGGCATCAATACCCGTTTTCAGCCGCTCAAAAAAAAAGTCGGATAAGGGGGTTGCACGCTCAAGACGTTCTAAAAACCCCTGTTGAGTTTCTTTACGCACTACACTATCCGGGTCTTCTCCTTCTGGTAAAAACAAAAAACCGACTTGTCGCCCATCTTTTAACAAAGGTAAGGCGTTTTCTAAAGCTCGCCATGCTGCATCCCGGCCTGCTCGGTCGCCATCGAAGCAAAAAATGACTTCGTTAGTCACTCGAAAAAGTTTTTGCAAGTGTTCTGCGGTCGCCGCTGTCCCCAATGTGGCAACAGTATAGGAAATACCATGCTGTACCAGAGCTAGGACATCCATATAGCCTTCTACGACCAACAAACGGGGCAGATGGCGCTCTCTTAGCCGCACCTCATAAAGCCCATAAAGTTCCTGACCTTTGTGATAGACAGGTGTTTCAGGAGAATTTAAGTACTTAGGCGTACCATCACCCAAAGTTCGCCCGCCAAAGGCAATGGTTCGTCCGCGCCGGTCTCGAATGGGAAACATAACGCGGTCACGAAAACGATCGTAACGCTTGCTTGTGTCTTTCTCGATAACAAGTCCTGACCTTACTAAATCCTTAGGTGATATTCCTTGGGTCGTCAAGATGCGCAGTAAACTTTCCCAACCGGGAGGAGCATAACCAATGCCGAACTCTTTAATGCATTGTTGATTGACACCGCGCTGGTGCAGATAGTCTCTCGCTTTCTGGCCGATTTCAGGGTGTTTGAGCTGTTCGCGAAAAAAAACATCGGCTTTTTCTAACAACGCCATAAGGGGATCATGGTTAGTTTTTTGCTCTTTACTGACACTGCTGGGAATCTCTAATCCTATGCTGCGGGCTAATTCTTCAACCGCCTCTAAAAAGCTTAAATGCTCATACTCCATAAGAAAGCCAATGGCGGTACCGTGTGAACCACAGCCAAAACAATGATAAAACTGTTTGACAGGACTCACAGTAAAGGAAGGCGTTTTTTCTGTATGAAAAGGGCAACAGGCCATATACTCCCGCCCCGTTTTGCGCAACGATACCCGCCTATCGATAACGTCGACGATATCGATGCGATTTAACAAGTGATCGAGGAAATTTTGTGGGATAGATGCAGCCATAATAAAAGCCTAGGTGCTCAACCTGAAGCTGTCAGTTGTGCTGCGCATATATTTTTTGCGGGCCTCTTACAAAAATACAGTATGCTTAAGTTACGTTGTAGCGCTAGTGACTTAGCTAGCTAGCTAGCCAGCTTGGCTTTGACAAGAGCGCTGACGGTGGTCATATCGGCTCGCCCATGAGCACGTTGTTTAACAATACCCATAACTTTACCCATATCACGCATGGATTGGGCGTTCGTCACGTTAATAGCCTCATCGATCAAAGCCGCAACTTCTTCATCGCTTAGAAGTTCCGGCATATAAGCTTGAATAACCTCTATTTCAGCAGCTTCCTGAGCAGCAAGCTCCTCGCGATTTGCATTTTGATAATGGCTAATAGACTCGCGACGTTGTTTGATCATACGTTCTAGTATGGCAATGATCTGCTCATCGTCTAAGGTAGTTTGTTTATCCACTTCTTGCTGCTTGATAGCAGCCAGCATGAGCCGAAGCGCCGCTAAACGATCTTTTGCCTTAGCGCGCATGGCTGATTTCATATCATCCTGAATACGATCTTTCAGCGACATAACGACCTATCGGTTAGCTAAATTAAATAGCGATATGGAAATAAATAAAAAAAGATGTACTGACTTAACTAACTTAGTAAGGACGAGTACGGCGGGAAGTTTCCCGGGAGAGTTTTTTAAGATGACGTTTAACAGCCGCAGCTTGCTTACGCTTGCGTTCTTGAGTGGGTTTTTCATAAAACTCACGACGACGTACTTCAGATAAAATACCTGCTTTTTCGCAAGAGCGTTTAAAACGCCGCAAGGCGATATCAAAAGGTTCGTTCTCTTTCACTTTTACCGACGGCATTATATAACAGTTCCTCAAAGTAAAGGGAGGGTAAATAAATATAGGAATCTATAAATTTAAGGGCAAAGTATTATAGGGGGTCTCGTCTCCAAACGCAAAACCCTTGCAGTATGGGTTATCAGCGGAGAAAATGCAGCCATGCTTGTACTTGGAATTGAAACGTCCTGCGATGAAACGGGAGTCGCCGTCTACCATGGTGAGCGTGGTTTGCTAGCCCATGCGCTCTATAGTCAGACAGAACTCCACGCCCATTATGGGGGTGTTGTACCGGAATTAGCTTCTCGCGATCACGTCCGCAAAGCGCTTCCGCTGCTACGTCAGTTATTTAACGATGCTGGCATCAGCGGTGCTGACATCAATGGTGTCGCTTATACGGCGGGTCCAGGGCTCATCGGTGCGCTTTTAGTGGGCGCCGCATTGGGTCGTAGCCTTGCTTGGGCCTGGAAGGTGCCCGCTATCGGCGTTCATCATATGGAAGCGCATTTGCTAGCGCCCATGTTGGAGTCCGACCCACCCAACTTTCCTTTCATCGCCTTGTTGGTATCGGGGGGGCACACCTTGCTGGTACAGGTTAACGCCGTGGGTGTTTATCAGACCTTGGGTGAATCCGTGGATGATGCTGCAGGAGAAGCCTTTGATAAAACAGCTAAACTGCTTGGTTTGCCGTATCCTGGTGGACCAGCCCTGGCGGCTTGCGCGGAAAAGGGCAATCAACAACGCTTTAAGTTTCCTCGTCCCATGACCGATCGGCCTGGTCTCGATTTTAGCTTTAGTGGCTTAAAAACATTTGCCCTCAATACCTGGCGAGCGGTGGGTTCTTCTCCCCAAGATGTGGCGGATATCGCGTGGGCTTTTGAAGATGCCGTGGTGGATACGTTATTTATCAAATGCCGACGCGCCCTACGGGAAACCGGGATTGGTAATTTGGTGGTGGCGGGAGGGGTTGGCGCCAATCGCCGTTTACGTGCCCGTTTACGAGACTTGGCCGAACAGGAAGGCAGACGCGTGTACTATCCGCGTCCCGTATTCTGTACCGACAATGCGGCCATGATTGCTTATGCGGGTTATCAGCGCTTGCAAGCAGGTCAATGGGATGATCCGGCCATTCACGTCAGTGCCCGTTGGCCGTTAGATAGTCTTACAACGTTGTCTAATGTCTCGCAAGCTTAGAAGCTGTTTCAGAACCTGCTCATGTCCGCTGACTCGGCGTTACAGCACCTTCTCCGCTGCTCATTTACCTTATGTAAACTGCGCTGCTCGAAGGCGCTGCGCCTTGATTCAGCAAACGTCGCGCGGTTTTGAAACAGCTTCTAAATGACTGGTATTGTTGAAACCCTTTTCACTGGAAAAGTTTATATAGACAGGACAATCCTATGGCTTTTGAAACTATCAACACTGACCACGCTCCCGCCGCTATTGGCACCTATTCCCAAGCTGTCAAAGCTGGCAGCACCGTTTATCTGTCTGGCCAGATTCCCCTGGATCCAAAAACCATGGAGCTTGTGGAGGGCATGGAGGCGCAAATCCGCCGGGTGTTCGATAATCTGCAAGCCGTCGCTCAGGCTGCTGGGGGAGGTTTAGATAAAGTTGTTAAATTAAACATCTTTCTAACAGATTTGAATCATTTCGCATTGGTGAACCAAGTTATGGCGGACTACTTTCAGGAACCTTATCCAGCTCGCGCAGCTATTGGCGTGGCGGCCTTACCTAAAGCTGCTCAGGTGGAGATGGATGCCATCATAGTGGTTGGTTGATTAGCTAAAAACATAGCCTAATCTGTCAATGCCCGGCGTAGTAACACGTAACCCGCTTCGGTAAGCAACACCACGTTTACCGTCGACCCATAGATACGTCTTGCGCGACGCAAAGATTCTATTTCCGCGGCGTGGGTTGTGGCTGGCCAATAGTAATAATGTTCGCCCTCCACCAAAGACTGCCCCTTGAATGCCCGAAAAGCGCTGCCCTTGGGCAGTTGATGCAAGGTATCTATTTCTTTAAAGGACAACAAACGTTGTTCTATTTCTTTCTCCATAATCACCATGGCTAATGATTTTATATCGATAGAAGGAGCCCGACAAAATAATCTTAAGGGCTTTGATCTTCAGTTACCACTTCATAAACTGATTGTAGTGACCGGTGTAAGCGGGTCTGGTAAATCGTCCCTGGCCTTCGACACAGTTTATGCCGAGGGTCAACGCCGTTATGTGGAAACCTTTTCACCCTATGCCCGGCAATTTTTAGACCGGATGGATAAGCCACAGGTGGATCGTATTGACGGTATTCCGCCCGCCATCGCCATCGATCAGACCAATCCGGTGCGCACCTCTCGCTCCACCGTGGGCACCATGACAGAGCTCAACGATCACCTAAAGCTCCTGTTTGCCCGCGCCGCGCAGCTTTATTGTAGGGGTTGTGGTCAACCGGTACATCGTGACACCCCTGAGAGTATCGTCACGCAGTTATTAGCTAAACCCGAAGCAGCCCTAGAAACGCCCCTGATGATCACTTTTCCAGTAGCGATTCCTAACAGTTTCTCTGAAACTGAGCTGCGTGCTTTACTGGAAAGCCAGGGTTACACGCGCATTCACCAGCGTTATGGCAATCGCTTAGAGGTCATTCAAGACCGAGTGCGGCTGGCGGAAAAGCGTCGCGATCGAATTGTGGAAGCCTTAGAGACTGCTTTTAAGGGAGGTAAAGGCCAGCTTACGGTTTTCCCTCTGGATAAAAACCGCCTGCCGGGGGAGCCTTGGCGTTTTTCCGCGGCACTCCATTGTCCAGACTGCGATATTGCTTACCAAGACCCGTCTCCTAATTTGTTCTCTTTTAACTCGCCCCTAGGTGCTTGTGAAGCGTGCCGGGGTTTTGGTCGCACCATCGGGATCGACTACGGTTTGGTGATTCCTGATGAAACCAAAACCCTAGCGGAAGGTGCGGTAAAACCTTGGCAGACGGAAAGCTATCGGGAATGCCAAGACGATTTACTACGCTTCGCTGGACAACAGGGCATCTCTGTGGATGTGCCTTGGCGGCGACTCACCAAAGCACAGCAACGCTGGGTACTAGAAGGGGAAGGTGATTGGGACGATGGTGTCTGGTATGGGGTGCAACGGTTTTTCGCCTGGTTAGAAACCAAAAGCTACAAAATGCACATTCGCGTGCTATTGTCCAAGTACCGGTCTTATGATGCATGCCAAGTTTGTCACGGGGCGCGGCTAAAACCGGACGCGCTGTTGTGGCGGCTGGGAACGGGTCAAGACGCCCATCAAGTTCTCCCCGAAGAGCAGCGTTTTCCACCGGCTTCCATGCCCCTATCGGCGACCCGTTACCAAAACTTGCCGGGACTCCATCTGCATGAGGTCATGTTGTTGCCCCTGGAGCGCTGCCGGACTTTTTTCGATCATCTGCACCTGCCGACACCCTTGGATGAAGCCACCGACCTCTTGGTGGGGGAGATCCGCACCCGGTTACGTTATCTCGTCGATGTGGGTCTTGGCTATCTGACCTTAGATCGACAGTCCCGCACCCTCAGCGGCGGCGAAGTGCAGCGGGTTAATTTGACCACAGCGTTAGGCACATCGTTGGTGAATACGCTATTTGTATTGGACGAACCCAGCATTGGTCTGCATCCCCGGGATATACAGCGAATTATCGGCGTGTTGCAACGCCTGCGCGACGCCGGTAATTCATTGTTGGTGGTGGAGCACGATCCGCAGATCATGGCGGCGGCTGACCGCATTCTGGATATGGGTCCAGGGCCCGGCGGCGCAGGCGGCCAGGTGGTTTTCTGTGGGGCGCCAGCCGAACTCCTTAACACGACAACGTCGTTAACAGCTCTTTATCTGAGCGGGCAAAAACAAGTAGCCCCTGATCTACCACCGCCTGGGTCTGCAAATAGGTATTTGGAAATCTTAGGGGCGTCGGCCCACAATCTTAAGCAGATAAATGTCAAGATTCCCCTCAATCAACTGGTCTGTATCACCGGTGTGAGTGGTTCTGGAAAATCCACCCTGGTGCAAGATACCCTCTACAACGGTTTGCGTAAGCTTAAGGGGAAACCCGTCGATCCTCCCGGCCGACATAAAGCAATTCGTGGACAACGTCACATCGATGATGTGTTGTTGATAGATCAGTCGCCCATCGGTAAAACCACCCGTTCTAATCCGGCTAGCTATGTGGGGGCTTGGGATGGGATTCGCAAGCTGTTCGCCGCGCAACCCCTTGCCCAAGAACGAGACTATAGCAAAGCTACTTTTAGCTTCAACTCGGGTAATGGCCGCTGCCCCACCTGTTCCGGGGCCGGTTTTGAGCATGTGGAGATGCAGTTCCTGAGCGATGTTTACCTACGTTGTTCGGAGTGTGATGGCCGTCGCTTCAGGCGAGAAATACTAGAAGTAAAACTGTTTCCCCGCCACTCGGGTCCAGCTAAAAGCATCGCTGATGTGCTGGACATGACGATTACCGAAGCCGCTGAGTTTTTTGCCGAGACGGCGGACGTTGCCCAGGTTCTAGAAGTTTTAATGGCTGTGGGTCTGGGCTATTTAACCCTTGGGCAGCCAGTGCCCACCTTGAGTGGTGGCGAGGCTCAACGACTAAAATTGGCGGGTCACTTAGCGAAAGCGAGCCCTAGTAAAGGTAGTCTGTTATTTCTGTTTGACGAACCTACCACCGGGTTGCATTTCGACGATATCAGCAAACTTTTGGGTGCTTTTCGGCGTTTGCTGGCTAACGGCCATTCCTTGTTGGTTATCGAGCATAATTTGGATGTAATTCGCGCCGCCGACTGGCTCATCGATCTGGGTCCTGAAGGGGGCGAAGCGGGTGGCCAAGTGGTCTTTGCAGGCACCCCTGAGGAAATAATGACATGCCAGCACAGTTATACTGGGCAGGCATTGCAGGAATACTCGGCCCAGGGCAGTAAAGCCCCGTTTCAGGTGGCTGAAAACCGAGCATCTTTTGCTGTGCAAGCAAACCCTGTCATCGGTATCCACCATGCACGGGAACATAACTTGAGAAATATCGATATTACTGTTCCTCGTGACAAATTCACTGTGATCACCGGGATCAGCGGTAGTGGCAAGAGCACTGTGGCCTTTGATATTTTATTTGCTGAAGGCCAACGGCGTTACTTAGAATCATTGAACGCCTATGCCCGGCAATTTGTGCAACCCGCCGCAAAGCCCGATGTGGACGCAATCTTTGGTATCCCGCCTACGGTAGCCATTGAACAACGCACCAGTCGCGGCGGCCATAAGAGCACCGTGGCTACCCTCACGGAAATCTACCATTTTCTGCGCTTATTGTTCGTTAAACTCGGCGTTCAGTATTGCCCAACCTGTGCTATTCCCATTGAACCGCAAACCTTCGATGCGATAGTGGCAAAGTTACTACGGGACTACCGAGGGCAAAAAATTTCTTTGTTAGCGCCCCTGGTGGTGGCCCGTAAAGGCTATTACACTGAACTGGCCAAGTGGGCCAGTAGCCGAGGATTTTCTCAGTTGCGGGTGGACGGTGCATGGATCACTACAGAGCCCTGGCCCCGGTTGGATCGCTTTAAGGAACACAATATCGAATTGCCGGTGGGCGAGATCACAGTCAACGCAAAACACGAAGCCGGCTTACGGGATTTGCTAGAGCGAGCTTTAAATTTTGGCAAGGGACGGGTGCAAGTGGCGTTGCAACACCCCGCTTCTGATCCACAAGCCGAGGCTATTTTTTCCACGCAACGGGCCTGTCCTAGTTGTGGAAGAAGCTTTGAAGAGCTTGATCCACGGTTGTTTTCCTATAACTCAAAACACGGTTGGTGTGATACCTGCTACGGCACTGGACTTGCGCTAGCGGATACCGATGCTGCGCAAAACGACGCAGAAATTCCACTTCAGCCCTGGTCCGAAAATGAGATGCAGATGTGTCCCGCGTGTCACGGCCAACGGTTACGTCCCGAAGCCTTGGCGGTGCGTTTTCAAAACCAGTCTATTGCCGAATACACCCAACGTTCTGTGGAAAGCGCTGAAAGGTTTTTTCGTGGCTTGCGATTACGCGGTCGGGAAGCGGCTATCGCCCAGACCATTTTAGCGGAATTGCGCACCCGATTGGCTTTCCTAAAAACCCTTGGGCTTGCTTATTTAACCCTGGATCGCGCAGCACCTACATTGAGTGGCGGCGAAGCCCAACGTATCCGATTAGCGGCACAATTAGGGTCTAATTTGCGGGGTGTTTGCTATATCTTAGACGAACCCACCATCGGTCTTCATCCTAGGGATAATCAAATGCTTTTGAATACCCTGGTTAAGCTGGAGGAGAAGGGTAATACCGTGGTGGTTGTGGAACACGACGAGGATACTATTCGTCGCGCTGAGCATGTGATCGATTTGGGTCCCGGTGCTGGCCGCAACGGCGGTGAAGTGGTTGCTGTCGGTTCTGTGCAAGCCTTGATGGACAACCCGCGGTCGCTGACCGGAGGATTTTTAGCCAACCCCCTGCGCCACCGCTTGAACCAGGGGCCCCCACGGCGTGTTCTTGATAAGCAAGAAAACCAACTGCAAGTGTTAGATGCGTGCCTACACAACTTAAACCATCTCACTGTGGCGCTTCCATTAGGTGCGTTAGTATGCGTTACGGGAGTTAGCGGTAGCGGTAAGAGTACGTTGGTGCGGGATATTATTCACGACAACCTACAGCGTCTGTTGAGCAACCAGCGTGACCGCAGCCGAAAGGCCACAGCCCCTCTGTTGGGTTGTCAAGATTTGCTGGGCTGGGACACCATTCAGCGAGTGGTGGAGGTGGATCAAACGCCTATCGGTAAAACCCCTCGTTCTTGTCCCGCCACCTATGTGGGTTTCTGGGATAATATTCGTCGTTTGTTTGCGGAAACCCCTGAAGCTCGATTGCGGGGATATGGGCCTGGAAGATTTTCCTTTAACGTCCGTGGTGGGCGCTGTGAAGCCTGTGAAGGTCAAGGTCGTAAAAAAATCGCCATGAGTTTTTTACCCGATGTAGAAGTGCCCTGTGAAATCTGTCACGGTGCCCGCTTTAATACGGAAACCCTCGGAGTACTTTTTAAAGATAAAAACATCGGCGAAGTGCTCGCCATGAGTGTCGATGAGGCGGTGGATTTTTTTGCGGTACACACGGCGGTCCATCATGCGCTGCGACTTTTACAGGATGTGGGTCTGGGTTATTTAACCCTTGGTCAACAGAGCCCCACCCTTAGCGGCGGTGAGGCGCAGCGGATCAAGCTAGTGACGGAACTCGCCAAAACAAAACCCCATTTAGATATCCGCCAAAACCGTCGTAACCACACCCTGTATGTCTTAGATGAACCCACTGTGGGACTGCATATGGCCGATGTGGAAAAACTCATCCGCGTTCTGCATCAGTTGATTACTGCCGGTAACTCGGTCATGGTGATCGAACATAATCTGGACATCGTTGCCGAGGCCGACTGGATCATTGACTTGGGTCCGGAAGGTGGCCACGATGGTGGACGGATCGTGGCCCAAGGCACCCCCCAAGACGTCGCCCGGGTTCGCAAAGGTTCTCATACAGCAAAGTTTCTGCGGAAATTTTTAAAAGAACGGACTGTCGCTAGGAAAAAGGTAAGTTGAGTGATTAGGACTTATTGCTACTCGTTCCAGAGGACACTGTTTCATCAACATGGAATGATCAGGCATGCAGTAATGGCAGTTATTTTCAAAATTTGCGGTTTGAAAAACCACTTGCTATTGCTTTTAATAATCATCCTTGTTTCACAACATTTACAGCCTCATTTCGAAACAGGTTGAAGTCATCTAAATGACTACCCAAGATATTCACCACGATAGCCGCATCGATCTCTGCATACTGATGCACCAAAATATTCCTGAATTTCGCCATCTGTACCATGGTGTTAGCAAGTTTGTCACTAATCAGCTGCGAACTTTCCAGAATTTCAAACGTGTTGGCATAGCTGGTTGGAACCGATAGCGCTTTTTCCGAAATGATATGGTTAGCGACATCGACACATAGCTCGATCATCAACTGAAGTGTACGATCAATGATTCTTTGACTTTTCCAATCTGCTCGATACTGCTCGACTGAAATATCTCGGTACTCTTTAATCTGGGTCAAATAAGTGTCGAGTTCGGCAAGCTTGCGAAGAATCAGCGTTTTATCGATCAACTCCAAACCTCTTGAAAAGTATTGTTTGTTCCCGGATGGCGAAATCGGCAAATTGACGACGGGTTAGCGATTCATAGGCAAAACGTTGGCTTGGAACTTTGTCTACCAGAACTTGGGCACAATGCTGAATGCGGCCTGCGAGGGATAAAGGGGCATCGTTCAATATGACGATGTCCACCTCGTCGGTATGCAGTGCTTGGGTAAGTGAGCCCATCAGATCTAACTTGCTGGTCAGTATGTCGGCATTACTATCGAGATACACTGAGATGTCTATATCGCTGAGGGGGGTCGGTTTGCCACGGCCAAGTCCACCGAAGAGATAGGCAAAAACGACTCTTGAGTCTGCTTCTAGGATTTGCCTTGCTTGTTGCAGACGGACATTCAGGTCTGGGGGTAATGGTTTTCCTCGTTTTTGCATAAATTGGTTACCATGGGATAGAAGCCTTGATCAAGAAAACAGGCTGTCCCTTAGCGACTGAACCCCAATCCCGTTTATCTAGAAAATAGGTTTGTATATTTTATGCTGGTACGGGGTTCGGCCATCATATCAGCTACCGTATCACGCCAGGTTGCATAATGAGCCGTTTCCTTATGGCGGGCAGGATCATCCGAGGAGCGATAAACCTCCACCAGAACAAACCGGGTAGGATCATCTTGCTGCTGCATAATATCAAAGCGGGCAATACCGGGTTCTTGTAGACTTTGGCGAGCATTTTCTAAAGATGCTGTTTTAAACGCATCCACCTGGTCAGGTTTGACATGAACAAAAACGTGAACGATAAGCATGGTCTTCTCCGTAAGTGGTCCTTATGACAAGATAGATCATATTAAGGCTACCGTCCAAGCCTCTCAGCAGCGAGAATTTATGAAGCTTTTATAGTTGACTCACCTTTTCTAACTTCTCCGCGATCCACTGATTAAGACTTTTGCCTTCTCGTCGAGCATGCAGATAAACTTCTCTATGCAAAGTGGGTGGTAAACGAAGCATCAAGCGCCCAGAAAAGGGTCTGTCGGGTTCTTCGTTACGTTCTTTACAAAAATTTAAGTAATCATCAATCGAATCCCGAAATGCTTTTTCTAACTCTTTAACGCTTTTACCTTGGAACGTGATGATATCTTTTAGGTCAAGCACCTCTCCGTGAAACAGACCAGCTTCATCGTCAAACTGGGTGTGCCCCGTGTAGCCTTTATAATGCAACATAAACTTTATTCCTCGGGCTGGATACCCGCTTCTGTTAGGAAGCGCCTCATCGATTTTAGTGCCCCTTTGTCCGTTTCTTTCTGGGGATGTGGGCGATGAAACACAGCACGTATCCCGTTTAAATAGATACGAATGCGCGAGCCACGGCCTTCATGCAGCTCCGCGCCGAGTGTGGCAAGCAATGTCTCGATATCTGTCCAGGGCACATCGGAACGGATTGGGCGCTCAAAGATGGCACGGAGGGTTTTATAGTGTTTCCTACTGAGCTGCATAGTGTCATGATAGGGCACTATGAGTGGAGCAGCAAGTGTCCCCTTGTTGCGCAAGATCCTAAGCAGCCTGTCATAGGGTTTGTTCTCTTTGGTTTGTTTGCTTACAATCAGGCTATGAGTCGTTACTGGTTTTTAGGGGGACTATTGTGTTGTGGTCTATGGATGACTGTCCTAGTTCTGGACCATTTTTTTCCTTTGCAGCTAGAGCGTGTCCATGATCACTCTGTCGTGGTTTTAGATAAACAAAAGAACTTATTGCGCGGGTTTACTAGCCGCGATGGCGCATGGCGGTTGCCTATTCAATTAGACGTGGTTGATAACCGTTATCTAACGCTATTGAAAGCCTATGAAGACCAACGTTTTGATTGGCACCCAGGCGTAGATCCCTTCGCCATTCTGCGGGCAATAGGGCAATGGTTGCGGGAAGGTCGGGTTGTATCTGGTGCCTCAACCTTGACCATGCAAACCGTGCGCCTTCTAGAGCCGCGACCTCGCACACTGCGTAGTAAATTGATGGAAATATGCCGTGCGTTGCAGTTGGAATGGCATTACGATAAAGACGCTATTCTTACTATGTATCTCACGTTAGCCCCTTTTGGCGGCAATTTGGAGGGACTGCGAGCAGGTTCGTTGGCCTGGTTAAATAAAGAGCCAAACCATCTGACAGTGGCCGAGGCCGCTTTGCTGGTGAGTTTACCCCAGGCGCCTTCCCGTTTACGACCGGATCGATTTGCTACCCGCGCTCGCTTGGCCCGCAACAAAGTGCTAACCCGTATGGCGCAGTTGGGTGTGCTACCGTCTCGCCAGGTGGCGGAAGCGCATCAGGAAAAGATACCTACGGTGCGCCATGGACTACCTTTTCATGCGCCTCATTTAGCCCGACGCCTAAACAGAGCTAAACCCCTGCGTAATAAACACGCCACCTTCATCGACGGCGACTTACAATATATGCTGGAGGTTTTGGCGCGACAACAAGTACTTAGACAGCATGAAAGTCTAGCTATGTTGGTGGTGGAAAATGCCAGCCGTCAGGTGATCGCCTATGTGGGTTCCGTCGATTTCTTTGCCACCCAACAGGCCGGCCAAGTAGACATGGTGCAAGCAGTACGCTCGCCAGGTTCCACCTTGAAGCCGCTAGTGTATGGGATAGGTTTTGAAGATCGCATCATTCATCCTGACACGTTGATAGCTGATGTTCCAACCCGGTTTGGTGATTATAGCCCCAGTAATTTTCGCCATAGTTATAAAGGTCAAATGACAGTACGGGAAGCTTTGCAAAGCTCCCAGAATGTACCCGCCGTGGCCTTGTTAAACCGGATTGGCCCGGTGCAGGTAGCTGCTCGTCTGCGTGACAATGGGATTCATCTTTACTGGTCAGACTCCCAAAGCCAACCCGGTTTGCCTTTGGTACTGGGCGGAGTTGGCACTACCTTGGAGGATCTAGTTACCCTTTATGTGGCCTTTGCCAATGGTGGTAAGATAGCACCGTTGCGGTTGAGTAGGGTAAGCGAACAAAGTTCGCCGCAGCCGTTGCTGAGTCCGTCTGCAACCTGGTACTTGACACGGATTTTGGAAAAAACGCCACCGCCAGACGCCCATGTCTCCCAGAACAATCTTCGTCGCCCGCATCCCATAGCTTATAAAACAGGCACCTCTTATGGTTTCCGTGATGCCTGGGCGTTGGGTTATGATCGACACTATACGGTGGGTGTTTGGGTTGGCCGACCCAACGGCTCCGCAAGTGCGGATCGTTCAGGCCGGGCTGTTGCCGCCCCTTTATTGTTTCGTGTTTTTGCTTTGCTGCCCTCGTCAACACCCCTTTCTGCGCCAATTCCCCCTAAGGATGTGATTTTGTCTGGTGGCGTATTGCCAGCATCACTGCGCTACTTTTCTCTGCAGCCTGATCAGCAAAGCGCTAACCTGCCTGCAAAGCTCTTGGTGAGCTTTCCTATAACCGGTACGCGGGTTGTATTGAGTAAGCAGGGATACCGATTTAAAGACCTACCCCTGGTGGCCGAGGGTGGTAAACGGCCTTTACGCTGGTTAATAAATGGGACACCGATCCCTTCCTCTCGGTTACGCCGTCAAACGGCTTGGACACCCGATGGCGAAGGTTTTGTGCGTATCACTGTCATCGACGCCAGCGGCCAGGTAGCCAGCGCCAATATTTGGATAGAAACTGAAAACCAGGACAAGCTGTTTACGGCACCGACAACGGCTGTTTCCAGGAAGGCAGATCACGGACAAGTCGTTCCTTATAGAAAGGATGAAATGGAATAAGTTGCTTTTCAAGACCTTATCCACCTGGAGAAAAGCTATCGGCAAAAAGCTTTTAATAAGCGTGGTTGGCAGCGTATTGTTTATCTTAGGTTTGTCCACCGGATATGGGCAAGAGAGACCTTTTTGGGAATTTGGCGTAGGTGTAGGCGCGGTCAGTTTTGCGGATTATTTAGGTTCGGATAGACATCGTAATTGGTTATTGCCCGTCCCCTATGTGGTTTATCGCAGCGAGCGTATTAACGTCGACCGGGAGCGGGCCTCTGGTCGACTGTTCAGAATAGACCGGCTGCGTCTTGACCTTAGTTTGAGCGGCTCTGTGCCTGTGGATAGTGACGACAATCCCCAGCGAGAGGATATGCCTGATCTCGATCCAGTGTTGCAGTTTGGCCCTGCGCTGGAGTTTGACCTGTATCGCACCCTCCCAGAGGGGGACCGCTTGTTTATAACCTTACCCCTGCGGAGTGCTTTTACGGTGGGTTTTGATGAGGTTCGACATATCGGTTGGGTCAGTAATCCTAATCTGCGATATGAAAAAAAACGTCAAACGGAAAGGGGTTCATGGACCACAACAACCTCCTTTGGCCCCTTATTTGGCGATCGGCGTTATCATCGCTATTACTATGCTGTCGAACCCCGCTTCGCAACCCCTGATCGCCCCGATTTTTTCACTAGCGGCGGGTTTGGGGGATGGCGGTTTTCAGCGGGATTTTCGCAGCGTTCTGGGGATTTTTGGTATGGAGCTTTTATTCGTTACTACAATCTAACGGGGGCAAAGTTTGCTAATAGTCCACTGGTGGAAACCGATCATTCCCTGGTGGCGGGGTTTGGGGTGGCTTGGATTTTTGCCCGATCGGATTCTGCTAGGTAAAGAGGAAGCTGCCCTGTATGAGGAAAATTCGCAAACACTGATTCAAATAAAGAGCGAGAAATGTATATTTTCTTTACCTTTAGTTGTAAGCTTATTTACCAACCAACGGTTCTTACTAAGATTCCTGAGCATGTTTTATCAAAGCCGATTCGATAGCTTTGAGTTGGGTTTCGATACTGGCGTCTACCATGCCTACTTCACTTTCAAGGATACAGTTTTTTGGCGCTAATTGAGGATCCGCTACAATATCTAAGTGGGGAATAGCTTGGAAATCCGTGTCACGTTTTGTCTCTAAATCACTTTGCAAGGAGGGTGCAACCCGTAGGGTCAAGCGGTGCTGATTTTGAAACAAACGCAAAGCGTTGCTAACCACTTTCCCTGTTAGGGCTTCATCATCAAACTCACCGATGATTTTTTGTATTGCCTTCATAACAAGGTTCACCAAATCTTTTTCGACGTTCTCTAGGTAATCTACCGACTTTATTGCCGTTTCTGTGATCTGTTCGGATAGTTCTGCTTTGCTGGCCTGTATGCCATCTTGATAGCCTTTGTTTTTCTCAGCAGCATAGACTTCTTCGGCTCTGCGAAGCATCGCCTGCGCTTTTGCCTCAGCGGTCCGAATAATCTCTTGAGCAGTGCTATGGGCTAAATAATCGTTAGCCTTTAATACTTTGTTTTGGGAAAGCGTATCGAGAGGAATTTTTTTTAGATGCACGAAGGTGTTCATGTAAGCTCCAGTTCTTTGACTAACTTACACAGCAGTAAAGCAATAGCTTCTTGCTTTACAGTTTGTAAAGAGGAAGGACTACAATGCCAACTCTTAGGAAATTTCCACCAAAGGCGCTGGGTTAGGGCAGGGCTGTGGTGATAAAAGATATTATCCAAATAGGCTATACCCGCGGAGATGAGATGCTGGTGCAGCTGGTTTGGATTGCTGGGTAACGTATCAGCGTTTTCTGGAGTTAGCCAGAGAAAAGGCGCACGCTTAACGGCGAAAAGATAACCTTCTTCGCCGATAGCCGCTTTAAAATTAACAACCTCGCAACGTCCCACTGCACGCCGAATGGGATCGGCATTTAACGTTAATCCCGTGTAGAACACTAATTTGATGAGACTAGGGCTGTTCAACAGGGCAATACGATTAACGGGATCGGTAAACTCAAACCAGTATTGATCTTCTAATCCAAAGCGGCTAAGTAAATAACGGGATAGCCGATGGGCGGTCCGTTGGCAATGACGTAGCCGCTCCATGATAAAACCAGACGGTAGCCTTGTTAACCAACTGGAATGAATGTATTGAATAGGTAAAAAATTAAATTGACAGATTGACAATATCTCCTTTCCTGAGACAGTTCTTGTCTGTTCCATTGTCATTTCTTTCATGGTTTTTTCATATCAGGATGATTAGAGATTGTCCTGTCAACCGGTTTAGCCAAAGAGGCGCTTTTCCTAATCTGCCAAACCAGTAACCCGTTACCCGCAATAGCTGTTGTCAGTACGATGCCCAAACTCCCGATGATGGTCCAAAAAGTCCCGAGGGACTGGGGAGCAAGCTTTAAAGATCCGATTTGTGCCCAAGGCACCCGCTGTATCTGCGAGAATGACCCTCGTGCAGGCAGCATAACTACCGAGACTTTTTCGTAATCAAGTCCTTCAATGCTTTTCTCAACAATCATTTTGATTTCTGATTTGATGTCTTCGAGGTTAGTTTCTGGACGATATTTGATAAAAACCGAGGCGGAAGCCGGTTTGATTTGCTCTGCAAAGGGATCGTTTTCCGGGAGTACCACATTGACCCGCGCCGTGATAACGCCATCTATCTGAGCTAAGGTTTCCGACACACTCTGGGAGAGGGCGTATATAAAGCGTATGCGTTCTTCCAAGGGAGAGGAAATCAAACCTTCTTTTTTAAACAGATTTCCCATGCTCTCAAAGCTTTCCCGGGGGAAACCATACTCATTTAAAATCTCCACGGCATCGGCCATCTGCGTCTCCGCCACACGGACTGTAAAGGTGGCTTTGCGATCACTGATTTTGTCGCTGGCAATACCATTGCGTAATAAAGTCGTCACCATTTCATTGGCTTCTTTTTCCGAGAGATTTGAGTAAAGCTCGGTTTTGCAGCCGGTGATTGTCAATAAAAGCAACAAAAAAAATAATATCCGTTGAATGGATGGTCTGGCTGGGTAGGAATTTTTTGATGAGCTGCCGTAAATCTTGTTACGTTTAGGGTAGTGACCTTAGTACACGACAAAATATCCTATACTTATGAAGTTTAAAGGATTGTTATA
>CAYRGG010000035.1:0-45680 GCA_964423745.1 uncultured Candidatus Competibacteraceae bacterium | reverse complement strand
GCATACGGGTCTCCTGTCCTGATAATTGATTAATATTGAAATGAGATCCGGTATTTCGTCATCCAATAGATCTGTTCAGTAATGCTGAGATTGGACAGATCGTTAAATTATAACGTGCATCCAAAATGTCTGATACTTTAAAGTGAGTCACTCATTCGTTCGATATTATTAGTCGCTTCAATGACTAGTTAAAAAATTTTAAAATATTGATATGATAAGTTGAAACAATCCACAAAGATGTTTTGAAAACAATTTTAATAAAGGAAAATTCAGCGAATGTAAATCACTCTGCAAGTTTATTACGTTTGGAAATAAGCTCGAAGGGCACATATCCTGAGGATTTAGTTAAGAAATTTACCCTTGACCAAGAATATGAAAACCTCAGGGTACTAAACGAAGTGCCCCAAACTGAGGGTTATTTATTGCTCGTCGAGTGGATCAATAAATATAAATATACGAGCAAAGGACTTTACTTTGCCTACCAAGAAAGCGATAACGACCTTGTCCTCATCGGATTTTCCGCGCCGCGTGAACGGTTTGAGGCTCTAGGAGGCTCGGCGCTTCCCATCACAGTTTTTAGTAATCCTTGGATCAAGTTGGAAAATGTTTCTCATAATCAGTAATTAAATGTATCACCTTAACTATCTGTCAACCCTCAGGGGGTCGTAACCACTGATTAACAGCCTTAATATCTTGTGAAGAAATTTTTCCCGCCGCGCGAAGCAACCGTAGACGATTAACAATATAATCATAACGGGATATGGAAAGATCCCGAATAGCTTCCAGCAAATTTCGTTCAGCGTTCAAGACATCAACGATAGTACGGGTACCCACGTCAAATCCCGCTTGCGTGGCCTCCAATGAACTTTCGTTAGAAACACGCGCTTGGCTGAGCGCCTTGATACGGCTGCGGGCTGTTTCTAGACCTCGATAAGCATCGCGGGTTTGCAGAATCGCATCTCGCTGTACCTCCTCCAAACGCTCTTTGGCCGATTCAAACTGAAAGGCTGCTTCACGGGTACGGGAGTTGACTGCACCACCTTGATAGAAAGGCACGTTTAATTGAAGAAGGATCTCGTTGCCATCAGTGTCGATACTGCCAGTATTATTATCAAAATAACGTCCCTGCAGATCGACGGTAGGGTAATGACCCGACTTTTGGATTTCAATATTTTCCCGGGCACTGGCTACATTTAATCGGGAACTGACTACTTCCGGATTGTTAGCCAATGCAATAGCCACCCAAGCATCAGGATCGGTAGGGTCAACAGGTTCTACGGGGGCCTCATCGTCTAGGCGTTGAAATAAATCGTAGTATTCGCCGGTGATTTCCCGTAGCGCTTCGCGGGTGTTAGCGAGCTGATTGCGGGCGTCGATTTCATCGGCTACCGCCAAATCAAAACGAGCCTGGGCTTCAAGCACGTCAGTGATAGTCACTAAACCAACTTCAAAACGTCGTCTCGCTTGTTCGAGCTGGCGGCCAATAGCACCCTTATCAGCAGTACGAAACGTAAGGTTGTCGATGGTCGCTAAAACATCAAAATAACGCTCCACAACGGTCAGGATTAAATCCTGCTGCACCGTCACAAAATCCGCATCTGCTTGCTCCACCACTACATCAGCTTGCCGGATGCGGTAGCGACTTTCACGGTTATAGAGAGGTTGCGATAGGGTGACATCAAAGCTGCGATTATCAGAAGACGATCGATTAGACCTGTCCTGCCTAAAACCCTCAAAACGACCATAAACGCCACTTCCACTAAGACTTGGTAGCAACAAAGCCCGTGCCTGTGGTTTAAGCTCTTGAATGGCGCGTCGATCAGCAGCTGCCCCATAGAGCTGGGGATTTGTCGCAGCAGCATCTCGGTATACCTCTAAGATGTCTGCTGCGTTCACGACTGTCCCACAACTCGCTGTTAGACATAGCGTTAAAATAATCGCGCGCGTCAACACAAAATAATCGGAATAACTTCGCATAACATAATTATTGTGACTATATACAGCCGTTAACTATAAACAACACGCTCGAATATAGCAAAAGCAGTTCATATCAAAAGACGATAAAAAAACTTAGAGTAGGTTAGCTAACCCAGCAACTCTTATAGAACTGACGCAAATTAGGACTTTACGTTGCTCGTAAAAACCGTATTTGCGGTTT
Organism: uncultured Candidatus Competibacteraceae bacterium; assembly: GCA_964423745.1. GTDB lineage: Bacteria > Pseudomonadota > Gammaproteobacteria > Competibacterales > Competibacteraceae > CAYRGG01. The sequence continues at coordinate 43,522 of CAYRGG010000035.1, read as the reverse complement.
AGTGCTCAATCACTAAGCTTGCGGGGGAAAATTTCCAGCATCCTCAGGAACGCCCAGCAACAGTTCTACCTCAAATAAATTATCGAATTGGCGCAAAACTATTTACGACACACTCTGATAGCATAGTCTTTTAAATTCACTGCATCGTATCAATGCGGAAAGAGTGTCTGAACATATTTCTTATGCCTTTTGAGAAAGCAGGCTGCGCAAGTTTTAACCTAATTAACCGATAGATCGAGTCACGATGGATAAAGATACGGCACCCACGAGTAGTACCCAGCAGACTGCGGATTCCTGCAAAGCGTCGCATGTCCTCGTATTCGGCGCAAGTGGTTACATTGGCACAAATTTAGTGCCACGGTTGCTCGCCCACGGCGATAGGGTGCGTGCCTCGGCCCGTAACATCGCTGTATTAGAAACCCGTAACTGGACCGATCTGGAATTAGTACAAGCTGATGCGCTAAAACCGGAAACCTTAACGGTAGCACTCGAAAATATCGAGATCGCTTATTATCTAGTACATTCAATGGCCGCTGGGCGTAACTTTGGTCAGCTAGACTTGCAGTGCGCCGAAAACTTTGCCAACGCCGCCAGGCAAGCGGGTAGCGTCAAACGGATTGTTTATTTAGGCGGTTTAATACCTCCCGATGCGGATTCTGAGCATCTCATTTCTAGGCAACAGACGGGAGAGCGATTGCGAGCCGGTTCAGTACCTGTTACCGAGATTCGCGCCGGCATCATTGTGGGACCTGGATCGGCGGCCTTCGAGGTTATTCGAGATTTAGTCAACAACCTACCCCTCATGGTCACCCCGCAGTGGGTAAGTTCAAAATCAAAACCGATTGCCCTAGATAATCTCTTAGAATATCTGGTTCGCATTCCCACTCTAGAGGCTAGTGCGGGACAAATCTATGACGCCACGGGTACGGAGATGCTCAGTTATAAGGAAATGATGGAACAATTTGGGGAAGTGGTTGGTAAAAACCCACGTATTATTCCCGTACCTTTGCTGACGCCCGGTTTGTCTTCTTACTGGGTAAGCCTAGTGACTACCGTGCCTGCGAATATTGCACGAGCTCTTATTGGCGGATTAAAACACGATATTCCTGGCGACGGGACGCTGCTCAACACACTGGTTCCTCAGCGGCTACTGAGTTTTCGAGAGTCGGTTGAAGCCGCATTAGAAATGGAACGTCGCGATGCGGTAGCAGCACGCTGGACTGAAGGTGCTTTGATGTTTCGTGGTTACCGCCCGGACTATGCATTCTACGCCAAGAAAGCCAGCGGTTCGGCGCTCAGTTCAGCGCCAGTGGAGGCGGTATGGGACCAAGTTGCTGCCATTGGCGGCAAAAATCGCTATTATTACCTTAACTTTCTTTGGACGGTACGAGAAATCTTAGATTGGCTTATAGGTGGGTCAGGGCTTAGCCGCAGCCGCCGCCATCCCCGGGAGGTACGCTTGGGGGATATTATTGACTCTTGGCGCGTGATTGGCATAGAACCACAAAAACGACTGACGCTTCTTTTCGGTATGAAAGCCCCCGGCTCCGGCGTATTGGAATTCGAAATACAACCCGAGGCCGACCAACATACCCGAGTAACCGTAACAGCCTATTGGCATCCCGCCGGTATATGGGGCATACTTTACTGGTTTGCGCTAGTGCCAGCCCATTTAGTTATTTTTAAGGGTTTTTCTCAAGCGATTGCTAAGCGCGCTGAAATAGCCGATTTAGAGCGAAGACAGATGGAACATAAAGAAGCTTCAGGAAAAACGACTTCTTAATTAATCAAATGACACCAGTCCAATGTGCGGTTAATTACGCAAAATCAAATCTTAAGTATTTAAACTAGCTAGTTCGCTAGGGGATAAACATGTATATCGTTATGGTCTCCTCCGAATGCGCCCCCGTGTCTAAAGTGGGAGGTTTGGCCGATGTGGTCTATGGCATCAGTAGGGAGTTGGAAATTCGTGGCCATTCAGTGGAAATCATTTTACCCAAGTATGACTGCATGCGCTACGACCATATTTGGGGATTAACCCTCACCTACAAAGGGTTATGGGTACCTTGGCATGATGGCGGTATTCACTGTAGTGTCTGGTTTGGTTTTGTGCATGGACGAAAATGTTTTTTTATAGAGCCCCACTCTAAAGATAATTTTTTTAACCGTGGCCTATATTACGGCGCTAACGATGACGTTATGCGCTTCGCCTTTTTTAGCAAAGCCGCGCTACAATTCCTCCTCAATACTAACAAGCGTCCTGACGTCATCCACTGTCATGACTGGCAGACGGGACTTGTTCCGGTATTACTTTTTGAGATGTATAAACACGATGGCATGCACACTCAACGGGTTTGCTACACTATCCATAATTTTCGCTTTCAAGGTCTGACAGGATCGCAGATTTTGGCTGCGACAGGACTGCATCGGCCTGAATACTATTTTCACCATGACCGACTGCAAGATAACCACCATCGTTCAGCAATTAATATCATGAAAGGTGGGATTGTGTATTCTAATTTTATTACCACGGTATCACCCAAACATAGCTGGGAGGCTCAAGTTGACCAAGGTTATGGTTTGGAGTCTACTCTTCGCACTCACTACCAAAAGTTTGGTGGCGTTATCAACGGGATAGATTATGAGATTTGGAATCCAGAAATTGATTCCTTGATTCCCCATCACTATACCTATCACTCTGCAAACTAAGTAGCGACCATTAAGTTTAACCGTGAACAAGCCTTCTAAGCCTGCAACTAAGAATACTGATCAAACGGGTAAAAACATCCATGAATCCGTCTCCTCATCAAAGGCGGAACAGCGTTCAGCGACTAACCCTCGCCAAGCTAAAGAGAGCGTGAAAAAAAATCTTAGCTCAGTAGACGCAACAGCAACCGCAACCAGAACGATAAAAAAAAAATCTCAGGACAAAAAATCTTCGCGTACTCCAACAGCTCGAAAAAAACCCCTGGTTGCCCAGACAGATCGGTCCACTGGTCCTATAAAAACCTCTTCAAATCAACCTAAAGCAAGCTCAGATATCATCCAGGAAGCCCAGGGACAAACCGAACCAGACCATGCTTCTCCAAACCAAACCTCAGAGACGACTCAAAAGGACACGGCCCAAACGTCTACCACTGCAGCAGGTTCCACCAGTGACGATAACAAGTCTGTTATTACTGATGCGCCCTTTAAAGAAAACCCTCAAACAGAGGCGGTCCCCTCGGTTGATGCACCTTTAGAAAAAGAATCATTTGCTACTGAAGCCACCAAAATCAGCCAACCTGCGGAGGAGGCAGTGACGGAGTCCCGTGAACCTGAACCTCAGTACATTCATCCGCCGCTGGAGAATAAGTATTTAAACAAGGAGGCATTGCGCAACCGATTGTTATTGCGTCAGGAATTTAAACCCCTAATTGCTTACATCGGTCGATTGGATTCCCAAAAAGGCGTCCATCTCATTCGTCATGGACTATTTTATGCGTTGCAAAACCATGCTCAATTTGTGCTGCTTGGCATTAGCCCCGATCCCCGCATCAACGATGAGTTTTGGCAACTCAAACATCATCTCAATGAAAATCAGGATTGCCATCTAGAGCTTGGCTTTAATGAGGAGCTTGCGCACCTAGTTTATGCGGGCGCGGATATGATTATTATGCCAAGCCTCTATGAACCTTGCGGGTTAGCGCAGATGATTGCTTTAAAATATGGCGCCGTGCCCATCGTGCGGGCGGTGGGTGGCTTGGTGGACACGGTTTTTGACCGGGATTACTCCGATAGAGCACCCCATGATCGCAATGGTTATGTTTTCCATGAACCCGATGCCACTGGTTTAGAGTCCGCCATGAGCCGCGCCATTGGGCTCTGGTACGACTACCCAGAAGAATTTCGGCGGCTTATAATCAACGGCATGAAATATGACTATTCGTGGAATTTTCCCGGCCAGCATTATATAAATATCTATGAGTATATTCGCTGTAAATAAACGCTAACGCCAAAAGAAAACAGACTATTGGCCTTATAACCGAGCCAGCAATTCGCTTTTTTTCGCCGTAAATTCTTCCTCTGAAATAATACCCTGTTGTTTGAGCGCCGCAAGTTTCTCAAGCTTAGCAAAGATATCGCTTTCCTGAGCTTCGAATGAAAAATTGGATACTTGACTAGGGGGAGGCTGCCAAGCAGGTTCACTGATATCTTGAGGCTCAGCAGCAGGGATAGTAGTAGCTGTAGGTGCTGCAGAGGGTGCAGTTGCGTTGCCACTGATAAGTGGCAAATCCAGCAGTGATACCACGCCATATTGACTGGTAAACGTCACCGATCCACTGCCACTTTGTTGCTGACTAAAACCGCTGATTTGGTGATCTAAGGTGTCGTAGACGGTAACTTTGCCATTGATATCCACAGCCAAGCGACGCGGATAAGGAAAATAGGCATAACGAACATTATTTTGAGCCCCCGTGGCAGCCGGATTACCGAGATCAGATGGCCACCAATTACCTGAGTTTGAAGGTGACTCAGGGACAAACAGACTCACCGCCCTACCTGGTCCAGATCCCTGTTGTTGCTGTTGTCCGCTTCCCCATCCACCTTGTTGTTGCCCACTACCCGAGCCGCTTTGCTGTTGCCACTGGTTGCTGGACGGGGCGGGGGTAAACTGTTGATTGGCCAAAAGGGTGTTGAGTTCAGAGCATAGGCCGTCCACCGTTGCTTTTAAGGAATAATTGAACATATCCCCTACCATGGTCATACCACCTTGCATCCACTGACCGGAGCCTCCTAAATCAGGATGATTGAATTGAGCCATAGTACCCCCCCCATTCATCAACGCCTGTAATAACGCGAGCACAGCCTCGGTACTAACCCCGTAGCGTTGCGCAAGGTCGTTTATAAGCTGCTGTCCTTGAGACGTAAGTTGACGCATAGCGACTACCTATAAAGGCTAAAGAGCCTCGGTTAAAATATGGACAAAAAAGTTAGCATAAAAAGCATACACATGTTGCTAAACCTAGCCTACCATGTAGCTAGCCATAATAACTCCACTGGACCTTACCCATGGCCGATGAAATAGAACGTAAGTTTCTGCTGCAAAACGACAGTTGGCGCCAACAGGTATTTCGCACAAAATCCATACGCCAGGGTTATCTGGTGAGCGACGAGATACGCTCGGTGCGGGTGCGCATAGCCGACGACGAAGCCTATCTCAATATAAAAAGCGCCACCCTAGGCATTAGCCGCAGCGAGTATGAGTATACCATTCCCTTAGCAGATGCCCAGGAACTGTTGGATAACCTCTGTCGAAGACCCCTACTGGAAAAAACCCGCCATTTCTTGCATTACGGGGACCACCTTTGGGAGATTGACGTCTTTCAAGGAGATAACGCCGGATTAGTGGTGGCTGAAGTCGAATTAACAGATGCGGAAGAAAACTTTGAGCGGCCAGTGTGGCTAGGAGAAGATGTATCTTATGATAAGCGTTATTACAACGCCTGTTTGATAGACAACCCCTACAAGAACTGGCGACCATGAACAAAATTTGTGTGCTTGTAAGTTTGCCGGAACAACGTTTGCGCCTCTTGCAAGAATCACGCACTATCGCTAGCTATGCCGTATCCACCGCTAGAAACGGTGCTGGTGAACTCAACGGTAGTGGTTGTACCCCAAGGGGGTTACATGAGATTTACGAGAAAATCGGCGCTGGCGCTCCTTTGAACAGTGTTTTCGTAGGACGTCGACCCACCGGGGAAATCTATTCACCAGCCTTAGCGGCTCAGATGCCACAACGGGATTGGGTGCTCACTCGGATTCTCTGGCTAAGCGGCTTGGAACCCGGTCATAATCGCCACGGCGAGCAAGATACCCTGCAACGGTATATCTATATTCATGGCTGCCCCGATGAATTGCCTTTGGGGGTGCCTTTGTCCCACGGCTGTATTCGCATGGGAAACCAGGCCATCGTGGAGTTATTCGAGCAGTTATCCGTAGGCGACCGAGTCATGATTGAAGATAGGTAGATCTAACCATGGCAAAAACGGTTCTGCCCCTGCCCTCACCCGCACCCGGTACCCAGCGCTCTCTAACCGTGCATCGTTATGGTCAGCCGGGGGGTCGGCCTAAAGCCTATTTTCAAGCCGCGATTCATGCGGATGAAATTCCCGGACTCTTGGTCATCCATCATCTGCTGAATTTATTGGAAAAAGCAGCAGCTGCGGATCACATTATGGGGGAAGTCATCGTGGTGCCGGTGGCTAATCCTATTGGCCTTGCCCAACATCTCAATGGCAACTTGCTAGGACGCTTTGATTTTAGTGCTTCAGGCAATTTTAACCGGCATTTTTCCGCGCTTTCCAACGCCACTTTGCTGGCTCAATTGGCTAGCCGACTTACCCAGGACCCAGCAAAAAATACCACGCTGATCCGCCAAACCCTTTTGCAAAGTATAGCAAATCAAGCTCCGTTGAAAGCCGTCGAGGTGCTTAAAAAGACGCTGCTCAGCTTATCCATCGATGCAGATTTGGTGTTTGACTTGCATTGCGATTCAGAGGCTTTACTACACTTATACGCGCCCACCTATCATCGAGAAACCGCGTTGGCGTTAGGTGCGGAAATGGGTGCTCAGGCTATCTTGTTGGAAACTGATCCTAGCGAAGGCGCTTTTGATGCCGCTAATGCGGCCCCTTGGTGGCAACTCGCCCAAAAGACTGCAGATAAAAATCCAGTTCCGTTGGCGTGCTTTGCCACCACCGTAGAATTGCGGGGTCAGACGGAGGTGGATGATCACTTGGCTGGTCAAGATGCACAGCATCTTTATCGCTTTTTACAACGCCGCCAGGTTATCAAAGGGAATCCCGAACCACTTCCGAAAGCCCCATGCACGCTCATTCCTTTAGAAGCTGTGGATATTGTTAAGGCGCCCCAAGCGGGCCTTGTGGCTTATCACAAGGCACTGGGCGATTGGGTGGAAAAGGATGAAGCCATCGCCGATTTAATTGATCCTTTAGAGCTAGCATCTCCCCATACTCGCATACCCTTGCGCAGTCGCACAGCAGGTATTTTGTTTACCCGCACCGCCAGCAAACTGGTAACACCGGGACAAAGCATTGGCAAAGTAGCAGGTATTGATCCTTTGCCCCATAGACAATCGGGTAACCTTTTAGAAGATTAGCTTTATTGCTTTCTCATAGGGGCCAGAAGCGTAAAATCAACGGGACAGTAGTCACCACCACAAGGACCCCTAACGGCAAACCCATACGCCAATAATCGCCAAAGGCGTAGCCACCGGGTCCCATGACCAACGTGTTGGATTGATGCCCAATAGGGGTGAGAAACGTACAAGAACTCCCCACAGCGACAGCCATTAAAAAAGGGTCCACGGGATATTGCAACGTGGTTGCCACACCGGCTGCAATAGGCGCCATGATGACGGCTGTTGCGGCGTTGTTGATAACATCGGACAACGCCATGGCGGTTATTATCAAAATGGCGAGAATAGCCCAATCGGGTAACCCACCCATAATTCTTACTAACTGCACAGCGATCAGGTTGGTGGCGCCGGTGGTTTCTAACGCCTGACCCACGGGAATCATGGCGCCCAATAAAACGATGATAGGCCCTTGGATACTGGCATAGGTTTCCCGTAGAGACAGTAAATTGGTCAATACCAACACCACAGCCGCGCCGGTAAAGGCCAAATGTGCCGGTAAGAGTCCTAGCGCCGTACATAGAATACCTACCCCGAAAACGACGGTAGCGGGTAATACTCGACGGCGTTGGCCCAATTTAATATTGCGTTGGGCCAGGGGTAGGCATCCCAGCAAAGCCAAGGTGTCTCCCATGGTTTTAACCTCACCCTGAAGTAGCAATACATCGCCGACCCGGAAGGTAATCCGGCTGATGCGTTGCCGCATGGATTCTCCTTGGCGAGAAATGGCCAACAAATTAACACCAAATCGCTCGTGAAGTTGTAACGCAGCAGCGCTACGCCCCTCGATACGGGAACCTGGGCTGACCACCGCCTCAAACATGCCAACCCGTTCAGAGCTGAGATCTTCCGCGGTAACTGTCTGACTACCCACCATTTCTAAACCTGTCTCATCCACCAAGGTTTTTAAACCATCTGAGTGGCCTTCTAAAATCAGCAAGTCATCTGTTTTAAGTAATTCAAAGGGGCCAGGCGCTAATAAACGCCGTTTGCCGCGCACCATAGCCAGGATAGCCACATCACCCTTGCCCAGTTTTTCCAGCTCTCTCAGGGCTTTGCCCACTAGTTTTGATTTTTCAGGCAAGCGTGCTTCAGTGATATAGGCATTGATATCGAACATCGTGCCTTCTTTCGTATTACTAAGCCGAGAAGTCGGCAACAGCCGCCAACCTATGAGGGAAATAAAGGTCACGCCCACCAGAGCCACCCCCAGGCCAACGGGGGTGAAGTCAAACATACCAAAAGGTTCACCGGTGATTTTTTGGCGATAGGTGGCGATGACAATATTGGGAGGTGTGCCAATGAGCGTAATAAGCCCACCCAGTAGAGACCCAAAAGAAAGGGGCATGAGGATTTCTGATGCCGGGCGATTTGCTCTTTGACAAAGCTGTAAGGCGATGGGCATAAAAAGCGCTAAAGCGCCCACATTATTCATAAACGCAGAGCAAAGGGCAACCAACCCAGTCAAGGTGGCTACTAATAAAACCGGCCGATCCTGAATCGCGCTGAGCTGCTTGCCGAGGGTATCTACCGCGCCAGAATTAGTCAGTGCTTGACTGATAATGAGTACGGTAGCGACGGTGATGACAGCGGGATGGCCAAACCCCGCAAAGGCATCCTCGGCTGGAACAAGCCCGGTGACAGCCACCACCAACAAGGCCATGACGGCGACAATATCGTAACGCCAACGACCCCAGATAAATAAACCTAGAGCACCCAATAACACCAAAAAAATAATGATTTGATCGGCTGTCAAAGGGTAATGCTCCTGGTCAGGACGTGGACTGGCTGGCGCATGTCAATAGGCCGATTAAATTGAACGCTAAGTATTGATATTTTAAAACTAATCAATCGGTATAGACTATAACTGCCATTGCAACAAGGGCTAGCTTGAGTCACAGGATTTGGATAAGCGTCGTGACTCGACGCAAGAGATGCCTAACCCTATCCATACCGGTTACCAACTGGCGTTGAATCGCTTCCATGGTTATCTCACCTTCGCTTTTACCGGCTGCCCAATTGGCCACAACAGCACAGGTGGCATAGCATAGTTCGATTTCCCGAGCCAAAGCGGTTTCCGGCATACCCGTCATACCTACCACATCACAACCATCCCGGGCAAGACGCTGTATTTCCGCGGCAGATTCTAGACGTGGACCTTGGGTTGCTGCATAGGTACCTTTTGCTCTGGCATCGAGTCCTATGTCGTGGGCCGCTTGAATCAAGGTATGGCGTAACGCCCCACAATAAGGATGGGTAAAGTCAATATGAGTGACCTGAGCGAGATCATCCTCAAAAAAGGTATGATTTCGAGACCACGTATAGTCCACAATTTGATCTGGGATAACCAGGCTGCCGGGAACCATGGTAGGCGTTATACCGCCGACGGCGGCAATGGCGATGACCTGGTCTACGCCGATGTGCTTTAGCGCCCAAAGATTGGCGCGATAGTTTACTTTATGAGGAGGAATGGTATGGGCGTAACCGTGACGGGCTAGAAATACCACAGCTTTACCGTCTAACTCGCCATGAATCAACGGAGCGGACGGCTCACCATAGGGCGTGGAGACCATCTCTCGACGCTTGATGGTTAGGGTTTCCAATGAGGTGAGGCCAGTGCCCCCAATAATTGCTAGAAGTTGCGCCATGAAGTGTTTAGTTTTATGCGAAAGTATTGTGAAATCTGAGATTTATCGACACAGATGACACGCCGTTCAATCTAGAATAGACAAAAATTGCTAAACTTTGCTAAATTCAACAACACGGCGCTAGCTGAACAACATTGTTTTCCCTACAGCATATATGTCAGGCAAGTTTCGCCAATAGGCTTTGTAGTCCATGCCAAAACCAAATACATAGCGATCCTCCACTTCCAAGCCGATAAAATCTACATTTAGCCCTGGGGCTTTACGGTTATGTTTTTTATTGACCAGCACCGCGCTGTAGATTTCTTGGGCCTGGGACTGGCGAAGGTAAGTAAGTATAGCTTGCAGAGTTTTACCTTCGTCAAAGATATCATCGACGACCAATACCACTCGCCCTTGCACGGAAACATGGGGACTAACCAACCAATTCAGTTCCCTACCCGCCGTGGTATCACCATAGCGCGTCGCATGCACATAATCGATCTGGAATGGAAAACTTAACCGAGTAAACAGGTGTGCTGCTGGAACAAGGGCGCCATTCATCACCACTAACACCAGCGGATCGCAATGTTGAAGACGTCGTGTAATCTCTAGAGCCATATGGTCAAGGGCCTGCTCTATGCGTTCACGAGAACAGAGCAGATCGGCGCTTTCTAACACGCTATGGGCTTGTTTAGCATTGATGGCAACCATAAACCATTCCGTTTAGTAGGTGAAGGTTACCGTATCGTCGTCCATAGCCTCACTGATAAGATACGCCCCGCCTACGGTTTCTTCAATTTCGGGAATTAAATTATCCCCCCATCGCTCTACTGTGGTGCAAACCTTAAATTTAACGCCCGCTTCGTGTGCATCCTTGATGAGATCATAGACGTTTTTTTCTTCTCCCTCTTTAGGATGTATGGCTTCAGCGACCCCTTTAATGGCAAGTTCACTAGACCGTCCCGTCATGACGATTTCCACATCATATTCCATGGCGGCAGCGACTGTCGCTTGAAAGAAAGGCGCCTCCACTTCAGAAGGACTGTTGGGATCAGTATTGACCATGACGATCAAAAGTTTGTTAGCCATCACGGTTCTCCAGGTAAGGGAGCCACAGATTATAGGTATAGACTACAAACAAACCAACCCTATAAGGAAAAACTTCACCATCTAGACCGGTGCAAAATTCTCCACTAACTCTACGGCGCGTTGCCAAAATTCGCTTTGCCGTAGCGCCGTCAACGCTATACGGTTGTGGCTGCGGAGCTGAGCATAACGCAAGGTGGCCTCTGTATCTGTGGGCAATTTCAGATGATCTAACATAGCTATAGCAGCTTGCCGATCATTGCAGGCCAAGACCATATCACAACCCGCGGCCAAAGCCGCTTGGGCGCGTTCCGGTGGTGATCCCATCACCCACGAGCCCTGCATATCTAAGTCATCGCTGATGATCGCGCCCTGAAAACCCAAACGGTGACGTAAGATCTCCGTTAACCAAGGGAAAGAAAAACTGGCTGGCAACCTATCGATTTGGGGAAAAACCACATGGGCTGGCATGATTGCAGCTATGCCATGCTCCACCGTGCGTTGGAAAACCGATAGATCTTCTGCCATAAGTTCTGTGAGGGAGCGATCATCTACGGGCAATTCAACGTGAGAATCGGCCACCACCCCACCATGCCCCGGAAAGTGTTTGCCGACAGCGGCCATACCCGCCTTCTGCATACCATCTGCATAGGCAATTGCAAGCTGCGTCACCACATGGGGGTCACCATGAAAAGCCCGATTGCCAATGATTTGGCTTAGCCCGCGATCGAGATCCAACACCGGCGCAAAACTAAAATCCACACCCACCGCCCGGAGTTCTGTAGCCATCAACCAGCCTGTCAGGTAAGCTGATTCCATAGCGCGAGTTGGAGACTGCTCATAGGTTTCTCCAAAGCATCGCAGCGGTGGCAACCGGGTAAATCCCTGGCGAAAGCGTTGCACCCGTCCACCCTCCTGATCGACTGCCACCAGCAAACTTGGCTGACGTAGTTCGTGGATCGTATGCACCAACCGCGCAACTTGCTCAGGGGATTGATGATTCCGAGTAAACAGAATTATACCGCCCACTAAGGGATGACGCAGTATTTCTTTCTCCTCGGCGCTGAGCTCTAGCCCTTCTAAACCGAGCATGATGGGACCTAAAGACATTTTGTGGCTCACTTTTTTTGTAATTTAAAAAAACCATCTGATGTGATCGCTTTTTTTGACTTTCATAATAAGCTAGTTTCTTCCTACAAAAGTATTCGCAGGTTTTAGATTAAATTTCAGGTAGCCAAGAAGCTGCTTCTAAAAAGGGCTTTGAAAAAGAGCCATCAATATGGTGCAAACATTGCTTTATTTTTTGTCAAAAGAACAATACGCATCAAATATGTCTATTTTAACCATTTGGGCATATTCTTGTTTTGGCGGTATAGAAAACAGCTAAGGAGAGGTTTATATATACGCATCAACACCGAAAGGCAACAACACCAAAGATCTACGATAGGCAAGTTACAATGAAAAACACCTTAAATACCCAAGCTAACCCTTGTTGTGATTGAGAAATTGCAATGGAAACCAGGGTACTGATTGTCGACGACGAAGTTATGGTCCGAGAAAATCTAAAAGCTTATTTAGAAGACGATGGAATCATAGTGGTTGCCGTAGAATCTGGTGAAGAAGCTATTAACCATATTCGTCAAGACAGTTGCCAGTTCGCTGTATGCATTATGGATATGCGCTTACCAGGGATAGATGGCAACGTCTCAATTTGCCGTATTCATGAGTTATGTCCTAGGATGCATTTTATCATCCATACAGGATCGTCAGATTATACGCTACCCACCGAATTACAGAACCTTGGACTAGACGAAGCCCACGTTTATTTAAAACCCCTGCTGGATATGGCGCCGCTGGTGGAAGCTATTCGAAGTTTGGCAAAGCTACATTAAATGAGATTACAGATTAATGACGCAGAGGCCAAAAGTACTTATAGTTGATGATGAAAAGCTAGTGCGAGAGTCGTTTGCAATTTATTTGGAAGATAGCGATTTTCAAGTACTTGAAGCAGAAAATGGTCGGGAAGGTATCGAAAAGTGTCGTCAAGCATCGCCTGATCTGGTGCTCTGTGACCTGCGCATGCCCGAACTAGATGGCCTTGATGTACTAGCAATAGTCACTCAAGAATTTCCCGAAATGCCAATTATCATGGTTTCTGGCATGGGTGGTATAAGCGACGCCCTTAAAGCCCTTAAGCTTGGCGCTTGGGATTATCTTACTAAACCCATCGAAGATATGGCTGCACTGGAACATGCTGTTAAACAGTCTCTGGAACGCGCTCATTTGTTGCGGGAGAACCGTGAATATCGGGAACATTTGGAGGCTGTCAACGCTCAACTCCAGCGAAGCTTAAAACAATTACAGGAAGATGAAGAAGCAGGCCGGCGAATACAGTTTCAACTTCTCCCAAAAACAGATCGACGCTACGGTCCTTATGTATTTAGCCGTCATCTCTTGACATCTCAGTACCTAAGTGGTGATTTTGTCGATTACTTTGCCATCGATGCACAACACTTAGGATTTTATATGGCTGATGTATCAGGGCATGGCGTTTCATCGGCTTTCGTCACTGTTCTATTACGAAGCTACATTAATCGCTATCTGGAACGTTATTGGCAGGATAACAATGTGGAAATACTTGAGCCTAGTCATATGTTAAAGCACCTGAATGAAGAGATCATTCGGGCGCGGCTGGGCAAATACCTTACAATGTTTTACGGAGTTATCAACTGCGGTAACAATCAGTTAAGTTATAGTAACAGTGGTCAATTTCCGTTTCCGATTATTTTTGACGGAACTCATGCAACATACATAGAGGGTAAGAGCTTCCCTGTGGGGTTATTTGATTTCGCCGATTACCACACCAAAGTGCTAGAACTACCATCGGTTTTTGCGCTGGCGCTCATCTCTGACGGAATTCTAGAAGTGCTTTCTAAATCTAATATAGAAAAAAAGCTAAATTTTCTATTAAATGCTGTCGAAGATGTAAACATTGATATAGAAACTCTTATGAAGAAACTTGCTTTAAGTCAGACTAATGATCTACCCGATGATATTAGTATTTTATTAATAACAAAACACTAGGTTTGATGCATGAGCGAAACTGCAGCACTTTTTGCTAAGCTAAACGACATTTATATCATTAAATTGGTGGGTAACATTCAGTACACCATGGGTTGCGCCCTAGATGAATTCTTTGATCAACTGTTTCTAGATACAGGTTTTAACAATATAGTACTAGACCTTACGGAAGTAACGGGAATGGACAGTACGAGTCTTGGACTGCTGGCAAAGCTCGCCAACTTTGTCAGAGACCGCTTTGCAACTCAAGCTACATTAGTGTCTACCAATGAAGATATTAACTGTATTTTAGAAAATGTAGGTTTTTACGAGATATTTTATATCTGCGATACGAGCCCTATTAAAATAATGACATTACAACCTATTCCTAACAAAAACTTTAGTAAACCCGAACTAAGCAACACAGTGTTCAATTCTCATAATACCCTTAGTCAGTTGAACGATAAGAATCGCGAAACCTTTAAAGGTGTTATAGAAGTTTTAAAACATAAAGTAGTTAATCCAAATTCACCATAAGTTTAATTGTCTTGAACGGATGCTAATACCAACGTCGTTTGATATGACACAGCACCCATACAATTTTCAAAAACTAGTTTTGTAGATATAGCAGCACATAAAGTAAAAAAACTATAAACAAAGTTAGAAATTTTTTTGCCTATTAAAATTGGTAAAAAAATTGTTATTAGTATAGGACATGGACACCAAAATATGGAAATCACAAAAAGTCAGACCAGCGCCATTCCGGCCAATTTAATAGCATGGATTCCCATCAGTTTAATTCTCCTAATCGCAACTGGCTTGCGTTTTTATCAACTGGATAGCGAGAGCCTTTGGATTGACGAAATGCTCAGCATCCGCACAGCGGAAAGGATGTCTGAGGACTTTCCTTGGGCGCGACCCTTTTATTTTATTCTACTAAAAGTCTGGATGCTTTTTGGCACGAGCGATGCCTGGCTTCGGAGCCTAGGTGTTTTATTCGGCATTGGAGGAGTTTTCCTCACTTACCAGCTCGGTCGCCGTCTAGCAGGAGAGTCGACAGGTCTTATTGCGGCAATTCTGATGACGCTCTCACCCCTGTTTATTAATCATGCCCAAGAAATCCGCATGTACAGTCTTAGCGTTTTCTTTAGTCTCAGTGGGACGCTAGCCTTAACCTATGCACTCGAATCTGCAACTCTTCGTTCCCTCAGTTGCTGGGCATTGGCACGGTGGCTGGCCATTGTAACGACTCCCTTGAATCTTTTTTTGCTACTACCAGATATGGTTTTGTTTGGGTGGAAGAACCGCCACCAGTACCGTCAGTTACTTGTTTTTGGACTAGGGCTTTCGCTTATTGGTCTTTTATCTCTTCCCACTCTGTGGATACAAGCTTTTGGTGGTGCTGCTGGGGAATATGCCACGCAATGGGCAGAAGCCGAATTTGCCAAGCCAGGTGTCATTCAAGTCAGCGGCATGCTCGAGCAGATGACCGCTTATTGGCCGGTAAGACACTTACTTACCTCAGAAAATGAGCAAGTTATACCTCTTCTTAAGCAGATGACAGACACTTCGTTATTGTCCACCTTCTGGCTTACCCTGAAAGAAAACAACCTGCTTTTATATAGAGGATTTATAATTTTATTGGTTGGTGGATTTACCATTTTATTGGTTGGATTGCTAACTATTCCCCTGATTAGACTATTCACCAAATACCGCTCAGAACAGTTGTTATGGGTTACTGCATGGGCTTTTTTACCCGCGGGAGTTATGCTAGGTATTTCACACTTCTTTTTTGATGTATGGAGCAATCGTTATTTGTTGTCTATTGCCCCTTATTTTCATATTCTAATCGTGACAGGATTTATCTTTCTTTGGCGTTGGCAGCGCTCCTTCGCTGCATTAATAGCGATTGCCTACGTATTTATAATGTTTAATGGATTAAAAGATTATTACACAGTCACCTATCGTGATGACTGGCTCGGCGCCGCACAAATCGTAAACAATGCCGAAAAAGCGGGTGACATCCTAGTATTTTATAACAACCGTAATGCAGAAGTTGACAAGTACGCATTTAATCTATTTTTTCATCGTTATTATGATGGTTTTATGCCAATTTATTTTATCAATCCATCAATGAGTGAGAAAATACTAGGGGTAATTTCTGTTGATAGAAAACCGTTACCTTCCACGTCTCGACTCTGGTTGATTTGTTCCTTATCTTGTAAAGAAAAGCAAGAAATTGAACAAGCATTTCAATTTTTGATGAATGGTGCATTTCAAGTCACAAAACATGAAACACTTAGAAGTTTATCCAATGACTCTATAGAAGTTTATCTAGTTGAAGCAGATTCATCTTCTCAAAAAGTGCGCAACAATAATAAACTTACCCTCTCAACAACGACAGAGTGACTAGTATAATCCCTATATTTATTTAGGACCAAATTCAAATCGTAAAGAAAAATAGCGATAATAATGACAAATTCTAATAACTCTCGTGTTGGTGTCGTGGTAATCGGTCGCAACGAAGGTGAACGACTAAAACGTTGTCTTTATTCCATAGTTCACAACGCCAGCCACATAGTCTATGTCGATTCTGGTTCCACAGATGAAAGCGTAGAATTTGCCAAGTCTTTAGGCATAGGCGTGGTGGACCTGGATATGTCCAAACAATTTACCATGGCCCGGGGTCGTAACGCGGGTTTCCTGCGACTTATGAAGCTCGATCCTGAGATTCAGTATGTGCAGTTTGTGGACGGCGACTGTGAGGTTGTCGAAGATTGGATCAGTAAAGCTTGTCAAAAACTGGATAATCGGCCAGAGGTTGCGGTGGTATGCGGCAGACGACGCGAGCGCTTTCCCGACGCAACAATTTATAATCGATACTGTGATATGGAGTGGAACCTATCCCTGGGAGAGCTGGATGCTTGTGGAGGTGATGCCATGATGCGTTGCGATGCTTTTCGGCAGACAAACGGTTTTAATCCCATGATGATTGCCGGTGAAGAGGCTGAACTCTGTTTTCGAATTCGCCAGCAAGGATGGAAAATATTCCGTCTCGATGAGGATATGACCATCCACGATGCAGCTATTGACAAGTTTGCCCAATTTTGGAAACGCAACGTCCGTAGTGGTCATGCTTATGCGGAAAGGGTTTTTATGCACGGTCAACAACCCGAACGTTCTGCACTTATGCGCCCCCTAAAAAGCGCTATCACCTGGGGAGGTGTTATTCCGGCACTTTATTTAATCTTTCTTTTAAGCAGTTTCTGGAATCCTAAAGCTTTACTTCTTGTAAGCGCCCTTAGCGTCTTTTATTTTGTTCAGGGGTATCGTATTTATCGTTATCGGCGAAAACGTAACGATGCTCCAAACTATGCCCTCTGCTATGCAATACTCTGCCTAGTTTTAAAAATTCCTGAATTAATCGGTATTTTAACGTTTCTTTTTAACCGTGCGCGGGGTCAGACAACACGTTTAATTGAGTATAAAGGAGAAACGATTTCCCACCGTGCTCGTTAAGTTTAAAAAGCCCCTTGAAGCGGGGCTTAGAAGCTGTTTTAAAATCTGCTCATGTCCGCCAACTCGGCGTTGCAGCACCTTCTCCGCTGCTCATTTACTACCTGTAAACTGCGCTGCTCGAAGGTACTGCGCCTTGATTCAGCGAACGTCGCGAGTTTTTGAAACAGCTTCTTAATCTATTAAACATTAAATTGTTCTTCTAAAAATTCAACATTACTTGGCCGGTATAGCATTGCCTATAGCGCGAAAACAGAGTTAGCGCGATACAAATCTGCCGATCAAATAATCGATGGAAAGCTTTCCAGGACCACTGAGGGTAAATAGAAGCAAAATCAGTCCCCAGGGCAGGTGATCTGTCAACAGCGCATCAGCATATGAAATATAGGCGACAAGGTTTAAGATAAACAAGCCTAAAGCGCTAATTCTTCCTGCTAAGCCCACAATAAGCAAGATGGGTAAAACAAGTTCGGCAGCAGTTGCTAGATACGCAGCCATGGTTGGCGACAACAAAGGAACCGCATATTCATACTCAAAGAGCATCAACGTCGAATCAAAGCTCTGTAGCTTGACAAGCCCTGATTTAAAAAATTGCCAAGCCACCCAACAGCGCAGTAGTAAAAAGCTAATTGGCGCTAATAAATCTAAGCCGTAGTAAGTAGAATTAATAAGATGCGCAGTTCTACCCAAGACAGATAGACCGCTTGCCGACCTATTCTCGATAACAGTATCAGACATAGTTATTTCCTCTTACATTTTCGGAAGTTAGTTTTTTCTAGATGGTAAAATCGACGATAACGCCATCCATAATCTGCTGTTTAAGGCAAGTGGGAATATCGCAGTCGGGTTGCGCATCCAACGCTTGCTCACAGGCTACCGCAAAGGAATGACCATCTGTTAAGGCTTTGAGCAGGGCAAATTCCCCCTCCCCTAAAACCTTGGTACCAACATTTAACCGACTGTCACGGATAACCAGTAACTGCACACCACCCTCAGCAAGCTGGATCCCTTGATCACCCTCGAAACCTTCTTGATTGACCTGCCAAATACGTAATATGGGATACTTTGACGTTAATAGTCGCACTGCCGGATTGAGTACAAATTTAAGATCTTGATAAGATTCATGAGGTACTTCGGCTAATGCTGCAGAATTAAAAGGTGCTGCTTCGGCAGCATAAAAAACCTGTTCATGGGCCCATTCCAAGCGAGCAACATCGGATAAGTAGGGCAACCCTGCTGCTGGTTCGAAGGTTGCTAAAAAATCCGCGAAGGCTGCGCCAAATTGGTGAAGATCTCCAGATCGAGAAGGGTGTTGACTAATATAGGCATGGACTGCATAGCGGAAGAAACCATCACCGACCAAACGGACTACAATAGGATAGGTGGTACGTAAAGCGTTGGTAAGATTTACATAAACATTATTACGATAAACGTTTAAACGTCTAACTGGCTTTAGACCATTGGGTTTTACATTGGTAATAAGGTCAGCAGACTCATCCCCGAAAACATGCCGCGAGAAATCCCTTTGTAAACTACGCAGCCTGCTCATGATACACCTCTAAAATAAGATCCGCGTGTCGGGCCTCGGTTAACAATACTTCCAAGGCTGGTAAATCCGCGTCCCATTCAATCAAGGTGGGTACTTTTCCAAAACGTTTTATGGCTTTGCTATACAGTACCCAAACCGCATCGCAAACGGGTTGACTATGGGTGTCGATAAGAATCTGCTCATGGTCGATGTTATCGACGCTAAACCCCGCAAGATGAATTTCCTGCACCGGTGCTGTGGGCGGAATCCCAAACAAAAAACTTTCTAGGTTAAATCCGTGGTTTCGCGCATTGACATAGATGTTGTTGACATCCAAAAGCAACCCGCAGCCACTGCGTTTTGAGAGTTCCACAAGAAATTCCCACTCTGGAATAGTAGATTCTCGGTACTCAAGATAACTAGAAACATTCTCCACTAAGATTTGGTGTCCCAAATGATCTTGCACTTGCGCGACTCGATCCACCATATGGTTTAACGCCTCCTCGGTATACGGCAGAGGCAACAAATCGTTGTGATAGCGCCCTTCCACAGAACCCCAAGAGAGATGTTCAGACACCAATGCTGGCTCAAAACGATGGATCAGATCTTTAAGTTTATTCAAATGCATGCCGTTCAAGGGATCCGTCGAACCCATGGAGAGCCCAACACCATGTAAACTAAGGGGATAATCAGTACGCAGTTGCTTTAATATATGAAGAGATTTTCCACCCGCACTAAAGTAGTTTTCAGGGTGAATCTCCAACCATCCTATAGCCGGACGTGTATCTATGATTTCATGATAATGCTGAGCCCTGAGGCCGATCCCGGCTCGCGCCGGGATCGCAACAGGCCCAATACCGCACTGGGTCAGATTGGACATCACCGCTTCCTTAACCGGCATCCGGCTCTAACATACCGCCTACCAGCTTCTCACAGGTGCCGGAAGGCACATAGACCCACTCATTGGCGGAACCATCTTCGGTGGCCTGACCCGCGCAAGAGTGCGACTTATCTGCGGCGCCACAATCGTTCATGCCAGCCTTGACAACGCCATAACATTTTTCTTGACCATCTTTGGCAGCCAGCGCATTCCCGGAGGCAGCCATAACCCCAAGAGCAACAACACCGACTAGCGCAGAATGAATAACAGTTTGGGACTTCACGTTGCAATCTCCTACAGTGATAAATAAAAATCGTTTGATTTTGATAAAGCAACCATCAAAACAGCTCGATTTAAGGACCACCAAGGTCCCCTAAAGCCCCCAAAAGTTTTTTAGGAACTTTAGGGCACATCAGTTCAGTGTCCCTATTTCATGTTGCTTTGGAGGGGTTATACGACGCACTTTTCGTTGCAGATGCATAGCAGTCATTTCTATTTCGAATAGGGAGTTATTACTCGCTTGCCTTGCGGCATCCAGCCATCCCCTCCCTCTAAAATACAACCCGTTGTTTTTTTAGGTTTTTTTATAGTAAGGCACCTATCTGGTAAAAATAGGTCTTAATGTGGTTTATAGCCCCTTAAAAAATCAGCAAGCGTACTTTGTATATGTACTAACCCGCTACAATTGGGGTATTAGCAAGATTCAACCTTGTTTGTTTTACAAAAGCTAGAGAGGTATTGGCATGGTTAAAGAGATTTATAAAACGTGATTGTCCAGGATAAGATTTTTATCGTTGACGAAAATGAAACTAATATTGAAATTCTTCGCGAGTATCTTGAAGAGAATTACATGTTGGAAGTAGCTCATTCGGGTGAAGAAGCACTTCGAAAAGCGCCAGGTTTTCAACCTGCTTTGATTCTTTTGGACATTACTATGCCAGGCATAGAAGGCTATGAAGTGTGCCGCCAGATTAGAGCGACACCGGCTTTGCGGCATGTGAAGATAATCATCATTTCCGCACGAACCATGCTTTCAGAGCGGCTCGAAGGGTATGCCGCCGGTGCTGATGACTACATCACTAAGCCCTTCGACGAGGAAGAACTCCTCGCCAAGGTCCAGGTTTATTTGCGTCTGCAATATGCAGAAGAAATGGACCAGTTAAAAAGCGATTTGCTGACGCTGCTGAGCCATGAAACCCGCACCCCACTGACCACCATCATTTCGCCGGTGGAAATACTGTTAGCCAGCGATGATGTGGAACCTGAGCAACGCCGGTTATTGCTCAACATGGTGGATCAAAGCGCCAAAAAGCTGCAGCGCCTTTTCGAAAAGGTTCTTATGCTGAGTGAGTTAAAATCACGCAAAGCCCACTTCCAATGGCAACAAGGCGACTTAAAGGAGCCTGTCAATGAAGTTATTAAAAACTTGGCGACACTGATAACAGAGCGTGATGTCCACATTACACAGCGATTTAGCAACAGCGTGCGGACTACTTTTGATCATGAAAAAATCCAGTTTGTGATCCACGCTATTCTTGAAAACGCCTTACACTACAGTCCTTCTGGAAAATCTATAGAAGTCAACGTGTTTAGCGATGCCGGTCAACACTGCATTGCCGTAACAAACCACGGCGAGAGTATCGATCCGGTGTTTCTTGGGCAAATTTTTGATGAATTTTCTAACCGCGATGTTGATCATCACAGCCAAGGTCATGGTCTTAGCCTAGCCATCGCACGACATATCATTAAAATGCACAAAGGTGTTATCGATGTGGTCAGTTCGCCGGATGGTGGCACCACCTTTACGGTTCGGTTGCCTTAACAAAACCCTCTGGTAAATGTCCATCAACCCGGTGAAATCACATAGGCTGTATCACTAATTCCGTGTAGTTCGATCTTAAAAGTAGAACCCTGCCCAGGTTTGCTTTCCACCCAAATACGCCCCCCATGACGCTCCATAATACGCTCGCTAATAGCCAACCCAAGCCCTGTACCTTTAGGTTTACCCGCCCGTTGATCACTGACTTGATGGAATTTTTGAAAGATCAGCTGCTGCTGGTCATAGGGAATACCGGGGCCATTATCTTGTACTTCCACACAAACGTTGTCATCTTTATTGACAAGCCTTATGGTAATACACCCTTCCTTTTCAGGGCAAAATTTCACCGCATTAGAAAGTAGATTAATGACCACTTGGGTGAGACGATCGTAATCGCCAGAGACGATTAGGGGTTCGTCGCCGAGAAATTCCTGCACCGTAACGTTTCTATCCCAGAACAGTTGTCTTGTGCTATTGATGGCATCCCGAATCAAGGCTTGCAAATCGACTTTTTCCATACGCCAACTGATGCGACCTGATTCAAGTTTAGCCAGATCTAGGACTTCGTTGATCAACCGGGACAAACGTTCGCTTTCTTTTACGATGATGCCTAAAAACTCACTGCGCTGATCCAGCGGCATATCAGGATTACCGAGTAAAATTTCGGAAAAAGCCCGGATAGACGTTAAGGGAGTACGCAATTCATGGGTTACCGTGGAAATGAATTCATCCTTAAGCCGATCGAGTTCTTGCAAGCGTTCGTTGGCGCGACGCAGCTCGGCGCTGGTGGCTTCCAGCTCAGCGGATTTTTGCTCCAGACGGCGACTGTACTCAATGGCTTGAGAACTTTCGTCGAGAATGGTCATGACTTCATCGATGCTAAGCACTTCTCCCATGACCACCGAGGAAACCATCACCCGCGCCGAGGCTGATCCGATGGCGCCTGCTAGCAAGCGCTCCGTATAATGAATCAAACGAGAATCGGCTTGTAAGGAATCGAGTCTGTTTTTACGAGCATAATCATTAAAGGCTTTATCGGCACGCTGACGCCCGATAAAACGGGCCAACAGATTATTCAGTTCACCGGTCTCCACCACCCCACGCCAGAGGAGCGAATCACCATCATGACGGTCCCGGTGAAAGATATCGACGAATTGACTTCCTTGCACTTGTTCCATGGCATCTTGGCGACTCAACAAAGAACCTAGCACAAGACCCCCAATATTGATCAACATGCTCCAGAAGGTGGCATGGGTATAGGGGTCCAAACCTTGCAAACCCAATAACTGATAAGGTTTTAACAACGCCCAACCAAAGGGACCTTGGCTCACAAAGTCGCTGCCAATCCAACCAGAAAGAGCAAATGCGGGCAATAACAGGGTATAGGCCCAGACTAGAAAACCACCCCCCAAACCCATCAACGCCCCCCGCCGACTGGCTCGTTTCCAGTACATACCGATCAAAATGGGTGGCGCAAACTGGGCAGCGGCTGCAAAGGATATCAAACCAATGGTCACCAGGGCATAAGTTTCACCGATAAAGCGAAAGTACCAATAACCCAAGAGAATCATGATGGCAATGCTGATGCGGCGTATCCCCAGCAATAATCCGCTAATATCCGCTCGTTCCGTCAGCCGTAGCCCTTTGGTGCGTAACAAAACAGGCATCACCAAATCGTTACAAACCATGGTGGATAAGGCAACGGTGGCGACAATGATCATACTGGTAGCTGCCGACAAACCACCCACAAAGACAAGCAGAGCTAAGGTTTCTTGTTGCTCCACCATGGGCAATGCCAATACAAAGGTGTCGGCATCCACCTGTTGACCAGAAAAACGCAACAGTCCACCGAAGGCGATAGGCAATACAAATATATTGATGATTAATAAATAAAGGGGAAACAACCAGCTTGCTTTGTGAATATGCCGCTCATCCACATTCTCCACCACCAAAATCTGAAATTGTCGCGGTAAGAACAAAAACGCCATCATGGATAAAAAGGTCAGCGACAACCAACCACCATAGCCACCCGGTACTGATTCAAAACGCATTAACTCGACTAAGTCAGGATGCGCTGCGGCACGGCGGAAGATATCTCCAAAACCGTCGAAAAGCCCATAGGTCACAAAGATACCCACCAGCAAAAAGGCCAGTAGCTTAACCACGGATTCAAAGGCAACGGCTGCCACCAATCCCTCGTGGCGCTCTGTGTTATCGATGTGGCGAGTACCAAAGAGAATGGTAAAAGCGATTATCAGTAAGGCGATGTAAAAGTTTGTATCCAGCCAAAAAGGCTGAGCACTAAACGACGTAGGCATCACCACGGCGGGATACTGACGCAACACATTGTAACTAATGGCGATGGCTTTTAGCTGGAGAGAAATATAGGGCATGATGCCCACCACAGCAATAAGCGTAACAAGCCCTCCCAACAAGGTGCTTTTGCCATAGCGAGAGGCGATAAGGTCGGCAATGGAGGTAATGTGATGTACTTTGGTAATACGCACAATGCGGCGCAACAGAAACCAAAAGAGAATCGCGACCAGGGTCGGACCTAAATAAATGGGTAAAAACCCAACCCCTGTGGATGCAGCGCGACCGACACTGCCATAGAAGGTCCAAGCCGTACAATAGACGGCCAACGATAAAGTGTAGATATAAGGATTGGCGATAATAGAGCGACCTCTGTCGGCGCATTTGTCACCATAATAGGCAATCCCGAACAGCAGTCCCAAATAAGCGAGCGCACTACTTACGATAACCCAGTCTTGCAGCATTTATCGTTCGATCTCGTCATCGCTAGGTTGGTCTTCATAACTTGCTGAGGATAGGTCTTCTCCCCGCACCCCTCTGCCTTCGATGATAAAGGCCATTGCTATGATAAGCAGTAGCCAAACCAGAAACACATAAAGGTATAGTAAAGGCAAATTTAATGGCAATTCCAACCGGTCAAAGAGAGATAATAGCGGGTAATTCAGCGCCAGAACACCGACCACAAAAAGAATAATGATATGTTCCATGCAGTGACGTTTCATTGCGCTGTTATCTTTTCAAAAACGTGCCTGCGCTTTGCGAACTTGCACCATTTTCTCAGAAGCTTGTAAAGCTTGCCCTAATGTCTCGATGCCCTGGGCCATCAGCAAGTCTAGCAATTTGCTAAATACTTCAGCCGTCACTAACGCATCTCCCAATGCGGTATGACGAGCCTGTATATCCACACCTAAGCGCTCGGCGATAGCGTCCAACGTATGTTGGTTAGTGTGGTCATGTAACAACACCGATAGCAGCAGAGTATCCAGCACCGGATTAGCAAAATGCAACCCAGCACTCTCTTCTTTAAGACGTAAAAATCTCATATCAAAAGCGGCGTTATGGGCCACTAAAACGGTATCGTCGGCACCCACAAAGGTTTTGAAACGAGCCAGGACCGTTTGAATAGCAGGTTGATATCGGACCAACTCGTCGGTAATGCCGTGAAAACGAATGGACGCTTTGGGAATAATGCGGTCTGGATTGACCAACTGATCGAAAGTCTCACCCATCAGAATGCGCCGGTTTACGATACGCACCCCGGCAATTTGAATAATCTCATCACCTTTAGACGGTTCCAAGCCAGTAGTCTCTGTATCAAAAATCACATAATTGAGGCTTGCTAAAGAGCGTGTTGCCAACTCGCCCAGACTGGCGGTATCGCGAATCAATGAAAAATCATAAAACTCTGGTCGCGGCATAACCTCCCGTTCAGGCACTTGCCATTGCCGCCCAGAGGCTGGCAAAGGCAAGCGCAATAGCGCACACCCTTCACGACGATGGTTTTGACTCCACAGCTCACTATTGTGACGACGCAATACTTCCCCTACGGTTACAGCACCCACCATTTCTTCAATACGCTGCCCCAACCACACTTCGATCTGTTGCGCCGAGACGAGTTTTCCCTCCCAGACTAAATCGAGATAAATTCGGCGGTTACCCAACAAACATTCGATTTCGTAGCAATCGCCATGGCCACTGCTGTTTAAGGCTTGTAACAGATGTTCTATAAGCCGCATTAAGGAATAATAGTCCACATGCAACCAAAGGGGCATACCAGTGACGGATACTTGCAAAGAAACATCATTGCGCCGCGCCAATCGATGCCTAACCCCCTCCACCAAATCCCCGGAAAAAACATCGTTCATGGGCCATTGACCCACCACCAAGGTTCTCAAATCTCGAGTCAACGACTGTAAACGTTCACTGAGCACGGCACTTTCATGGGAAATAACCTGCTGGAAAGCCTGCCGTTGGTCTAGCTCCATATCCGTAAAGGACGCTATATTCTCTGCCGCAGCACGTAGGTTAGTGAGGGGTTGATAGAGATCCTGAAGCCAAGCGCTTAGGGATGGCAACTGGCTTTGCTTCTGGGCCATCTGAGCCGTAATATCGCGACAAGTGATCACAAAGGCAGAACCCACCACCGAAATGGTGGGCAACAACCGCATACGACAATGCAAGATTGCGTCGCCATCGATGGTGGCGCAGACAAACTCGGCAGCGCTGGTGGCGCTGGAATTTTTCTCAGATTGACCTTGCCGGTAACGCAACAGCTCCAAGGTGCTCTCTATGGGGGCGCGGGTCCACAACTCATAGAGACAGCGACCCAACCCCAAGGAATCCTGATTGGGAATCAACTTAAGGGCAGCTGGATTGTAGAGTAACACCCGTGCATTGGCGTCGCACACCAAAACACCTTCAGAAATTTCCCGTAACACACCCTCTAGCCAAGATTTCTGTTCTTCCAACTCCTGGGCGCCCGCCACCATAGCGGTTTTTACTTCATGGCGCGCCTTGTATAATCCCTCACCCAGTTCTCGAAGCAACTTTGGCAGTTCACCCAGTAGATGCACGGTAGGAATTTCCAACTGATAGCCTGGGTTACTGTGCTTAATAATCTGAGCGCCCCGAGCAAGCCCTGCCAGGGGGGCAAAACAGGCACCATCGAGAAACGTCCAAACGAGAATAATGCCCACAGATAAGACAAAACCACCCACTGCTGCAAAAAATACAAATTGGCTACGCAGAGTGTCATCGACAATAAGCACAGGCGCCCACCACACGGCAGCACCCACTAATCCACCCACTAAAAATAATGGCACAAAGCAGAGCAGCCAGAATTTTAGCCGATTACCCATTAGCGCTAGACTAACTCAAGTGTTGGAGGAATTAGCCGCTAACATTTCCTGCACTCTTTCTACAACCTCCTGGGTGGAAAAAGGTTTTGTAATGTAATCGTCCGCACCCAAAGCCAAACCTTTTTCCCGCTCCACATCACGACCCTTAGCCGTTAGCATAATGACCCGGGTATCTTTCCAGGCAGGGTTCTCGCGAATGGCCTGACAAACCTCATAGCCATTCTTGCGCGGCATCATCACATCGAGCAAAACCAGATCTGGACAGGTTGCCGCGATGGCTTCCAACGCTGCCTCGCCGTCGGCAGCGGTGCGAACGTCATAACCCGCTTTTTTCATAAGAAATTCTAGGGAAAGCACGATATTCGGCTCATCGTCTACGATTAAAATTTTACTTGCCATCATCACTCCTAATTCTTGCGCATCTAGGTTTTATTGTGGCTACTGTCAACATCGCCTGCTTTATTAGCTGCATCTGTTGACCCCCCTGTTTTGGTGAATGCATCCCAAAACGCTTTTTGTAACACTTCCATGGAATGAAGCTGTGCAGGTAGCATTGGCTTCATCAAGCTTAGTGCATCAAAGCCTGCGACGTCCGTGCGCATATTATCGCGGATGGTCTGTAGCATTTCCTCCTGCAGCGGCTGCAGATTCGGTAACCCGAGAAACTCACGCATCTCTTGCGGCGTCGCTTCAATCCTCAAATCGATCTTCATGGATAATCCTCTTAACAATAAAATAGCGTTATCAACGCTATCTATTTACTATTAAATTTTAGGAATAAATAGTCTTAAAGCATAGTAGAGGGTTTTTTATTGCAGGTGGAAAAGGCTAAATGGTGTGTCACCATAAACCTAAACTAGAGATGAAGGGATTTTAACAGTAGAGAAATCTAAAAAATCGAGTTTCTGTAGTCGGCAAACAAAAATGCAGAAAAGAAATTGAATTTACAGGAAATGATAGGAGTGCCAGCTTTTTAAGCTAACGCACTAGCCACCTGCTCGCGGGTGTAGAAATGACCTTCTTTTATAAAACCCGCAATAACCGTTCGCTTTACTGCCGCTGCCCGGCCCGAAGCGCTACGAGCGGTTATCAAGCTTTCCGGCAATCCGTCCATCATGTGGATAGGGGCAAGACTACCGTCAGCTTTACAGGAGGGATACATCGATCCAGTTTCTTGATCTAAAAAGCCTGGTAAATATCCGCGCCTATGATTGTGACGACTGACACCCGCCGTATGGGAATATCGCTGATTTTGTGTCCTGAGGGTTTCTCTGGTTAGCTGTTCCATCATCTCCTCCAATAAAGTTACCTTTGAACTTCAATCTTTACCAGAACCCTGCTATTGAAGTGGCTATATATAGGTAAAGTCGAAACAACACAACCCTTTATAGGGCTACAAATAGGCTAATAGTGGTAACTAAAGTTGTTGCACTAGAGATACTTTAAAAGGATTATAGATACTCTTGTTGCGCTTGTATACAAATTGTTACTTATTTACCACAAAACTGTTATATTAAATTAATATAACTAGCAGCCGCATCATAAACTTGAGCAAAAGTTAAGCCATTTTAGCTTTTCAGTTATATGCAATCAGGCAGTAAGGTATTGAACAGGTCTTCCAACACGGCAGTGAGTTACACGACTTGGAAAGTTATCCAAGTTTAGCGTTTAGTGTGTCGGCGCCTGCCTTGTTGGAAAGACTTGCTAATGAGACGCTACGGAGCTTGAAGCACCTGCCGGGTAATAAAGCCCTCAAACCTCATTACTAAAAATGGTAAGTAGTCTAGGTTTTAGGCTTACAAGCTACTGATTTTAATGATAACCTAAACTATAAACAACCAATCCAACTATTGGAATTTTGCCATGATTGACACCGCTGAAAACATCAAAACGGCTACAACATTCTACGACAAAGACGTCATCGCTTGGGCACAAGAGCAAGCCAAACTGTTACGCGCTGGGCAATTTGAGGCGTTGGACATAGAACACATTGCGGAGGAGATTGAGGATGTGGGTAAGAGCGAAAGGCGAGATTTAGCGAGCCGAATGGCGGTGCTTATGGCCCACCTGTTGAAATGGCAATATCAACCGGATAGACGTGGATCAAGTTGGCGACGAACCATCAAAGTGCAGCGACGAGCCCTGGCGTTGCGGATTGAAAAAACTCCAAGCCTAAGCGTGGCTTTAGCGGATGGTGATTGGTTGAGTGTGACGTGGGATGATGCACTAGCCCGTGCCATCGAGGAGACCGGGTTAGATGACTTTCCAGAAGATTTACCCTGGACGGTAGAGCAAGTGCTTTCTCAAGATTTTTTCCCCGACTCGCAGCAAAACCGCTAATTCCTTCTAGTCCCTTTAGGCTTAAAAACTTAAGACTTGTTGCGCCGCATAGCACTACAGAACAACCAACTTAATACCTATTTTTGATGGGGTTGCGTCACCATACCCGATTGATGTCGTATTGATCGAAGACCGTATCGGTGCTAATGAGCGGCACATTTTCCGTCTGAGCTTGCGCTACCAACAGGCGGTCGAAGGGATCACCGTGGTGGGCGAGAAGACGAGACTGAGCATCGGCGTATTCGACGGTAATCGGCAGCACGTTGGCGCTAAGGTCTTGAATTGCCTGCTCTATCCATTGCCGGAACGGCAGCGACAGGGATAGCTTGCCTAATCCGGCTTTGATGCTGATTTCCCAGATTGTTCCCGCGCTCAGGAGCAGATCTTTGGTGGGATCCTGCAGTACTAGGGTAGCAGCTGGCCCAAGTTTCGCCGGGTTATCCACTGCCCAAATTAGCGTATGCGCATCCAGTAGCAGCCTCACGGTAGATACTCTTTGAACTCATCCAGAGGCGCATCGAAATCGGAGGCCATGTAAGTCACAGTACCCTTCATAGTGCCAAGCTTCCGGGGCTGAACCGTGGCCGGTACCAGCCGAGCCACCGGCTGATTGTTCTCCGTGATGACAATTTCATCACCGGGATTGAGACAGTGAATCAAATCTGAGAGTTTGGCTTGTGCTTCTTGAAGCGAAATGGTAGTCATCGTACTGGCTCTCTTTAATGGTCCATAGACCTAAAAAAATTTGTCTACAACGGACTTGCCGTCTATTGATTCTGAAACAATTCATCAAAAAACAACCGCATATGCTGCCATGAACGCCGGTCAGCCGCTTCGTCGTAAGCAGCCCCTTGGCTAGGATCATCACCGCTGGCAGGGTTGGTAAAGGAGTGTACTGCGCCACCGTAAGTGATGAATTGCCAATCCACGTCGCCCTGGCGCATTTCGTCTTTGAAGGCTTGCACTTGTTCTGGAGGCACATAAGGATCATCACCCCCATGCAACACCAATACCTTAGCCTTGATGTTTTTACTGTCTTCCGGCGTTGGCGTATCGAGCCCACCGTGAAAACTCACCACGCCATTAACATCAGCACCACTACGGGCCAATTCTAGCACCGCGGTGCCACCAAAACAGTAGCCAATGGCCGCAACCTTGTCAGAATCAACAGCGGATTGCCCCTTAAGAGCGTCTAAACCTGCATTCACCCGAGCCCGTAGCAGAGCACGGTCGTCTTTGTATTGCTTGGCAAGCTTGCCGGCTTCCTCATTGCTGGTGACTACTTTACCTTCCCCATAAATATCCGCCGCCAAAGCCACATACCCTAACTCCGCTAATTGTTCGGCCCGCTGTTTGGCATAATCATTAAGACCCTTCCACTCAGGGACAACTAAAATGCCGGGACGCGGTTCTGTGGTATCTTCCGGCATGACTAAATACCCAATTAAAGGCACATCACCTTGTTCATATTCCAACGTTTTTGTGGCCACCTCAGCTTGAACGGACGTGATCGTTAGAAATACGAAAATAGAAAAAACCGCCATCATTTTGCTCATGTGTTAACCCCTTGTGAAATTGTCGGATTGCGTCATTTTGTCTCTTAAGAAGTTGTTTCAAAAACTCGCATAGGTTCGCGAACTCAAGGCGCAGCGCCTTCTCCGCTGCGCAGTTTACAGGTGGTAAATGAGCAGCGGAGAAGGTGCTGTAACACCGAGTCAGCGGACATGAGCCGATTTTGAAACAGCTTCTAAAGCTTCTGCCACCTCACGCACAAGACTAGGACCCCGGTATATCAAACCCGTATAAAGTTGCACGAGACTAGCCCCTGCCGCCAGCTTGACCTCGGCGTCAGCCCCGCAGAGTATGCCGCCCACAGCAATAATAGGCAGCTGATTCTGTAACGTTTTTTGCAGTCGTGCGATAACCTGGGTAGAACGCTCGGCCAGTGGCTTGCCACTCAAACCGCCTGTTTCTCCAACATAGGGTAGTTCAGCCACGCCAGGACGCAAGCAAGTGGTGTTGGTGGCGATCACCCCATCAATATGATGTTCCATGAGTGTCTTTGCTATCCAGTCGATGGCCTCGTCGTCGAGATCCGGGGCGATTTTAATGGCTAAAGGCACATAGCGGTTGTGCTTTTGGGTCAGTTGAGCCTGTTCGTCTTTAAGAGTGATCAATAGCTGAATGAGCGCTTCACCCTGTTGCAGATCCCGCAAACCCGGCGTGTTTGGCGAAGAAATATTTACTGCCACATAGTGAGCGTAAGGATAGACCTTCTGCAGACCCATGCGGTAATCGTCAATGGCCTGGGCCAACGGCGTGACGGCGTTTTTGCCGATATTGATGCCGATCACGCCAGAGTAACCCGTGCCTCGAACCCGCTCGATCAAATAATCGACGCCTTGGTTGTTAAAACCTAAACGGTTGATTAATGCCTGCGCTTTAATGAGTCGAAACAAGCGGGGCCGCGGATTACCGGGTTGGGGGCGGGGTGTTACCGTACCCAGTTCAATAAAGCCAAAACCCAATGCCCCCAGCACATCCAGGTAATCCCCGTTTTTATCAAGACCCGCCGCGAGTCCTACTGGGTTGGGAAAACGGATGCCCATTACAGTACGTGGCGAAGCAGGCACACGACTCGCGAATAGTCGGTTCAGGGGACCACGGCCTAGTCGTTGGAGCAAATTGAAGGTAACATCGTGAGCCGTTTCAGGGTCCAAACAAAATAGCATACGACGTAGCAAAGCATAGGGCATGACTGTTTTGTTAAGCGCCTTATCTCACTACAAACAAGATGCCGAACATTAAGTATCAGCCATCGAGGGATGAGATGGGATATAATTTATTGTTATATGCATATCTTCATATGATTTGATTTGATCGCTGTATTTCTCCCTCTGCCTTTGTAGATAATCTGTATATTTTTTAGGATCATTATCAAACTCTTGGGAAATTTGATGGCGAATTTCTCTAATCTCTGCAAGCGGCTCATCTTTGATTTTCATGACTTCAAACCCATAAGCTCTAGTGGCGTGGTCAATATAGGAACGTGCAATTCAAGTAGCGTGTTAACATGTCTAACTAGTCAGCAAGTAGCGTGTTAACATGTCTAACTAGTCAGAGAGCATTACTTCTTGCTGTACAGCAATATCTAAGGGGTTACTAACCTTATCAGCATGTAGACGTTCACCGGCAAGATATATATGTATGAAATTTCCCCTTAAGACAACATTTTTTATTTTTCTGGTTGTTCCATCGACAAAAACTACATTCTTATCTTTTTTAAAACTGGAACGATAATATTTTGTATTTGGAAGATAAAAGCCTGTCCAATTTTTTGCTATACCAGCATCCCAATTTACATCTGTAACAAAAAAGCCATCCCAAACTTTTTTCTTGCAGTCAATATTATTCAAAGCACTATAAAATTCATTTTTTGGAACAATCATATTCCAACTGTTAGGATGTATTGAAACCCTAATAAGATTTTCAGATTCATTGTTATCTTCAGATAGACAAAGTTGCTGTATAAAATCAGGTCCGTTAGCAATTTTCATCCTTGGATCATCTAACTCAAAAATAATATTTAAATTAAATAAATAGTAAATAAAAAAAACTGCGCACAATGTAATGCAATATTGATAATGGACTTTTGAGTATTTAGCTATTCTCCCCAATAAAAAAAAGAATGCAAATACTAAAAGCACATTGACACCCATAAAATATCGATCTGGAAAACCACTAGAATAAGAAATAAGCAGGTAAACCATTTTTGGGCGAGTAAAAAAAACTACAGCGAAAAATAAAATATACGTTATAAAAGCAGCATGGATTACAAATCTAGCTTCATCTTTTTTTGTCATTGAAATTAAAAATAAAAAAAACAACATGAGACATAAGGTTAAAAATAGAACAATATCGTCAGTCAACTGTTCATAAAAGGGAAATACCAATGGAAAGAGAAACATTCTTGCGAGACTTGCAAAAAATGCCTCTTTGACAGTATTATTTGGATTTAATTCACCCATAATAGGGCTATGTGGCGCAACAATAATTTTAATAATTGTAAAGACAAAAATAAGCAGCCAACCAATCGTTATTAATTTATTATTTTTGATAAAATTTACTACATCAATAAAAACAAAGTTGTTTTTATAGTATTCTTTTAAATATAAAAGAACAGGAATTAGAATCAAACTTACTACATTTGTTGCTGCACATATCAGTAATATTAGATCAGTTGCAAAGACTGGCTGTCTATATGCCTTTCTATTGATAATCAGTAAAAAGGTTAAAAATACAAACCAGTATCCTATATTAACTACTCTTCCAAAAATTTCATTACTGCTGTCGCCGACCGGCAAAAGTAAAATAAAAAATAGCAAAAACAACCGAAAAGGATATGATATCAGACTTTTTGTTAGGCTGTAGCAAAATACTGCAATACTTGAATAAAAAAAGAAAGAGTAAAAGGAAATAGTGTAAGGTAGACAGCTTAATTTATCACCACAAAAAGTTTCTGAAGAAAATACCGACAGCCATAATAAAATAACATTACCCCAAACCAAATAACCCTGTTTTGCAGTAAATAGCGCGTTAAACCAACCGTTTGATAATGCTTTTCCTACCCAAACTCCATCTTCGGCATATATAATTGGATTAATTAAAGAATCATGGTTTCTCAAGTAGAGTACAATCATGCTTAAAATCAGCATGATAAATATATGCAAAGCATTTTTTATCAATTTATAGTTCCCATTAGTTTTATTTTTTGATATTTTTGCTTTATAAAACCATGCCATAACAAACGCCTAGCCTTAAGTTGAATACACTTTGAAAATAAGTTTGTGTTTAAAAAACGCACCAATAGTATTTTTATTTAATTTTATTAAAACATGTATCTATTAGAAGTTTTTCGATGTATCTTTTACATAACAATTTTTTGCCAAACAGACAATGTGGCGCATATTATAAGTACTTGCCTATAAGTTATCCGGTGTTATATCAGGAACGCTGTGAATACGTCCATGTACGCTCCATCGCCGTCTCCCAACGGCGAAGACCCTTCCATAACACCGGATAACTTAGGATGTTTTACTTAAAGTAAATTGACATAAATATCATATATTAAATTCACAACCTGTTTGCTTATAAATTCCTTTATATAAAGTTACTACTGCGTTCAACATCGCCATTGATAATTTAGAATAACATTTTGTTTAAATAGCAATACTGTTCAGCGAGAATTGTTTTTTTATCTAGCATGTACCCAT
Source organism: uncultured Candidatus Competibacteraceae bacterium (assembly GCA_964423745.1). Classification (GTDB taxonomy): domain Bacteria; phylum Pseudomonadota; class Gammaproteobacteria; order Competibacterales; family Competibacteraceae; genus CAYRGG01. Next base: position 9,024 of record CAYRGG010000035.1, on the reverse strand, counting down.
TCAGTGCGCATGAGATTTGTTGAATCATTGAGTGAGATTTCTTACTAAACTAGCCAATCGAGCTTACCATATATTACATAGCAGCTTGTACCGACACAAACACAATCATCATTGATGTTGATTACTCACTGTACGTAGCTTAGTAAGCTGCCTTACAGTAGCTCCAACGCTGTGCTAACATATTGTGTAACGGTATGGGCAAGACAGTCGGCCATTTTAAAAAAGTTTTCTCAACCACTCTAATTTTGGCAATCACTCTTTAAATCTTCACACAAATAATTTAAATTGCTTCAAAATTTAGTCTCCTACAATTTTTTTACCTATTACGATTAACACACATTACAATTAATTTTTGCCGAAGAACTTACCCTTAAAGCCTATGCAACTGGTTAAAAGTGTGCTGTTTAGAACAGGCATCATCAACCCGTATTAGCGGCGACTTGTCAACTGATGCTGATGGTGCCGAGGTGTGCGATATTTAGAAGATTGGACTGAGGCTGATTAGTAAGTTGCTCACAGATACCCACATGCGCTATGTGTTTGTGGTGCCGAAGCGACACGAACAGGGTCGTCAAAGCCAGTTTAGAGGCGCTTGATCAGCAAATAAAATCGGTGATCGTGATAGGTAAAAAGCTTTTACAACATAATGGTTTAATGGGTTATACGCTAATGCAATATTTTCCAATCTTTTTGTCAGTTGTTTTTGTTGTACGCAACCAATCAGAGCACGTCGAAAAAATACTATCAGATGCTGCTAATACAGTTTCCACCCTCGTTAGTGATTACGAATTTATCATCGTAGACAATGCGTCAAATGACGACAGTGTCTCCGTTCTCAAAAAGCTTACAGAAGAACATGGGCTTGCCAATTTGCAGGCGTACATTCTCACCAAAGAAGTGGATGCTGATACCGCTTCATGGGTTGGATTGGAGAATGCACTAGGTGATTTCGTCGCCGTAATCGATCCTTTGATGGACGATATTAGCTTTTTGCCAGAAATGCTCGACAGAGCTGTCAGCGGTGTCGATGTCGTATTTGCAAATAATGAAAAAAAACCTCCTCAAGGTTTTGTATATCAGTATGCTTACGCTGTCTTTAATATGCTTTATAAATGGTTTAACGGCATCGATTTGGCTAAAGAGGCACCGCAATATCGTGTCTTGAGCAAGCGCGTTGTCAACTTCATTCTTCAGCATTCCCAACCTGCCCTAACTTATCGCCATCTTCCAGCGACAGCAGGATTTCCACGCATCAAACTCAACTACAGTGCGAGTCCAAAGATCTGTCCTCCCAAGCGTTTGGGAGAGGGCATTGACCGAGGTATGCGGTTGCTGGTTTCAAACACAAGGTTGCCGATGCGGCTTGTGACTTCGCTTTCTTTATTTGGCGCTGTCGTCAATCTCTTGTACTCCGGTTATGTCGTCGCCATCGGGTTATTTAAGACCAATGTTGCACCCGGCTGGATCAGCTTGTCCCTACAGCAATCTGGCATGTTTTTTTTAATCTCGCTCGTGCTTCTTGTACTGGGCGAATATCTTCTGAACATGGCTAGTTTTTCAAATAAAGGCCCGCTTTACTACGTTGCACAAGAGTTTACCAGTGCTCGACTAACTCGGCATGAGAAACTGAATATCGAAGAATTTGCTTCAAATCCTCTGCATACACCGAGTTCACATTCCGAACAAATCATCTAATGACGACAGGTGATATAGAGTATGACGGAGTCATTATCGGTGGTGGCTTTTATGGTGCCGCAATTGCGGTTTATTTGGCTAAGCAGCGGGATTTTAAGCGCATTATTCTGCTGGAGCGTGAACCCACCCTTTTAACGCGAGCCTCTTACAACAATCAGGCCCGGGTTCACAATGGTTATCATTACCCACGCAGCTTTACGACAGCGTATCGAAGCCGAATTAATTTGCCTCGGTTTATGCATGATTGGCCGCATGCAGTCAAACAAAATTTCACCAAAATGTATGCGATTGCTCGTCGTAACTCCAAGATTACAGCCAAGCAGTTTGAACGTTTCTGTCGTCAAATTGGCGCTAAAATTGAACCAGCAGAGCCAATGCTGCAAGCATTGTTTGAACCACGGCTGATCGAAGCTGTGTTTTTGGTCGAAGAATATGTATTTGACGCCCTAGAGTTGGCACGTTGGGCAGAGCGAGAATTGACACAATGCGGGATAGAAATTCAATTTTCAACCCGTGTCACTGCAATTTCAAGCGGACCAAAAACAACTTTACGAGTTACAACAAAATCCGATGATGGAGCAGAAAAGTTAATTTTTAGCCGCTATGTGTTCAATTGCGCCTATAGCGGTCTTAACCAAATCGAGGGGGATTTTCCGGGGATTCAAACCGAACTTAAGCAAGAAATTACAGAAATGGCGCTTATGCAACCCCCTCCAATTCTGCAAGGATTGGGTATTACCATAATGGATGGTCCATTCTTTTCCATCATGCCGTTTCCAGCCCGACAGCTACACACACTTTCTCATGTTCGTTATACTCCTCATCTGCACTGGAAAGATACCTCTAGTATCGATCCTTATCAAAAACTTGAAAAGTACCCATGTGCGACTCGGGTTGATCGCATGGTGAGAGATGCTAGCCGTTATCTTCCTAGCATGCTCGAAGCCAAATATGTTGATTCATTGTTTGAAGTCAAAACCGTTCTCGTAAAGAACGAGAGTGATGACGGTAGACCAATTTTATTTGAAAAAACCCCTAGTTTGCCAGGTGTATACTCTATATTGGGTGGAAAAATTGATAACATCTATGATGTGTTGGAAAAGCTAGACGCTGAAAAACTTAAAATAACTAACTGATTATAAAATTCTTTTAGAGACCATCTCCGTGATTCTGCTTTTGTTGTTTACTTTAAATTTAAGACAGTAAGATTTTGCATAAGCAACCAGAGCCGGGGCCGGAAATTTCGAGAGGACCGACCATAAATTTGGTCATCCATCAAATTATTTTGTCAACGATGAATAAAAGCAGAACTTGCGCGATGTATAAACCAAGTCTGTTGGCAGGAAAGGCATTGTTAAGAATATGGAAACATGCTTACAACGTCTTCTACAATCAATTATACAAATTTGGATAGTTTAAACAGACAAGTTGTAACGAATCGCCTCCCTACAGGAAGGGTCTTTATGGTCAGTGCATAACCACTGCCACATTAGCCAGCGTTACGTCTGGCCTAGCAGCCTCGGCAGAGGCAACTAACCCGGCAAGATTTCGACTTGAATTTAAGTCGCTGTGCGCCCGGTGACCACAGGAACAGGAGAAACGATGCTTACGACGAGACCCCAGGCAACCGCAGACCGAACAGGTTTGGCTGGAGTAGGCCGGGTTGACATAGATCACCCGCAAGCCTGCAGCTTCGGCCTTGTACTGGATAAAGTTTTGCAATTCCCGCCACGCCCAGCGGTGCAGACGGGTACGCACGCGCTTTGCGGCCTTAATGCGTTTGCGGATGTGGGTCAATTCTTCCATGACAATACAAGATGCGCCCAGATCCTGCGCCTCTTGCACAATCGCTTTGCTCACTTCGTGGTTAACATGGCGCATGTGTCGTCTTTCCTTGCCAGAGACTTTGTTCAGCAACTGTCTTGCCGATTGACTGCCGTTGGACTGAAGACGACGCCTAAGCGCCAAGTGCCTATCACGAACGTGCTTCAACGAACCCCCGCCAAAGAGCTTGCCGCTGCTGAGTGCGGCAAGATTATTCTCGCCCATGTCAACACTCAGCACACTGCCACCAACGCCCGGCGCAGCATCGGGCAAATCCAGAACGAGATTAAAAAACCACTGACGGCCCTTGCGAACCAGCTTTGCTTCTCTGGGTTTACCCGTAGCAAGATAGTCAGCCTGAAAACCACCCATAGTCATCTTAACCAGGGCGCGACCTTTCAAGGTGTAGAGGGAAACGGCCTTATCCATCAGCCGATAGGTGCGAGCGTCGACATGCACGCTGCCAATCTTGCGGAAATGGATCACCGGCACGCCATCATGCCTACCCAACTTCAAAACCTTGTAGGCATCAGCGACCGCTTTAACCGCATTGCACACCAGCTGCGAGCCAAGACCAGTCGCTTCACGCACCGGGTAATAGGCCAAGTGGTGCAGAGCAACGCGATTCCAACAGCGGTTATCTTGCGCGAAGGGCACAATCAAGTTGCAGGCGTTGGCAAACTCAGCTTGCAACTTCAAGAGGGCTTCAACTTGTTCCGTTGTGGGATTCAATTTTATGGAAACGGTGCGTTTCATAGAGGAACATTAACACACGCTTTCATTAACTTAAACTTAAGGAGATGCGCTTTCCTCCTCGGCCTGAACGCCGAGGTTGAGGGCGCGAAGAACTGATGAAGCAAGCACTAATTGGTTTTTCTGGTTTTGTAGGAAGTACGCTTCTCAAGCAAGCAACCTTTGATGCATGCTATCGTTCAACCAACATCGGCGAAATTAAGGGACAATCATTTAATACCATCGTTTGTGCTGGGGCACCTGCCCAAAAGTGGCTTGCTAACCAGAAGCCAGAAGCGGATCGGCAAAGCATTGATAGCTTGATTGGGTACCTAGATACTGTTCAGTGTGCAACCTTTGTCCTGATCAGCACTGTTGATGTGTTCAGAAATCCAGTTGGCGTTGATGAAAATAGCCCTGTCGATGAACAGGGGCTACATCCCTATGGTCTGCATCGACGACTGCTAGAAAAGTTTGTCCAAAGGCGGTTTGCAAAACATCTCATTGTTCGGCTTCCTGGCTTGGTCGGTCCTAGACTTCGTAAAAACATCATCTTCGACTTTTTGAACGACAATAATCTTCATGCCATAGACAGCCGGAGTGTTTTTCAATTCTATCCGATGGTCAACCTTTGGTATGACATTCAAACGGCATGGGATGCTGACCTGAAATTAGTTCATCTTACTTCGGAACCCACCAGCGTAGCCGTTGTCTCTGAACAAGGTTTTGGTAACCCCTTCGATTATACGCTGGAGAAATCCCCTGCCATCTACGACTTGCGAACCCGCCATGCACAAGTTTTTGGTGCTCTAGGACATTATCAGTACAGTGCACGCGAGACCCTTCAAGCGGTTAGAGCTTATGCACAATCAGAACCGCGCACGATCGAATCCAGCGCAGGGACAGAAATATGAGACTAGCTATTTCTAATATTGCGTGGGATACGGCTGAAGATGATGCTGTCGCTGAGTTGCTTCACCGCTTTAATGTCGATGCCATCGACATCGCCCCAGGAAAATATTTTCCCGAGCCTGCTCAAGCAACCGATGAGGAAATCACTTATGTTAGGGATTGGTGGTTTGAGCATGGGATCGAAATCACTGGTATGCAGGCGCTGTTGTTTGGCACCACAGGTCTGAACGTCTTTGGACTACCAGAGGCTCAGGAGGCCATGTTGCAACATCTTAGTGCGGTGTGCCGCATTGGAGCGGGTCTTGGGGCAACGCGATTGGTATTTGGTTCACCAAAGAATCGGGATCGTAGTGGGCTGAATGATCAAGAGACCCTAGATAAAGCGGTTTCTTTTTTTCGACGCCTTGGAGACATTGCTCAAGCTTACAACGTAGTGATATGCCTTGAACCCAATCCAGCCTGCTATGGGGCTAATTTTATGACGACGAGTGCTGAAACGGCTCAGGTAGTTCGTCAGATTGCCCATCCAACTATAATGATGCAATTAGACACAGGTGCGCTTACTATCAACGGCGAAGATCCTTTCATTGTGCTGAAAGACAGTGCATCTCTTATTGGTCATGTCCATGCGAGTGAGCCGAACCTGCTTCCTCTGGGTGATGGGGAAACGGATCATGCCAAGGTGGTTAAGGCATTAGAGCAGCATCTGCCCCATCATGTGGTTTCTATCGAGATGCTGGCCACTGAGAATGAGCCGCATCTTGCGTCGATCGAACGTGCATTAAATGTAGCAGTTCGACATTACCACCCTAATAGCTTAAAAACCGACGCATGAAGTGGCTTATCTTGATTTCTGGTATTGCCTCCAATGCCTCAGCCAGCATCCTGATTAAGATAGCCATGTTACCACCCAGGCAATTTCCTGCCCTCAGCGATCCACTAGCGGCGTTGAGAAATTGGCCCTTTTGGCTAGGGCTCGGCTTATACGGTGCGGCATTCCTGTTCTACGCAGCGGCGTTGGCCCGTTTGCCGCTGAATGTAGCACATCCTGTTTTAACCTCTGGCGCGGTGGCGACCGTCGCCCTGTTTTCGATGGTAATTTTTCGGGAGCCTTTTTACTGGACAACCGTAGCCGGAATTGTATTAGTGATCGCCGGCGTAACCCTAATTACAGTTCAAGTACCCTGACGTTAAAAAAAGAAGAAATATTATTGACTCCTGAACTTACGCCTACAATTCCCGCCAGCTGGCAGGTCCCTACCTTTGAGACACCATTGTGGCTTGGCCGTCAGTACTCATACTGCGTAGTAATTCCAGTCATCAATGAAGGTCAAAGGATTAACAACCTACTTGCTAAAATGGCCACACTTAACATCAGCGAAGTCGCCGATATCATCATCGTGGATGGAGGCAGTACCGATGGATCGCTAGAGCTAGAATATTTACGTCAACAAGAAGTGCGTGGGCTACTGGTGAAAACAGGTCCTGGTAAACTGAGTGCGCAACTTCGCTGTGCTTACGCTTTCGCCCTCGACCAAGGCTATGAGGGAATCATCACTATCGACGGTAATGACAAGGATGATCCGGAGGCTATACCGCGCTTCATAGGAGCCTTAAAAAAGGGAATAGATTTTGTACAAGCATCGCGTTTTGTTCCGGGAGGGATAGCGGAGAATACTCCTAAACTAAGAAACTTTGCCATCCGCTTCATCCATGCGCCGATGCTAAGCCTATTTTCTGGTTTTAGATGGACTGATACCACCCAAGGTTTCCGCGCCTACAGTCGGAAAATGTTGCTTGACCCTAGGATTGCACCCTTTCGCGATATATTCGATACCTATGAACTGCTTGCATATCTTTCTTATCGTGCGCCTAAGCTGGGTTATCGGTGTGCCGAGTTGGCGACTATTCGCCGTTATCCTAGCGGGGAAATGCCCACCAAAATTAGCAGCTTTAGAGGAAATATCTTGGTATTGAAAATACTCTTTCAAACTTGCTTTGGCTTCTATAATTCAAGGGTAAATTAGTTGAGACTATTACAAGTTCACAGCTGAAAATTTAAGCTTTTGATTTTCATGAAATTGCAGTTACATGTGAACAAGTTTTATTGATTAAATCGAACCCTTATTCATCTAACCAGATGACTTCTGACTATATAAATTGTCAGTTATTTTTTAATATCCACACTTATAAATCTTGATGATGACTTCTAATAAATAACTCGACATGTTCATTAGACGTGATAAATCAATAAACAATTGAGAATGTTGATTTAGGATAATTTCAAGAGCACTTTGCAATTTTGTATGAGCTCCTAAAATGCCCAAACCGTTTAAAAGATATTTTGCTCTTAATAGCCCATGGCGGTGGTTTTTTCTTGCTTTTATTGCCTCTTTAGGTTCACGTTTTATTGTTCTTTATTTTGCATATAATGCCGGACTAGGATGGGATGAAAATCTCTACATAAAACACACTAATGCAATAATTAAGCTTTTTTTTACAGGTAATATTTCTGAGTTTTATAGAGATTATTTTCATGTTTATAATCATATCGTGCGTTTTTTTCCTCCTGCTAATCCAATAGGATACGCTTTTCTTAGTTTTTTTAATGAAAATGCTGTCGTTGGAGCACGAGTTTATAACTCTTTGATGGTGTCTTTAGGTATTTCAAGTAGTACAGCTATCATTTGGCTATTGACTAAACGATTAAATTTGACTTTAGTTTTTTTAGGACTTTCAAATTTAAGTCTTACACATAATGCGTATTCCCTTTTTTTATGGACAGAAGGAGCACAGTTTGGACTCGTTAGTTTTATCATTTACCTAATTTTGCTTGGGGATTTTCATGCACGAAAGTGCTGGATTATTGGGCTATTACTAGCATGGCTCAATATGATCCACGGATCATCATTACTCTTCTCTTTAGCTATAGTTGGATTTTTGGTTTTTTTTGAACTGACTGGTTCTGTAAAAGAAAAGTTTTACACCTCTATAAAGTTATTATTGCCTTCATTAGCATTCATTATTATCTGGGGTCTAATTACTTTACCGGTAATTGACGAATTTATCATGATAACTTCTGAAACCATACCCATGAAGTCTCTACAAAATCCACCTTCATCTTACGATAAAACGTGGATTTCTATTCGAGAAATATCAAAAAGAGACAACTTATCGTTGTCACAGGCATCATCCCAAATTGCTTGGAATTATATTGCAGAAAAAGACATTCATTTTTTCTTTGATAGAGGTTTCCAGCGTTTAAAGGAAGCTTTAAAGGCAGATACTTTTCCAAAGCGTCATATGGATCATGGCATGTGGCCATTTTTTAATGAATCGACTTTCCAATTTTTTTGGAGAATTCACCATGTACTATATTTTATGGTTTACGTTGGACTTGCCCTCTACTTTTTTCAAAATACTGGTTCAGGTATTTCGTTTCTATTAGCAAGTATCTTCGCATTAAAAATTGCCTCGGTTTTTTTTACTGGAATTGGTATGACTCGTTATTTCGCTAGCTTCTATATGATCGTATTTCCATTTGCCTTTTTTGGAGTCTTAATTGCTTTTAACAAACTGTGGAAAAATGATTATAGGAGTCGTGTCTTACAACAATTTGCTTGGGCAATTTTTTTTGCTACCACTACAATTTAGCTATATTTTTATGAGTAACTGCCTAATCATACGAAAAAATTTTTGGCGACCATTTAAAACTCACCGACCTTGTTGGAAATATTGAGCAGGACATAACGAATGAAGAGGAGCGTCTCCCTGGTGTAATAGACTCGAGCAAAATAAATGACTAACTAGTCGTCCCTGAAAAAAGCGTTTATTAGCCTATTTGCTGTACTGACACCGCCA
>CAYRGG010000034.1:0-45831 GCA_964423745.1 uncultured Candidatus Competibacteraceae bacterium | reverse complement strand
ATACGCTGAAAACCAAACATGGAATAAAAGATATAAAACGGCACCATGTTGACACCGTGATTAGCATAGGCAGTGCCGGCTGCTATCCAGGAAGAGATAGATCCCGCTTCGTTGATACCCTCTTGCAGAATCTGCCCGCTTTCAGATTCTTTGTAGGACAACAACTGGTCAGAATCATGGGGTTGATAAAGTTGCCCCTCCGGCGCGTAGATGACCAGTTGCCGAAATAAACCTTCCATACCGAAAGTGCGCGCCTCATCGGCCACTATGGGCACCACGTATTTGCCTATCTGACGATCCCGACAGAGGCTAGTTAGCAAACGCACAAAGGCCATAGTAGTAGACAGCTCTCGGTCACCGCTGTCTTTGAGAAGAGACTCAAAGGCGGACAATTCTGGGACTTGACGGGGTTCAGCCGTCACCCGCCGCTGGGGCAAATAGCCCCCTAGAGCGCTACGGCGATCTTTGAGGTATTGAATTTCTGGACTGTCGTCGGCCGGCTTATAAAAAGGCGCATCGGCCAGATCGTCATCGCTGATGGGAATTTGAAAACGATCGCGAAAATCTTTTAACGCATCATAGCCCATCTTTTTCTGAGAATGGGTGATATTTTGCCCTTCCCCGGCAATACCCATGCCATAACCCTTGACGGTCTTAGCGAGAATCACCGTGGGCTGGCCGGTATGTTTGACAGCCGCTGCGTAGGCAGCATAGATTTTATGGGGATCGTGACCACCGCGGTTGAGACGCCAAATATCATCGTCGGAAAGGTGACTCACCATTTCCCGCAGTTCGGGATACTTACCAAAAAAATGTTCCCGGGTATAGGCGCCGCCACGGGCTTTGAAGAGCTGATATTCCCCATCGACACATTCATCCATGCGTTGCCTTAATAAGCCTTTGCGATCCTGGGCCAGCAGCGGGTCCCAGTAAGACCCCCAGATCACTTTGATGACGTTCCAACCCGCGCCCCGGAAATTCCCTTCTAATTCTTGGATGATTTTGCCATTCCCGCGCACGGGACCATCCAGGCGCTGCAAATTACAGTTAACAACAAAAATCAGATTATCCAGTTTCTCCCGCGCCGCTAGGGCAATGGCACCCAAGGACTCGGGTTCATCCACTTCACCATCACCCATAAAGGTCCATACTTTACGATCTGCCGTATCTAATAAACCGCGTTTTTTAAGATATTTCATAAAACGGGCTTGATAGATGGCCATGATGGGCCCTAGCCCCATGGACACCGTAGGAAACTGCCAAAACTCGGGCATCAACCACGGATGTGGATAGGATGAAAGACCGTTTCCATCCACTTCTCGACGAAAATGGTTGAGGGTCTCTTCAAGGATGCGTCCTTCTAAAAAAGCCCTCGCATAGATACCCGGCGCCGAATGGCCTTGAAAAAACACCAAATCTCCACCGTGCTGGTCAGATGGCGCATGCCAAAAATGGTTAAAACCCACATCATAGAGGGTAGCGCTGGAGGCGAAGCTGGCGATATGGCCGCCCAGTTCCGAGCTTTCCTTATTAGCTTTTACCACCATGGCTAAGGCATTCCAGCGGATAATGGAGCGTATCCGCCATTCCATAGCCGGGTCGCCAGGGGTATATTCTTCCAAGTCTGGCGGTATGGTATTGATATAAGGGGTCTTAGCGCTAAGGGGCATTTCCGTGCCTCCTGTATACGCTTTGTCGAGCAGCTGTTCCAATAAAAAGTGGGCCCGCTCTGGACCTTCCCGTTCAAGAACGGCGTCCAACGCATCCACCCACTCGGTGGTTTCCAAGGGATCTACATCGGTGTATCGGGTGTCTGCCAATACCGTCTCGTTTGCCATAACTAGTCCTCATATTCTGAAATAGTGCTATGGGCCGCTTAGCTTCCGGTGATTCACTGAATGATTTGCAGAAGCCAGCGTGCAGGTCGTTATCCCATAATAATAACGTGGCTAATAAGAAACTATAGTCTTGTTCTTGGTTATCACATGATTAAGTTTATTTCTTGTTAAAACCCATGGAACTTATCCTGTACTCCGTCATCGAAACCTAAAGATGCTGGCAACAGCATTTGCCCGCTTTCCTCCCTGAGCGGGCCTTACCCGATCATCTGTATTGGGTAAGCCTTGACCCCGGTTTCCCCCTAACCGGGGTTTTTTTGTGATGATCTTACCCATCAGACCCGCTATTACGAAACTACGTTCCAGTGCCCATAAACAAAAACTCATAACACTACAGGCCATGGCGGCAATTGTTGTACAATTCGCAGCTATACTCGCCTAAAATTCCGCTATTTTTGAGATATTTTATGAAGCAATTTCACGGGACTACAATTTTGGCAGTACGCCGCGGCAATCATGTTGTCCTAGGTGGCGACGGTCAAGTCACCCTGGGTAACACCATTATGAAAGGGAACGCCCGCAAGGTGCGCAACCTCTATCAAAATAAGGTCATTGCTGGGTTTGCCGGTGGCACCGCGGACGCCTTTACACTGTTTGAGCGTTTCGAAGGGAAATTAGAAAAACACAGCGGCAATCTTATCCGCTCTGCCGTAGAATTGGCTAAAGATTGGCGCACTGATCGTATGCTACGGCGTTTGGAAGCGCTTCTTGTGATTGCCGACAAGAGCGCTACCCTGATCATCTCCGGTAATGGCGATGTCATTGAGCCAGAACACGATTTGGCCGCCATTGGCTCCGGAGGAGCCTATGCACAAGCTGCTGCCCGGGCGCTGCTGGAACATACCGACTTGGATGCCCGGACCATTGTGGCTGAAGCCCTTAAAATTACTGGTGATATTTGCATTTACACCAATCAGGATGTAACCATTGAAGAGCTCTAACATTAGTCTTCCTAAATCTGATAACGCCACCCTATCCGACATGACCATGACGCCTCGGGAGATTGTCCAGGAGCTGGATAAACACATTGTCGGGCAAACCCAAGCTAAACGGGCCGTTGCCATCGCCTTGCGCAACCGCTGGCGTCGCACCCAAGTCAGCGAAGCGCTGCGCAACGAAATCACCCCAAAAAACATTTTGATGATCGGTCCCACCGGTGTCGGCAAAACGGAAATCGCCCGCCGTTTAGCAAAATTAGCCAATGCGCCATTTATTAAAATAGAGGCCACGAAATTTACTGAGGTGGGTTATGTGGGCCGGGATGTGGAATCCATCATACGGGATTTGATGGATGTGGCTATCAAAATGATGCGCGAATTTGAAATACATCGGGTCCGTCATCGGGCTGAAGAGGCGGCTCGGGATCGCGTATTGGACGCGCTCCTGCCCCCACCCCGTACTGTGGGGTTTAGTAATGAACCTGCTCCGTCGGACTCGTCTGGCACCCGTCAAAAGATGCGTACCAAGTTAGAGCAAGGTCTGTTTGATGACCGCGAGATCGAAGTGGAAGTGTCTGCCCATCCCATGGGCGTTGAGATTATGGCGCCGCCGGGTATGGAAGAGATGACTAATCAACTGCAAAATATGTTTCAAAATTTAGCTACCGGCCGCACCAAAACCCGCAAACTTAAAGTCAAAGATGCCTTAACCCTTCTGCAAGAAGAAGAGGCGGCAAAAATGATCAACGAGGAAGATCTCAAGATCCGTGCGGTCCAAGCAGTAGAGCAGCACGGCATCGTCTTTCTAGACGAGCTGGACAAAGTGGCTAAACGCAGCGAATATGGCGGCCCTGACGTATCCCGGGAGGGTGTGCAACGGGATTTGTTGCCCTTGGTGGAGGGTTCCACGGTATCGACTAAATACGGCATGATCAAAACCGACCATATTTTGTTTATTGCCTCGGGCGCTTTTCATCTCACTAAACCCTCTGACCTTATCCCTGAGTTGCAAGGACGCTTACCGATTCGGGTGGAACTTTCCGCACTCAACACTGAAGATTTTGTGCGCATTTTAACGGAACCTGACGCCTCCCTGACCGAGCAGTATGCCGCTTTAATGACCACTGAGAATGTGACCCTGGAATTTACCCGGAATGGTGTGGAAAGAATTGCGGAAGTCGCTTTTCAGGTTAATGAACGTACTGAAAATATTGGCGCACGGCGCCTCCATACGGTGTTGGAACGGCTTTTGGAAACCCTGTCTTTCGAAGCCCCTGATAGTGGTGGCACAACGGTTACCGTGGATCACAGTTATGTTAATACCCACTTAGAGGAATTGCTTAAAGACGAAGATTTGAGCCGTTACATCCTTTAGCCCTAACCCTAACGAAGATTATGAGTACGAAACCTAAACCAACCGAAATAAAGCTCCATCAGAATTCCCGCATTCTTGAAATTACCTTTGAAGACGGCCAACATTTTAAATTGCCCTGTGAGTATCTGCGGGTTTATTCGCCTTCAGCGGAAGTGCGTGGACACGGCGGACCAGGCCAAGAAGTCCTTCAGGTAGGTAAAGAAAACGTCAATATCATCGCCATAGAACCCATTGGCACTTATGCGGTAAAACTGGTTTTTTCCGACGGCCATGACACCGGGCTTTATTCTTGGGACATATTATATACCTTAGGTAGTCATCAGGAAAGCAATTGGCAGCGCTATCTGGAGCGCCTTGCCGAGGCCGGTCATACGCGGAAATCAGTATAAACCCATGGATAAAAAAACCACTGACTTTGGCTACCAGCAGGTTTCTGTCTTTGAAAAAGCCACTAAAGTAGCCGGTGTTTTTGACTCGGTAGCGGACAAATACGATTTGATGAATGACCTGCTATCGTTTGGCGTCCATCGACTTTGGAAACGTTTTGCCATTAGCTTAATGGGGGTAAAAAAAGGCTATTCGGCATTGGATTTAGCCGGCGGCACGGGTGATTTGGCCAGCCGACTCGCCCAAGCTGTGGGACCTACAGGCTATGTAGTGCTTTCTGATATTAATGCTAGTATGCTCGATGCAGGGCGCCATCGGCTGACCAATCAAGGTACTGTGGGTAATCTTGCCTATGTCCAGGCTGATGCCGAGCAACTGCCTTTTTACGATGGCATTTTTGACTGTATTACCATTGGCTTTGGTCTGCGTAATGTAACCCATAAAGAACGTGCTCTGGGGGCCATGTATCGGGTTTTGAAACCGGGCGGCTGTCTGTTAATACTAGAGTTTTCCCATCCCAATGCGCCTGGCATGAAACCCCTTTATGACTTTTATTCTTTTAAGGTAATGCCGTTGATCGGTAAGCTAGTGGCTAACGATGCGGACAGCTACCGCTACCTGGCGGAATCTATCCGCATGCATCCTGACCAAGAAACCCTGCGTGATATGATGACTCAAGTGGGTTTTGAACATTGCGCCTATTTTAATCTCACCGGCGGTATCGTTGCCGCTCACCGAGGCTATAAATTTTGAGGGATAGCGACTCTACTGAACCTCTAAAAAAAGGATTGAGGGTGATTTCAGACCAGCTAGCAAGCCGTTTTGAAACACTCCTGAATTATTATCTGCGTCTTGATCCAGAGACCAATAACAGGATGAGTGCATTATCCGGCAAAATAATCGCTATCGACATTTTTTTAGGTCCACTTAACGAACCAGCCCCCCACATCACCCTCTACTTCCTACCAGAAAACCAAGGCTGCCAGGTGACCACCAATAATCCTGGTGAACCTGATGTGATGATTCGAGGCACCCCCCTTAGCCTTATGGGTCAACTCCAGGAAGGCAGTCGAGGAGGCGTGATGAATGATATAGACGTAGCAGGTGATTTAGCGTTAGGTAAAGCCTTTCAAGATATTGTGCATGGGGTGCATATCGATTGGGAAGAACAATTAGCTCACTGGTTAGGTGACTTGCCTGCTCATCAAATGGGTAATGGATTGCGTCAATTGCAGGCATGGACTAGCCACTCTTTGCAAAAATTGGCTCATAATAGCAGCGAATATCTGCACTACGAAGCTAATCATCTTCCAACCCCCAGGGCGCTTAACGAATTTATAGACGCGGTGGACAAGATTTACACTGACACAGAACGTCTTCAAGCACGTATCCAACGCCTGCAAAGGGCTTCTACGGCAACCTCGCCAACCATTGAAAAACCCAATCATAGTCAATAAATGGACTCAACAAAGCCATCAATAGACAGCATTATTACGTGTTTTTACTAAGCGGATCTTTTCCTGAAACAGCATACCCTATGCTATTAAATCTCTACATGCCATGATTCGTCCTGCGCAGATTTTTCGCCTGGTTCATATCAATCTTGTGCTGGTCCGACATGGTTTGGATGACCTGGTATTGGCGACGCCGCTACTGCGTCCCATCAGCTTTTTGCGCTATTGTCTGCCCTGGCACTGGTGGGGCACAACACAACAACAACCCCGTGGGGAACGAATACGTCTCGCCTTGGAAGATTTAGGTCCCATATTTGTGAAATTTGGTCAGACCCTGTCCACCCGACGCGATCTTCTCCCTGATGATATTGCTTCAGAACTCGCTAAGCTGCAGGACCGGGTACCCCCTTTTCCCGGCGCCTTAGCGATTGCTTTGATTGAGAAAGCGTATAATGTGCCGCTGCAGAGTATGTTTAGCCATTTTGAAGAAACACCGTTAGCGTCGGCCTCTATTGCCCAGGTGCATGCGGCCCGTCTTTTAAATGGGGCTGAAGTGGTGGTCAAGGTGGTGCGTCCAAGCATTGAGCGAACCATTCGTCGCGATATAGACCTGCTCTATATCACGGCTTCGTTGGCTGAACGGTATTGGCGCGAGGGCCGGCGATTACGGGCCCGGGAAGTGGTTGCGGAATACGAAAAAACCGTCTTTGATGAATTGGATTTACTACGGGAAGCCGCCAACGCCAGTCAACTCAAGCGTAATTTTAATAACTCTAATATTCTTTACGTCCCGGAAATCTATTGGCCGCAAACCCGCCGCAACGTCTTGGTGATGGAACGCATTCGTGGCATTCCCATCAGCCATACGGATGAACTGCGCAGACGCCAAGTCAATTTTGAAAAACTGTCCGAACGCGGGGTCGAGTTGTTTTTTACCCAGGTATTTCGAGATAGTTTTTTCCATGCGGATATGCATCCTGGCAATATTTTTGTTGACGCCCATGATCCAGATGATCCTAAATATATTGCTGTGGATTTTGGCATTATTGGCACGTTAAGTCCCATGGATCAGCAGTATTTAGCAGAGAATATCTTAGCGTTTTTTTATCGAGACTATCGGCGTGTCGCGGAACTGCATATTGAATCAGGATGGGTACCGCCGGGCACCCGCGTGGATGAATTCGAATCCGCTATCCGCACCGTCTGTGAACCCATATTCGAACGCCCTTTAAAAGATATTTCCTTTGGTTTGTTTTTGCTGACCCTTTTTCAAACGGCACGTCGGTTTAATATGGAAATTCAACCTCAATTGGTTTTATTGCAAAAAACCCTGCTACATATTGAGGGTTTAGGGCGACAATTAAATCCAGATCTTGATCTTTGGAAGACGGCCAAACCCTTTTTAGAAAATTGGATGAAAAGCCGCATAGGACCAAAATCCGTCGCCGATCGGTTAAAATACAATCTACCACGCTGGGCGGATCAGCTTCCCGATTTGCCTAATTTAATTCAAGGGGTGTTGCGCCACGCTAACAGCGGAGAATTGAAAGTAAAGCTGCAACAACATCAAATTGAACAGATGCGCCAAGAGATTCGGCGCGCCAATCGTCGCAGTTTTTACACCTCTGTGGGCGCTGCATTGATCGTAAGCGCGTCTTTGATACTGAGTTTGGATGGTTTTCATCCCTTTATGGTGGGTGATGCACCTTTATTAACCTGGATTTTAGGCGGTCTAGGCGCTTTGTTGTTGATTTCTACCTGGCCTGCGGATTCTTGATAAAACTATGTTAGGAACGCTGCAAAGCGGCCTCGACAGAGTTTCGCTTATCTTGACCACATAGTATTTCGATTAAACTCAGAGCAAAGTCCATGGCCGTACCTGGACCTCGGGAGGTAATAATGCGCTCATCTTGCACTACGGCAGCCGCGCTCACTGTCGTCGATTTTGTGTAGTCATCCAAAGCGCCCGGATACGCAGTGGCCTGCCGCCCCTCTAATAGACCTGCTGAGGCCAGCACTTTAGGCGCAGCGCAGACGGCGGCGATATAGTGGTTTGCCTGGGCCATGCGTTGCAAGAGTTCCGTAATGCGTGAATCGGCCTGTAAACGCTGAGCGCCCCCTATGCCACCCGGCAATACAATCATATCGAATTCATCTGACAACACATCAGCCAAACTGACATCAGGCATTAACCTAACCCCTCGTGAGGCAGTGATAGGGCCTTCTTCGAGACCTGCAGCCACCACCTTGATTTCGGCCCGCCGCAGCAAATCGATGATGGTTACGGCTTCTAATTCTTCGCAACCTTGCGCTAGGGGAACAAGCACGTTTGCCATAGGGATAAACCTACCTGGAAATGTCTTATAACTGATGTTTTAACCTTTATTACTTTTCTGCAACAGCGTGAGACCTTTGAGTAAGTTAAGGGCCTCGTAAAGCTGATAGTCACTCTGAGCGAGGGGGATTCCCTCTTTTTTCTCCCCAGTGTTGAACAAATCCGATTGCGTTTTTTCTTGTATGTCACCATTCTCAAGGTGTCTCGATAAATCCGCTTCCTTAACAAGTCGAGATGCAGCATCCTCAGCCAATGAGACTTGGTACCTTTGTAATTTAATATCAGGATTAATACCCGCTGCCTGGATTGAGCGGCCATTGGGGGTATAGTAACGCGCCGTCGTTAATTTTACAGCTGTGCCATTGGCCATGGGTAAAATAGTCTGTACTGACCCTTTACCAAAAGTCTGCTCACCCATAATGACTGCCCGCCCATGATCTTGCAATGCCCCCGCCACAATCTCAGACGCTGATGCAGATCCACCGTTGACCAGCACGATAAGCGGAGCTCCCTCGAGAGAATCGCCAGGGGTTGCTTTAAACTTTTGCTGTGCGCCGCTACTACGACCTTCTGTATATACAACGGTACCTTGCTTTAAAAAAACATCAGACACTTCTACAGCGGCATTTAAAACACCACCAGGATTATTACGCAAATCGATCACAAGCCCTCGCAGTGGCCCATCGTTCTCTTTTCTTAAGTTGGTCAGGGACTGACTTAAACTACGGGCAGTATTGGATTGAAACTGAGTCACTCTGACATAGCCATAGCCGGGTTCCAATAAACGACTTTTAACACTCTTAACGCGAATGATGTCTCGGGTAATGGTGATATCCAGGGGTTTGTCTTCTCCTGACCGCACAATAGTGAGTACAAGCTTGGTATTGGGCTTGCCGCGCATCATTTTAACAGCTTCCGCAAGCGACAGTCCTTTTACGGGCTTATTATCGAGCCGAATGATGAGATCCCCTGGCTTTACGCCTGCTTTTTCAGCAGGTGTATCGTCAATAGGCGCAATGACTTTAATAAACCCATCTTCGAGCCCTACCTCTATACCAAGCCCACCGAATTCACCTGATGTTCCTGCCTGTAAGTCATCAAATGCATCTTTATCCAAATACGCAGAATGGGGATCCAAACCGCTTAGCATGCCACGAATGGCGTTTTCTAAAAGCGCTTTGTCTTCAACAGACTCGACATAATCTTGCTTAACGCGATCCAACACATCGATAAAGCTGCGTAACTCAACTAACGGGAGATCTTGTCCATTAAGGGCGCCCTCCCGTTCAGCCGCAACACGATGTCCAGCAGTAATGGAAATACCAAGAAGTAAACCAAGACCTAGTATCAAACCATGTCGAGTGATAACGCTCATAATCAAGTTCCTAAAACCCGCATATCTTACAAATAACCTTCCTGGAGAAAACAAGTCCTTTTTCTTAGCATTAGCCAAACCATATCCGTGAACGGCTTTTTACCCATACTCAAAAATACCATAAAAAAAACAATACCATAAAAAAAACTACTAAAAATAACTAATTACGTTTTGACTTAACTACGACCATTTAGTTCGATTTGGTACAACGTCATGGGCTAATGAGTTACCCCACCCGCTCGACTCATTCAACAAATATAACAGACAGACATTGCAAAACGACACCAGGGGATTGGGTAGGTTCACCGGTGCCAAATTTTAGATCGCCTTTGGGTAAGCAAAACAGACGCTAAATAAATAAGCTTATTTTGATTTGCCTTGGTTTGCTACTGCATCCATTAGTTTCTTGATTTCTTCAGGATCTCCTAAATAATAATGCTTTAGGGCACAAAGATTTTCATCAAGTTCATAAACCAAGGGCACCCCCGTTGGAATATTAAGCCCAACAATTTCTTCTTCGGAAACACCGTCCAGATATTTCACCAACGCACGCAAGCTATTACCGTGAGCCGCTATCAGAACTTGCTTGCCAGACCGTATAGCAGGGACTATAGCGTCGTGCCAATAAGGCATCACTCGATCTATGGTTATTTTGAGACTTTCAGTGGTAGGAAGAACCCGGGTATCTAGCCCAGCATAACGCGGGTCATTACCTGGAAAATATTCATCAGTGGTGCTAAGTTCAGGGGGGGGCACATCATAACTCCGGCGCCATATGTGGACCTGCTCGTCGCCATGTTGCGCAGCTGTCTCGGCTTTATTAAGGCCCTGCAACCCTCCGTAGTGACGTTCATTAAGACGCCAACTTCGATGCACCGGAATCCACATTAAGTCCATGCCATCTAAGACAATCCATAAAGTACGAATCGCGCGTTTGAGCACAGAGGTAAAGGCTACGTCAAAAGTATAACCCTCTTTGCGAAGCAATTCACCGCCCTTTTTGGCTTCTTCGACACCTTTTTCAGATAACTCAACATCTACCCAACCGGTAAAGCGGTTCTCTTTATTCCATTGACTTTCACCATGCCGAAGCAAAACTATTTTGTACATAGGCTATCTTCACCCCTGTTAGCGGATTGATAAACGATGAAATGATACGCTTAAACGACAGCCTCCGCTAGCATTTCACGCATTGTCATAGCACACTCGATTTTGACGTTTTTTTCTACAAGCGCAAGCAAAAACATAAAATTTTAACCCTAGCAAACACCAACCCTGCCTTAAGAGGTTGGTAGAGAAAATAACTGTTTAGCGCATTTTAGACGACTAAACGTAATTAACTTTTCCTTAAAAATTGTCTAAACCTGCACTTTTGTAAAACGTAAGCTAATATTAAATGAATTTGATAAAACCATGAGTCATAGAATCATACTCAACCTCAACTGTATGAAAACGAGTGCATGGATGGATGAATGAGTATAATCATACTCAACTGTATCAAAACGAGTGCATGGATGAATGATATGATTTTTACTATCCAAGAGTGTTTCTCTCACATTCTTAGGATAGTAAGAGTTTGATGAGCAAAGCGATATGCGCCTTATTGAATTTCAGCTGTTGTTACTCATTATTGCTTCTAACGGTGCGCCGATCCTCGGTAAAGCCATTTTTAAGAAACGCTGGACTTATCCTCTAGATGGTGGACGATACTTTACCGATGGACGCCCATTGCTGGGGCGCTCAAAGACATGGCGAGGGGTACTTTTAGCCATCACCGCTGCCGCAGTTATGGCATGGCTGGTAGGTCTACCTGTAGAAATTGGTATGACAATAGGGTGTTTTGTCGTGCTAGGTGATGCATTGTCAAGCTTTATAAAACGTCGGCTTGGCTTGACGGCCAGCAGTATGGCGTTGGGTTTGGATCAGATCCCCGAGGCTTTACTACCCCTGGTTGCGCTTAAAACGTATTTTAATCTCACATGGTCTACCATTATGGAGACTGTTACAGGGTTTTTGCTATTAGAGCTGTTTATATCCTATATTCTATTTAAGTTGAAAGTACGAGATCGCCCTTACTAAACTAAGCTAAAGATAAATACGTAATATCCTAGTGTTTTTAAAAAATTTGCTTGTTGAAAAACGTTTTCTTTAATGAACAAAGAAAATTAAGTTTTGGTATCGAGACTGAGACTTGCGATATATTCAATGGCAACGCAAATGATGTAATACCACCTCCGGGGGACAGTTATATCGAACACCCACCACAGAAGTACCTGAACCTACTGAGGTGTAACCCTGCATAGTATGGTACTGCCAAGTTCCGCGGCAATAGCGACGCGGACAATCCGCATTGGTCATCATTGCAATCCCTCCCGGCAAACACACTTGCCCACCATGGGTGTGGCCACTAAGCATCAGATCAAAACCTGCATGGGCCGCTTTTCGGTAGGGTTCGGGGGAATGAGATAATAGGACACTCGGGACGCTCGAGGGAATCTCCTCAGCTACTTTTTGAATATTATCCAATTGAAAAAAGTGTGGATCGTCTATACCCGCTAAATAAAGAGTGGCGTCTTCGCGTTCAAAAGCAATGGTTTCGTTAATAAGCATTTTAATACCCATCTCTTCCATTGCAGGAACCATACGAATGGAATCATGATTCCCAAGAACAGCATAAACAGGACGTTTTATATGAGTACGAACGTTTTCAAGAGCACGTAGGGCAGCATCATAGTCGCCATATGTTTTAGCGCGAAAATCTCCTGTCATAACACAGATATCGTAGTCCAAATCACGCAGCTTGTGGATTAATGCTGAAGGATGATCGGGATCCATATCAAGATGAAGATCTGTGATATGCAATATTGTAAAATCGTCAAATACCCTTGGCAAATTATTCACTATCACATGGTTATGGCGGGTTTGAATCGCTTTGGCATTATGTTGACCACGGGAGTAAATACCTAAACCCCGTAGAAACAAGCGCATTAAGGCATGTATAGAATTCCAATTTTCAATATGAAAAAAAGTCCGACCCTGCCCAAAAATCTGTTTGGCGTGATCTTCTTCAATACCTAGCCGTTGGCGCAAATGCACCCGACCGATTCGTTTTGTCAAACCCTGGATATCAGAGGGTGTTGTTATGACGACTAAATCTTGCTTCAATTTTAAGGAATTTTTAGGTAAGCGAGTTGCTTCCACAGAATTTACTCTCTATTTTATCTTCTACATTACTATTTTTAAACATGTCGATAATACTATGCAGACAACGCAGGCGATCCTAAAGCTATAGTATTCCATGCAAAAAAAGCTCCAATTTCTTTAAGTAATCAATCCATTATGTAATAAAAGTCAATTTTTTACAGCTTTAAACAAAATCTTGTGTTGACTAGCTTTCGCAACACTGTGTATTTATCCTATAGCTCATTTATTTATTTTTTGTTATTTCCTAAAAAACTAATTTTTTAATCTTATCTTTAATAGCTTGAACTGGCCTATGGCTATCCATAAGAAAGTCAAATGAAATAGGTGCATCAAGCCATTCTTTGTCCACCATCGGTTCATTTTGAACCGGTCCAGAATAAATAAAGGTTCAAATTGAGCTGTTTTTGTCAACTGAAGGACATTTTTTTACTTATAAATTGCTAAATCGGTTAGCCTTCAAATGCTTTTAGCCTGCAGTATATTCTAGAATTTTTGACAAGCGTGTTAAATCGTGTTAAATCAAATTAAATCAAATGCTTATAAAATAGCCTCGTTTGCTTAGAAACTCGCTCGGGTCGCTTGAGGTGATATAAGGTTCAGCAAGAAATTTATATTTTTATAAATAACCAGCGGAATTGCGAATAACTTTGCATGACCTACCCCCATTGCCCTAAAATTGAGCCTTACTCCCTACAAGCGCTATTTAAAGCTTTGCCAGCAATTTCACTATGCAACACCCGCCACCCTCGATAGTCTCTGACACATCCATTACCGCCATACAGGTGTCCGGTTATGTCATCGAACGTCAAATCGGCCGCGGGGGCATGGCAGCCGTATATTTGGCGATGCAAAAATCGCTGCAACGCCATGTTGCATTAAAAGTTATTGCTTCAAATTTGAAAGGAGATCCTGACTTTACCAAACGTTTTTTGCGGGAAGGTCAGCTCATCGCCAAACTGACGGATCCTAGAATCATTACCGTCTTTGACATTGGTATCGATGAAGATGTGTATTACTTGGCTATGGAATATCTTCCAGGCGGCACATTAAGAGAACGTATTCAAGCTGGCCTATCTTTAGAAGATACCTTACAAATTGTAAAAACCGTGGCAGGCGCGCTCGGGTATGCCCATAGGCGAGGTATCGTTCATCGTGATATTAAACCCCAGAACATTTTATTTCACGAGAATGGAGACCCTGTCTTGTCGGATTTTGGTATTGCAAAAGCGATAGGTGGCAATACCATCATGACCATGTCCGGGATGTATTTTGGCACCCCAAGATATATGAGCCCTGAACAAATAAAAGGGCAACCCGTTGATGGCCGTTCTGACTTGTACAGCCTAGGGGTTTTGTTATACGAAATGCTGACGGGCGAACTACCTTATAGCTCAGAGGACAGTTTTGCCCTAGCATTTAAACACGTTACGGAACCGATACCGAATCTTCCCGCTAACATTGTGGTTTTCCAGCCCCTTTTAAACCGACTTTTAGCAAAAGATCCGGAAGACAGATTCTCGAGTGCTGAACAGTTTTTGAAGGATCTACGAGAACTGAAATTGCAGCACCTTTTGACACCGACGGTAACTGAAACAACCCTTTTACCGACAGCAAAATTTGCTGAGACAAAACCTGCCTCTGCCTCTAAGCAACGGCGTAGATACCCAATTATTGCGGCATCTATTGCGCTTGCAATGGCTTTGATGGTGGCAAGCGTTTATTTTTTTGCACCACCGGTCTGGCTGGCAAAGCTAAAGGAAACTGTTACTCCGCAAGAAACTGTCTCTGAAAAACAGCCTAATCTTGACCAGAAAGCCCTGCCCGACGCTTCTTTTTTCTTAAAACAAGCCCGCCAGTATTACGACAGTGGCGCACTCGATGAGAGCCTAAAAACCATTGCTCAGGGG
Source organism: uncultured Candidatus Competibacteraceae bacterium (assembly GCA_964423745.1). Taxonomy (GTDB): domain Bacteria; phylum Pseudomonadota; class Gammaproteobacteria; order Competibacterales; family Competibacteraceae; genus CAYRGG01. The sequence continues at coordinate 30,958 of CAYRGG010000034.1, read as the reverse complement.
ATTAACGCCCACCCTGAAGACAAAGACCTATTAGCCCTACGGGAGCGTGTTCGTGATCAGCTTAAACAACAATTAACAGAGGTAAACGCACGTAACCAGGAAGCTGAGCGATTACTGGCACGGGCCCAGCGATACCGCCAACAAGGGAATTTCGAAGCAGCCCTTATGGATATCGAGGAAGGTTTGAGAATAGTCTCACAGCATCCTGGTCTGCTCAATCTGCGCACACAAGTTTTACAACAACAACAGCAAAGTGAGCGTCGGCAATCTCAACAAGAACGCCAGCAAAAAGCTGATCGATTGCTAAGTCAAGCTCAGCAAAGCAAGGGTAATAATGATTTAATCGCTAGCGAAAATCATATTGCCGAAGGTTTGCAGTTAGTGCCTAACCATGCTGGTTTATTAGCCTTACAGGCGGAAATAGAGCAGGAAAAGTTAGCTGCCGCCAGCGAGCAACGCCTTGAGCAGGTTCAACGACTGCTTGAGCAAGCACGCCAACTCCAGCAACAACAACAACTTGCAGCCAGTTTAGACAGGCTCGAGGAAGGTCTTAAAATCATACCAGACCATCAAGAACTATCGGCGCTACAAGATGAAGTAAACGCTCAATTAGAAACGCAATCCCAGATTACGAACCTGCTCGAGGAATGCGCGAATCATTTCGAGGCTAATCGCTTAACTACTGGCGAGGGGGGTAACGCATTAGCCTGCTATAATAAGGTGCTAGATTTAGATCCCGGCAATATAAAAGCCATAGCAGGTCTCGAAAACATGGCTGAAAGATATGCCAATTGGGCTGAGCAGTCCCTTGAAAGGGGTATGCTTCAAGAAACTAGAGCCTACTTGGATCGATTGCTCCAAGTTAATCCAGAATTTCCTCGTTTAGATTTTCTGCGACGTCGCTTAGCGACCTTGCAGACTGAAAACGCAACTGGATCTTTGGATTCTCCCTTCAACAATCCGCAGGATGGTCCTACTGCCCCTCCATTACCGACTATCGGTGAAACAGAAGCAGAAGCCTTTTGGAATGCCATCAAAGATAGTCAAGATATTGCCGATTTTGACCAGTTCCTGGTTTTATTTGGGGATCATCCTCGTTATGGACTCGCAGCACGTCTTAAACGCGAGCGCTTAAGACGTGAGCAAGCACAAACAACAGCATCACAACGGACTTTTTTGACCATTGAGACCAACGAGCCTAATGCGCAAGTTTGGATCGATGGCAAAGACTATGGATCCCCAGGGCAAAAGATAGCACTGCCACCAGGCACTTATAATATCAGTATCGAAAAAGAAGGCTATGAGGAATGGCGCAAGCAAATTGAATTGGTAAGCGGCAATGATGAAAATGTAACAGCAATTTTAAACACTTTACCGCCAGCAGAGACTCAAGCCTCAGCTCAAGCCCCATCATCTGATCAAGAAGCCGCACCAGAGATGGAAACTAATGAGGGTTCTGTGCCAAATTTCGGTTGTATTCAAGGCAATTGCACCAATGGTTCCGGTACCTATCTATTTAAAAACGGCGATAAATTTACTGGCGAATGGAAAAATAGCAATATCTATAACCGAGGAACTTATTATTACGAAAACGGTGAAAGATATGTGGGAGAATTTGAGGATGGCAAGATAAATGGAACAGGCACCTATTACTATAACAGTGGTAATCATTATGAAGGCACCTGGAAAGACGGCATAAAAAGCGGTACAGGAACCCATTATTATGCTGCCCGTGGCGAAAGATATGAGGGTGAATTTAAAGACAACGAACCCCATGGCCGAGGAACTTACTACTATAAAAATGGCGACCGTTACGAGGGCGAGTGGCAAAACGGACGCAAACATGGGGAAGGTAGATACTATTCTCGTAATGGGAAATCGTACACGGGCCTATGGGAAAACAATAAAAAAGTTAAAGTCATATCCTTTGAACAAAACGATGACGTAACCTACGAGAATAGATAAATTTCTACCCGAGAGGGCAACAAATTATTCTTTATTTAAGCCGTTTTAAAGCCGTTGATTCAAGATCGTTTCTATTTCCTGATCTGTCAATGTGATGGGATTTGTTTTCATACTGCCACCACGACAATGAGCGATAACATGCTGTAAATCACTTGCCTGCACACCATACTCTCCCAAACACGGTAACTGCAGACGCTCGGTCCATTCGGAGAGAATAAGGACTAGTGCTTCCCGAGCATTACGCGGGTTATTGTGTAATCGGCCACTTAAAAGATTACCGACATGTGCGTATTTACGGCGAGCTGGACTCTCGGGCATTCTTTCTCGCAATGCATCGATATTCGCTCGGGTCGCTGCTGCCACTAGGGTGCCACAAACAATACCGTGGGGAATAGGAAAAAAGGCGCCGAGGGGCGAAGCGAGTCCATGCACAGAACCGAGCCCTGTTTGCGCTAAACAAACCCCCGATATGAGAGCAGCATAGGCCAAATGGGCACGCCCCAACTCTGCATCTCCTTTACCCTCGTAGCAAGCAAACAAACCTTTGACAACAGACTTTAACCCGCTCTCCGCCAACGCATTCGTGAATGGATTAGCCCGAATCGATACATAGGATTCCAAAAGTTGCGTGAAAGCATCCATGGCGTTGGCAGCAATTTGTCGAGGCGGACAGGTGGATAACAGGTCTGGATCAACCAACGCATAGTCAGGAACTAAAAGTTCATGACGAAATGATTTTTTGAAACCTTGCTTACCGCGCAGGGTAAGAACGGCGTTCTTAGTGGCTTCGCTACCTGTACCCGCGGTGGTAGGCACTGCTATAAGAGGAACGCTCGGGCCTTGATAGGTCTTTTGCTCGCCAACACCTTCCAAGTATGCCATCACAGAATCGCCACTAATGAGTAATCCGGCTAGCGCCTTGGCGGCATCCAAGACACTGCCCCCACCTATGCCAACGACAACGGCTATGCTGGCATTGTGGAAACGGCGGACCATATCGTCCACTAATGCAGGCGACGGTTCGTCTCCCACAACCATATGTTCATATGCAATTTTATGTTCATCTAATGTTTGCAACAGAGGTTGCCAGTGAGGTGAGGACTGCAGAGAATTTGCCCCTGTCACCAGCAATATCCGGTTACCATAAGGTTTAACCAGATCAGGTATTCTCGCTAAGCTGCCTGGACCAAACTCGATGCGTGGTAAACGACTAATAGAGAATGGTTGTGTCAAAAAGGCCTCTTGCTCGGGCACGCTCTGTTCCCTCCGTATAAAAAGCCTTGGTTAAAACTTTATCTTACAAATTCGCAAAGCATTGAATTTAGCAGTTAGTTACTGTGATAGAGTAATGCCGCGATCTAGACTACTTATCGCATCCAAGCGTATTCAGACCCTCTTCACGCCCCTAACGATTACGTGTTGCTGGATGCTCCTTAACGCGATGTTTGATTAGGCTAATGATGGACTCCCCTATCGCCTCAAAGGAAACCGTGCCGGTATTGCAAACCACATCGTATAGCAGCGGGTCAGCAATATCAGCGCGAAAATGGGACTTTAGCAACCGCGCTCTATCTTGATCTTGTTTCTGCACAATACGCTTTGTCTCTTCTGGGTTTTGATTTAATACCTGTTGCATACGCTGAATACGGGATGCCTCCGGTGCCACAAGCCGAATATGCACACCCATTTCAAGCTTGCGCGCTACCTGAGACCCACCGCGACCCACAATAATGACTTTTCCCACTGTGGCAAAAGAACGAATCGCTTCAAACATCTTTTTCATCACCAGATACTGATCGGATCTTTGCCCGAATAACCCCAACACAAACTCCTGAATCTGAGACCGGTACTCTTCCGCCAGCAAAGAACGCATGGACACATCCAAATCAGCATCTTGAAGAAGGATTTCACACAGGGTTCGATCTAATACTTGCCAACCCCGAAAAAGCCCTGTTTCTCCCTCTGACTCCATCATTTTTACCAGTGTGTGGGCAAGGGTGCGTCCACCAGCGCCAGCCTCGCGGGAAATAGTGACAAACGGTAAGGCCCGACTGGTACCTCGGCGAACTGGTTTGCCCCGCTCTACCTTAAAAACCGCATCCAAAAATTGTTTTAGATCGTCGGCATGACTCACGGCTTAATCTCCTCTGCTAGCAAACAAAGACGGCGCTTTATTCTTTTTCTCGATAGAAATCCAACAATCCCAGCGTCGATACATCATGTTCACCGGCCGGTTTATCGCCTTTTAATTCAGGCAAAATAGCATTCGCCAATTGCTTACCCAATTCTACTCCCCATTGGTCAAAGGAGTTAATATTCCAAATCACGCCTTGTACAAAAACCTTGTGTTCATAAAGAGCGATCAAACTGCCCAAGGTGGTAGGCGTTAAACGACGATACAAAATGGTATTACTGGGCCGATTACCCGGAAAAATTTTATTCGGGAGCAATTTATCGAGCGCTTCGCCTGTTTTACCTTGAGCCTCTAGTTCTGTACGCGCCTGTTGCTCTGTTTTTCCCATCATCAACGCTTCTGCTTGGGCAAAACAATTGGCTAACAAAATAGCGTGATGATCCCCGATGGGATCGTGAGTGTTGACGGGCGCCAAAAAATCCGCGGGTACGAGACGAGTACCCTGATGTAATAACTGATAAAAAGCGTGTTGCCCGTTATTACCTAATCCCCCCCAAAGGATAGGACCAGTGTCATGGGCCACCAACTGCCCCTGCCGATCCACGCGTTTACCGTTGCTCTCCATATCCAGCTGTTGCAAATAACTGGGTAAAGAGCGCAGATGCTCATCATAAATCAACATGGCGTAGCTTTCGATCTTAAAAAAGTTAGCGTACCAAATGCCCAACAGTGCAAGAATGACCGGTAAATTATCTTCCAGAGGTGTAGTGCGGACATGTTCGTCCATCTTATGGGCGCCTTCCAAAAGCGCTGTGAAATGCTCCATACCCACATATACGGCAATAGGTAATCCAATGGCTGACCATAAAGAATAGCGGCCACCTACCCAGTCCCAGAACTCGAACATATTCGTCGTATCGATGCCGAAAGCCCGCACCTTTTCCGTGTTGGTGGACACCGCCACAAAGTGGCTAGCGATGGCGGCTTCATCTTGCAGGGCCGCTACCAACCAGGCTCGCGCCGTATGGGCATTGGTCATGGTTTCCTGAGTGGTGAAGGTTTTCGAAGCGATGATAAACAGGGTGGTTTCCGGGTCACACTGGGCCAATACATGGCTAATATGGGAACCATCCACGTTAGACACAAAGTGCATGTGCAGATTTGCATCTGCATAGGGCATCAACGCCTCACACACCATCTTAGGACCCAAATCAGAACCCCCGATACCGATGTTCACGACAGTGCGAATGCGCTTTTTAGTGTAGCCTACCCAACCACCACTGCGCACCTGCTCGGAGAAATGGCGCATCTTATCCAATACGTGGTTGACGGCGGGCATCACATCCTCGCCATCCACATGGATCGGCCTACCGCTGCGGTTACGTAACGCCACATGCAAAACAGCTCGATGCTCCGTATGATTAATAGGTTCCCCATTGAACATGCGCTGAATCCAAGCGGGCACATCCGCTTGCTGGGCCAACTCAACCAGCAGGTTGAGGGTCTCTTCAGTGATGCGATTTTTGGAAAAATCCACCAAGATATCGTCACTAAACCTTCTAGAAAACCGGGCAAATCGACGGTTATCTGTCGCGAATAAATCGCGCATAGGCATGTCTGCGATATGGGTGTAATGGGCTTGCAACGTTTGCCATGCGGGCAATGTGGTAGGAACTGACATAAAAATTTAGTCCTTGCTGGTGCGTGAACAAGGGATGCGCCGAGGCAACGCCTGCGGCCTGTTGTTGGTTGTCATAACTATGACGAATCATCATGGTAAAGTCTAACAGTAATCTCTGCCTAGGGGGTTTGCGAGAGCTAGATGCAAAATTTTTGCTTTTCAGACGATCGTTTTTATGACCTTAGTAGATTGCTAAGATAATTTGCAAAGATGCAAGCTTTGCGAAAAACATCTCTTACTTACTCATACATCATATAGAGCGATAGGTATTCTATGGGCAACGAATTAGTTGCAACCTTTGATAAAGGGTTGCGCAGTCGAGTGAAATTGTTTGGTCAACTGCTTGGCGAAGTCCTGCGGGATCAGGAAGGGGGTAAGGTATTGGAAGCCGTGGAGACGTTGCGCAAGGGTTTTATTGCCTTGCGCCAGGAAAAAATCTCATCACCTTCCCATAAACGCGAACAGTTAATGCGTCTCATCGAAGCCCTTAACCCGGAGACTGCTACCCATGTCTTACGGGCCTTTAACATTTATTTTAGTTTGGCTAATATCGCTGAAGAAGAATCAAAACATCAGGCGCGCCGCGCCCAAGTCAGCCGGGGTAAACCTCTCTGGCGGGGCTCGTTTGACGATACCTTAAGGAGTTTTCACGAAGCAGGCATCAGTGCGGCGCAATTGCAGACCCTATTCGATAACCTCTGTTTTACCCCTGTTTTTACGGCACATCCAACAGAAGCCAAAAGACGGGTCATCATGGGCGCCTTGCGGCGACTTTTCGTTACCGGCGAATACTTAAGTAACGCTCATCTGAATAAATATCAGCAAGGGGAAGTGGTGGATCAACTGCGCAGCCAAATCCAGGTGCTTTGGAAAACCGATGAAGTGCGCGTTAACAAACCCCGCGTCCGCGATGAAATTCGGCTTGGTCTATACTATTTCCGGGCCTCGATTTTCCAAGCAGTCCCTACCCTCTATCGTAATTTGGAACGAGCTATCGATACCGTCTACCAGGCTGAAGGGGGCAAAACGGCGATTCAAGTGCCCAGTTTTCTGCGCTTTGGTTCTTGGATTGGGGGTGACCGGGATGGTAATCCTAATGTCAAACCGGAAACCACCATCCTGGCTGCCCGCTTACAGTGCCGAGAGATCCTGCAAGAATACCTGCGCCGGGTAGAAAACTTAGGTCAATTGTTAACCTATTCCAGCTCGTTAGTCACGCCGTCACCCGCCTTTAGCGCAAGTCTTGACGCTGATCCTGAATTTTGTCGAAGCGTGTTTCAACAAACGCCGGGACGGCATTATGCCCAGGAACCTTATCGGCGCAAACTTTACCTCATGTATCACCGGCTAACCGCTAATTTGCGCACGGTTCAAGGTCGCCTTGACGGCACTCCCAAGGTGCAACCTTTTTCAGGTTATTCGTCTGAACAAGCGTTTTTGGAAGATCTTTATCTCATCCGGGATTCCCTCCTAGGCCATGGTGATGGCAATATCGCCGAGGCGGAATTGAAGGATTTGATTCGCCTCGCCGAAGGTTTTGGATTTTATTTGGCGAGTCTCGACATTCGCCAGGAATCGGGACGTCATACAGAAGCTGTGACGGAAATATTGGCCAACGCGCCTAACCTACCTGACTACGGGAGCCTCTCGGAAGAACAACGGCTTGCATTGCTGGATGAGCTGCTATCCCACCCGGGTACACCGCTGCTTTATTGTACTCAATGGAGTCCCGCGACCCAGGAAAGTCTCGCCGTCTTTCAAGTCATGGCCAACCTCAGCCAAGAAATCAGTCCCCGTATCTTTGGCAGCTATATTATTTCCATGACCCATCGGGCTAGCCATGTTTTAGAGGTTATGTTCTTAGCCAGTTTTGCCGGTCTGGCAGGACGCACCCGTGATGGCCAATGGCACTGTGATATCCACATCGCACCCTTGTTTGAAACCATCGAAGATCTGGCCCACATCGAGACGGTTATGGCGCAATTGCTGGAGCAACCGGCTTATCGCGCATTACTCAATGCTTCCGGTAATACCCAGGAAGTTATGTTGGGTTACTCGGATTCCACCAAGGACGGAGGTGTCTTGGCCTCTGGCTGGAACTTGTATCAGGCGCAAAAGAAAATAGTCGCCATCGCGCAGCAACAGGATATCCAATGTCGCCTATTCCATGGTCGCGGCGGCACTGTGGGCCGGGGCGGTGGACCCACCCATGAGGCCATTCTGGCGCAACCACCGGGTACGGTTCAAGGGGCCATCAAAATCACCGAACAGGGCGAGGTGTTGTCCTTCAAATACAGCAACGTGGAAACCGCCATCTATGAACTCACTCTGGGTATTACCGGCTTGCTGAAGGCCAGTGTCAGCTTGATCCAACCGGTCCCTCAAGACCCACCGCCCTTTCTCGAGACCATGCAGGCGTTGGCCAAGCACGGGGAAACCATTTACCGGCAATTGACTGATTATACGGAAGGTTTTAACGATTACTTCTACGAAGTCACCCCTGTCAACGAAATCGGCTTGCTGAATCTTGGTTCGCGACCCACTCACCGAAGTAAATCAGATCGATCGCGCTATTCTGTCAGAGCGATACCCTGGATGTTCGGATGGGGACAGTCACGCCATACCCTTTCTGGTTGGTATGGCATTGGCAGTGCCTTACAGGCGTGGCGTCAAAATGATCCGGAAAAATTAGCGGTTTTGCAACGTATGTACCGCGAGTGGCCATTTTTTCAATCTTTATTGAGCAATACGCAAATGTCGCTTTATAAATCCGAACCCACGATAGCCAAAGAGTACGCAAGGCTTTGTCTCGATTCTCAGGTTGAGGAAAACATTTATCAACTATTTTTTAAAGAATATAACAATACCTGTGAGCAAATCCTGTCCATTACAAATCTGGAGCATTTGCTGGAAGATAATCCTGCCTTGGTTTTGTCACTAGAGCGACGCAATCCTTATCTTGATCCTATTAACTATATCCAGGTTACGTTGCTTAAACGCTATCGCCAAACAGCGCGAGACGAGACCCAGGAAAGTCCTTGGTTAGATCCATTGCTGCGCTCCATCAACACCCTTGCTGCTGGCCTACGCAATACAGGATAAATCCAAGAGAATACGTCAAAGTATCGTGTGTTTCTGAGCACAGAAAAAACCTATAGTCTTTTTGGAGTACCTAAGCTTGCGATTTGTTACCCTTATCCTTATTAGCCTAGCGATGTATTTTGGAGGCGTTGTAAGCGCCCTCGCAGAAACGGAAACCCTTGAAGTCATCACCCTCAATCATCAACCTGCAGAAACACTTATTCCACTGATTGAACCGTTGGTGGGTGATACGGGCGTCGTGACAGGACGAAATAATCAGTTAATCCTGCGCACAACACCGGATCGACTTACCCAAATCCGAACTTTGCTAAAGCAACTAGACACCCCCCGGCAGCGTCTTCTCATTAGTGTTCAGCAGATTTATGAAGACCAAGACCAACAACAAACAGTCAGCGTTTCAAAGAATGTATCCCTTGGCAGCGACCCGTCGGTCATCGATAATAAACAGCAAAGAGTTGATGTCGAGTTGGAAAAACGCACCGCTCAGCGTGGCGACAATCTACATCAGCAGATCCAGGTTTTGAACGGCAGCGAAGCATTCTTGCAAGTGGGCGAGACAATACCCTATGCCGAACAGGTTGCTATAGATAACCCTGTTTACTCAAATTCCAATGGCCACTATTCCAACAATTATGCTATAGGGTCTAAACCCGTTACCAGCGGTTTTTATGTGCGACCTCAAGTCCATGGGGACTGGGTAACCTTGGAAATTGCTCCACACCGAGCCCAGGAGAGTGCGCAGGCCGGTGGTCGCATCACCAAACAACAGGTAGCGACAACCGTCACCGGGCGACTCGGCGAATGGCTTGAGGTGAGCAAACTAGACGTTCAGAACCAACGCAACGACCAAGCCATAGTACGCTCTACCCAGCGCATAGATCAGACTAACCGACGAATCTTAGTAAAGATAGACCGACTCCAGTAAATTAATTAGGAGACTCATCGATGGCTAGCCCTTGGACACCCGCTTCTTGGCGACAACACACTGTCGTCCAGTTACCCACTTATGCTGACGAAACAGCGTTACAGACCGTTGAGAAACGTTTGGCTACTTTGCCACCCTTAGTGTTCGCGGGCGAAGCGCGTACCCTGCGAAGCCAGTTAGGTGAGGCGGCGGAAGGGCGGGCTTTTCTTCTGCAAGGGGGAGATTGCGCAGAAAGTTTTGCGGAATTTAATACAGCCAATATCCGTGACACCTTACGCGTACTTTTGCAGATGGCGGTTATACTCACCTTTGGCGCAGCGTGTCCGGTCATCAAGGTGGGTCGCTTAGCTGGGCAATTTGCGAAACCCCGTAGCGCACCCACTGAAGTTCAGGACGAGCTGGAACTGCCTATTTATCGCGGCGACATCGTCAATGCCATGGACTTTACCCACCAGGCCCGCCAACCCGATCCTGATCGCCAACTAAGCGCCTATGCCCAGGCGGCAGCCACCTTGAATTTATTACGGGCGCTGACCCAAGGCGGCTATGCGGATCTCCATCAAGTACACCGGTGGAATATGGATTTTGTCGCAACTAGCCCCCAAGGCGAACGTTATCACGATCTTGCCAACCGTATTACTGAGACATTGGATTTTATGGAAGCCTGCGGACTTAATGCCGAAAGCGTACCCCAAATTCGCGAAACGCAACTGTTTACCTCCCATGAAGCGCTGCTGTTGGGTTATGAACAAGCGCTTACACGCACGGATAGTTTGACTGGAGACTGGTATGATACCTCTGCACACTTGCTTTGGGTGGGTGAGCGTACTCGCCAAGCCGATGGGGCTCATGTGGAGTTTTTACGCGGTATCGCTAACCCGGTGGGGGTTAAAGCGGGTCCAACCATAGACAAGGATAGCTTGTTGAAACTTATAGATATACTTAATCCTCACAATGAACCGGGACGCTTGACCATTATTTGCCGGATGGGGGTTGATAACGTGACAAAAGTCCTCCCCCCGTTGATTCAGGCTGTTCAACGAGAGGGTCGCAAAGTGGTTTGGTCGTGCGATCCTATGCACGGCAACACCATCAAATCCTCTAATGGCTATAAGACGCGACCTTTTCAACGGATTCTTAAGGAAGTACGACACTTTTTTGAAATTCACCAGGCGGAAGGCAGTTATCCGGGCGGTGTCCACTTTGAGATGACAGGACAGGACGTGACCGAATGTATTGGTGGCGCTCAAGCGATTACCGAGCAGGCTCTACCGGATCGCTACCATACGCACTGTGACCCACGCCTCAACGCCTCGCAAAGCCTTGAATTGGCCTTTTTAATTGCCCAAACCTTAAAGACGATGCGCCAACAGCACAGACCGCTGGCAATACCGTTGCCTTTAAATCGCGTACAGCTATGAATTCAAATTCAAAATAAGGCATGTGGATTGCGTGATTTTTTGGCATATCCACCAGCACTTCAATATCATTGAGTTGACAACCAATAGAACTCAAACTTTAGCTAACATTTAACTACGTTTTTTTTGACCCTATAATTTTGGTATTAACTTAAAAAGATAAGTAGAGTTATAAATACGATTTAAATAGCTCGGTTTATAAATATCTGGCGTGCTGTTGTGGTTTATCGTGTCGAATTCTATATATAGAGTTTGAACAGAAAGTAAAAATAAATTGGTTTAGGGAAAGGGAAATAGTGATGGTTCCAGCTTATACTCAAAACCGCGCTATCAGCGTTTTTTTAGTAGTCGTCATCGCTGGCCTATTTTGGCCCGCTTGGGCAGCCCCCCAGGCAGCTCTGGTGGTAGATGCAGCCACCGATACAATTCTTATTGAACACAATGCCAATCAGCCAAGACATCCCGCATCTCTTACAAAAATGATGACGTTGTATCTTGTATTCGATGCTATCAAACAACGAAGACTTTCTCTTCAACAACCTCTCAAAGTATCTAAACGCGCAGCAGCGCGTCCACCTTCTAAACTGGGTTTGCGAGCGGGTAGCACTATTACCGTGGAACAGATCATTCTGGCTTTAGTAACCCGCTCAGCAAATGACGCAGCCACTGTTGTTGCTGAGGCTTTGGGCAAAACAGAATCTCAGTTTGCTCGTATGATGACGCAAACTGCCCGACACTTAGGAATGCAAAAAACCACCTTTCGCAATGCATCTGGCTTACCGGATTCACGTCAGATTACCACTGCTTGGGATATGTATTTATTGGCTAGGGCACTGCAAAAGGATTTTCCTGAGTATTATCATTATTTTTCGAAAACATCTTTTCGTTTTGGCAAAAAAACCCATAGGAGTCATAACCACTTGTTGGCCACCTATGCCGGCGCCGATGGCATTAAAACCGGTTATATCCGGGCATCAGGTTACAATTTGGTTACTTCTGTTAAACGGGATGGCAAACATCTTGTTGGTGTGATTTTTGGAGGCGATACAGCCAAAGGGCGAGACGCCCATATGCATGTTGTTTTGGATCAAGGTTTTACTCAACTCGCGGCTAATGAGTCAACACCTCCAGTAGAATTACCCATGATTACGCTTATTGCAAAGCCGACATCACCCGCTGTAATGGTGCCCACACAAGCAGCTAGTCTAACCCTGGTATCCTTCGATCCCAAGCAAACCTCGGTTTTGGATCAAGGTAGTTCAAATGCGGATGAAGTCGATTGGAAAGTACAGGTAGGTGCGTTTTCTCATATTGATGGGGCTAAGCAGCGGGTTTCGGAGGTTGTGCAAACTAGTTTGGGGATATTGTCTTCTGGACAAGCTATTATCTTACCCAAAACTCAAGACGGTAAAGTTCTTTATCGAGCTCTTTTTAAAGGGTTTACAGAAATAGAAGCTAGTGGTTTATGTGATGTGCTTGAACAATATCATTTTGACTGCTTTCCCTTAGCACCTTCAAATGGTTAACTATTAGTTCACAAACTTAATTATTCAACTTGTCATTTTACTGATATTAGTACTTCGAACTATTTTCAACATACAAAAATCAATTATTTACTGCTGAAAATCAAATTAAATGAAATTTAAGTTTCCAAACTGAGTTGTGTTTAATTCCTTAAGTGTTTGCTTTGTCATTCTAAAATTAGCAATATTTTTTCCAACATACTGATTTTACTAATATCTAATTCAAATAGTCATAGATAGTTGATGATATAATAGACCATACTATTATTTTCTCGATCTAGATGTCTTGAGTAAGAAAATTCATCTCCATCTTCAATCTTGATTTCTAATGCTCCCCTAGCGAATCTAGAAAATAGGTTTCCTCAACGGCATGACCCACCGGCTCATCGTGAGCACAACTATAATGATGCTCATATCTCGATTCCTTGATAAGTTTTCTGGGACCATTACTTAACTGCTGGGGAACCTCCAGAGCAACGCCTTCCTGAGCATAGTGAGAGGGTTTTTTAATTTGACGTTCTGTTCTGATCCAGTTAGTTTCACGTTGATTGATAAACCTTAAATAGATGGGAATTTTCCATAAAATATAGCGTGGAATAGAAATTAAAGCACTAAACGTCAGCAATTGACGGCCAAAGCGAACCCATACTAAAAATAGAATTAGACCCATAGATAAAAGCTGACCAGTAGCTATCAAAGCGGGAGCCCAATAACCTATCATAAGACCAATTCCTGTCTGAATAGCGACGTTTAGTATGGCTAGGATTACAAGCAGTGACAGAGGTGGTACGCTAAGCTCAATACCTATCGCTAATAATTGCGGATTTAAACTAAGGACTCCTTTGGTTAACAATCGTGGGGTCTCGTAAAGAAGCGTTTTTAAATAACCATGTTCCCAGCGGGTACGTTGCGTTACTGCAGCCTGTTTGGACGGTGGTAACTCACTCTCGACGCGTGCTTGTGGGCAAAGTAAAGGACCTTGTCCGTTCATAGCAAGCTCAATACCCAGGGCAAGATCTTCGACGATATTGCCTGTAGCAAGATTGACATCTTTTAGAGTCGACCATGGAAACGCCATGCCGGTACCAGTCAGTAACACAGGTTGACGCAACCGGGCGAGACCACGGGGACGGGCTTCATTTTTGACTAGGAAAGCAAACTTTGACACTGCGGTAAGTACAGCATTGTTTGCTGGAGGGGAACGCATTAAATAAATCGCCTGAGCAGGCTTACCGGTTGTTTGAACTTGGTGGACCAGGTAATCTATAGCACCATCACTCAAACTGCAGTCGGCATCTAAAATTATTATTATTGGTGGTGGATTTTTGGAAAAACACGCCATACCAGCAGCTAATGCATAACCCTTTCCCCGTTTTAGGGGATCATGACGTTCAAGCACTTCAGCGCCCGCCTGGTAAGCGATTTGAACCGTTGTGTCAGAGCAATTATCGGCGATTACTAGCACCCTGTCTTCGACTCGAAGCTGATCATGTAGAGCCTTAAGTGTTGCGAGAAGCTTATGTTCCTCGTTATGCGCAGGAATCAATACGCCGATATTAGGACGTTGTACGGAAAGAGATTGATGGGGCGTGAATTTTAGCATTCCAAGTAAGCACTCGAAGATAACAAACATCATAGGTAGACTCACGATCGACACTAAAATCCAGCAACAAGCTATGACTATTAACTCCATTTGTTTTCAACTCCTTGAGATTCTTTATAATAGTTTTGCCAGCTTACTCGCTTCAATCTTGGCATTATGAGACTGTTGCACCTGCTCTCGACCGACTCGACCCATTATTGTCAATGTCTTGGTTGTGGAATCGAGCACTTCAGTCATCGCTTTGACCAATTTATCCACTGAACCTGCTGGTATGATCCAACCACATTTTGGGGTTAGCAATTCTGGAATACCCGCAATATAAGTGCTGATCACAGGTCGACCCATTGCTAACGCCTCCATAATGGCTACGGGCAATCCTTCTGCAAAGCTTGGTAAAACCAAAGCACGAGAACTTTGCAGCCAATCACGGACCTGTTCGTTGGACTGCCAACCGGTAACAGTCACGTAATTTTCTAACTGCAGGTCAATAATCTGTTGCTCGATGGTTTCACGCAGTTCACCATCACCGACCAGTATCAATTCAAACCTGCGTCCTTCGTGAGCCACTTTAGCTGCAGCTTGTAGCAGCAGTAGTTGACCTTTTTGTTCACAGAGACGCCCGATACATACCAATCTTGGTGTCCTCGGTACCGTAGTTAAGGGGGCATTCAGAAATTGGGTATCTAATCCACAACGGATTACCTGAACCTTAAGCCACTCGCTATACTCAACCCAACGTAACAGTTGGCTGCGACCAAAATTTGAAATACCCAAAACAAAGCGGGCTCGGCGAATTTTTTCGGTTAAGCGGAGAGTGTTTGGCTTATCAAATTCCTCAGGACCGTGAACAGTAAAGCTATAAGTCAAACCCGTCAGAGAATTTACATACATGGCAACGTCCGTCGGATTGGTGCCAAAGTGTGCATGCAAATGCGTAACACCAAGCTGAAGTAGTGTTTGGGACAATCCACAAGCCTCAGCAAAATAAATAAAATGTTTTAGTAATCCGCTATCGGAGCCATAACCCACACGGAGCACTAATCTTAGAGTACGAAACCAAGCTGCAGGGTATTTAATAAACACGCCGACCACTGCACGCCCCAAACCAATTAATCCCATTTCCAGTAATACGGTAGTAGTCTTGGCTTCTTCAAGATCAGCCGAATCCACTAATTCTGTTGACCGACGAATGGAAAAACGTGCTACACGCAATCCCTGCGCTTCAAGTGCTGCAATTTCCCGGCGGATGAAGCTATGGCTTACTTTGGGATAGACATTAACAAGATAAGCAACCATCGGTTTTAGTGTGTTATCTTGGCTTTTCGAGGACATGCCCAACCCGACTTCTTCGAGGATCGCACGACGCATTTTGCTGTCTTCTATTCCTTTCATTGGTTTTTAGACTCTCTGTTCCTACCGTCTATTCCTAAATAAATATCAATTACTTTAATATCAAAATCAGCATTTAATCTTAATAACTTTTTTAATATATTGAATTAACTAATATCGATTTTTATATAGAAAGATAAGTCGTTATTGTAAATTTTAAAAACTAATAAAGTTGTAAAAATTTGTACCTCAATTAACGATAAACTTAAATCATTTATGTTTATTTTTAAAAACATATTAAACCCATAAAACCAAAAGGATTTAATAAATATTTGTTAAAATGTGTAATTTATAAATTTGAAAATATTCTTTTTTCACAGGATAAGTTTCTTATCCTTGAGCCATACTTTTATCAACTTTATAAAAAATTTATAATGTTGAATTATGCAAAAACAGGATTATCACTGCTCTTGCAAGCAGCGTCGACGGACAGGGCGACCGTCTTGAAGCCTTCGCGAAGGAGGTATTTACAGCAACTTTTGGAACGAGCAGCAATAATTCTAATAACTAATAAAAGGAGGTATTTACGGCAACTTTTGGAACGAGCAGCAATAATTCTAATAACTAACAATAAGAAAGGATTAGATGAGCAGCATTAATTGTTGATGTTAATATTAGTTAAAAGTTTTAGAAATAAATATTGAACTTTAAACTGTTTCGTAACTCGGTCATTTAGCGTTAACCGTATGGCCTATTACGTCATCTGTAAAACGGCGGCACCCTCAATGTAGCCTTTGCGCAAACTACCAAGAGCTTTGTTAGCTTGTTGCAGAGAAAATAAATTGATTTTGGTTTTGACAGGCACTTGGGGAGCAATTGCAAGAAACTCGTCACCATCACGGCGCGTCAAATTGGCAACCGAACGGATAATCCGCTCCTCCCAAAGCAGGCGGTACGGAAAACTCGGAATATCACTCATATGTATGCCGCCGCTAACCACTACGCCACCTTTGCACGTTGCACGTAACGCTTCCACGATCAAGGAGCCAACAGGCGCAAAGATCATGGCGGCATCTAGTGTCTCGGGCGGATGTTCCCCTGCGTCACCCGCCCACACAGCGCCGAGCCGACGTGCAAAATCTTGTCCTTGAACATCCCCCGGTTTGGTGAATGCGTAAACCTTTTTTCCTTGATAGACAGCCACCTGAGCAATGATATGGGCGGCTGCACCAAATCCGTAAATCCCTAAATGCTCTACCTGTTCGCCAGCCAAACGGTAAGTCCGGTAACCAATTAATCCAGCACAAAGCAACGGCGCAACATTGGCATCACCATAGTGCTCTGGAAGCTTAAAACAATATTTTTCATAGGCCACTGTGTATTCTGCATAGCCGCCATCCAGGGTATAGCCCGTAAAGCGAGGCTGATCACACAAATTTTCTTGACCTCCTTGGCAGTATCGACAAACGCCACAGGTATAGCCCAACCAAGGCACACCCACCCGGTCTCCAACACGAAATTTTTTAATCTCGGAGCCAACGTCGACGACACTGCCAACGATTTCATGCCCTAAAATCAGAGGTAATTTAGCGTCGGTCAATTCGCCGTCTAAAATATGAAGATCAGTCCTACATACGCCACAGGCATGAACTTTAATTAAAACCTGTTCTGGATTAGGTCGTGGGACGAGTACATCCTTGTAGATCAACGGCTGTTTAAGCGCTTCTAATACCATGGCGTGCATTGTTTTCGGTATCGTCATCTTAAGTTTCACCTCAGCCGTTAATATTTGACGGACGATTTAAAACATCCAAAAAACAATCATATTTGTACGGATAGAGCTTTTTTTGGTTACTGACCTCAAAACGGTCAGAAGATAAAATCATCTAGCACTAAAATTTAATCGATAGCGACAATGACCCAAACTGATCAGGTTGATTTTGTCCAGCGAACTCTTTGGTACGATAAATATAGGTATATCCCAACCGAACCTTGCGAAACATGACCACCAACCCGATTTGGGCATCGGCAACCAGAGGCTTGATATCGATCTCGTTACGCTTTCTACGAGTATCCCCTTCAAGGAATAGATTATAACCCACCGCACGTCCATCCACACCGATAAAGGCATACCAGGCAAACTCATCGCGGGGTGCAAAGTAGCCAGAGCCGGGTAGACTCGGGCGTATCCGCGGCGGACCAAAATCTACATCCAGATCATCACCAAACCGTAAGGTCGCGCCAATATTCCCATAAGTGCCAATGTTGCCTAAGCTAAAACCGACGTGGGGGTTAAAATCAACACCGAGCCCAATGGCATCAGACTGCCATAAATTACGCCAGCGATGTTCGTAAATTAATGCACCGGCAAATTGATTCTCAATTTGATTGTCCCAGCCCTCCGCTTCCGGCGAACCGATCAGTTCGTGGACACCGTTTTGCACTTCCTCGCCTTGCGCTGAAGAACCGACAATGCCGAGATTAAGTAACCAAGTATCGATACCTCTATCGTTTTCCGCCACCACCGCCACACCGCCGTATAACCAACCAGCATAAGGGCGTTCGTTGGATAAAAACACCGTCGTTTCCGTGTTGTCCGGTGTAAAAATACTATGACCCAGTTGAAAACCAGCACGTAATCCGGCCTGTTCGTGGATACCCGGTAACAAATCCGCTGCTATTCGCAGCCAACGCGGCAATCGGTCTTCACCTGATAGATAAGACAATTGCACACCGCTGGTGTAATGGCGATCGGTATCAGTAAATGTATCGTTTTCGACAATAAGATTCCAGGTGCCACTGGTTTCTTCTGCATTAATCCCATTGGCTGTGGTTAGCATACCCAGCAAAAGCATTCTTTTTAGACAACAACATTGTGCTTTCAAATTATGTCTCATAAATTCTCTAAAACACAGTAAGAGCGGTGCTCGACTATGGCGTTCGGTGGGCCATTGAGCCTACTTTCTCGGACTTCAAAAGTTGCGGCTTCAACCTCGACGACTCCCAGCTACACCATGCCGATCGGCTAGAACACCTGATTCTGATCATGACTTTAGCCCTGTATTGGTGTGTACACATTGGTCGCGACGAGGTCCTCCAGTGCCCAAGCCCACTGGACAAAAAACTCACACCCAGCCCGACCACAACCACTGGCGTTTTAGAAAACACTATCGCAGTGCAGTGTCGTCGTTCAAGCACGGACTGCCTCGCCTAAGACGATGTCTTTAAAATGACCTGTCTTTACCGCCTTTTTATGACATCATGCGAAATTGATAGGTGGTAAGTGCTTATACCAAATCAATAAAAGTTTGTATGTGTTGGGCAAGCAAGCTAGTGGCGCACGAGAGAATTTGTATATCGAATCATCAAGCCCCTTTTCATGTGTAAGTCCTATTAGATTCCACCTGTAAAACCTAATTGACGCCACGCTTCATAACTCACAATAGCGACGGCATTCGATAGATTCAAACTACGACTGGTCTTCAGCATAGGAATCCTCAGGCGATGGCTAGGAGAAAAACTTTCTAATATATCGGCTGGCAAACCTGCCGTTTCCGAGCCAAACAGCAACACATCACCAGCTTGAAAACGAGCTTGATCATAGGGACGACTGCCTTTAGTGGTACAAGCGAATAGGCGCCGTCCAGCAACTTCCTTGAGAAAAGCTTGATAGTTGGCGTGCCGGTTTACCTTGGCTAGATCACGATAATCCAAACCAGCACGGCGCAATTTCTTTTCTTCCAGATCAAAGCCCATCGGCTCGACTAAATGCAGAAAACAGCCATTATTGGCGATCAATCGGATAATGTTGCCCGTGTTGGGGGCTATGCGAGGTTCATGCAATGCAATATGGAACATAGGGTTATGGTTTTATTGATTAAATCCGAACTTAACAATATGCGTTTACTTACCATGAAATAAGACTCAAGTGATCGGTGTTTATGAAGAAAATGTCGGCGTTAAGAATACCCCCATCAAGCGTACAAGGATGTATTCACAGCGTTTTTCGGAATAAACATCGGTTACTTGAGACCTTAGACCTTTTACATCGTTATAGCCAACAAAAGTGAACTGTCTGTCTGTTTCGGCGTTGGCAAGCGCGTTACAATAGACAATGTTTCTGGCAACTGCAAAGGCAAGCCCCTATGAAACGCCGAACCTTCTTAAAATCATCCTTAGGTTCCAGCGTATGGATGAGCACCACCCTATCCCTCGGCAGTCATTTTCCCCGTATTCTCAATGCCGCACCCACTACTTCTCCTGCCTACGATCTAGTCGCCCTAAAAAATGCCGAACCCGACAAGCTTTTTGATCGTGGTATCGACTTGTTAGGCGGTATGCAAGGGTTTGTAAAAAAAGGCCAAACCGTTGTGGTTAAACCCAATATGGGGTGGGATGTAGCTCCTGAACGGGCCGCCAACACTAATCCAAAACCGGCGATATGTTTGTAGCCGCAATCCTAGATGCCTGGCCTGAGCTGGGGCAGGAGTTACCCCGCCTGTTAAACCTTGCAGGTCTACCCGATACGGTAACGGCAGCACCTCGATCCCACCGCGACCATGGTCTACAAGGAACCCAGTACCGGGTCAGTAATTCCCAACCATCCCATAAAAATTCAGCAACCTGTTTCCGGGATTTACGGGTGCAATTGCAAACATCAAATCTACCAAGTGGGGTTAAAGATGGCGCTATCGCTATTTTTACCCTTCTGGCCCAGGCCGAGGGCGCAGTTCATGGCGTTAATGCAGACGACGTCCATTTCCATGAAGTGGGTGCCTGGGATTCTATCGCCGATATTGTGGCAAGCGCCTTTTTAATCGATCAATTGCAGGTTGACCACTGGTCTACGTCACTGTTGCCCTTAGGTTCTGGACAAGTGCGCACGGCCCATGGCATCCTCCCGGTTCCCGCCCCCGCTACGGTACGGCTTTTAGAAGGTTTTTTGGTGTGCGACGATGGCCGTGACGGTAAGCGGGTCACTCCCACTGGTGCGGCGATTTTAAACTACCTTTCCCCTACGCCGCGTTTTTCCAAAGACCCCCTGGTGCTCGGGCGCACCGGTATGGGTTTTGGGACTAAGCAATTTGCCGATTTACCCAATATGTTGCGGGTTATGGTTCTGGAAACCGCAACCCAATATCACGCGGACCAGGTGGCGGTGATCACCTTTGAAATAGACGATCAAACCGCAGAAGATTTAGCGGTTGGTCTTGCCTATTTACGGCAATTTGCCGGTGTTATCGATGTTATTCAGCTGGCTGCCTTTGGCAAACAGGGACGTCTGACAACACAGATTCAACTGCTTGCACAGCCGCAAGCTCTCGACGCGGTGATTAGTCGTTGTTTTATCGAGACCACCACATTAGGACTCCGTTGGCAAATTATTCAGCGAGCAGTCCTGGAACGGCGCTTGGAAACGGTTGACGACGCTGACCAATCACTGCAAGTGAAAGTCGCCCGGCGCCCCCAGGGCATCGTGACGTGCAAAACCGACATCCACTCCGTCATGCAAACCGAAGGTGGCTTCGCGGTACGCAAACATGTCCGTGAGAAGGCCGCACAAATGATTTTGCAACGCTATAAAGAAGGCCATGATGATGTCTGACGTAACCGATAAGCTTGACGACTTGGAGACGGTTTTACGGGATTTGAGTCCGTTGGCCATCGCGGTGAGCGGCGGTGTGGACAGCATGACCTTGAGTCTTGTCGCTCACCGGGTAGTGGGTTCTAAAGCAACCCTTTTCCATGCGGTATCTGCGGCGGTACCCACCGAGGCCACCACGCGGGTGCGTCACTATGCGGACCAAAAAGGTTGGCGGCTGGTGGTATTGGAGGCTGGCGAATTTAACGATCAACACTATTTGGCAAACCCGGTGGATCGTTGTTTTTACTGTAAAACGAATCTCTATCAAGCTATCCTGGCGCATAAAGATCCTCAAGCGACGGTCTTATCGGGGGCTAACTTGGACGATCTCAAAGACTACCGACCGGGTCTACAAGCCGCCAGCAACCATGGCGTCCGCCATCCCTTTGTGGAGGCTAACATCGATAAAACCACCATTCGGCACATGGCGCGTTATTTAGGTCTCGTTGATGTAGCCGAGCTACCCGCTGCGCCCTGTCTTTCCAGCCGTGTCGAAACGGGAATACCTATTCAAGCCAATGCCCTCGGTCTGATTCATCGGGTGGAACGTTATCTCAGCAAACGGCTGAGCCCACAAACGGTACGTTGTCGGCTGCGCAAAACCGGTGTCGTTGTGGAACTCGATCAAGAAAGCTTACAGGCACTGTCAAACACTGACAAAATTGACCTCAGCGCAATGATACAAGCCATGTGCCGGTCAGCCGGTATAGAACAACCCTTTGCCTTTGAAGCCTATCGCATGGGCAGCGCTTTTTTAAAAGACCAGACTGATGACTAGCAGCGATATTAATCTTGATTTTCAGCGGCGCTCACGGCTTGGTTTTGATGAGGCGATTCTATGTAGTCATAAGACCAACAACCAACTAACAGCCATCTTAAATCAGGCCCAACAACGCCAACTCACCCTTCTGCTGACGCGACTCGGATCCGATCAATTCAATAGTTTGCCTGCTCAACATCGTGCATTGGTAGATTACGAAGCAGTTTCCTGTACCGCTTTTTATGGTGCCGTCTCCCCGCCACAGAGTTCTCAACAGGTCGCCGTTGTCACTGCAGGTACATCCGATGTATCGGTCAGCCGTGAGGCAGCCCGCACCCTTTACTATTATGGCGTCGCCTGTCAGGAAATCACAGATGTAGGGGTTGCCGGTTTGTGGCGGCTTATGGAGCGGGTAGAAGAATTACAAACGTTGCCTGTGGTGCTGGTGGCGGCGGGTATGGATGCGGCTTTGCCTAGCGTCATCGCAGGTCTCGTGCTGGGTTTGGTTATCGCGATTCCCACATCCGTCGGCTACGGGATCGCCACAGGTGGTGAGACTGCTTTGTGTGCCGCTCTGGCAAGTTGTGCGCCGGGTCTAACGGTGGTGAATATTGAT
Organism: uncultured Candidatus Competibacteraceae bacterium; assembly: GCA_964423745.1. Lineage (GTDB taxonomy): Bacteria > Pseudomonadota > Gammaproteobacteria > Competibacterales > Competibacteraceae > CAYRGG01. Next base: position 8,258 of record CAYRGG010000034.1, on the reverse strand, counting down.
AACGGCTATGGCGCTGCTTGTGCGGCCCTGAGAACTTTATATAGTCAGCGCCATTTGGCTACTTCAAACGTCGGTAAGATCCAACCAGCGAGCTAATCGAATCCATTTTTGGGATGTGTCACAACCTTTTTTTTGGTAAAGCCGCTCTTGAACTAAGGCAAGCACTTGCTGGCGAAATTTAACGTGTAGCTCGCGGGGAGCTTGAATCACCCATGAATGACGATCTAAATCAGAGATGGCTTGACCCCACGGCATCCATTTAACGTCCGGTTGTGACGGTTTAGGGTTTTTCTTGGCGGTTATACGTTGCGGCGCTTTCTCTTCACGACTGACGGCGTAACCCCATTGACCTTGGCTAAAACGTCCTAGCAACGAAATACTACCCTCTTCACCGTCAACCTCTAAGACCTTAATAATGCTATTTTTTTGATCCATTGCCAGTTCCCTTCATGCTCATTTAATGATCCAAAGAACGCAATAGTTCATCACTATCCGCGCACTCGATTTTCCCAACCTTATCATCCTGTTATATTTGTTTTATGGATCTGAAGAAGGTTTTAAGAGATTTCTATGGCTGATAAGTTTTACGTTAAAAGCCTTATGTAAAAAACAAGCAATGAAAGTGCCAAGATTTAGCAGGAAGATACTGATGGCTGTTATTGCGATACGATTGCAACTTGCACATTTCAACTAAGTTACAAGCACAGAACTTTCAGATCATTTTGACCCGGCAACTAAAAATTGACACGAGTGGTGATTAAATAGTGTAGTCACGCGATAACAACCTATAAAACAACTTATCCATGTTGGTTATGCTTTATCGTTTTATCCCCATCCTTTAGAGACTGCTTATTCAATCTGTTAACGACTTGATATCATCCCAAGCTACAACCCGCGCAATACCAAAAACACTTCCTAAGGAACGTTCCGTGGCTTTTGCATATCTATTAAACTTTGGAATGGTAAGGTCCACTATTTTATCAAGTAATTTAATGATCAGATCTTCCTCTTTTTCTATGTTCTGGGCGTAAGGGCTGCGTATCATAAATTCTGAAAACTCATTAACATCACCCGTATGAGCTATCCTGATACCTTCTTTTGGTAATATATGGGAGGCATGAAGCAAAACAATATCGGTGAGTAATGCCAGCCATCGTTTATCAATCTCTGTGTAGTCATACCACCCAGCAAGCCAGCGTGATTTCCGTTTTGCAAGAACCTGCTCCCGTAAACCCATCAGTCCGCCTATGATCGTACCCAAGATTTGGGCATGGTTTTCGTTTTCTGACTCACTTAAATTTTCATTTAGCGCGTTACGATAAGCCTCGGCAAACAACTGAGAGAAGGCTTTTAACGTTTTTTCAGTAGGTATCTCCTTACTCATTAAAATAGTTTTTAGTAACCCATATAGACCTTGCCCCTGATGTTTAAATAGTCGTTCTTGTTCACCCTGCGGGTAAATCACAAAATTCTTATACACTATACTCACATATTCATCTTCAACTATTTCTTGTGTCACCTTTTTTTGACAACCCACTAAACAGACAAGAACAATTGATAAAATAAAATAAAATCCTACTTTTGTTATATACATGTTCTTAATTTTTTCCTAATACGTTATTGCCATCACTCTCGATCGTGGTACGTTCAATGCTGAAAAAGTTTCCGGTATGGCCGCCTGTTTGCTTTCTATATCCATTAAATCCGGCATTCATCGCGTCTATCAATTTGTTAAACGTGTCATCTATTAAATCTATCTTCTCTGCTTGCGCACGATGATCCCTATTGAATAAACCACCAAAAACAGGATTAAAAACTGCATCCTTCGTGGCGCTAAGCGGGACGCTGATCCCAGGAAAGAGCGTCGCTAAACCCGTTAATGCATTGGCCATGTTACGTACCGCATCCTGATCAGCTGCATTCTCTACTTTTGCATCATTGAAAGCAGCTCGCAAACTTCCAAACAATAAACCTAGGGTCATTGCACTGTCTTCACTTTCCGATTCAAGTAATGAACTATCTACTGCATTTTGATACAGTTCCTTTGTTATTGAAGCTATCGCTTCTATAAACTTGTTATCAGGATCTGGGTTGTTAAAGATGGTTTCTTTAAAAAAGAAAGAAAAGGCTGTACTGCTTTGTATAGAATTACTTAAATTATGCTTTATTTCCGTCGCAATTCCCCTCGGATCACTCACAAACAGCGCCTTCAATCCTTCAGTCAGCGCCTTACGGTTATGAGTCTCCCCCATGGCTTCACTAGCTGCGCTGAAGACCTGGGCTTTAAGTTCCGTATATTCCTTCCCCTGAAGCTGACTCAATCCACTCAGCAGACTTTCAAGCCCTCGTTGGTAGTTTTCGTCACCATAAGAGTAACCGTCTAACTTTTTATCAACAGTGTGATGCACGGCGGTGGCGATAAACTGGCTCAGCTCCTTACTACCGACAGCGCGTTGCATCGGTTCAAGCCAGTGTGCAGTTGGGTTATCTCCTAGTAACAACGTGGCCGCCCGTACCCAGCCTCGTTGGTGAGTGATCTTGAGCTGTTTTTGAGGATCTTTGTCACTGATGAGTTTTAAGGCTTTCTCCGATGTCATCAGATTGTTGAAGAGTGCCTGTTTTAAGGGTATCAATGCCGTATCATCGGATCGGGCGAGGATTTGACTGAGCTGATTGGCGGTCTGTGTGGAGGTGCTGGCCGTGTTGGCTAGATCCTGGATAAAGGCATCGCTCAAGCCCCCCGTCAAGGCTTGGCTCAGGGCGTCAGCGAAAATTTCACGTTGCTCAAAGTGTTCTTTACGATGCAAGGCTTCGACAAGATTACCCTCCCACAACCGCCCTCTGCCCCGCTCAGGTAGTGGCGCATACCCTGAAGGGCCGATGACATCACGGTCGTGGTGGTCCACCTGGTAGAAGGTGTCGAGGGTGTGCTGAGGACCTAGGGCGTCGAAGATACCTGCTAGGGCTTGGGGGTTGTCGGCATGTTTGGCCAATGTAGCCAGGAGGTCGGCTTTGCTGAAGCGGCCTTCTGCTAGCCTATCGAGGGCCGCTTGGCCGCCTTGGCTTGCTGGGTGTTGTTCGTGTTGTTGGTGGGCTTGGACAAGCGCGGTGTAGGCTTGGGTATGGTAGGGGTTGAGTGAGGGGGCATCGGACTGTTTTTGACTAGAGTGAGACGCCTCAGCGGTGTCTTCAGGCGCATCCAGGATGGCTTGTAGTTGCTTGACCGCTTGGGGGTCGAATGGACGAGATTGATTAAGGGTAGACGTCGAAGGATTAAAATAATGGGCCGTTATGGGGCGGATGATACGGGTCACAGTAAAGGCTCTCTCGATAGGTCGATAAACGATGACTATCGAGTGTAACCTTCTCACCGACCCTGTCTATCCGGCATTCGTCGTAATACAAAAGTAGTAGATAACCCAGGAAAAACAGTCAAATATTTGATTTTAATAATATTTAATAGAAGGCTTCCCGCTCAAGAGCAAACTACTCCTCGATACTGTAATGTTGGATTTTTTTGTCAGTGCTCATGGTTGCATAATAGCAAAGGTGGGTTAAGAAGCTGTTTTTAAACCTGCTCATATCCGCTGACTCGGCGTTACAGCACCTTCTCCGCTGCTCATTTACTTGCCTGTAAACTGCGCTGCTCGAAGGTGCTGCGCCTTGATTCAGCGAATGTCGCGAGGTTTTAAAACAGCTTCTAAGACTATCACCTAGCCCACCCTATCGATTTACACTCAAGGGTAAATAACCTACTCAAGGCTACCCATTGCCTACTGACTTCAGGCAGAGGAAAGTTTGGGAAGGTTCATTTTCTCCCTATGTAGATCGTGGTTCCACCCGAGGGTTTTCAGACACGCGCTGTTGAGGCTGAGGCGTGGGTTCAGGTACTACGCCTTTTTCCAACTGTTTCTCATACCAGATATTATGATGTTGTTTAGCCCATGCGGCATCCACCCGCCCATCGATCATCCCTTCTAACGCCCCTTCCACACCAAAAAGCGCCATGTACATATGCCCTATGGTTGTCACAATGGTGATGACAGCAGCAACCACATGAATGCCTAGTGACCACTGCATCACTTCCCGGGATTGGTCAAAATTTGGAAAATTAAGAATAAAACCAGTCACAATTAAGGCTATGCCAGTCACGGCAAATTGCCAAAACATGAGCTTTTCGCCTGCGTTGGCCTTGTCGGCGGGCGGATGTCCCTCACCCCACATGCCACCGGCGGTTTTCGCCCATTCTAAATCGGCTTTAATGGGAAGATTATCTTTGACCCAAATGATAATCATCAGCAACATGCCCACCGAGAAAAACGGACCCAAATAATTATGGGTCATCTTGGCAAACCCGGCGTAAGCCGCAAAAACGTCCTTGCCCAAGATGGGGATAAGCACATGGCGACCGTAAAGAAGACTCAACCCGGTAATGACAAGGATAGTGAACAAAATAGCCACATACCAATGGAGTATCCGTTCAAATAACGTCCAGCGTTCGAGGGTGAGACCAGAACGTCCGTGATCTAATTTTTGCGGACCATTGATAATATGGAACAAACCCGCCATAAATACCACAAAAGCGATCAGCCAGGAGGTATACACAGCGATAGGGTACCTTAAAACACGCCAGTTCTCGCCACCGTTCTGGATTAACACATTGGCCTCTCGACCGGAGACTGCTGAATAGCCAGCTGTGCCTTGGCGGACTTCCCGCCAGTAATTGGATCTCTCGTTGGTAGGTGTTTGGGTATTTTCTGCTTGGGCTTCCACAGGGCTGCTAAAGAGATGTAATCCTACCGGAATAAGCATCCCTACCCCCAATAAAACCATAAGCACCCAGCCGACGATACGCTTGCCACGACCTCGGCGTTTTTTTACAACTGTATCTTGCGTTCTCATTGGCAACAAAGCCTCTAAACTCAACGATCCGTTTGTATCTGTTGAAAGCGCGCTCGCAGCCGCGCTTCGTGTTTTGGGGTACCCGCAACGGTCAAGAGCGGATCGACCTTGCCTGTGTATTTACCCGGTGAATGGAAATGAATGGACCCAATGGACGGCGCTTCGCTGCACCCCATTAACAAAACAATCATGAAACAAAAAAAGCAGGCTTGGCGTCTCATCGCTAAAACCTCTCCCATGAAATGATTTTTTCGGATTTAGGTATAACCAGGGCCTTTATGCAGCAAGCCCTAGTTATGCTTTTCTTTCTATCAAGCCGGATAGGCTTTATCCCATCCCCAGGTTTGGGGTCGTCCACCCCGCTGCAACACACGCTCCCGATAGATATCCGCCACCATATCCCCATCCCCCGCCAACAATGCCTTGGTGGAACACATCTCAGCGCAGAGGGGTAGCTTGCCTTCGGCAATCCGGTTAGCGCCATACTTGGCATACTCCTCCGGGGAGCCGTCTTCTTCTGGACCGCCCGCGCAGAAAGTGCATTTGTCCATTTTGCCCCGCACCCCAAAAGCGGAATTTTGCGGGTACTGGGGTGCGCCAAAGGGACAGGCATAGAAGCAATAGCCACAACCAATACATTGATCTTTGTCGTGCAGTACAATGCCATCAGCGGTGGTATAAAAACAGTCTACCGGGCACACCGCCGCGCAGGGGGCATCAGAACAGTGCATACAGGCCGCCGAAAGGGATTTTTCGCCGGGTTCGCCGTCATTGAGGGTGACGACCCGACGGCGATTGACGCCCCAAGGAACCTCATGCTCGTTTTTACAGGCTGTGACACAGGCATTACATTCGATGCAACGTTCGGCATCGCACAAAAATTTCATTCGCGCCATGGGTGGTTATCCTCCTCAGGCTGGGTAAATCTTGCAAAGAGAGCACTTGGTTTCCTGCATCTGGGTCACCGAATCATAGCCATAGGTAAACACCGTGTTACAGGCTTCACCCAGCACATAGGGGTCGGCGCCTTGTGGATATTTAGACCGTAAATCCTTGCCTTGGAAATGACCGCCAAAATGAAATGGCGACCACACTACGCCGGGGGCTATGCTTCGAGATAATTTGGCCTTAACCCTAATACGACCGCCTTCAGGGCCTTCCACCCAAATATCTTGACCGTCCTGAATATTAAGATCATTGGCGTCCGCGGGATGGATTTCCGTAAACATGTTTTGTTGCAACTCGGCAAGCCACGGGTTGGAGCGTGTTTCGTCACCACCCCCCTCATACTCCACCAAGCGACCGCTGGTGTGAATCAAAGGAAAATCTTTGGAATAATCCTTGGCTTGAATGGATTCGTAACGCACAGGAAGCCGGAAGAAAGAACGACGATCCTCGTAGGTAGGATATTTTTCCACCAAATCCCGCCGGGTGGTGTATAGCGGTTCCCGGTGGATGGGCACCGGATCGGGAAACGTCCACACAATGGCCCGCGCCTTGGCGTTACCAAAGGGAGCGCAACCGTGTTTAATGGCGACCCGTTGAATGCCCCCAGAACGGTCGGTCTTCCAGTTTTTACCTTCCGCCAGGGTCTTTTCTTCGACACTCAGCTCATCCCACCAGCCTAAACTCTTGAGCATATCCGAGGTAAACTCGGGATAGCCATCCTGAATGTCAGAGCCTTTACTATAGGACTCGTCGGCTAACAAACTCACCCCCTCATGCTCCACACCGAAGCGGGCCCGGAAGGTCAGTCCTCCTTCTGCCACTGTCTTGCTGGTGTCATAGAGCACGGGCGTGCCTGGATGGTTCATCTCTGGGGTTCCCCAGCAGGGCCAGGGCATCCCATAAAAGTCCCCATCAGCGGGTCCACCTTCCCCTTTTAGCGACGTGGTGTGAAAGGTATGCCAGTTTTGTTGATGCAGTTTAAGCCGCTCGGGGCTTTGGCCTGTATAACCGATGGTCCACATGCCGCGATTAAATTCCCGAGTGATGTCTTCAATCAACGGCTCGTCATTGGTGACTTTGATGTTCTTAGTGAGTTCCTCGGCAAAACCTAACTTTTTAGCCAGCTTGTAAGCAATAGTGTGATCGGGTAACGACTCGAACAACGGCTCGATAACACGATCGCGCCATTGAATAGACCGGTTAGACGCCGTCGCAGAGCCATAGGTTTCAAACTGCGTACTTGCTGGTAATAGATAAGCCCCATCGGTGCGGTCATGCATTACTGCACTGACCGTAGGATAGGGGTCTATCACCACCAAGAGATCCACCTTCTCCATGGCTTTTTTCATCTCCGGACCGCGGGTTTGGCTGTTAGGAGCATGGCCCCAAAACACCATGGCGCGCAGATTATCCCGCTGGGCGATTTGCGCCTTGTCTTCCAATACCCCATCGATCCAACGGGACACGGGAATCCCTTTGGTATGCATGGGCGCTACCTGTTCGCCCTCGGCTTCTTCATAGGTTTTTGGATCAAAGCGGGATTGCAGCCATTCATAATCCAGATCCCAAATACTCGCCCAATGCTGCCAAGCACCCTCACTGAGACCGTAGTAACCCGGCAAGGTATCAGATAACACCCCCAGGTCGGTGGCGCCTTGGACATTATCGTGACCGCGAAAAATATCAGTGCCGCCACCCTCAACCCCCAAATTACCTAAAGCCAACTGTAAAATACAGTAAGCGCGGGTATTGTTGTTACCGGTGGTATGCTGAGTACCCCCCATGCACCAGATCAGGGTGCCGGGCCGGTTCTCCGCCATGGTCTGAGCAATCTGTTTGACGTCTGCCTCGGGCACACCAGTGACATCCTCCACCTTGTCCGGTGTCCACTTGGCCACTTCGGGGCGAATTTTCTCCATACCATAGACACGCTGACGGATAAATTCCTTATCTTCCCATTGGTTTTCAAAGACATGCCAAAGCACGCCCCATATTAAAGCCACATCGCTACCGGGACGCAATTTGACATAATGATCCGCATGGGCCGCGGTGCGGGTAAAGCGGGGATCCACCACAATGAGTTTGGCGCCTTTTTCCTTGGCGCGGAAAATATGCTGTAAGGAAACCGGATGGGCCTCGGCGGGATTGCCGCCGATAATTAGCATGGCTTTGCAATTGTGTATATCGTTATAGGAATTGGTCATGGCCCCGTAGCCCCAGGTATTGGCAACCCCGGCTACAGTGGTGGAATGACAGATGCGGGCTTGGTGGTCTACGTTATTAGTGCCCCACATGGCGGCAAACTTGCGCACCAGATAGGCTTGTTCATTATTGTGTTTTGCAGAACCTAACCAAAATACTGAGTCTGGACCCGACTGCTCACGAATACTGAGCAGCTTATCACCCAC
>CAYRGG010000033.1:0-46179 GCA_964423745.1 uncultured Candidatus Competibacteraceae bacterium | reverse complement strand
AAAGAGGTGTCGGCGGCCTGGACGGCCGTCGTCAAGCCCACAAGGAAGTGTTCACGGCGTCCTCTGGAACGAGCTACGGAAGTCCTATATCAAAAATAGCGTCCCCCTGCCCCGATAATGATTACCACGATTCCCAGAACCAGGTTAATACTAATCAGTAAACGAATTTCGTTAAGTTTGGCCCCACCCTTTGACCAATCTTGAGCGGTCACAGCTTGTTTAAGACGCCGAAATGGACCAAAGTAAATATGGCCAAACAGCAGCATCATTATAATACCGATGCCCTGCATCAAATGGATGTGCAGACCAATGTTTCCCATACCGGCATAAAAACCAAAAATAATCCCATAGCCGCTAATCAGCAACAAAATCACACTCATCCATACCCAAGGAAAAAATCGGGTAAACACCTGTGCCCAAAGGTTTAAACGCAAAGGTGTTTCTAACGAGGCAGCCGCTGGACGCAGGGCCATATACGCAAAAAACATTCCGCCAACCCAGACAACGGCGGCCAACACATGCAGGGTAATCGCTAATGCCATATGATGATGTCCAGTAAGTTTGAGTTATGTATTCTTTGTTGTGGCAATGACAATGCCGGTAATGCTGAATGGTAGGTTGCTACATTACATTTACATCGCTAAAAAGACTTACCTAACTTTTAGGAACATTCCGGCGTAATTCATCCAGCCAGATGGCGGCTTCTGAATCGCTGGGCGCCCGCCAATCACCCCGGGGTGAAAGGGAACCACCAGAACCAACTTTGGGCCCATTGGGCACACAGGAACGTTTAAACTGGCTGATTTGAAAAAAACGATAAAGAAATACACCTAACCACCGTTTGATAGTAGCGAGATCGTATTCATTATGCTGCGCAACGGGTAGTGAATCCGGCCAGGAGCCTTCTGTTTTATCGTGCCAAGCATTAAAGCTCAGAAAAGCCACCTTACTGGGACGAAAACCGTAACGGGTAATGTAATACACATTGAAGTCTTGAAGCTCATAGGGTCCTATAACCTCTTGAGTGCTTTGGGCGGGCTGTGCTTCCCCCTGATCGCCAGCACTGGCGGGAACCAATTCCGGTGAAATTTCCGTATCTAATATGGATTGCAAAGTGAGATTCGTCGCGTTGTCGAATTGGTTTGTCTCGATAACCCAACGGATTAAATGTTGAATTAATGTCTTGGGGACTGACGCATTGACATTATAGTGAGACATATGATCCCCCACCCCATAGGTGGCCCAGCCTAGCGCCAACTCACTGAGATCCCCGGTGCCCAACACCAACCCGTTGTGAAAATTAGCCAGGCGGAAAAGATGCGAGGTTCGTTCTCCTGCCTGAACATTTTCAAAGGTCACATCGTAAACGGGTTCCCCTTGGGCAAAGCCATGACCGATATCGCGAAACATTTGCAGACAAGAGGGTTTGATATCGATTTCCTGTGCTGTTACGCCCAAGGCGCTCATTAACCGATGGGCGTTCTTCAGGGTTGTATCGCTGGTGGCAAAACCCGGCATGGTAAACGCCAAAATATTCTCCCGCGGGAAACCGAGTCGATCCATGGTCTTAGAAGCGACAATCAAGGCGTGGGTAGAATCGAGACCGCCGGAAACCCCGATCACGACCCGTTCGATGCCCGTGCTGGAAAGCCGTTTCATAAGGCCATGAACCTGTATGTTATAGGCTTCAAAACAACGTTCATCCCGTTTTGCCGGGTCGTTTGGCACATAGGGAAAGCGCTCTGTGGTACGCAGGAGCTTTATTGCTTCACCGGGTATCTGAAATTCGAATTGTATGCGCCGCAGCGCCCGTAAACGCTCCTGATGCTCCCTGACCGTGTCGTTAAAACTGGTCACCCGGAGACGGTCTTGGGCAAGTCGTTCCAGGTCGATGTCCGCGGTAATAACTTGTTCCTGGCTGGCAAAACGCTCTGCTTCCGCCAGCAGTTCATCGTTTTCATAGATCAACGCATGGCCATCCCAAGCCAGATCAGTAGTGGACTCCCCAGGTCCCGCCGCTGAATAGAGATACGCCGCCAAACATCGGCCTGACTGGGCCGCGCAAAGATCCCGGCGGTATTCGCCTTTGCCGATGGTGATATTACTGGCGGATAGATTGGCAAGCACAGTCGCTCCAGCCAATGCCGCATAGCTGCTGGGGGGGATAGGCGCCCAAGCATCCTCGCAGATCTCCACGGCCAAGGCAAAATGATTGATATTGCTAGCTTCGAACATCAGATCAGTACCAAAGGGCACCCGCTGATCGAGAAACAGCACGTCTTTGCCTAAGACAACACCACCCGAGGTGAATTGGCGTTTTTCATAAAACTCTCGATAGTTCGGTAAGTAGGTCTTAGGTACGATACCCAACACCTGACCTCGGTAAATCACCACCGCACAGTTGAACAATTTTCCTTCCAAGCGCAGCGGTGCCCCGACGATTAACACAGGCGTTAAACGCTGACTCTCATCCCGTAAGTTGCGAATAGCTGCTTCACTGGCATCCAACAAGGTATCTTGATGAAACAGATCATCGTTACTGTAGGCCGAAATACCCAATTCAGGAAATAATGTTACTGCCGCCTGTACTGCTGACGCCTGCTGCGCCAGATGCAAGGTGCGCTGAAGATTATAGGTAGGGTCCGCCACCCGTAACCAGGGTACGCAAACCGATGCCCGAATAAAGCCGTGGGCGTAAGGGGAATGAAACGGAAGTTGCCTGGAAACCATGTAGGTGCCTCATTGACAAGGGCCTGCTCCCTTAGGCGTTAGTACCATTAAGACTTACGCACAAGCCCTAACCATGACAAAGTTAAATCGCTTTCTGCTCCAACCTCTGCACATAGGATTGAATTAATGCGGTCATCTGGAGTAAATCCTCACCGTTGTGAAAGTTTTTATTCCCAGGCGACAGATTACCCTCCCGTTGCCAGCGTCGCGCCACATAAGAAAGCCATAGGGGTAAAGCCATAGCTCTTGGATAGCCAGTCTGATCCAGATAAGCAGCCATGCACTGGGCAGCTAGTTTTGCAGGGGCTTTACAGGACGCTAACAGGTAACAGAGATCCACCAACGGCGCTCCATCTAAATCCGCATACTCCCAGTTAACAATCCGAAACTCTTGACCATGCTTGCTTATCATCTGAACATTTTGCAGACTCAATTCACCGTGCTCCAGCACGGAAAAGGCACGAAAACTGGATTTTTCCAAAGTTACCAGGGCTTCATCCGCTACGCCCTTGAGAGAGGCAGTAAAGAAGTCTTGGTCTCGCAAACGGTCAAGTGGTAAGCCATGCTTTTGCCAAAATTGAAACACGGGTAGCGGGTGTGCTGTCTTAAAAGCCACTTTTATTAACCAATGGGTGATTGCCCAAAGCAGATTACGAGAACTCAGTAAACGCCAGCGTAGGCCCATGGCAAGCCAATTGGAAGGTAAGCGATACGCCGACACAACATACTTATCGAGGGTCATCATTGCCGTGGGCATACTGAGTTTCTCGGCTAAATCACTGCCTAAGAGATTAATAATCGTTGCCGAGCGCTTTTCTTCTACTAACACGGAACGATTCGGGAGACGGGCACATTTTACCGATCCTTGTAGGCATCCCTGTTCATCCACCAGGTTGATCACGATATGGGAGTTTCCAGGGATTCCCGCACCTATCAACCAGCGCTGTGCAGGCACTGTCTTTAAAAAATCAAAATCTGGCCGGGCGCTAAGGGTTTCAACAATGCGCTCCCAATAACTGGGGTAAACAGGTTTTTCACTATCCCGATATAAAATAATACCCTGCTCCCCAATACGAGCCGTTGTTACCCATGACGGTAACCAACGATTCACCCTATGCCCCAAAGCAGGATGCCCATAGATGGGTGCATGACGGACTGCCGCTCGTATCCCCGGGCGGCTATCAGGAATCAAAAGACGAAAGTTAGGCCAATCAGGCCAAGCAAACCAGACACCGTAACGTAACAAAGGCGTTTTTTCCAGCAGTACACGGCGTTGCTTAAAAAAACGGCAAACGGTTCCACCTTTGCCAACAGGCAGCTGCTGCACGCCATCACTAAATACCAGATCGTAGTCTTTGGTTAATTGCTTTATAGGATATATCCTGGGTAGTTTGAGGGTTTCTAACACAGCTAGCCAGTAGGCTTCGTTAGACTCATTCACCAACACATCTATGCTTTTAACAGAGCCGACTAAGTGGGGCAGAAACCCATATTCTTGGGTATCTATGACCAAGACCTGGACTTGGTTATCTAAAGGTAGTAATACCTTATAGTCTGCCCATGAAAGCCCAGCCTGTATCGTGTTTGCATCCATAACATCACAACCGAGGGTCGTGTCCAATGACTTAACGGCCAACTGCGCGGACACGACGCATTATTTTTCATTATTTTTGCATACGCCACAGCTTTTCAGCGGCATTCTCCAATCGAGCCTGGACGACAGCGTCTGCGATCAACCCAAATGGTGCTACTCAAATTTGCGCCGGAAAAATCAGCATTATCGATATGTGCGTCACGCAAATCCGCATTCGATAAATCCGCTTCCGAAAAATCAGCCCCTAACAAATTCGCGCCTTCCAAATTTGCTCCCCGTAAATTGGCTCCTTTTAGGTTGGCATCCTCTAAAATGCCTCGACTCAGTTCACTACCTACCAAAATTGCCCCATCTAACTGGGTATCGGTCAAATCCGATTGGGAGAGATTTGTCCTAGCTAAATTGGCCCCGGAGAGTATAGCGCCACTGAGATCAACTTCATACAGACGCGCTTCACTCAGGTTAGCCTGTTGAAAATTTGCGCCATTCAACAAGGCCCGGTCTAGACGGGCCCCCACCATAGACGCATTGACAAACTTGGCATTCTGAAGTCGTGCGCCCACCAGTCGCGCCTCGGACATGCGGGCTTCTGAAAAATCCGTTTCTGTTAATTGCGCTCGACCCAGATCCGCACCACTTAAACGGGCTCCCCGCAAATCGGCGCCACTGAGATCTATACGCCCAAGAATGGACTCGCGCAGATCAACCCCCTGCAAATCAGCCCCTTGTTTATCACAACGTAACCAATTTACCCGTTTCGCAGGCGGGTCATCGCAGGCGGCCCAAACTTGCGCCGGCGAACCCCACATGAGCAAGGTCATCATCAAGGTCAAAACAAAGGTAGTTGCAGCAGTCATCAAATGATAAAAAACTCAGCCCGCTATTTGGGATTAAAAATCCGTTTCACCACATCACGAAAGTGGCTCACAAAATGGACACTAACACCTTGGGTAACATGTTCAGGAAGCTCTTCATAGTCTCCGCGGTTGGCTTCCGGCAAAATCAATTCCATCACCTTATTACGGCGTGCGGCAATGACTTTTTCGCGAATACCGCCTACCGGTAAGACTTGACCCGTGAGGGTGAGTTCGCCGGTCATAGCCAGGGGACGGGACAAGGCTTCATGACGCGCCAAGGAAACCAAGGCCGTGGCCATAGTAATACCAGCACTGGGGCCATCCTTTGGGGTTGCGCCTTCGGGCACATGCAGATGTACAAAAGCCTCATCAAAAAAACTAGGGTCAGCTTTGTATTCCTTCAGATGGGCGCTCACATAACTATAGGCGATGTTGGCTGATTCCTGCATCACATCCCCTAATCGTCCAGTGAGTTTAAAACCTCGATTCTTGGAATGCACCAAAGTAGCTTCCACGTTGAGGGTTGCCCCACCCATGGCGGTCCAAGCCAATCCCGTGGCAATCCCCATCCCCATAAACGGTTTTTCTTTTGGAAACGTGGGTTTACCTAAATAGGTATCCAAATCTTTAACGGCAATTCGAATGGGACCTGGATCGCCATGGACGATTTTAACCGCTGATTTGCGGACCAACCGTCCTAACTGCTTTTCTAAGTTACGCACACCGGCTTCGCGGGCATAACCCTCAATAAGTTGCCTTAGGGCGGCATCGGATAATTTGATTTGGCGGCGTTTTAAACCCGCCCGTTGCAATAGACGAGGCCATAGATGGTGTTTCGCGATGAGCAGCTTTTCAGAGGCAATGTAGCCCGCTAAACGGATAACTTCCATGCGGTCTAGGAGGGGTCCGGGAATCGTATCCAGCTGATTAGCCGTGCAGATAAATAACACTTTGGAGAGATCAAAACGCACATCCAGATAATGATCTAAAAAGTCACTATTTTGTTCCGGATCCAGCACCTCCAGCAATGCTGAGGCTGGATCGCCATGATAAGAGGCGCCAATTTTGTCGATTTCATCTAGCATAATCACGGGGTTAGCGACGTGACTCTCGCGGATAGCTTGTATAAACTTTCCGGGTAAAGCGCCGATATAAGTACGACGATGGCCTTTGATCTCGGCCTCATCCCGAATACCACCAAGACTGAGTCGATAAAACTGTCTTCCCAAGGCGCTAGCCACAGAGCGACCGATGGAGGTTTTGCCAACACCCGGTGGACCCACCAACAACATTATAGATCCGGCCACCTCCCCTTTAAGGGCACCAACGGCGAGAAATTCGATGATGCGGTCCTTGACATCTTCTAGGCTATCGTGATCCCGGTCTAATATCCGACGCGCATGGGTCAGATCAAAATTGTCCGCGGAATAAACACCCCAAGGTAGATCTGTGATGGTGTCTAAATAGTTGCGCGTTACAGCGTATTCTGGCGAACCCGTCTCCAAAATAGCCAGCTTATCCATTTCGCTATTGATACGCTGCAAAGGCGCTTCTGGGACTTGGCGCGTTTCAAGACGCTCGCGAAAGCGCTCCACATCGGCTGTCCGATCATCTTTGGCTAAACCCAATTCTCTTTGAATAACCTTGAGCTGCTCGCGCAAGAAAAACTTGCGTTGCTGCTCAGTCATTTTTTCCTCGACTTGGGTACGTATCTTGCTCTGCAGTTTGGCGACTTCAAGTTCCTTCTTAATGAGCACGATGACCTTTTTCATGCGCTCCAACACCGGCGCGGTAGCCAATATATCTTGGAGCTCTTCTTTACTGGCGGTGGTTAAATTAGCCGCAAAATCCGCCAAAGGCGAGGGATCATTGGTGTTGAAACGGGAGAGAAAGAATTTAAGTTGCTCGGAATACAGTGGATTTAGATGAACCAGTTCCTTGAGGGTATTGACCACAGCCATGGAATAGGCACGCAATTCTTCGGTGTTCTCAAAATCGTCGTCGCCGAGATACTCCACCCGGGCTAAATAAGGCGGTTGGTTGGATAACCACTTGACCAGCCGAAAACGTCTTAAACCTTGCGCCACAAACTGTATTCGATCTTCATCGCGGGTGAGCTGGTGCATACGCACCACCGTGCCCACTTGAAAAAAATCCTCCGGCGTGGCCCCCTCGGGGTGATCCGGTTTGACCAGAATTAAACCTACCAAATGCTGGTCAGTACTGACAGCGGCCTCCACCGTGGGCAACCAGGGATCCTCATTGAGCAACAAAGGAAGCGCTTGCGCCGGGAAAAAAGGTCTTTCTGAAAGCGGCAACAAATATAAGGTGTCAGGTAAAACGTCGCCAGCAATGGTGATTTGGTTACCCGCTTCGGTTTGCTGGTCAGACCCATCTTCAGTACGCTGGTGGTCCTGAACAACTTCAGCATCAATAGTGTTGTTATCATTCATGGTGTTATTGCACGGTCGCTTGTGGTCCAACATCTTTGTTCAAATGCAGTCATGACTACTCCTTTCCAAGTTCCTGCGCGAGCGCTAGCTAATTCGTAATAACAGGTAGTATCTAAAAATCCTCTCGTTACAGTAAGGGCACAGTTCGCGACATTCAAGACCATATTGGATCTTTACTTGATTTTTAAGACTAGCATTTCTTGAAATTTTCCCATTAATCCACATATAAAACATGTTCGAAAACGAGATATTTTCCAGTTTAAACTTTTAACGTGTTTTAATTCCATAATGACAGCTTTTAAAAAGTTCAAGCTGATATTATTACAGGCCATTTGAGGTAGAATTTCATGCCGATTTATGAGTACCGCTGTGAGGACTGTCATCATGAAATGGAAGCTATACAAAAAATGGCTGATCCACCCCTCAGCGACTGCCCCAGTTGTGGTGCACCCGCATTGAAAAAAAAGATATCAGCGGTAGGTTTCCGCTTGAAAGGTAGTGGTTGGTACGAAACCGATTTCAAAAACAGCGATAAAAAGAAAAATATCGCTAATAAAGATGATGCACCTTCCAGTGACGCTAAGACCGCAGATTCAAACAAGACCAAAGAGTCTGCTAAAAATAAAGAGAGCAGTGCTAGCCAAACCCCTAAAGATAAAGCCGCCGCCAATTCGTCTTAACTGTTAGTTAGCAAGCATTCGTCATCAATTTGGCTGCTAAGTAAAACGTCCTAAGTTATCCGGTGTTATGGAAGGACCTTCGCCGTTGGGAGACGGCGATGGAGCGTACATGGACGTATTCACAGCGTTCCTGATATAACACCGGATAATTTATAGACAAGTACCTATCACAAAGCTTCCCTGATGGGATGTCTTTTAGAACGTTTTTACTTTGGCTATAGGGCAAGCTAGATTTTCCGCGTGGGCAACAAGTTGCCCACCCTACGCCTCTTGACTTAACATGCCTTAATACAGATTTAGCCCGTCCTATTCTAAAAACTTTTAACCAGGGAACTGATATTATGCGCAGCCATTATTGCGGCCAAGTCAATGAGACCCTATTAGACCAAACAGTGGACATTTGCGGTTGGGCGCACCGTCGTCGCGATCATGGCGGCGTCATTTTTGTGGATGTGCGCGACCGCGAAGGTATGGTGCAGGTGGTCATTGATCCGGACACACCGGCTGCGTTTGCCAATGCTGAACGTATACGCAATGAATATGTGTTATTTGTTCGCGGTCGTGTACGGCGACGTCCTGCAGGCACAGAAAACGCCAATTTACCCACCGGTATGGTGGAAATTTTAGCCCACGACCTAGAAATTCTTAACCGCGCCGACCCTTTGCCTTTTCAGCTCGATGACGACGACGTCTCCGAGGAAGTATGTTTACGCTACCGCTATCTCGATCTGCGCCGTGCAAATATGCAAACCCAATTGCGACTGCGTAGTCAGATCGTCAAGGCATTGCGCCATTTCCTCGACGACCAAGGTTTTCTCGACATTGAAACGCCTATGCTCACCAAAGCGACACCTGAAGGCGCCCGGGATTATCTGGTTCCCAGCCGTACCTATCCAGGCTCCTTTTTTGCTTTGCCGCAATCGCCACAATTATTCAAGCAGCTGCTTATGATGGCAGGGATGGATCGCTATTATCAAATCGTCCGTTGTTTTCGAGATGAAGACCTGCGGGCCGATAGGCAACCGGAGTTCACCCAGTTGGATATAGAAACATCATTTCTGGATGAACACCACATCACCGAGCTTATGGAGACCATGATCCGTAAGCTCTTCAAAGACGTATTGCAGGTGGATCTACCCGATCCCTTTCCACGCCTGGAATACTTAGACGCCATGCATAGGTACGGTTCCGATAAACCTGATTTGCGGATTCCCCTGGAACTCATTGAACTGTCTGATTTGATGCAAGACGTGGACTTTAAGGTGTTCGCCGATCCCGCCCGTGACCCCCAGGGTCGCGTAGCGGCCCTACGGGTGCCGAGAGGCAATAAACTGGCGCGTCGAGAAATCGATCTTTATGCCGACTATGTCACTCGTTACCGAGCTAAGGGTTTGGCGTATATAAAAGTCAATGATATTAGCCAAGGCCGCGCTGGACTCCAGTCTCCCATTATCAAGTTTCTCCATGACGAGGCGTTGCAGGCCATCTTAGAACGTACCCAAGCCAGCACCGGCGATTTGATCTTTTTTGGCGCAGACAAGGCCAACGTGGTCAACGATGCCTTAGGTGCCCTACGGCTTCGGGTAGGTCAAGATATGGGATTGGTTGCCAAGGGTTGGGCGCCCCTTTGGGTGGTCAATTTTCCCATGTTTGAATGGGATGATAATGCACAGCGTTGGAATGCCTTGCATCATCCTTTTACAGCGCCGCAGGTGGACGATCCTGCAGCTCTGAGTCATGACCCCGGTGGATGTCCTTCGCGGGCCTATGATATGGTGCTCAATGGCACCGAAATCGGCGGTGGTTCCGTGCGTATCCATAACATGGACATGCAAAATGCAGTTTTTGAACTGCTGGGCATTTCCGCCTCGGAAGCCGAAACCAAATTCGGTTTTTTACTGGAGGCTTTAAAATACGGCTGCCCACCCCACGGTGGCATCGCCTTTGGTTTAGATCGGCTGGTCATGCTGATGGCGGGCGCTAGTTCCATTCGCGACGTGATGGCTTTTCCGAAAACGCAGACGGCAGCCTGTCTGCTGACCCAAGCGCCGACACCGGTTAGCGAAGCGCAGTTAAGCGAACTAAATATCCGTTTACGGCGCACCCCTTAGAAGCTGTTTCAAAATCGGCTCATGTCCGCTGACTCGGCGTTACAGCACCTTCTCCGCTGCTCATTTACCACCTGTAAACTGCGCTGCTCGAAGGCGCTGCGCCTTGATTCAGCGAACCTATGCGAGTTTTTGAAACAGCTTCTTAGGTTGGGTTGAGCAGTAGCAAAACCTAACGTGAGGATTACAGAAGACAACCGTAGATGGCAAAGGCAAGTGGACTCAAACGTCCTGAATCTGTGTTGATTATTGTCTATACTCAGGCAAGTGAGGTGTTACTACTGCGCCGTTGTCAGCCTGCTAATTTTTGGCAATCAGTGACTGGCAGTCTAGAATGGCATGAGGATGCGCCTACTGCAGCGCAGCGGGAACTAAAGGAAGAAACCGGGTTAGATGGCAAATGTAAGTTAATCGATTGCCATATTACCAATTACTTTCCCATTCACTCCGCCTGGCAGACCCGTTATGGCGATGCTCAAGAAAACACTGAGTATGTGTTCCGGCTTATGCTTCCATACCACACGTCTATACTATTAAATCCCGCAGAACATTCTGAATATATCTGGCTGCCTAAAGCACAAGCCATTGTGCAAGCCACGTCGTATACCAACCGTGATGCTATAGATCAGTTTGTCCCCCCCTAGTTGTTATAGACGTCTATACATTTCCAAGCTTTTTGTACAATACACTGTCCAAACTCAAGCAATCGAGTAATCGATAAAAAATAGCATCCCCTTCACGATATGGCGCACGCGCCTTGGCGACAACGACGCCGAAAACGCCAGCGGGCGAACAAGCCATAGAGGTTGTCTAAAAGCGTTAAAAAGCCTGGTAAGCGCAAAAATTTCGCCAACATGTTGTAGTAAGACAGCTCTGACCAGACAGCAGCAAAGGCATAGGCACCTGTTAGCAGGCGTCCATCGCGAGAAAGAACGTGCAGACGTTCCATAGCGGTTTGTGATGAAATGCCGAAGGCATTCAGCAAACTCATGTCTTTGGTAATATCCATCCATTCAATCCGTTGCTCCTTGTCAAGACGACGATAGTGAGCAACTTCACGACTACATAACGGACAGCCTCCGTCAAAAAACATGATGGTTTTGCAGCTATTCATGATGGCACCTGAAGGCAAGTATTTATATCTTAATCAAGCAACGCTTGTTATCTAGGACAAACTTTCTTAAAGTTTGTTGTCAAATAATTATTTTAGACAGAAAATAAACAAGATGATAGTTCTTAATAAGTCAATTTTTTTACCATGACGGAAACGCTTCATCCCATTCAAGTTGTTGCCCGTCGCACGGGTCTAAGCGCTGATGTAATCAGAGCTTGGGAACGCCGCTATGAGGCCGTTTTACCACAACGCTCTTCCACCAGTCGACGTCTTTACTCCAATGAAGATGTAGAGCGATTGACCTTGCTCCGTCAAGCAACCCAGTCTGGCCGACGTATTGGTGACGTGGCACGGTTGCCTTTAGCTGAACTACAGGCGTTGGTGGAGCTAGACTCAACACCTATGGAAACGGCATCCACCGCCTCCACCTCTTCAGTGAGTCCCCATAATTTTCACTTGGAAGAATGCTTTGCAGCGGTTCGCAAATTAGATTCGATAGCATTAGATGCGGCTCTGGCAAATGCAGCGCTGGCCCTTAGTATTCCCCTTCTCTTAGATGAGTTAGTGTGTGGGCTTTTGAATCGTATTGGCGCAGAATGGCGTGCAGGTACGCTGCGTGTCTGTCACGAACATATGGTGACCGCACAACTACGCACCTTTCTCGGTGGTTTAATTTCCCAAAACGGCATGTCCACCGGCTGCCCTACGTTGCTGGTCACTACACCCCGTGGACAACGTCATGAGCTAGGGGCATTGATGGTGGCGGTGATTGCCGTACAAAGTGGTTGGCATCCGCTTTATTTAGGTCCTGATATACCAAGCGACGAAATCGCTTTTGCTGCCACAGAACTTAATGTACCTGCCGTTGCCCTGAGTATTTCCCACCCTGCAGATGACCCAAAACTACCTGAAGTATTACTGCGATTAGGACAACAGTTACCTAAATCGACGGTGCTCCTAGTGGGAGGGGCTGCAGCACCTGCCTATGGGCAGGTATTAGATAAGATCAATGCACTTCAACTATACAATCTCAAAACTTTGGGAACATTGTTAGACGAAATGCGTCAAGGTTGACTTCTTTATTTAGCAAAACGATAGACATTGCCTATGCCAGCCTCTTCATCATCATCAGAAAAGCAATCCAGTATTGATCCTCAAGAAGCGGCTCGCTACACCGCGCTGGCGGATACTTGGTGGGACCCTACAGGACCTTTCTGGCCCCTGCACCGGTTAAATGAACTGCGCGTTGTCTATATCCGCGAGAAACTCAGCGAATTGTTTCAGCGCGATGCCCAAACCGAGCAACCGCTCGCTGGATTACGTACCCTGGATATTGGCTGTGGCGGCGGTATCCTCAGCGAATCCATGGCGGCCCTGGGTGCTGACGTGCATGGCATCGACGTGGTGGAGCGCAACATCGTCATTGCTAGCCACCATAGCCAACACAGTAATTTACCTGTCCATTATCAAACTATCACCGTAGAAGCCCTGGCCGAACAGGGCGTCCAGTATGACGTAGTGCTTAACATGGAAGTGGTTGAGCATGTGGCTAACCTGCCAGGTTTTATGGCGGCTTGTATGCAATTGGTACGGCCTGATGGCGTTATGTTTATCGCCACCATCAACCGCAATGTATTGTCCTGGATAACCGCCATTGTGGGCGCTGAGTACATTCTGCGCTGGTTGCCTCGGGGTACCCACCAATGGCGACGCTTTCCAAAACCCCATGAGCTAGAAGCGCTGCTGGATAAGGGGGAAATGGAGGTCATTGCACGGCAAGGGGTGCGAGTAAATCCGTTCACTCGGCAAATGACCCTTACAGATTTTCTAGGGGTGAACTATATGCTGGTTGCTATAAAAAAACCTTAAGTTATTCTTTAACCAAAAGTGTTTTGGAGAAATGACGCAACTACTTATGCCCCCCACATCCCCCTCCTGGTAATTTACTGCTAATTTGTAACTAAAACCACGCTAATAGGGTTGTAACTCTGAGCACACTATATTAGCATAATCTATATTAGATAAAACTAATATATAGAGTGCCAAAAAATGAATGAAAAGGAATATAATAAGCCAGAACTGGATGGTTTTTCCCAGCTCGTAGGGCGTTTACTGACTAATCCATTACCTGCGCTAGTTATGCTTGTGGCCATCACCATGGGGTTAGTAGCCCTATGGATGACCCCTCGGGAAGAAGAACCGCAAATTATCGTGCCTTTGGCCAATGTGCTTATCATGGCGCCCGGTCTAAGCGCACAACAAGTAGAACGCCAAGTTGCCACGCCGCTGGAAAACCTGCTCTACCAGATCGATGGGGTGGAGCATGTGTATTCCGTCTCCGAACCCGGCCGCAGCGTGGTGACCGTGCGGTTCTATGTGGGAGAAGATCGGGAAGATTCCCTGGTCAAAATCTACAACAAGATTTATTCCAATACCGACCAGGTACCGGCGGCGGTATCCTCATAAGTGGTTAAACCCATCGAAATCGACGATGTGCCCATCATCTTAGCCACCTTATGGAGCAAAGACCCGCAGCTTACCAGCGATTATGAACTGCGCCGCCTAGCCGAAGAGGTCAAACTTAAACTGCAGGGCATTCCCAATACCAATCGCGTTGACGTCAGCGGCGGGCGCCCCCGTCAGATTCGTGTTGAACTCAATCCGCAAAGGCTGGCTGCCCGGCGCACTGCCCCCTTGGACGTGGCCTGGGCTGTTGATGTATCCAATACGCAGTTACCAGCTGGTACGCTGCAACAGCAGGATCAAGCTTTTATGGTGGAAGCAGGCCCCTTTATCCAAGATGCCGCCGAGCTTGAACAACTGGTGATTAACGTCGTGGATGGTGTGCCTGTTTATCTCAAAGATGTGGCTCAGGTGCTAGACGGACCCGCAGAACCCAACCACTATAGCTGGATCGGTTTTGGGCCGGCGGCCTCAACTTTTAACACCCTCACAGACACCTACCCGGCAGTGACGATCTCGGTGGCCAAAGAAAAGGGCGCTAATGCCGTTTGGGTGGCAAAGGATGTCAAGCAAGCCTTGGCCCAGTTGCAGCAGGACTTATTTCCCCCGGAGGTGGACTATCGTATCATCCGCGATTACGGCCGCACCGCCGATCAAAAGGTGGGTAATCTGGTGGCAAACCTCGCTATCGCTGTCCTTACGGTGGTGATTTTCATTGGTCTTTTCCTGGGCTGGCGGGCGGCCCTGGTGGTGGGTCTGGCAGTGCCCATCTGCTACGGCGTTACCCTGGGCTTGGATTTTCTGACCGGTTATACCGTCAACCGAGTCACCTTATTTGCATTAATCTTAGCCTTGGGTCTGTTGGTGGATGATCCGATCACCGGCGTTGATAACATCGAGCGCTATTTTCGTATTGGCAACCATAAACCTCAACACGCCATCGTGCTGGCCATTGCCGAAGTCCGTGCACCTTTGATCATGTCGACCCTAGCTATTATTGCTGCCTTTAGCCCGATGTTTTTTATCACCGGCATGATGGGACCCTACATGGCGCCCATGGCTTTTAACGTGCCGGTCAGCGTTATTGTCAGTACGGTGGTGGCCTTTGTCGTCACCCCGTGGCTCGCCTTCAAACTGCTTCGTCAAAAGCAAACGGAGGGCAAATACGATGTTAAACGGACCCTTTCGTACCGCATCTATGCCCGCCTCATGGGTCCTTTGCTCAGCAGCCGCAAACGGGCCTGGGTTTTCTTAAGCGTGGTCGCCATCGCTTTTGTGGTCTCCGCCTTGCTACCCATGCTGCGGCTAGTGCCCCTCAAGTTATTACCCTACGATAACAAAGACGAATTTCAAATCGTCATCAATATGCCGGAAGGCACCACCCTGGAGCGCACCCAAGGGGTTGCCCAAGCCTTTGGTGAATATTTACGCACCGTGCCCGAAGTGGCGGAATTTGTGGCGTTTGTAGGAACCCCCTCGCCCATGGACTTTAATGGCATGGTGCGCCATTACTACCTGCGGAAGGGAAACCATTTTGCTGATCTGCGGGTCACCTTGGCGCCTCGTCAACACCATGCTCAGCAATCCCATGAAATTCTCTTGCGTATTCGCCAATCCCTGGAGTCCATCGCCAACACCCATGGAGCAAACATCCAACTGGTTGAAGTGCCCCCCGGACCGCCGGTGATCTCCACCGTCACGGTGGAGCTTTATGGAACGGCGACGACGCCCTACGATACACTCCAGACAGCCGCCGGTAGATTGATGAAACGGCTGGCCCGGGAACCCTTTGTGGTGGATATCGATAGCTCGGTGGAAGCCCAGCAAACCAAGCTCACCTTTATTACCGACAAGGAAAAAGCCGCGCTCTCCGGTATCGCGACGGAGGATATTGCCCACACACTGGCACTGGCTATCGAGGGTGAAAACGCCGGTTTTCTGCAAATTCCCAGGGAAGCGAATCCTCTGCCTATCATCGTGCGGCTACCGTTAGCAGAGCGCAGTTCTCCCCAGGAGCTTATAGATCTCTCTGTGAAAGGCCGCCCAGGCATTACCAAAGTGCGCGAGGCAGACAGCGTGCGGGATGCGCCACAACCTTTAGTGCAGCTAGGAGAATTGGGTGCGTTTCAACCCAGTCACCAGGATCAAACCATTTATCATAAAAACCTCCAAAGGGTGGTCTATGTCTTCGCTGAACTGGCGGGCCGACCACCTGCGGCGGTGGTGCTCGATGTGGCCGCCGACGTGAATAAAAACCATAGCGAAACCACCAAGGCGTTATGGCAACGCACCTATTTCAACCCAGGGGCTGGTGATGGCTGGTATTTGCCCGATGAGATTCGCGCCGTATGGAGCGGGGAGGGGGAGTGGGATATTACCCTGCGGGTGTTTCGGGATCTAGGGATCGCCTTCGGCGTTGCCTTGCTGGGTATTTTCGTGATTTTGATGGTGCAAACGGGCTCAGCCACCCTAGCGGGGATTATTATGCTGGCCATTCCCCTCACGGTGATCGGGATTATGCCCGGTTTTTAGCTTCTCAATCAGCTAGGAGAACGGGTCATCGCTGGGTTTCCCAATCCAGTGCTGTTCACCGCCACGGCGATGATCGGCATGATCGCCTTGGCTGGCATCGTGGTGCGCAACTCGCTCATTCTTATCGAGTTCATTCATCTGACCCTAAAACAAGGCATGTCCTTGACAGAAGCCTTGATACAAGCCGGCGCCATTCGCATGCGGCCTATTTTCCTCACCGCCGCAACGACACTGTTGGGAAATTTGGTGATTACCCTAGACCCTATTTTTAGCGGCTTGGCGTGGGCCATCATTTTCGGTATTGCCGCTTCCACGTTGTTTACCCTAGTGGTGATTCCGGTGGTTTATTACCTAGTTTACGATGGTCAGCCTCACCACGGTGTTGCCCAAAAGGAGGTGATGGCATGAAAACGTTTACGATGCGTGTGCTCGGCGTGGTGGCAGCCATCAGCCTACTGGGGTTGGTCATGGCTTATTTAGCGGGCTTCTTTGAACAAAAAATTGCCACTGAGCCAGTACCGACAAAAAACACTAAACCCGTAGGCGACATCATCTCGGTAAAGACCATCACCGAACCCATCATCGAACAAGCCACTGGCACCATCCAGGCCAAAAATGAAACGGTTATTTCATCCCGCATCATGGCCACCATCGCGTCCCTTAATGTCCGTGCGGGTGATACCGTAGAGGCAGGCGATGTGTTGGCAACCCTCGATAGCCGCGAGCTGGAAGCACGCCTGGATCAGCAGCAAGAAGCGGTCTCCGCAGCTCGCGCTAGACTCAGCGAAGCCGAATCCAATTACAATCGCATCGCGCCGTTGGTGGCCAAAGGTGTGGCGACGCAAGCGGAATTCGACCGGGCCGAGGCGGCCCTGAGTGCGGCCCAGGCGGAATTAGCTGGCGCCATCCGCGCCACGGACGAGGCTAATACGGCGTTGAGTTATACCACCCTCACCGCCCCCTTTGCCGGCCGCGTTATCGACCGCTTCGCCGATCCCGGTGATACCGCCATTGCAGGGACTCCATTGTTGCGACTTTACGACCCGCAACAACTGCGTTTGGAGGCCAATGTGCGGGAATTCTTGGCCTCTCGGTTAGAGCGCGGCCAACCGCTGGTGGCCCGCATCGACGCGCTGGATCAACAATTTGAAGTAGCTGTGGATGAAATCGTGCCTTCGGCGGATCCCGGCTCGCGCTCCTTTGTGGTTAAAGTTAACTTACCCACCCGACCTAATCTTTATCCCGGCATGTTCGGTCGGTTGCTCATCCGCACCGGCCGCCGAGAAACTCTCTATATTCCCCAGCAGACTATTGCCCAATTTGGTCAGCTTAACTTTGTTCACCTGGTGACGGATCAGGGTATCGTTCGCCGTTATGTTCGAACTGGACGTGCCGCGGAGGATCAAGTGGAAGTGCTGAGTGGTCTAAAACCAGGGGAGAAGATCGTGGCGACGGGTAAAGGTGACGAAGCGGATTGAGTGGTGCTTTGGGTGGCGTAAGCAAGGTTTTAATCTTGCAGAATGGAATGCTATTATTTTGATAGCAAATAAGTTTGTAGAGGATTTAAGATGGCTCAATTACTGGTTCGAGATTTAGATGATGAGACTATAAAAAGGCTCAAGGCGCGAGCCATAAGGCAGGGACGTTCCTTGCAAAAGGAAGTAAAACTTATTATTGAAGAAGCGGCACAACAAAATCATGCTGAGGCATGGGAAGCAGTCAATCGCTTTCGCAAACGCCTGGAAAAGACAGGGCGATCATTCAGTGATAGCGTTGAGCTGATTCGGGAAGATCGTGATCGATGACCTTATATGTTGTCGATGTGAGTGTAGCCGCTAAGTGGTTCTTACCGGAAATCCATAGTGACGCTGCGTTACGGCTCTGCCATGCTGATTCGCGACTCCACGTTCCTGGTCTGTTTGACCTTGAGTTCAGTAATATTGTGTGTAAAAGAATCCGGCGCCAAGAGATCAGTACCGAAGATGGATATGAGATACTCCAAGCTATCGCAAAGATACCTATGACGCGCCATCCCGATAATAGTTTGCTTTCTTCAGCGTTTGAGTTGGCAAATCAAACCTATCGGAGTCTCTATGACTGTCTGTATCTTGCTTTAGCAGTAAACCTTAAGGCGCACATGGTGACAGCCGACCATAAATTTTATGAAAATGTTAGTCAAGGGCCTCTAAAAATATACTTAAGCTGGGTAGAGGACTTGCCAACCGTTTAAGCAAGGTCAATTTCCGGAAGACGATGAATCAGCGAGACCGCAGTCGCCATGCGTTCATTCATCAAAGATGCTAAACACACAATTGATGCTGAAGGCTGCATTAAAATAATGCTGTATTGATTCACAATATTTGATGCTATTACGACAAAATGCCTACCACAGTTCGTATAGATGATGATCTGCTCCTTGCATTGAAGGAACAAGCCCATAGACAAAACACTTCATTAGATAAGCTGCTTAACCAAACGTTGTGTGCGGGTATCAAAGCTTCACATCAACCTAATGCGCAAAAAGCTTATTACAAGGAAAAAACCTATAAGATGGGTATTCTACAGGCTAACCTTGATAAAGCGCTTGCTTTGGCGGCCAATCTGGAGGATGAGGAAATCGTCAAAAAAATGATGCTGATACATGGCTACATATGAGCTAAGTATTTAAATTTATTAGGTCAAGTGGGGAAGATCCGTCCGAGAATGTCACACCGCTAAAGTTTTGTGTGATCCTCTACCCCCTGATTTCTGGCTTAGTGGCAACCCGTGAAGCTGTTGCTCGATACCCATGTCTTTCTCTGGCTGATGTTTTCGGCTGAGAAGCTTTCTAATGCAACACTCTCTGCCTGTCAAGACGATAAAAATACGCTTCTGAATTCCTGACTAAATTACCTTGTTTATTTTGCGGTAATTATGTGTTATATGTAACGCATGATGAGTAGATTTTGTGCACTGCATTCTTTAAGTAACACAAGTTTTCGTCAAGAAGCAAGGAGGTAACAAAATGAAGATATATAAGATTTTACGAAGTCGGGGTCTGTGTCTCATGATTATTCAGGTTCTCACAATGATGCTCATCCCAGGGTACGTTTTCGCCGCCGGGGGGGGAACGCTGATTCAAAGCGGCTTTGGTGACGGGGCTAATGGTGGTGATTTTGACTTGGTAGTGCAGGAAGGAGACCAGGTATGTCACTATTTCCGCAGCAATGATGAGGAGCCCTTTCTCTGGGAGAAAACCGATTGTTTCGGGCACAACGTGACGTCAGCGCCGGCGCTGATTCAAAGTGATTTCGATGTAGGAGCCAACGGCGGGAACTTTGAGGTGGTAGTGCGACAAGGGAATCAGTTGTGTCATTGGTGGGGCGAACATGATGAGCAGTCCTCTGAACCGCGTAAAATCGATTGGAAGCAAAGCGAGTGTTTTGCAAACAACGTGACATCGGCGCCCACCCTGATTCAAAGTGCCTTCGTGGGAGAAGGAGTGAGTGTAGATAAATTTGTATATAGTTGTATGACTAATGCGGGGTGTACAGTTAAGCCCGCCAGCATTGGCTGCGACATATATTACTCAGGCTATGAGGCCGAGCTTTGCCACGAAAGGGAAGAAGCACGTTGTCTCGAACGAAAAAGATATTGTGAAGCACTTGCTCGAGATCAAATCATACCGCCCCGCCCGAACTTTGAGGTGGTCGCTCAGCAAGGGAATCGGTTGTGTCATTGGTGGCGCAACAATGATAAGACGCCCTTTGAATGGCGACAAACCTACTGTTTTGACCAATAGCGCGATGTCACAGCTGGGCGCGGTTTTCCGCCCCAGCCTATTTGCGAAAAGAAAGGACCGGTTTGCCTTATACATATCGGAAGTAGTCATCGAGGAAGCGGGAAGAGGTGATAACCTCGCAGCGAAAAAACGCCTTGCAAAATTGTCAGGTATTGAAATTCTTCCCTTAAACGATGATGTGGTAGTCTTATCAAAAGCGCTCATCCAGGAAGGCGGTGTACCCAAAAAGGCGCTTGATGACGCATTGCATATTGCAGTCGCCACAGTGCATCGAATCGATTACTTGCTGACATGGAACTGCCGACACATTACAACGCTGAAATGAAGCCAAAAATAAGGAAAATATGTCAAGCGCACGGGTTTCAATGCCCAGAAATTGTAACGCCCATCGAACTTATGGGAGGCAGTCAGGATGATGGATAAGACCTTGAAAAAACTTTGGGAAACCAAGGACAACATTACCAAAGAACACGACTACGACATGGATATGCTCGTCTCGTATCTAAAGTCTAAATCGACATCCAGGGATAATGAGGTTTTCCAGGCTAGCCAAAAAAATACTACAGAACAAGACGCGCATACTGGACCCAGCCCTTCGCGCCGTGTTGGATAGCTTACGGTTATCCTAGATCAGGAAACAAGCGAACAAGCAGCGAAAAATGCACACGGAGCATGTACCCCATGTGATTGGATTGACTTGACCTGTTCGCCCCTGAAGGACGATGCGCTTAAGCGATGCGGATTGTAGTATTGGCTTCGATATTATGGTCGCCCCCATCACCGGCAATACCGAGGTTGGCCTGCTCCAGGGCCTGACGAGTGGCCTGATCTGTGTGATTCACACACCCCCCTTCCAGCCGGTTTCGTCAACGTACACTATCCATTGCAGTACGATGAACTGGGCAATAATCTCTTCCTGGTAGCGCCAGTCTTCACTGAGTTGATCGATCGAACAGTGGGCTTGTGATCTGGACAGTTCCAGGCCTGTGAAAAACTCAACGATTTGACAGGCATGCGCCAGCGACACACCGATCCAATAAGGCACACATGGTGACAGCCGACCATAAATTTTATGAAAATGTTAGTCAAGGACCTCTAAAGATATACTTAAGCTGGGTAGAGGACTTGCCAACCGTTTAGTTGCGGTCAATTCCCAAAAAGTGGGACTTATCAACCTAACCGCAGTCGCCTTATTTTATAGAATAGTATCTGGATCTATTTAATTTAAGATCCGGACAGTAGAAAATTGGGTAACAAGATAAAAGCGAGCATTAAGCGGCAATACATCCAAGTCAGCGGCATTCAGGTGGAGGTGGTGCGCAAGGCTATCAAGAACCTGCACCTGGGTGTCTATCCCCCCTCGGGGCGGGTGCGAGTGGCTGCGCCCTTGTCAGTCAGCGATGACGCTGTTCGTTTGGCGGTAATTTCTCGGCTTAGCTGGATTAAGAAACACCAGGCTAAATTTGCAGAGCAGCAACGGCAATCCGAGCGTGAGTATATATCTGGAGAGTGCCATTATTATCTAGGGCAGCGTTTTCGCTTGAACGTGGCGAGCCATACCGGACCCTCTCAAGTCGCTTTACGTAGCGACAACAGGATCGATTTGCTGCTTCGGGAGGGCACTGCCAATAATAGGCGTAAGGACGTGCTGCAATCCTGGTACCGCAAACAATTACGCGCACTGGCGGATCCACTGATCAGACGTTGGGCTGAGCGGATGACGCTGCCGATGCCCGAGTGGGGTATCAAACGAATGAAAACCAAATGGGGGTCGTGCAACATCACCGATCGGCGCATCTGGCTCAATCTGGAACTCATCAAAAAACCGCCCCAGTGCTTGGAATACGTGATCGTCCATGAATTGGTGCATTTTTTTGAACGTTATCACAATGCCCATTTTGCGGCGTTGATGGATCATTACATGCCCCATTGGCGTAACCACCGGGATGAACTCAATGCTGCACCGCTCAGGCAAGAAAACTGGGATTAATAAACAGTTCAAGGCTTATGGTTGGTTATTGCCAACTACTCAAGGGTTTTAAAAAAAATGGCGGCGAGAAATCCCAAAAGCGTCGCTAAACCGATGATCGAGCCACCCTTCAAATAAGCTTCAGGCAACATGGTTTCCGCAATCATGGTCAGCATGGCCCCCGCCGCTACGCCTTGAACTAGGGAAAACACGAAAGGCTGCGCTCCTTCAAAGAAGACATTACCCAGCGCCGCCCCCACCCCTGTGATGACCATCAACGAGGTCCACATAAATAGCACTCGTTTAAACGACATACCCTGCTGGCGCATACCCACAGAACTGGACAGCGCTTCAGGATAGTTGGAAAGGAAAAGCCCCGCGAGCAGAGAAAGACTGATGTGCGTGTGTATCAAGCTAGCGCCGATGACCAGGGATTCGGGAATGCCATCTAACATGATACCCAGCCAAATGGCCAGCGGCGCTCCGTGATGCTGTTTCACTTCGTCAGCCATATAGTGAGCGGAGGGAATGAGTCTACCTGCATCGATGCTTCTGACGGCTTTGCGCGTCCAGCGAGCTGCCCTATCTGGGTTAAAATGCTGTTTTTGCTGTAAGTAAATGGCGATTTCCTGTTGCTGCAGAAAATCTTTGATATGCTGATCGAACTCCGGGGCTTTTTTTAGAATTTCCTCGAAATCGCTTTTCCGCAACACCCATACGGTGGTGTCGGTGGTGGCCACGGCGCTGACCGTATGGCGCGTACCCGTCAGGAAGGACATGCCGCCAAAAGCCTGGTGATCCCGCACCGCAATAGGTTTTCTTAAGGTATCTTGGGGATCGATTAGGGCTACTTCACCGTGTTCAACAATATACAAGCGTTCGGCGGATTGATGCTGATGAAAAAAAGTTTCGCCCCGTTGATGGTGCTTGCAGATGATCCTTCCAGCAATCTCCTGCATTTCCTCCGGGGGTAGTCCTTGAAAAATCGGCAATCGGCTAATCTGGTTTGCCATATGCTGGAATTGCTCGTGGTTACGTTCCACCGCAATGGCGTTTTGAATAATGCCGCTGCTTTGTAGGCTCTTTATTGCGGATTCCACCCAGGTCTGCACTTGAGTCGGATCCATATGGTGGCGTTCTTGCAGATAAGTGGTCATTTTTTTGCTTTGCAGAAAGGTTTGCAGTGCGGCGATGAGGGCTGGCGAAGACCTTAAAATGCCGTTGAAGGCATACCGGGGAATAATCCACAGCCGGGTATCGGCAGCCGTCACGGCAACAGTGGCGTGGGGAGCGCCGGCAAAGAAGGCCATACGGCCAAAGGTGTCATTGGTCGTCAGTTGGGCAAAACAGCGCATATCTTGGTTCGGGTCCAGCAACTCAACTTTGCCTTCCTCGATCACATAGAGATTGTCCGAGGGATCATGACGGAGGTACAACAGGGTTCCCTTTGGATATTTATGACTTAGTACGCTATTCGCCAGTTCTTCCGCCTCTTGGGCGGGTAGATCGCGAAATACATCGATACGCCCCAGGTGGGTTAGAACGCGCTTAAAACGGCGCTGGCGTTGGCGACGAAAGTGGTTGATGGTGGTGGACGCTTTGCGCAGAAAGCCACCCCGACTGTTGACCAGGTGATCGAGGGCCATGAACAGCAGGCCACCAGTAATACAACCGGCTGCTAGGGGATAGAAATGCCCCCTATCTAAAGCACTTGCCACCAAATCGATGGTCAGCGCAGCAAGCAAAGCACCGCCACCAAAGGCCATTAGCCATGCTACGATACGATCGTTTGGCCTCCAGAAGGCGGTGGTGAGTGTCCCCAGCGGTAAGGAACAAGCGCTAACAATGCCCATCACAAAGGCGGTCAATGTCATGGACTCAAACACGTTTTATACTTTTTCTCCATCATACTCTGTGCCACCTTGCTCCCCTATGCAATGATTACACCTCAGAGGAACAGTATTATAATCACCCAATTTATCGATCATCTGCTCCTGTTATGCATCCTCTTTATCAGATCAAGAAACAATAATTTATGGCATTTACGCTGACATTTATTCAGCTATTTTTTTGGTACGTTTATTTAGCTGCGCCGTTATTGGTATTTTTGTGTTTTGTTATTGTTGCTTTGGGACAAGTGGTAGGTCGAGTTGAAAAATGGACTCAGTTCGACGCTTTGTATTGGTCATTGATAACCGCCACCACAGTGGGTTATGGCGATATTCGTCCATTAACCAAAATTTCAAAAACACTGTCGGTATTCATTGCCCTAATCGGCATGATGTTCACGGGAATATGGGTTGCCATTACCGTCAACACCGCTTTAATCGCCTTTGAAACGCATATCGACACGAGTTTTATAAAAGATATTTGTCAATAAGCTTACTAGATTGACTCAGAAAATATCGTTTATTGACTGCTAAAGGCGATCAACGCAACACCGATCACCATCAGGGTGCCGGCCAACAGATGCACCCCCAAACGTCTCTCGGAAAAAAGCACCGCGCCATAGACAATGCCAAACAATAAGCTGGTTCGTTTTACGGAAATCATATAAGCGACTTCCACCTGGGCGATGGCGGCAAAATGAGTCAGGAGCATAGCGCCCATCATCAGAGCAACAAACAAATGCTGGCGAGGTCGTCGCCATAATACATGAACATTTCCGCCCTTTTGTAAGGCAAAGAAACCCAATGTAACCAAACCCAGCAACACATAGTAAAAAGGGCCAAAGAGCGTAGGCGACATATACTCCAGCGCTCCTTTCCCCAGCACCGATGTGAAGCTGTAAAGCACAGCGACCACCAGCATGAGCCGTGAACCCCGCTCTCGCATGATGGCGTAAAATGGCGCCAGCCAAGCACGCCAGTCTTGTCCCCGTTGAAGCTTTAGGTTGAGTAGATAGGCACCGATCACAACTAATAAAATACCGCCAAAGCCATCCCAGGAAACCTGTTCACCCAACAACAAAAAACCCGTTAAGGTGGCAAAAGCCGGTGTAAAAGCAAGATACGGTAAGGTGAGCGCTAAGGGGCTTTCGCGGATCGCCTTCATATAAAAAAACATGGCGAGTATTTCGATGGGAACCATCGCCCCCACCCAACCCCAAAACGCCCATGGAACCTGAGGAAAGGGTTCTATAAGCAAAAAAGGCGCAAGCACAAGCCCTGTCCAAGCAAAGCGGATTAACACCAACTCCTGGGCGTTATAATCCGCCAACCATTTTTTGGTAAACGCGTCCGCTGAAGCCAGACTAAAGGCACAAAGTAAGGATAGCAATAACCAGTTCACGAGCGTCGCCTATTCACATCCATAAAAGTGCTGTCAAGCTCTGTCAACCGAAGGCTCAGCGGCCTTTAAACTGGGCATTGCGACGTTCTTTAAACGCTTGAATGCCTTCCTTCACGTCGTCGCTTTGCATGATGGGCATTAAATCGGGAAGCAACTGGGCTAACGCGGCTTTGGTTCCTTGAATTCGGGCCCGACGTGCTGATGTTAGAGTCGCCTGCACACCCAGGGGGGCTTGGGCGGCAATGGTGGTGGCGATTTCCAAGGCTTTTTCTAACTGCTTACCCTCTTCTGTCACTTCCTGCACCAAACCCAAACGAAAAGCTTCCCCCGCAGAGATTTCATCGGCGGTGAGCAGATAACGCATAGCATTGCCCCAACCGATTTCCTGCATCATCCGCACCGTCGCCCCGCCCACAGGATAGATACCCCGCTTAATCTCGATTTGGCCAAGACGAAGATCCGACGCGGCCACCCGGATGTCGGTGGCGAGCAGCAACTCGATCCCAATAGTGAGACAGATGCCCTGAAGGGCCATTACCAGGGGTTTTTGCAATCGGTTATCCTCGTCAAGCCCCAAAGGATCTATGGCATTATCCGGTAGATCAGGAAAACGCCCTTCACTAAAGGGTTGCGCCCACTCTACCAAGTCCAAACCCGCGGTAAAATGCGCACCGTGGGCAAACAACACTCCGCAGCGGAGTTCTGGATTGTGGTGCAGCTCGCCATAGGCAGCGCCCAGTTGACGATACATATCTAAATCAAAAGCATTGCGCTTGTCCGGCCGGTTTAAACCGATCATCAGCACATGGCCTTGGGTCTCGACGCTGATTTTGCTGTCATTCATAAACACTCTCCCAGGTTGACAGGAAGTTTACAGGCTGCCGGTGACGTGACAGATTTTCCCAGAAACAATAGCACAGAGTCTTTTCACTGCAGGGATTTTCTATTCGACACCGTGAAAAGACGGAGAGATTCAAGTTTAAGGCGAGATTATCTGGTGTGGCAAAGTTATAATTTAGCGTTTTACAAAGCATCATATTAGATAAATCATAAAAACCTTATGCTGAAATATTGGCTTGTTGCCATTCGCCCTAAAACCTTAAGCGTTGCCGTGGTGCCTGTGTTGGTGGGCAGCACCCTCGCCTGGCTGCACAGCGATCAATTGGTTTGGTCAGTGATGGCGGTGGCATTATTGGCTGCCCTCTGTATTCAGGCAGGCACCAATCTGCATAACGATGCGGCGGACTTCGAACGGGGCGCAGACCATAACGCCACGCGCTTGGGGCCGGTACGGGTGACGGCGGCAGGGTGGTTATCGGCAAACCAAGTGCGGCGGGGCGCAATGATGAGCTTTGCCGTGGCAGCGCTGCTGGGAAGTTATTTAGTTTGGATAGGCGGTTGGCCCATTCTAATGATAGGGTTACTCTCTATTGCCTCAGGGCTTGCTTACACCGGCGGACCACAACCTGTAGCCTATACGGGTTTAGGGGAGTTTTTTGTACTGCTTTTTTTTGGCCTTGTGGCGGTGCTAGGTAGTTACTATTTGCAAACAGGCAGCTTAAGCTGGACTGCGGCAATCGCTGGTGTTGCGGTGGGTATGCCGGCCGCTGCCGTGCTGGTGGTCAATAACTACCGGGATCTGGAAAACGATCGGGAAGTCGGCAAAAATACCCTAGCGGTGCGTCTGGGGCGCCGGGCGAGTCAGACGGAATATGCGCTACTGATGCTAACTCCCTTTGCGTTGTTGCCTCTGTTAGCAGGGTCTGGGTCGAGCCGATTCGGTTGGATAACGCCGGTTATTTTACTTCCTTGGGCCATTTATCTGGTCATCCAGCTACGCCATACCACGTCGGGCCAAGTGTGTAATAGGTTGTTGGCGGCGACAGCACAATTTCAGCTTGTCTTTGGTCTATTGTTATGTATTGGGCTGCTAGGTTTGCCTTCTATTAGCCAACTATTTTTTTAGAGGCAAAATTTTCGATGACCCGTGACATAGTGAACCCGCAGATTATTTTGGCGCTTGATACCTATTTAAAAACCGTGCTCAACCACCACCAGGCTGCCCAGGCGGATGTAATTAATCAGCAACGGAGCCGTTTTCTCACCGCGTTTGGATACGACCAGTTAACTCAATGGAGCGATGGCGAACTCCTAGAACGGTTGCCTTACAATGAGAACAATAGCGAACCCTTGGATTATTGGTTAGAGACCCGCAGTGATGATTTTTTCGATACTCACTTATTCGGTGATTTAGGAGGCGGTGGCTCCATCGCTAAGTTTGGCCTTTGGCAAAATAAAGACACAGGTCAATGGCGCACCCGTTTTCCTCGCGACCGAACCGCACAAACTATTAGCTACCACCAAGCCGTGCAAATCGCTCACGGACGGCGCGAAGAAATGGTGGCGGCTTGCAAAGTTTTCGAGAACTTTAAGGATGTTTTTATCCAGGAATTGAACCCACAAGCGGTCCAAGCCTTGTTGGTAAAGGCTGCGCCCCAAAACCATGCCACGGCTTGGCTACACAAGTATTTGCATTTAGTATTTCCCCAATGGGTGACTTGGTACGCTACTTTACCTCGCCTGCAAGCGGCTTTGTACCGTTTGGGTATTCCGGCTCCAGGATCGCAGCTCTACGCCCTAGATATAACGCTATTACGCTGGCTGGACAAATTGCCGGGGCTAAGCCCCTATCCGGTTCCGCTACGCTATCGGCTGCTGCCAGACTTGCCACCACGAGACCATTGGTGTGTCAATGTGGCGAGTTCTCGCGAAACCCACGATACCTTGATTGCCAACGGCTGTATGGCGTTGGGACCTATGCCGGTGGGAAACCTGGCCGGTCTTTTCAGCTTGCACAAAAAAACAGAGATTCGCCATGGCCTTAAGCTTGTATTTCAAGAAGCAGGCAGCGTACCTAACCCTAAACACATCAATGATCTACTCCATCTGGGTCACTCTTTAGAACCCACGAGTTTAATTGCCCTATTGAGTGATCCCCTCACCGTCATCGCCATCGGTGAGGTGCAAAGCGGTTACACCTATACCTTTAATCATGAACAGCCTCATCGCGTTCAAGTGCGCTGGCTTTGTGAACAATCCTTTCGACTCTCTCAACCGGTTAGCTTTGTTAGCAGCAATTTTGTTCGGCTATCACCCCAAGATAGCCGGGTAACGGAGCTGGAAGCCGCGCAGCTGGTAGATAGTCTCCGCCATCCTGTACGGTCTCCGCCACCTAACAAAATGCCCGCATTAGCTCTCGAGCTTGCCCCACCTACGCCACTTGTTGAGCAACTGCTGGCCATGTTAGCCCGCAAAAAACAGATTATCTTATATGGTCCGCCGGGTACTGGTAAAACTTTCTCTGCGGAGCAGACTGCCTGGGAATTGATTGCGCGGGGTAATTTTGGCTGCCTCCCGGAACAACTCACCCCGACCCAACAGGCGCGTGTTTTAGGCCAACAGGATAACGATCCTTTTATCGCCTTGTGTACTTTTCATGCCATGTATGGGTATGAAGACTTTATCGAAGGCTATCGCCCCAGCGGGGACGGTTTTGAGCTTGTACCAGGCATTATGCGACGCATGGTAAGGGCTGCAGAAAATCAACCAGACAAGCATTTTGTCCTCATTATTGACGAGATTAACCGGGGTAATATCGCTCCTATATTTGGGGAACTTGTCACTCTATTAGAACCCACCAGACGCGGTATCACGCACACCCTACTACCCCTTTCCCGCGCAAGCTTTACCGTCCCCCCCAATCTTTATCTCATCGCCACCATGAACACCGCGGACCGCTCTATTTCCCAGTTAGATATCGCGCTACGACGCCGTTTTGGCTTTAAAGAGCTGTTACCCAATCCCGATTTGCTTCGGGATAGCCGTATTGGTGAGGTTTCCTTGGCTACCTGGTTGCGGGCCCTAAACCGTCGCCTGCGTGAACAACTAAGCCGCGAAGGACGCCATCTTCAGGTGGGACACGCCTATTTTATGGCGGAT
The DNA here is from genome assembly GCA_964423745.1 of uncultured Candidatus Competibacteraceae bacterium. GTDB lineage: Bacteria > Pseudomonadota > Gammaproteobacteria > Competibacterales > Competibacteraceae > CAYRGG01. The sequence goes on along the minus strand of CAYRGG010000033.1, from coordinate 16,608 downwards.
GGTAAACCGTTGCGGAAGCTGGCCGACATCGCAGCCGTTATGCGAGATGAAATTTGGCCCCTGCTGCAAGAATACTGTTACGATGACTTATCTACATTAGCAACTATTTTAGCCGCTGAAGAGGGTGGAATTTACGATGTTTATAGCACTGATCTGCGTTATGAATTATTTGAAGCAGGTCATGAAAAAGCGCTTTGTAACGCCCTCAACGCCCTTGTAACGAATGTGGATAGAGTTCCTGAAATTCCCCTAGAAAATGCCTCCAAAAAGCAAAAAATATCGGTTAATTGAGTGTTTAAGCAGTTCTTAAAATGAACTCCTTGTTACCTACCCTGACCCTTAGCGAATGGACATCCGTCACACCCGATGAAACCAACGTTTTACGACACTGTATCCTAAATCAGAAAGATCGTTCGCTACTCGCTGAGATCCATAAAAACACCAGTCTGCGTATCGACGAACTCTCCCAGGGACTAAAAATAAGTGTTGGACCCCATGTGGGCACAGTCACATTAAGCCAACTCCATTTAATCATCACGCCTAAATTGCGTTTGGACACGCTGTTGGGCATGGTGGCTTATGCTTTTGAGATATCTCATGGCCTTTTAACACCCGGCCAGTCTAGCGACTTTAACGCTGAACACGGCCTTACCGATTTACTGGGTTTTGCCTTGTTAAAAGCGGTACAACGGCTTAACCGCTATGGACTAATCCCTCGCTATCAGGAACAGTGCAAGGAGCTACGCTCACCGAGGGGTCGTATCCTGATGGTTCCCCATACCCTGCAAAAAAACCGCTCTACTCTCTCCTGTCGTTTTCACACGCTAACGTCAGATCATTTACTGAATCAGACATTGGCTACTGGCTTGCGTCTGGCCGCAACACTGGTACAGCACCCCAAGTTAAGACGGGATTTAATGGGGGCCGCGCATCGTATATTGCCGGGAAACACTCTTGAGTCTTTAAACAGGACCACTCTGGCTGCGGCTTGCAATACGCTGGATCGACATTCTAGCCATTATCGATCGACGCTTTCCCTCATCGCAGCCTTTGTTCAAAGTAGTTATCTCAATCCTCTAGGTATGGGCGAGACGCCTATTACAGCTTTTCTCCTAGATATGAACCGTTTGTTCGAGGGTTTTGTCACTCGCCATCTACAAGAGCAGGCGCCTGCCGATATGCTGGTGCGCAGTCAAGATGTGCGCCACGGTGTGTTTACCTTTTTGGATAACCCTAATGGTTGGAGCCACCCTACCCTACGTCCCGATTTGGTTTTTCTGCAGCATGGTCAGCCACTTGCCATTGGTGATGTCAAATATCGAGATCACCAGAAAAAACCGCCTAGTACCCAAGAACTTTATCAATTGGTTAGTTATGGTCTCGCCTACCCGTTACCGGAACCCCGAGATGTGTTCTTGTTTTATCCGCTGCCATCAGGAAGTGTATCTCAGGCAGCGCGACTGCGTTTTGCCCCCCAGGAACTTGCCCAGCCCATATACATTCAACTGGTGGTCGTCCCCATCGACCGCATTGTGTCGGGAGAACCCTGGTGGCCAATGATTAATCTCACCGAAAAGAGATGGGCGAACGATGTTAGACGATAGTGTTTACTTAGGGTTAATCGAACATTGGCCGCTTGACATCTGTCATTTTTAAAGGAATTTAAAAGCAGATTTTTTTTCGCCCAGGTAGCATAATGTGGTGATGAAGAACACTAAATATAAATATGCGTAAGGTCTTTGTATTATCTAACAGTCGCTCGGGAACCGCTTATCTTAGCCACTTTGTTGCGGCTAACGCCCTCTGTACTGCACGTCACGAGCCTTTTTTCGATTTTGGTAATCCCACCTTATCGGGGCCAACCATTTACCATAATAGTGTTGGTCACGATGGCTTTGTAGAACGTCAGTTAGTTAAAAAAAAACACTGGATCGAACGTAACGCTAAAAACGGTTACTTTGAGGCGAATCACGGTTTACTTAAGGGGGGTGATCGGTTACTTGCCCAGGCTTTTCCCGAAGCGTGGTATGTTCATGCCGTCCGCGAGCCCTTAAAAACTGTAAAAAGCATGGTCAACCGAGAACATTTTATCCATCGGCTGCATGTGCCGGGACGTTACTACCGCGGTGAGGGAGGGCAACGCTACTTCCGCTGGGCGCTGAGTGGACATGAGCCTATCTTTCATGAGGTCAGTTTGCGTTCCTTGAGTCTATTTCAGCGCTATGTGCTGGAATGGATTGAAATTGAGAATCGAGCCATAAGGCTCTTAACAACTCACGATGCCTGGAATCGGTGTTTTTTTATCGACGTACCAACCGATCTTGCGGACGCCGAGAAGCTGTTAACGATGATCGATTTTTTAGGTTTAAAGCGGGCCATGGGGCCGCTGCGCACGACCCTTCGGACAAACAGCACCCCAGGGCGATCGACGGTCATTACCCCGGAAGATCGGCGTGAGTTTCGTGAGGTGGTGGAAGCGTTACCGTCCCAGTATCTGACGATTTTTCAGCACCACCCTTATACTGCTTTGTCTTGGTGTTCGCTGTTGCACAGCTAATTGTAGCACCGTGGTCATATTAGAGCAGATAATGACAGTTTTAGAGGATTTGTAGGTGCGCCACGGGGTAATCTTTAGGACTAAACCGTTGGAAAGCTGTTTTAAAGTGTCAGTTTCGAGTCGATTTTTATATTTTTTGTTGTCAATACCACCTTAATTTGAGAAATCTTGTTTGGCTTCTTTTTAAGCTTCTGATTTAATTGTTTTTTAATTATTAAATATATTGGCATGATATCTGCTAAAAAAGTCAGCATTATCTTGTACAACCAGTTCGGTTAACGACAACAAACCCTCTGTCGTCCCAGGGATTGAAATGATTTTAATCAAGGAAATAGCGTGTCATATTGGCAACTGATTAGCAAAATTGGTCTCATCGTCGCAATTGTTGGCTTGATAGGTTATCTGTTTATTTATTTAAGGAATAAACATCAGCTTAAAGCGGCAGAGGCCCAGCGGGTAAAGGCCCAGCGTGCCGCCCGGTTAAGAGCAGCTGCTGAACGCGCAGCTCGAGAGAAAGCCATTCAAGACGGCGTTGCCGCCATGCAAGCAAAAGCACAACAGGTTGCCGCCCGCCGGGTTTCTGCCGAACAGGCCGCTGCTGAACGCGCCGCTGCTGAACGCGCCGCCGCCGAGAACGCTATCGCTGAATGGATTAGTGCAGAGGAAGCCGAAGCTAGAGCCGCAGCAAGTCTTCAGGCGCAAGAAGAAGACGCCCAAGCTGCCGCAACCGAGGCCAAAAAACAGGCAGCTGAAGAGGCCATTGCTGAGTGGACAGCGAAAATGCAGGCTGAGGTGGAAAACCAAGGCGGTCAATGGTCTCCTAAGATATTCGCTGAATCCAATAAAAAAGTCCGTAAGATTGACGCCATTAAAGAGCAAGTCTTTGCCATGGTTGAACATCTGCACAAGGAAGCCGACGAGTTGAAGTTTATCACCAACGAAATTAGAACACAGGTGGAATTTTTACCGATAGATGTCAATCACACCATTGAAAAATGGAAAAAAGGACAAGTCCATCGGGGAGATTCACTGGAAGATTTAAAACTCAAATTTCGTTTTAATGCTTACTCCATACAGGACGGCTGGGATATACTGCATTCTTATCGGGATTGGATTCTGCAACAGCATGACAAACTACGGGTTTTTATCCGCCTATTATCAGGAACGGAAATAGATAATGCTGACAACATCGGTTCAGCCATTGGTAAAACCGAAAAAACAGAATGGGCCAAGTATCTTGATATGGATATGGATGTTATATTCACCCTTAAGCAGATGCGAGAAATCCTCACTATGACAAGTAACCTAGATCCCCAGCTCAATGCCTTGGAAAAAGCTTGCAGGGAACGTTCAGAACAAATCATAACCCCGTCCTGGGACCACAAAGGTACCCTGTAAAGTTAAGGCATTTATGGTAGATATTATCGATGGCAGACAGGTTGCTGCCGACCTTTGCAAGCATGTCGCTGACCATGTCAAGCACCTACAAACAAATTATGGCGTAATACCAGGTTTGGCGGTGGTCTTAGTGGGTGATGATCCGGCCAGCCAAATTTACGTGCGCAATAAAAGACGTCAGGCTGAAGCCGTAGGCATTGCTTCATTTGAGTATCGCCTAGCAAAAGATAGTTCCCTTGCCATGCTGCTAGATTTGATTAGCACCCTCAACAAAGATCCCCGCGTACACGGTATTCTTGTACAATTGCCTTTGCCCCGCCCTATAGACGCGGATCGCGTTATCGATGCTATCGATACCGCCAAGGATGTGGATGGTTTTAAACCGGTAAATTTAGGACGACTACTCAGTGGCGGTGATGGCACTATACCCTGCACACCTTTGGGCTGTCTGCTTTTGCTAAAACGCCACTTGAATAAACTACAGGGGCTACATGCCGTTGTACTGGGCCGCTCTAATATTGTGGGCAAACCCATGGCAGCTTTACTGTTGCGAGAAGATTGCACGGTTACCATCGCCCATTCCCATACGCAAAACCTTGCTGAAGAATGCGCTCGAGCCGATATTCTTGTGGTGGCGGTGGGTCGCCCTGAATTCGTCAAAGGCCACTGGCTTAAACCGGGAGCCACAGTCATCGATGTGGGTATCAACCGCATTGAGACAGATACAGACAAAACCCGCCTAGTGGGGGATGTAGATTTTACAGAAGCCCTAAACATCGTTAAAGCCATTACGCCAGTGCCAGGTGGCGTTGGACCCATGACGATCGCCTGTTTATTATTAAATACCTTGAAGGCCGTGTGCCGGCAAGTGGGAATGCCGGTTGCTCAACCATGAAGCTCTGCAAACGCCATCTCAAAAATGTCATGTTAATGGTTGCTATTTTCATCGATTTTGTCTTCTAATACTTGACTCCAAGAAGCTGTTTTAAAAACCCGCATAGGTTCGCTGAATCAAGGCGCAGTGCCTTCGAGCAGCGCAGTTTACATAAGGTAAATGAGCAGCGGAAAAGGTGCTGCAACGCCGAGTCGGCGCACATGAGCAGATTTTAAAACAGCTTCTAAGGGATTGTTGACAGGTGCGCTGACCGCAAAAACCCCATTTGCTATTAGCAAGTGCCTAACCCCTTACGCTTTTTTACTTTACATATGTTAATTTAGTAGTCATGACGTTTAGTCATCTTGTAAGCGGAACAGAATAAATGATTCATCATAATAACAGCTCCATTAATGGCAACCTCGATATAACAAACACGCCAGCGATACCGGGAGGGCTTGATTTCGCTACGATTCGGGACGAAGACATTGAACGTGCCTCACGTTCCCTGAAGGCCATGTCGCATCCTTTACGCTTAAAAATTTTATGTATATTAGGTAATCAAGAAATTAGCGTGCAAGATATCGTTGACCAGGTGGGTACTTCTCAAAGCAATATTTCTCAACACCTGGCGATTTTACGAGATAAAGGCATTCTTGCTTTCCGTAAAGACGCCAATCGGGTTTATTACCGCGTGGAGGATGCCCGCACGTTACGGCTTATCGTAATGATGCGAGATGTATTCTGTTCTCATGCCATCTGACAGAGTTTAAAGGTTAACCAGTTATGGGGGAATTTTTCGAGTTTGCCGCTGAAACTTGGTATTTGTTTCTAGCGGCGATCATTATATTGGGTTGGCTTATAGGCACCGAGGTGCTTCATAAAATAAGGGGCATCAAAACCGTAACACCCGCACAAGCATTACAACTTATCAATCATGAGGATGCCCTTGTATTGGATATACGGGATAGCGGAGATTACAAAGGGGGGCATATATCGTCTGCTCGTCATATTCCCATGAATAGTCTCACTAACCGCTTAACTGAACTGACCAAGTTCCGCGACAAACCCATTATTGTTTATGATCGACCTGGGGCCAACGCGGCTAGCGCTTGTGCTTTGTTGAAAAAAAATGGGTTAGACAAAATACATTATTTAAGCGGCGGACTACCGGCTTGGCAAAACGCAAATTTACCCATCAGCAAGAAATAATACCTTGGCGAACACCTTCCCTCGCGTGTTACAAGTTCCCCTCATTCAAAATGGACAAATACCATGCAACGCCAACCAGATCGGTATCAGTTCTAGCCACGCCATTTACATAAAATAGGGTTTACAGGTATTTCTTATGACTGAAAAAAATGCGCCGCAACAATTGGAAGTGCTGAAAATTTATATTAGAGACGCCTCCCTCGAAGTGCCTAACGCACCAAATATCTTTAACGAACAACGTCAACCTGAGATTAATGTTCATATTGCTAACCGAGCTACGCAGGTAACGGATGCCATTCATGAGGTGGTGCTCACCTTAACAGTAACTGCAAAAATAGAAGACACCACAGCTTATTTGGTGGAATTACATCAGGCCGGGGTGTTTTCTCTCCAGAATCTTAGCGAGGAACAGATGGGGCCTACTTTAGGTATTATCTGCCCTGGGGCGTTGTTTCCCTTTGCCCGGGAGGCATTGGCGTCCCTGATTAGCAAAGGTGGGTTTCCACCCCTCCTGTTGAATCCTGTCAATTTTGATGCGTTGTATCGACAGCAACGCCAAAACCAACCGGCGCAATCCTCAGAATCACCCCATTAACTTGCTATGGCTAAAAAGCACGCAATCGCAGTGCTAGGGGCAGGATCTTGGGGTACAGCTTTAGCGCTAGTACTTGCTCGCAATGGTCATGAGACTCGTCTGTGGGGTCACGAGTCGCAACACCTATCAAAACTCAAACAAGACAGGGAAAACCGACGTTATTTACCCAGCATTGGTTTTCCATCACAACTCATTCTCCACGCGGATTTGTCGGCAGCAATTCAAGATACCGAAACAGTCCTGGTGGTTGTGCCGAGCTACGCCTACGCTGAAACGCTACGCAAACTAAAACCCTATTTACCCAACAAGATGGGTATTGCCTGGGCCACCAAAGGACTGGAACGGGGCAGTGGCCGCTTTCTCCATGAGGTGACACGGGACATCCTAGGCGATGCTCGACCGATTGCCATCGTCTCAGGACCCAGCTTCGCCCAAGAAGTGGCTCTAGGACTGCCGACTGCCATTACCGTGGCTTCTGAAGACAGTCATTATGCTCGTCAACTGGTTACCCTATTACACGGCGCTTCACTGCGAGCTTATACCAGTGTGGATGTTATCGGTGTTGAATTAGGCGGTGCTGTGAAGAATGTCCTGGCCATCGCCACCGGTGTCGCGGATGGTCTCGGTTTCGGGGCCAACGCTAGAGCCGCCATTATTACCCGCGGCCTGGCTGAGATGGAGCGTCTCGGAAAGGCTGTTGGTGGACGTCAAGAGACGTTTATGGGGTTAGCCGGTATTGGCGATCTGGTGCTCACCTGTACCGATAATCAGTCTCGCAACCGCCGTTTCGGGCTCGCTATTGGTCGTGGTCAAACGGCTCCTCAGGCCCAAGCAGATATTGATCAGGTTATCGAAGGAGCCGAGACGGTTCAGGAGATCTCCCGCTTAGCCGCTAAACACCAGGTTGAAATGCCCATTACCGAACAGGTTAACAGGGTTTTGCACGAGCATCTCGATCCCCGGCAAGCCGTCGAAAGCCTGTTAGCAAGGGACCCTAAACCAGAAACCTTTTAAAAGACTACGCTGCAAAATGTCATGCATAAAAAGGTTAAGGCGTCTCGTCTAAAATTACAAAGGCGAGTAAGGTGGTACCCAAAGCCATTGCTAACATAAAAGTTGGCGGCACACATAACATTAAAAGCCCACTGACAAGCCAGAGATCGCGAACAATTTTCTTCTTTTTTCGATATTTCAGAGTGTATCGACGAAGATTTGGATGTTGCGCTTTATCTGCCTCAGAGAGATTGGAAAAGGAACTTGCTGCCATAACAATCACCTTGCTAACAAAATACACCTTCGAGCTTAGGCTACCCTAGCCATCTTTTATCGACTTAATTAGTTTAAGATTAGACAATAAACCACTGAGTAAACCTGATTTAGGAAATTATTTATAGTTTTGTAAGCAAAAAAAATGCCTAAATCTTTTACTTTACATTGATTATTTTTAATTTTTGGACAATGGAAAACTAAAAATGGTGACGCAAAAGGCTGGCGGACGCCGTACAAAAATCGTTTGTACTATTGGTCCTAGCTCAAATTCCCCGGAAATGTTAAGTGCGCTTATCGACGCTGGTATGAATATGGCGCGCCTAAATTTTTCCCATGGCAACCACCAGGAGCACCAAGAGAACGCAGCCACCATACGCCGCGTGGCTAGATCCATGGGCAGAGATGTAGGCATTATGGTTGACCTGCAAGGCCCCAAAATCCGTACTGGCAAACTGCAAAATTCGACACCCTTGCAACTGATTCCTGGTGAAACCATTTGTCTCACCACCCGCAATATAGTTGGTGATTCAGGGGTAGTTTCAACAACATACGAGAGTCTGGCCAGCGACATAAAATCGGGTGACTCTATTTTTTTAGCGGATGGCGTGCTTGAATTGCTCGCCGAGCGGGTGGAACCACCTGATGTCCACTGCCGGGTGATTCACGGCGGCTTTCTGGGTGAACACAAAGGCATTAATCTACCCGGCGTCAATGTTAGCGCACCCTGTCTAACGCCTAAAGATATCGCAGACCTAGACTTTGCACTGAGTTTAGACATCGATTTTATTGCGCTATCTTTTGTAAGAAATAAAAACGACATTGTCGAGCTACGCAAACATATGGCAAGAGCGGGCAAAACAAACCCTATCGTTGCTAAAATCGAACGACCCGAAGCTTTAAAAAACTTTGACAAGATCCTTCAAGTAGCTGATACGGTTATGCTCGCACGAGGAGATCTTGGTGTTGAAATGCCCCTTGACCAGGTGCCCCAAATTCAAAAATCATTGATTGGAAAATGCAATGATGTGGGCGTACCGGTTATTACCGCAACGCAGATGTTGGAATCTATGATATCCAGCGCACGGCCAACCCGCGCTGAGGTAGCCGATGTGGCCAATGCCGTTTACGACGGCACTGATGCCTTGATGTTATCTGGGGAAACCGCCTCGGGACAGTTTCCTGTTCAGTCGGTACGGGTTATGGGGCGCATTGCAGAAGCTGCCGATAACGCTATGGCCACCTCCCCCACCCGTAATCGTATCATTCGTATGCGCGAATCTGGCATACGCAAAACGGGCAAAGGCTCCTATGGCGACGCGATCAGTCAAGCGGCTTGTCGCACCGCGGCAGCCATTGGCGCAACCCGCATCGTATGTTTTACCAAACGCGCCTCGACAGCCGCCTTGATTGCACGCTACCGACCCAGCGTACCGGTGACAGCTATCACCTTGAACGAAGAGGCCCGTCATCGCTGCTCGGTGGTATGGGGGGTAGATGCGGTACAGTCTATTGAACCGTGTAATACCGATGAGCTAGACCGGGTTGTTGATGATGTGCTCCTGGATAACCAGCTTGCCAAACCCGGGGATACCGTAATCGTTGCTGGCGGCATCCCCCTTGCTATGCGGACCCGCACCAATATGTTAAAACTCCATAAAGTGCGAAATTCTAAGTAACAGCAAAAACAGGTTATTGGTGTAATGACTAGCAGTCTACGCCGCCAATTAGGAACTGAGACCGAAGGCGTATGCCCTGAGTTATTACAAATTTTGATAGGTACTAAATTGCTGCTAGCTGTCCTGAATTAGCTAAAAGGTTATGAAAAACCCATATCATATTGATAACGAATCAGCCTTTTTTGATAGGCTTAAACCGGAGTTTGTTAGACGTTTTGCAACGTTCTTACAAACTTTGAAACCGGTTCAGTTAAACCAAGAAGAGGTTGATTCCCTAGCAGCGCTTTTCTACGACACGTTGTTTTCCAAAAACCTCAAAGAGGATAAATTTCCTAACCAATTAGAGGGGCTTTTCGATACGCTTGCTCAGCAAAATATAAATCTTAATCAGATCTTGTCCCACGCTATGTTGCTATTGTTGGAAAGTTATACAAGGTTTTTGGGCAACAAAGTCGATCCGAACACGGAACTAACGGCGCTGACTAGGGCAGTTAAGGATTACATGGGGTTTTTAGAACAGAAACTCTCTAGATTCGTCCATGCTGATGAGCAACACAGACAAGAACAACAGGAAATTGAGCATCGGGAAATCATCGCTTTATTGAAGCAAAGCCAAGAGAAAGACGTGGTTTTAGGACTCAATAATACCTTTAGAGGCATTAGCGTTTCTTACGAAGCTAGGGTTATCGCTTTACATCACGACCAAGCGGCCTTTGAAGTTCATAAATATCAAGCCGCTGCCATGGCTCTTGAAAAGAGCACCCTCATCACCGCAGTGTTTTTACCAAAACCGGTGTATGCCCGGGTCGCTTCCATAAATAATACGAGCGTTAATCTATGGAATTTTACCTATTTACAAAGACCCGTCATCAAGCGTGAACGGCTTCGCCTGCAGCCCGATACACCGACCCAGGTAATTTTTACAACTGACAATCAGGAATTTTCCGGTACACTGGTGGATATATCCATCAACGGCATGGGGGTTCTGTTAAACCATCCTCACCCCCCACCCATCGGCTCCCTGGTTCAAGTGCGTCTGAAATTGGCGGTTTTTGCCCGGACCGGCGATCGAGAAATCGTTCTTTCCGGAAAAATTATTAATCAATTGCGCGACCCAAACGGTCATAGGCTTGGCTTATTGACCTATCCCGAGTTCGAGGTAGAAGACATAATCTCTAAATACCTAGCTCATATGCAAACGAAAATTCTTCATGACCTACAGTGGAGAAGTCTCATTGTCTAAGCTTGTTCCGATTAGCCTAGCTACCTTTTGTAAGCTTTGTTAATCACCCACAGCTCATTAACATCCATAGGCAGGCATAAAAAAATGACCATACGTTTCATATTGCTTATTTCTGGAATCATGAGTGTGTTCTTTCTGGCGCCCGGCGCTTTTGCAGACAATTATACGGGCAAACGTATCTTGCATATCGACTCTTACCATCGGGGAAATATTTGGAATGATAGAATCGCCGACGCGGTACAAGCCTCCTTAAAAGACACTGGCATCACGTTAAAGATTATCCATATGGACACCAAACGAAATGCATCGGAAGCTTTTAAAAGGACCGCGGCCCTGAAGGCTAAGGCGGTTATTGATACGTTTCAACCCCATGTGGTCACCACCAGCGATGATAACGCCGCCAAATATTTAATCATGCCGCACTACAAGGACGCGGACTTGCCCTTTGTGTTTAGTGGACTCAATTGGGATGCTTCTAGCTATGATCTCCCCTATAAAAACGTGACTGGCATGGTAGAAGTATCGCCTGTCCCGCAAATCATTGAATTACTAAAACAATACGCAGGGGGTGATCGACTCGGCTATCTCACTGAAAACACTAAAACAAAACGTAAAGAACTCGAGTATCACAAAAAGCTTTTCAATATCGAATACGACCAAGTGTATTTGGTTAACAGTTTCGCCGAGTGGAAAGAAAGCTATCTACGCGCTCAAGATGAAGTGGATATGCTGATTATTTTGGGTGTCGCCGCCTTAACGGATTGGGACGACAAAGAAGCCCAAGTCTTGGCTGAAAACCATACTAAAATCCCCTCCGGCACAGACTTTAGTTGGTTAATGCATATCAGTATGTTGGGGGTTGGCAAATCACCTGAGGAACAGGGGCGTTGGACAGCCCAGGCCGCTTTAAAAATTCTCGACGGTGTTGAACCCAGCAGGATTCCCTTGACCCATAATAAAGAGGGCAAGCTTTATTTTAATCGAAATATTGCCGCCAGCATGGGCATCATCAAGACGCCGCCGTTAGCGACGGTAGTACCGTGAATACTTTTGCGTAGCGACCGAGGCTTATGAAAGCGGCTAATCCGCCGCGCTCCCTCACGCGGCGCACCCTCATCAAGGTAGCCATACGTATTGCTATTGTGGTGGCTATTGCCACAGTGATTAGTTACTATCACGTCAAAACCAGTTTACAAAACCAAATTCTGGAGCAACTTCAGGAATATATCCAACAACGCGGTGTCCGTGAGAGCAGCATCTTTCAACTTGCTAAAGACAACTTGCGCACTTTCACCCGGGACTATGCACAACGCCTTACTAACCAAGAAGTGACTAACGCCAGAACCCAATTTGACGAGTTATTTGCGCGCGGCGAAGACAGGGTTAAGCGACTGCGAGAAGGCTATTTTGAGCGCTACGACGTAACCGGTTTTATCGGCAAACAGGTTCCCATCGACGATCAGCTACGGCGCCGGTTGGTGGTTGGCTTCAACATGCTGACCCAATATGGTCCTGCCTGGCAAAATCGTTTCGCCAATCTCTATGTGATTACTCCCAACAATGCAGTGCTTATGTATTGGCCTAATCAACCCTGGGGTTTAAACACCACCGAGTGGCAGGTCAATGCTAAGTTAGCGTTGACCACAGCAGATAATGACGATGTTTTTATAACCGGTGCTAACCTCAATAAACCTCAAGGGTCGGGTTGGTCTGATTTGTATTTCGACTATGCCGTCAACAATTGGGTGGTATCGGCCATAGAAGCCGTGACCGTAAATGGTCAGAGGGTACTCTGGGCCGGTCACGATATTCTCCTGGATGAATTGATCCAGCGCACTATAAACAACCGACTAGAAGGAACCTATAACCTTATCTTTCGTGATGATGGACGTTTGATCGCTCACCCCCGTTTTATGGACGCCATTCAAGCGCAAAGCGGCGATCTGTCGATTTTGGATGCTAATGATCCCAATTTGTTGCGCATTTTTAATTTGTTCAAACAAAATCCTGATGCCACCATGATTAAAAATGACCAGGATAACCAATACCTTGCCGTGGCTCACTTACAAGGTCCTGACTGGCACTTGGTCACCGTCTTCCCGGAAGCCCTTATCAATAAACAAGCCCTGCAAACGGCTCGCTTGATTTTATTGTTGGGGGCAACGGCGTTGGCGTTAGAAATCGCCATTTTATTTTTTGTGTTGAGAAAACTCGTCGCGGAGCCCTTGGAAGGGCTACTCAGTGCCACCAATCGTATTGCCAGCGGGGATTTTGCGATTAATTTAGATAATCAGCAACGGGATGAAATCGGCCGCCTAGCTCGCTCGTTTAACACCATGTCCCGGGAAATCGAAGCGCGGGAAATGGCGCTGAGCGAACGTAGTGCAAAATTGGCTCAACTCAACCAACAACTGGCCCACGAACTACAGGAACGTAAACGCATTGAACAGGAGGTGTCTCAACAACGGGAAGCGCTCTACCAAAGCGAAAAACTTAGCGCCTTAGGCTCGCTGCTAGCGGGGGTAGCCCATGAACTGAATAATCCCTTGTCTATTGTCGTTGGTCGGGCGGTTATGCTGGAGGAACAGCTACAAGGTTCTTCTCAAGGTTTAGGCGCCGAACGAATTCGCAATGCCGCTGAGCGCTGCGCCCGCATTGTCAAAACCTTTCTTTCCATGGCCCGCCATCAGGAACCGGTTCGGGTTTCCGTGCAGATTACCCAGATCATCGAGGCTTCACTGGAGTTAGTAGGTTACAGCCTGCGTTCTCATGGAATTGAAGTTTCTCTGGATTATGCTGCGGATCTTCCCGAGTGTTGCGGTGACGCAAACCAATTAACCCAAGTTTTTACGAATTTATTTTTGAATGCTCAACAAGCCATGAGCCAACAGAAGAATCCTCGACGAATCGCTGTGCAAGCTCGCTATGATGCTCACGCTGCCAACATTCGGATCCGCGTCAGCGATAGCGGTCCAGGCATTGCCCAAGAACTGCAACCGCGTATCTTTGATCCTTTTTTTACCACCAAAGCCATCGGTGAAGGCACTGGGCTCGGTCTCTCCGTCTGCCATAGTTTTATCCAGGCCCATGATGGCGCCATTCGAGTGGATTCCATACCAGGAAACGGCGCCACCTTTATCATCACCTTACCGGTTGGCGCTCTTGAGACACCCACTTCTGCACAACCCTGTGACAACACACCAACCCATGGGGCAAATCGCTCTATCCTCGTTATTGACGACGAATCGGAGGTGGCGGACGTGTTAGCGGAAATCCTCAGCGAAGCGGGTTATCAGGTTGTCTGTGTAAATAGTGGTCTGGCAGCTTTAGCAAAACTTGCGCTGCAACCTTTTGATTTATTACTAAGCGACTTGCGTATGCCGGATATGGATGGACAAGTGCTCTATGCCGAACTAAAACTGAACTGGCCCAACCTCGCAGAGCGAGTCATTTTCATTACCGGCGACACCCTCAATGAATCCGTTAAACATTTTCTTAAGACCACAGGCGGCCCGGTCATAGAAAAACCCTTTGTACCTAATGATGTCCGAGACACAGTTGCCTGTGAACTGGAGCGGCTGGGATCAATGGCTCAAGGTCAGCCGATTTTAACCCATGAAAAATCGTAATTTCTCGGCTAACGACTAGCCTCTCAGTCCAGAAAGGAGGAAAATAGCGATTCACAGAGCAACTAGCTCGTAAAAAGGTGGAAAATCCTTATGTTGAAAACCGTCGCAGCCATCACCCATCAAGTTCGTTTAGCCGGTTTAGGCGCACTCTCAAAAGCCCAGCAGATAGGTAATGAGGTGCTGGAATTACTTATTGAAGAAGGGGCCAAGGTTGAGGGTAGAGACAATCCTCCGTTACTGACTAAACAACCCTCTGGCAAAGAACTGGTACCCGTTTCTAAGGGCGACGAGCTTGCCGATCTGGAACAAATCTTTCAAGACCGGGTTGCCCGTTCCCTTAAACAACTAGATGTGCCCAGCCAAGAGGATCTTCGTTTGATCCACCAAAAAGTAGAAGCATTGCATAAAAGCATCCAGACAATTGCAGCGCAGCACAAGGCTGAGGAAGTTTAAATGATGCATTAGCAAAGCGATCAGGCTAACTTTCGGTACTTAATCCGGTGCGGTTGCTCGGCTTCCACCCCTAAGCGGTGCTTGCGGTCTGCCTCGTAGTCGGCATAGTTGCCCTCGAACCAGATCACCTTGCTATCGCCCTCAAAAGCCAGTATATGGGTTGCAATACGATCTAAAAACCAGCGATCGTGGGATATTACCACGGCACAACCGGGAAAAGTCAGTAGTGCCTCTTCTAAAGCCCGTAGTGTTTCTACATCAAGATCGTTGGTGGGTTCGTCTAACAGCAACACATTGCCACCGCTCCTCAACAGCTTGGCAAGATGCACCCGGTTGCGTTCACCACCGGAAAGGTCTTTGACAAATTTCTGTTGATCTGAACCCTTAAAATTGAAGCGCCCCACATAGGCACGGGAGGGAATCTGATAATTGCCCACCACAATCATATCCTGGCCGTCGGAAATTTCTTCCCAAACCGTCTTATCCCCCTGTAAGGTGTCGCGGCTTTGATCCACATAAGCCAGCTGCACGGTATCGCCAAGCCGTATCTCACCCGCGTCGGGGGACTCTTGACCCACCATCATGCGAAATAGAGTGGTCTTACCGGCGCCGTTGGGGCCGATGATGCCGACGATACCGCCACAGGGCAAACTAAAATTAAGGTCATCTACCAGCAAGCGCTCGCCAAATCCCTTACGTACATTGTTGGCCTCCACCACTAGATTGCCGAGCCGGGGACCTGGGGGGATGTAAAGTTCCTGGGTTTCGTTACGTTTTTGAAATTCCCGCGAGGTGAGTTCTTCAAACCGAGCCAGACGGGCTTTGCTCTTAGTATGACGCCCTTTGGCCCCAGCCCGTACCCACTCCAGTTCTTGTTGAATAGTTTTTTGCCGGGCACTGGCTTGCTTTTCCTCGATCACTAGACGTTTTTCTTTTTGCTCCAACCAGGATGAATAGTTGCCCTGCCAAGGAATCCCCTGTCCTCGGTCCAGCTCCAAAATCCAACCGGCTACGTTGTCGAGAAAGTAGCGGTCATGGGTCACCGCCACCACAGTACCCCCATAATCCTGTAAAAAATGCTCGAGCCAAGCAACTGACTCGGCATCTAAATGGTTAGTAGGCTCATCCAGCAATAACATATCCGGTTTGGACAGTAGTAAACGACACAATGCCACACGCCGTTTTTCACCGCCCGATAGGTTGCCTACTTCGGCATCCCAGGGTGGCAACCGCAGGGCATCGGCGGCTACTTCTAGGGTGCGCTCTAGTTCCCAAGCCCCAGCCGCTTCAATGGCGTCCTGGAGCTGACCCTGCTCGGCCAGCAAGACATCGTAATCGGCGTCGGGCTCGGCGAACTTCATGCTGATTTCGTTAAACCGATCCAGCAGGGATTTTGTTTCCGCCACCGCCGCCTCCACATTACCGCGCACATCTTTATCGGTATCCAAGTGCGGCTCCTGGGATAAGTAACCGATCTTGATCCCCGGCTGGGGACGGGCTTCCCCTAAAATATCGGTGTCCACACCGGCCATAATTTTAAGCAGCGTGGATTTACCCGCCCCGTTAAGACCGAGGACACCGATTTTTGCGCCGGGGAAAAAGGACAGGGAAATGTCTTTGAGAATTTCGCGTTTTGGTGGAACCACCTTGCCAACGCGGTTCATGGTATAGATATACTGAGCCATAATTTTTTAGATCATAT
>CAYRGG010000032.1:0-46548 GCA_964423745.1 uncultured Candidatus Competibacteraceae bacterium | reverse complement strand
CTTCGCAAGCCTTAGAATCTATCCACTCGCGTCGCAAACCATCTTGCTGGTGGAGACGTTCTAAGGTAGTAGACGCTAAACGCAACTCTAGCAACCAATTTCCTTGACCTGTTAGGCGCTCTGTAACCACGGCGTTTAGACTAAACAATCGAGCCCGCAAACGACCCGCTTCAGGGGGCAAACAAACCCAACTGTGTACCATCTCACCATATACGCATTTTACGATGGCCTCTCGCAGCAATTCCAGACCTGCTCCTGTTTGCGCCGATACCCATACGGCGCGAATCTGCCCAGTTTCATCTTCTTCCACCCGAGGATCTGTGTCCAGACAATCAATTTTATTAAATACTTCAATAAAGGGTACATGATCAGCACCAATTGCGGAAAGCACCTGATACACCTGTTCTCGATAAATAGGATGATAAGGGTCACTGAGATCGATCACATGAAGCAATAAAGTAGCTTCACAAGATTCTTGCAAAGTGGCGCGAAAAGCAGCAATCAGTTCATGGGGCAATTGACTGATGAAGCCTACGGTATCGGCCATAACAATGGGATTAGCAGCAGTCTGTGACAGCTGCCTCAAGGTTGGGTCCAAGGTGGCGAAAAGCTGGTCTGCCGTTTGTGCATGGGCATTGGTCAAGCCATTAAAAAGGGTTGATTTACCCGCATTCGTGTAACCCACCAAAGATACCGTATGCACCTCTGCTTTGCGCCTCGCTTGACGCCCTTGATGACGTTGTCGCTCAACTTTTTGTAAACGCTGTTTGATCCGTTTTATACGTTCGGCGATTAGCCGTCGATCAGTCTCTAACTGTGTCTCACCGGGTCCACGTAATCCAATGCCCCCTTTCTGACGCTCCAAATGGGTCCAGCCCCGTATCAAGCGGGTGGATAGATGCCGTAGCTGAGCAAGCTCTACTTGCAGTTTGCCTTCAAAACTGCGAGCGCGTTGGGCAAAAATATCCAAAATCAAACCCGTGCGACCCACCACACGACACTCAAGAAACTTTTCTAGGTTTCGTTCCTGACTCGGCGATATATCTTGATTGATAATCACCACATGGACATGACCATTTTGTACAGCCTGGCGAATTTCTTCAGCTTTACCCGTTCCCACAAAAAGCCTTGGATCCGGATGACGACACGTACCTGTTACAAGCTGAACAGACTGCACATTGGCCGAAGACGCTAATTCTTGAAACTCCGCCAAGTCGTCAACGGCTTGCACTGTTTCGCCAAGCGTGACATGGACTAAAACAGCCCGCTCACCAGAGTGAGGGCGTTCAAACAAGCAAACACTCCTTGACAGAATAATTTATGGGGTTATCAAAGCTCATCGGTTTCATCACCATTTTCGTCAGCTAAATGTAACCGTACATTACGTGCGGGAACAACCGTAGATATGGCATGCTTATAGATCATTTGACTGACGCTATTTTTGAGCAGCACCACGAACTGATCAAAAGATTCTACTTGCCCCTGCAACTTAATTCCATTGACCAGATAGATGGAAACCGGGATTCGTTCTTTACGCAGTGCATTCAGGAAAGGTTCCTGGAGCGAATGGCCTTTTGCCATAGGTACTCTCCCTTATTGTTATGGAGTCGTGAAAACGGCATAGCACAAAATCTATATCGAATAGGTGCCAAGCGGGAGTTTGACAAAGTTAGGGTGCTGCTTTCCACATTAAAAATGGCTTTAGAAAGTATTGTTTGTAAAGTAATCACTTCCGCCTAGGTAATGCTTTAACACTTCACCGTGTTGCTTAATTAAGATTTACCATAAAAAATGATCTATTATCCACATATTGCACTCCTGACGTTGCACAAAGAATAACCTGTGTTAAAAACAACTTTTTAGGCATTTTTACCAAATTAATCATACAAAAAATTTTGCCTTGCCGATAAAAACACACTTTATTCTTGCACATAGAATACATGGCTATACTTTAGTAAAAAACTACCACTTTGAGTATTAGCAAAAATAGGTGTGACATTCATTCATAGCAAATCAAAAGATCAATAATTTATTCGCTTTACCCTTTAGCTTTCCAACAAGCGCCAGTTGTAGTATAGCATTGTTGCTTTATAGGTTTGATGTCTATTTAGGTAATAATGCATTTTCGTTTAAATAAGTAAGTAAATGATTCCAAGCACTTGTGGCTTGACTATCTAACCATAGCCCATCTTTTTCTGAACGTAACCAGGTTATTTGACGCTTGGCCAATTGCCGGGTTGCTGCGATTCCCCGTTTTGTCATCTCAGCGTAGCCTGTAACGCCTTCTAAATACTCCCAAATTTGACGATAACCGACAGAACGGATAGCTGGTTTATCTAAACTCAAATCTTTTCGGTTAAATAAATTTTTGACCTCCTCGATAAAACCCTGCTCTAACATGTCATAAAAACGCTGTTCGATACGTTGATGCAAAAACTCTCGTTGCAGGGGCGCTAGAACAATTTTAAAGCATTGGAATAAGTTTTGTTGGTCTTGACTTTGCGCATAAAGTTCCGTGAGGGTCCGCCCGGTAAGATAGTAAACCTCTAGAGCACGTTGTATACGCTGTGGATCATTAGGGTGTATACGTTGGGCGGCCACAGGATCAACCGCAGCTAATTGGGCATGAAAGGCCGCCAGTCCAAATAAGCTACGTTGGTTGTCCAGATAGGTGCGCAGTGTCGGATCCGCTCCCGGCAGTTCCGCTAAACCCTGCTCTAAGACCCGATAATAAAGCATCGTACCACCCACCAGTAGCGGGATACGTCCCTTGCTGTGAATGTCGTTGATTTCTCGCAGGGCATCGGCGCGAAATCGAGCAGCAGAATAGACGTCGCTAGGATCTAAAAAATCAATCAGTCGGTGAGGTGCCCGGTGCAATGTGGTGGCATCTGGTT
Organism: uncultured Candidatus Competibacteraceae bacterium; assembly: GCA_964423745.1. GTDB lineage: Bacteria > Pseudomonadota > Gammaproteobacteria > Competibacterales > Competibacteraceae > CAYRGG01. The sequence continues at coordinate 43,651 of CAYRGG010000032.1, read as the reverse complement.
TCGCAGTGCCAATGTCCATACCTCGATACACCAAGGCTGAATCGACGCTGATGATCTCAAAGGGAAATTTTTCCACAAGTTTTACCGCAAAGGCAGTTTTTCCTACTGCCGTCGGTCCCATAAGAAAAACCAGTGGAGGGCGGGTAACGCAGACCATTATCAGGGATAACCTATCTCAAATAGGTACACACCTAAGATTTTTTTTATGGTTTGTCAATCTCCAAGGTTTGTGGGTTAGCGTCCGCGCATAAAAAGCTTATCGAGTTCAGCAAGATCGATCTGTATCCAAGTTGGGCGTCCGTGATTACATTGTCCACTGCGTTCAGTTTGCTCCATACTGCGTAATAACGCATTCATTTCCTCTAGGGTTAACTTACGATTTGCCCGCACCGAACCATGACAAGCCGCTCTTGCAAGGGTTTGATGAATAATGGCTTGGATGCGAGTACTGGCGCCATGCTCGGCTAAATCTGCGAGCACGTCCCGCAGTAGTTGTCCTGTGTCAACCCCAACTAAGAGAGCAGGAATTTTTCTCACGATAGCCGTTTCTGGACCCATCAATGCCACATCAAAACCAAATTCTGTCAGCAACACCGCATGTTGATCTAATAGATCGCCTTCATCACCCATGAGCCGCACCGTAACCGGCAACAATAGGGGCTGTGAACAAATACGCTGTTGTGCTAAGTCGCATTTAAGCCGCTCGTAGACAATCCGCTCATGGGCCGCATGGATATCCACGATGACCAAACCCGCCACATTCTCCGCCAAAATGTAAATACCCTTAAGCTGAGCAATGGCATAACCTAAAAGTGGCAGAGTTTCTACTATATGTGTAGGTGTTGGTTGAGAAAAGCTGCTGCCCGTTTCTAAAACAGGCGTATCGATTGGCTGAAACAACCCAGGGGTTTCGCGAACACTGCCATCAATCCTATCCATCGGCGAAAGAGGCAAAGCTAATGATCCGTCTGGGGATACAGAAAAGGAATTTTTTTGATTAGAGGCAGATATGGATAAATCAGGCGCAGACGCCATTGGACGAATTTGCGCAAGGGTTTCATGTAATGTGCGATGAACAAAATCATGTACTAGGCGAGGCTCTCGCCAGCGAATTTCCTGTTTTGTCGGGTGAGCATTAACATCTATCTGGGTGGGGTCTATGGTTAAATAAAAGACAAATGCGGGGTGACGTCCGTGAAACAAAATATCTTGATACGCTTGACGAACCCCATGGATTATCAATTGATCCCGAACCAGGCGATGATTTACAAAACAATATTGAAGATCAGGTTGGCTGCGTGAACAACTAGGAAATCCAAACCATCCCCACAAACGCATAGCACCTGTGTCTCGTTCCACGAACAGGGAATTTTCTGCAAATGCCTGACCGCATACCTCACCGAGTCGTCTTTTTTGATCGTGATGATTCGTAGCCCGGCGCAACAAAAGCACTGGACGACGATTATGATACATGTGGATTTCCACATTGAACCGGCTCAGGGCAATCCATTTTGTCACCTTTTCCAAGCGACTGAACTCGGTGCGTTCACTACGCAAGAATTTACGCCGTGGGGGTGTATTGAAAAACAGATCCCGTACAGCAACTGTGGTCCCCACGGGATGAGCAGCGGGAACCAAAGTATTCGTTTCCGGGAGACTTTTGCCGAGCACTTTCCATGCCCTTTGTTGGGTATCCGTGCGGGAAATAAGCTCCAAATGGGAAACAGCCGCGATACTCGCCAATGCTTCACCGCGAAAACCTAGCGTAGTCACCCTCTCTAAGTCTGCAACTGACATGACCTTGCTAGTGGCATGGCGGCACAGAGCAAGTTCTAAATCGTGTTTTTCAATACCACTACCGTTGTCCCGCACACAGATACGTTTTACCCCACCCTTTTCCACTTCTATGTGGAGGTGATCAGCATCCGCATCAAGACTGTTTTCCAACAATTCTTTGAGTACGGAAGCAGGTCGCTCGACCACTTCGCCAGCGGCGATATTGCTGATCAACTGCGGGGATAGACGTTGGATACGCATACTAGCTAAGAAGCGTTAGAGGTGAAACGCTGTTTTCATCCCATTCCGCAACAGGACAAAGATCACGTTTTAGTGGCCGTTATCATCTACCAGCACAGTTTATATATATATTTAATTTACTGTTTCAGATAGGGTTTCCAAAATCTGCATGGCGGTAGGTGATTCATCAGGTTGCCCTGCTGCATTTTGCACCACAACCACTGTCTGAGGGCCTTGCCCGGCCAAACGAACTTGATAGCGTACACCTTCAGGCGGCGGCGGCTCATCCTGCCAAAAGGCTAAGCTAGAAAGAAACCCTTTCTCGGTGCCATCATCCAAAGGATCACGGTACTCCACGACATATTGACCTTGAGCACGATCTTGATTTTCCACCAAAAAGTTATTGCTGTCTAAGGCTAATCCCACTAAGCGCCAAGCCCGGGAGTAATCTTCTTCAATCACTAAGGCACGCTGCCCTTCAACGGTGGTGAGTCGCGCTTGCCGAGGTTGCGGGGAGGATAGCGTTGCAGAACCTGTAGGTTGAGCGTCTTCCTGAACCGATGCCAATTGCGCTTGCGCTTGACGTTCGGATGCGCCGAGATAAACCATTAGGCGCGATAACATTTCTGCTTCCAATTCCGGATCTGTAGGTCGGGTGCGCCAAACGGTGGTTTGCGACGCTTGGTTCCCTCTCGCGCCTTGCACTGTTTCCTCAAGTCCATAATGAGTCAAATAAATATCTGTGGCGTCTTCCCCTGTCCGTTCTAAACGGACTCGAAACTTATCCCGTGTTGGGGCCGCATAGGCAAAGTCGATGAAACGACTTAGCACACTGCGTATGGGACCATCAGCAATATCCGCTCGGTTTTCCGCCCACTCTGTTTCCATAATCCCAATGCCAGGATTATCCTCCTCTAAAATCAATCCATTACTGGTCCAAAAGGACTTAACTCTCGGCCACAGTAATTCAGGGTTGCGCTGCACCACTAGCCAACGTCGGCCACCATCTCGCTGAATACGCATACCGGGTTGCGGCTGCAGGACTTGTTCCGTCGTGCCAATTTCGGCGCCACCATCCGGGCGCTCCATAGCGTAATCGGAAAGACTGGCGCTACCTGTAGGATCGAGTTCGGGCACAACCAAGGTATCATCAATGTTGGAAGCCGTAAGATCCGGTGGAATTTCTAAAGGTCGTTCCCGCTGGGTTTCTTGGTAGTCCGGACGGCGATCAGGCAATACTTCATCCAAACTCGTGGTACACGCAGTTAGACTCACTACCAAAAAGGTAACTGTTAGAAATTTGTCTAATAATTTGATCAGCAGTGTGGGCAACGCCATAACAATTATAATGATAATAATACTGGTGATATAAATAAGATTTTTAAGTCTTATGGACGGATGAGACACCCGCATGTTCCATAGCATGCCAGACGTCCGCATGAAGGTGTTCCGAGAGGGGTGTCAAAGGCAAGCGAATGCCAGCCTCCATCAACCCCATTTGCGCTACCGCCCACTTCACAGGTATGGGGTTTGATTCCAAGAATAGCGCCTTATGAAGAGGCACGAGTTTATTATTAATATCCTCAGCCAAAGAGCGGTCACCGGCCAATGCCGCAGCGCACATATCGTGCATGGTTTGTGGCGCGACGTTTGCGGTTACCGAAATGGTGCCTTTGGCGCCATTTAACATGGCCTCAGCTGTGATAGCATCATCGCCGCTAAGCACGGCAATATGGTCTCCACATTCAAATACTAGTTCACGGATGCGGGTCACGCTGCCACTAGCTTCTTTGATAGCCACGATATTGTCTAAGGTACATAGACGCGCTACGGTGGCTGGCAGCATATCGCAGGCAGTCCTGCCAGGCACATTATAAAGGATTTGCGGAATTGCCACGGCATCGGCAATACTTTTAAAATGCTGAAAAAGACCTTCTTGAGTTGGTTTATTATAGTAGGGTGTCACCAGTAGACAGGCATCAGCACCCACTTGTTTCGCATACTGAGTCAAATGAATCGCTTCACTGGTCGCATTAGCGCCGGTACCGGCAATCACTGGTACACGCTTGTTGACCAGTTCGACCACGCGACGGATAACCGTACAATGTTCGTCAAAATTCAGCGTAGCAGATTCACCCGTGGTGCCTACGGCCACAATAGCGTCGCTGCCATTATCCAGATGAAACGCCACCAAGCGTTCCAGCGCTTCATGGTCCAAAGCGCCGTCTCTATGCATCGGCGTGACCATGGCAACCATGCTACCTTGAAACATCGCGTGCTCCCCCATTAATGCAACCTATTAATTAATTAATTAATCAACCCCATGGTACGTAGGCAGACCAACGTTGACAAGCGTCTCATAACATTGCTACGACATGAATTTTAATCCTAAGGCAGATTCGGCGTTTAGCAAATCCTCCGTTCAGCTAACGCATTGGAGTAACTAGCCGTGAAAAATTATTTAGCCGTTTCCGTTTTGGGAGAAAGTCGTCCCAATCTGGTCAATGACCTATCGCGCACTATTTTGGAATGTGACTGTAGCATCGTCAATAGTCGCATGGTGGTGCTAGGAAACGAATTTGCCGCCATGGTTATGGTACAGGGAAATTGGAATACGCTGGCGAGATTAGAGGTGCAACTGAAACGGCTTGAGCAGTCTTTAGGGCTTAACATTGTTTATAGACGCACCGAGGAACACCCACGTCAGGAAAACGTCTTACCCTATGCCGTTGAAGTCATTGCCTTAAATCATTCAAGTATTGTTTATGAACTCGCTAACTTTTTTACCCATCGTTCTATTAGAATCGAGGATTTGACAAGCCGTCACTACAGAGCACCCCATACAGGCGCGAACATGTTTTCAGTCAACATGGTAATCGGAATACCCGTCGACACACATATTGCTACGTTGCGTGAAGAATTTATGGATTTTTGCGATCAACTCAATTTCGATTCGGTCATGGAACCCATTAAGGGTTGAAATCTTTTTGAAAGCCTAAACCCGCGCTCAAAACTAACCATGTAAACCCAATAGTGATAGTTTCTTCTTGTAAAAAACCCGTACAACAATCTTAAGCACACATTATGAGACGCGAATCCGAATTAAATCGACGCCTTTTTGTCTTAGATACCAATGTGTTAATGCATGATCCCACAGCATTATTTCGCTTTAAAGAGCATGATATTTATTTGCCAATGATGGTTTTGGAGGAATTGGACCGGGCCAAAAAAGGCATGTCCGAAGTCGCCCGCAACGTTCGTCAAGCCAGTCGCTTTTTGGATGAACTTATCGCTGGAACCAGCAAAGACACTATCGACCAAGGCTTAAACCTGCCTAACTTACGAGACAAACAAGATAAATTCCCGAGTGGGCGTCTCTATTTTCAAACCCGAGCCATTCAGTCCATCGTGTCTAATCTGCCAGGGAGCACGCCCGACAATGATATTCTCAGTGTCGCTATAGCCCTGCAAAAGGATCAGGCTGGTTTCAGAGTGACGTTAGTCTCCAAAGATATTAATTTGCGCATTAAAGCCACTATTTTAGGTATCCATGCAGAGGACTATTACAACGACCAGGTATTAGATGATGTTACCCTGTTGTACAGCGGAACCTTAGAAATAGCCTCCAATTTTTGGGAAATCCATAGTAAAAACATGGAATCTTGGCAAGAGAGCGGCCGCACTTTTTATCAAGTACGTGGTCCCGATGTACCCAACTGGCATCCTAACCAATGTATCTATATGGTCAATAATGAAGAGCTTGCTTTCATTGTGCGGCAAGTCAATGGCGACCAAGCCATCATTGAAGTTTTAAAAGATTATATCAATCCCAATCACGCCACTTGGGGTATTACGGCCCGTAACCGAGAACAAAATTTTGCGCTTAATTTACTGCTCGATTCAAACATAGACTTTGTTTCCTTAGTGGGTGCTGCAGGAACCGGCAAAACCTTGTTGACTTTAGCAGCAGGCTTGGCCCAAACCCTCGATGAAAAACGTTATCAAGAAATCATTATGACTCGAGTCACCGTACCCGTTGGGGAAGACATTGGTTTTCTACCGGGCACCGAGGAAGAAAAAATGACACCGTGGATGGGCGCTTTGGTGGATAACTTGGAAGTGCTTGCACAAACATCAGAAGCCGGACAATGGGGCAGAGCGGCAACTCAAGACCTACTTAGCCAACGTATTAAAATTCGATCCCTCAATTTTATGCGTGGACGCACCTTTCAGAACAAGTATCTGATCATCGACGAAGCTCAGAACTTGACATCAAAACAAATGAAAACCTTAATTACCCGTGCAGGTCCAAACACTAAGGTGGTCTGTCTAGGCAATATCGCGCAGATTGACACACCTTATTTATCAGAAACCACCTCGGGACTGACCTTTGCTGTAGATCGTTTTAAAGACTGGGCCCACAGCGGACATGTTACGTTATTACGTGGAGAACGCTCAAGATTATCTCAATTTGCTTCCGATGCCTTATGATTTGGATTAGTTGACTTTAAGGCATTTACAGTGTCCGTAGTTTGTAAATCGAGTGACCCTCGAAAAATGCGCCGCCGTGGCCATGCTTTTAAAACAGCTTGTATTACAGTCGCCAAAGGAATGGCGAAAAATATACCCCAAAACCCCCAGATACCGCCAAATACTAGGACAGCAACAATAATTGCGATGGGATGAAGATCCACTACCTCGGAGAATAATAAAGGAACCAATACATTACCATCGAGGAATTGGATAATGCCATAGGCAATCATCAACCAGAAAAACTCTGAACCAAACCCCCACTGAAAGTAGCCCACTACGGCTACCGGCAAGGTCACCACAGCAGCACCGATAAAAGGCACGATAACTGATAACCCCACCATGAGCCCTAATAACATGGCAAACTGCAAATCCATAAACCTAAAAACCACAAAACTTACCGCCCAAACCAAAAAAATCTCCCAAAATTTACCACGCACATAATTACCAATCTGCAGATCAATCTCCCGCCACACATTGAGTAAAAGGGTGTAATCATCGGGCAGAAAATTGCGCGACCATTGAAGAATACGATCTTTATCCTTGAGGAAGAAAAACACTAAAAAAGGGACTAACACGAGATAAACAATTATAGTAATCACTCCCACCACCGAAGCCAAGGACCAACTCAATATATTCCGGCTGATACCCGACAAACGTTCATTTAATGTATTAGTAACCTGTAGAATCTGCGCTTCGGTGAAAAAACTCGGATAGGTGGACGGTAAACTTTCTATGAGGGAGTAGCCTTTTGCAAACATACTCGGGAACTGTTGTACTAACTGGATGAGCTGGCGCGATAATAGAGGCAAAAGCACCACCATGAGAAAGATCACAAAGGCGCTAAATAAAGTAAAGACGAGTAACACAGCAAAGACGCGTGGAACGCCTAAACGTTGCACCATCCTCACCAAACCTTCTAATAAATAAGCTAAAATTAATCCTGCCAACACAGGTGCCAACATTTCTCCCAGGAAGAGAATCACTGCGGTGCCCAACACCAACAGCAGTATCAGCACCACTGCTTGAGGTTCGGCAAAGTGATGACGAAACCAATCGCTGACTATTTTCATCTCATTCATTGGAAAGTCGCTTTACTTAGTTTACTTAGATTTGACTGTTTTGCGGATCTAAAAGCATTTCAAAAACGCTATTTTCCTTTCGATATTTTATTTATTCACCATAACTAAGCTAATTATATGTTACCAACATAAGCTAAGCTGTACCCAAAAATTTAGAGACTGAATAATTGCTGCTCGTTCCAGAAGGCGCCACGAATACTTCTTCCTCGGAAGGCTTGACGGCGACCCTCTAAACCGAGGACACTGCTTGCGCAAGCTGTTCAAATCTTGTTTTGCATAACTTCTGTAGTTTAAAGATATAACTAACATAGGGTAGTGGGATCGGTTTTGAGGAAAGCGTATTTGATGAAACTCAGGTGTCGATTATGATTGGCTCGATTGGTAGCTTATTCAGTTCTTGTAAAACTGGGAGAAATTTCCAGGAATGGACATTAACTTTAAGGCCGATTTTGATGTGGGTCGAATCTTCTTAGATTTTGCGCCTATTATTTATCCTACCTTAGTTTTTTATGTATTTTTTTTGCTCAGTTGTACTGTTAATGCAGAAGATCTTTGCCAAGATCCAGTAGGACAGCTTACCAGTATCGAAGGTAAAGTTGCTATTCAGAAAATAGACGGAGACCACTATACTGGACAGCTTAACATGCCGCTTTGTGAAGACAACATCCTCCATGTAGGGGATCATAGTAGAGCGGCTGTGCAGTTGATTAATAATGTGGTATTACGCATTGATCAAAATACCACTGTTCGCCTTATGGATGTTACGGATGACACTGAGCAGCGGTCTTGGATTGAACTGGTCACGGGTGCTATTCAATCTTTCAACCGAAAACCCTGGTTGCTGAGGGTAACCACGCCTCACCTTAAAGCGGATATCGACGGCACCGAGTTTTATGTGCGCGTGGCAAAGGAAAACTCGCTGTTGATTGTTCTAGAAGGCCGTGTTGTAGTTGCCAATGACGAGGGCCGTCTCAATCTTACTCCTGGTCAGGCCGCCCTCGCGAAAGCCAATAAAGCCCCTACGCTACGTAAGCTTGTTCGCCCAAGAGATGCTGTGCAGTGGGCCTTGTACTATCCACCTGTACTTTATATTCGTCCTAATGAATTTTTAACGGGTTTGGAGCAGCACGAAGAAGTTCGACAATCCATCCAATTTTACCTAAGAGGAAACCTTCAAGAAGCGTTAAAAAGCGTCACGGCTGTCCCAAAGACGGTTCGTGAGGCACGATTTTTTACGTATCGCGCCTCATTGAGGCTCGCCCTGGGTCGTGTAGATGAGGCCAGTTTGGATATTGCGCGGACGCTGAAATTAGCCCCTAACAACAGCAATGCGTTGGCCTTGCAATCAATTATTGCTGTCACACAGAACGATAAGGACAAAGCGCTCCAAGTCGCAAAACAAGCTGTTAGAGCGGCTCCTGACTCCGCTACCGCGTTGATTGCTCTATCTTATGCTCAGCAAGCTAGATTCAACCTCAAACACGCACGCGCCAGTCTTAAAAAAGCAGTCCAGCACAACCCAAAAAATGCCTTGGCGTGGGCTCGCTTGGCAGAGCTTTGGTCGTCATTCGGTCGTTTTAAACAAGCGCTTGAAGCGGCGCAAAAAGCTGTTGTTTTGGCACCTTATCTGTCCCGAACACAAACAGTGTTAGGTTTCGCCTACTTGGAGCAAGTCCAGATAACTCAGTCAAAGGAGACCTTTGCTAAGGCGATTACGCTAGATCAAGCAGATCCTCTACCAAGGCTAGGGCTTGGGCTTGCCAGAATACGCGAGGGAGAACTGCATGAGGGGCGTCGAGAAATCGAGGTTGCCATGGGTTTAGACCCCAACAACAGTATTGTCCGAAGCTATCTAGGCAAAGCTTATTATGAAGAAAAACGCTTACCTTTGAGTGAACGGGAATACGCTACTGCGAAGGAATTGGATCCCCAAGACCCTACTCCGTGGTTCTACGATGCGATCGCGAAACAGACGACAAATCGACCGGTAGAGGCCCTCAATAACCTAGAAAAATCCATCAACCTTAACAATAACCGAGCCGTGTATCGTTCCCGTTTGCTGCTAGATTCGGACTTAGCGGCACGCAGTGCAAGTCTTGGCAGAATTTATGAAGATTTAGGCTTCCAGCAGCTTGCCCTAGTGGAAGGCTGGAAATCAGTCAATATTGACCCTGGTAATTTCTCTGCACATAGATTATTGGCCGATTCTTACGCTACATTACCCCGTCATGAGATTGCCAGGGTCAGTGAGCTATTGCAATCTCAATTGCTGCAACCCCTTAACATCACCCCTATCCAACCTCGTCTTAGCGAGAGTAATCTGTTTCTCCTCAGTGCTGGAGGCCCAACCAAGCTCTCATTCAATGAATTTAATGCATTGTTCAAACGGGATAGAGGGACACTGTTGGCAAGCAGCTTGATTGGAGAAAATGGCACCTTTGGTGGAGAAGGTGTTGTCTCAGGCATTCACCAAAAAACGTCCTTCAGTACAGGTATTAGCCACTTTGAAACCGATGGGTTCCATAGCAATAACCATCAAAAAGACACTATCTTGAACGCTTTTGTTCAACAGGAACTTACGCCTAACACCAGCATTCAAGCTGAGTATCGCTATAGAGACAACAAATTAGGGGATCTTCAGCAACGATTTTTCCCGGCAGATATCTTCGCCAACTTAACAGATGAACAAGTACGTCATTCCTTGCGCTTCGGCGCACGTCATACATTCGCACCGACGTCTATTCTCCTTGGTTCATTTATTTATCAGCATGCCGATACCCAGATTAGAAATAACGACTTTCCAGAACCTAACAGCTTTATCGATCTTGAAATTCCTGAGCATGCTTTTGGTGGCGAAATTTTAACGTTGTTCCGTTTGCCGCACTTTAATCTTAGGAGTGGCATAGGCTACTTTGATATCGATGCAAAAATTGAGTCGACGATAGGATTTGCCCCGCCTAACGTTGGCGGTGAACCCATAAGGATACAGTCAACCGTTGATGAAGATATTCGCCACCTCAATCTCTACGCCTATACAGACTTCAACCTTTTGAACAATGTGACGGCATCACTAGGGGCAAGTTTTGACGTTGTCAATGGCAATTCGGAGAAAAACCAGTTCAACCCTAAAGTTGGCATGACGTGGAATCCACTTCCTGGGACAACAGTTCGCGCTGCTGTGGTAAAAAGTTTAAAAAGAACACTGATCAACAATCAAACCCTGGAGCCTACCCAAGTTGCTGGGTTCAATCAGTTCTTCGATGACGCTAATCTCAGCGAGGCATGGCGTTATGGAGGAGCCGTTGATCAAAAAATTTCAGATCAATTATTCGCGGGCATAGAACTGTCAAAAAGGGATTTAACGGTGCCTTTCCTTGATATATCAGACGATGGCGCCAGTTTGGTAAACCGCGCAGCGAACTGGGATGAAACTTTAGGCCGTAGTTATCTATTTTGGACACCACGTTCTTGGCTGGCGCTTAGCGCGGACTATCGGTTTGAACGCTATGACCGAGAAGAGCAATTCGCAGCGGGCGTTAGAAAATTAGATACGCATCGGATGCTTTTGGGTATAAATTTGTTTGATCCTTCTGGATTAAGTGCTTCCTTGACGCCTACCTATTGGAATCAAGACGGTAAGTTTGAAGAGTTTATGGATCCCAGCACGATTCAGTTTGGTCATGATCATTTTTGGACGGTTGATGCAGAAGTTAGTTACCGTCTGCCTCAACACTATGGTTTTATCTCCATAGGTGCCACAAACCTTTTCGATGAACAATTCAACTATTTTGAGATAGATGTAAACAATTTGACAATTCAGCCCGTTAGAACGTTTTTTATGAGGTTCACACTGGCATTGCCATAAACAATAGGATAATGCCTGTTGCTTAATTTAAAGCAATGCTCACTGCATTCGAATACGGCAAAGCTCAATCTTTAAGCGTATCCTCTTCGCAAAACGTTTGGACGTGCTCATGGCGTCCAGATTCGGCAAGTCCTTCCCCATAACGAAGGCATTCACACACTGTAAATGGAGGTTGTTATGTTTCAGAGAATTGCAACGGCTGGTTTACTAAGCGTTGGTGTGTTCATCATAATGCTTGGCCCTATGGCCGAAGCACACTACATGTATGCGCGCGGTCGATGGGTACACCACAGCGTCGGTTGTATTGCAGAAATCGAAGATGTACCGAATCCCGGTACGGTTCCCGCATCGGTTGAATGCGTTGTGAACACAGCTCAGGTAGAAACCCTTTGTGAGGGTCTAAGCGGGCTTCTGAATACAGTCATCTCAACAATCCCCATAAGTCTCGATGCCCGAAACCCCATAGTGCCTGATGACGTAACAGGAAGGACAGCAGAGGTAGAAGTGATCGTCCCCGACGAGCCTTTGTTAGATGTTGACATAAACCCTGTTTGCGTCAACTCGACACCCACCGACGTCTTAATTCGCGATATGACATCAACGGTCACTATATTTGAGTGTGCCGGGCCGGCTGCAGAACCCTGTTCTGTACGTCTAGTGGCAAGCACTGCGACCGCCCAATGCGAGCTTCCAGCCCAGTTTAATTTAGACAGTTATCCTGCGAACCTTCCTCCCGAAGGAACTCCTTACATCTGCACAAATCCTGTCGTGGAGCACCTACATTAAAGTAGACACCAATCCACCCATTAGACAGGGATGTCTGAACATGATAAATCACAAGTTTAGCCTGATAACCTATCGTCAATACCAGAAAGTACTTATCAACTGTCACGGTTTGCGTGAAACTACCATTTAGATAATCGATCATGAACCCGAGTATAAGGAATGTTTTCAGTTTCTATACGCTATAGTATACCTCTTCTTCTTATTATGTTTACGGCCATCCTTACGGCGTATACAGTGCAAAGGGAATGGGGTGCAACAGGAGCTTATATTCGGGGAAAAGCTGTTTCAGACATGCTAGACCGTATGACATTGCTCCAAAAACAGTTCAGCTACACGTTTAGTGATAGCACACAAGAACGTATTACCCGAGGGATGTCGCTCCTTAGTAGCGAACCAGACCCACAGATTGCCATGCTGGCTGATCATGAAGACATTGTGCTCAGTGCGACGAATGAAAAATGGATTGGCCAATCACTAACGGAGATAGCCCGTGAACAATGGCCGGATTGGTCAGGTGAACCGTTAGCAACAATTGTCGATCGGGTAAAGAAGCAGTCTGCCGGTGAATTATTTCTTGTGGCTGCCGGCCGCTATATATTGGGCATATACCCAGTTATGTTAGGTAACCATGCTGATTCACTTGCAAGAGAGCAGATTGGCGTATTGGTTGTGCAAAGAGATCTTTCTCGCCAGCTCACTTATGCTCGACGTATCATTAGAGAACAATGGATAGAAATAATTAGTGTGCTAGCTGGACTCACTGTCGTTCTAGGGATCTTAATTCATCTTTTGGTGACACGTCGACTTAACACATTATTAAATGTGACCCAGAGATTTGCTACTGGGAACTTAACGGCGCGCTCCAAACTACGTGGCAAAGATGAAGTCGCTATTTTGAGCCAAGCTTTTGATGATATGGTAGAGCAAGTTGCAGACACCCAACGACAGCTTGAGGACCGTGTGCGACAAAGAACCAGAGAGCTTGCAAAAACGGTCTCTGAGCTGCAAAAGGAAATCACGGAACGCCAGCGTGCTGAAAAAATACTTTTCGACGAAAAGGAGCGGATTCGAGTCACGTTAGAGTCTATCGGCGATGCAGTTATTACAACTGACATTGTCGGTGCTGTTAATTACCTGAACCCAAGTGCCGAGCGACTGACAGGTTGGTCAAAAGAAGAAGCGGTTCATCAATTTCTTTATCACGTCTTCAATGTTATTGATGACAGTTCCCGTGACCCCATTGCGGATCCTATGCAACGGTGTTTCCAAGAGGGCCAGATCGTTAGTCTTGCCAGCAATACTCTCTTGATTTGCCGTGATGAACAAGAGCGTTCAATCGATTATTCAGCTGCTCCGATCCATGACCACGAGGGCGCTAGAGTTGGAGCCGTATTGGTCTTTCGTGACGTTACCGAAGCACGTCGAGCAGCCCATCAATTGAGCTATCATGCCTCCCATGACGCCCTGACGGGCCTTATCAATCGCCGCGAATTTGAGCGTCGATTAGAACATATTCTTATTACCTCTGAGCCAAAAGAATCCCATGCCGTCATCTACCTGGATTTGGATCAGTTTAAAGTCGTCAATGATACCTGGGGTCATATCGCGGGAGATGCGGTGTTGCGCCAAGTCAGTGGCGTCCTCGCAGCTCAAGTGCGTAAACAAGATACGGTAGCACGTCTAGGCGGCGATGAATTTGCCGTATTACTTGAATACTGCCAACAGCAACAAGTGCTACACATTGCCTATAAGATACACGAAGCTTTGCAAGATTTCCGCTTTGTATGGCAAAAACAAGGCTTTACGATAGGTGCTAGCATCGGTCTTGTACCTGTTGAGGCAGGCGTCGATACCTTGGCCAGTGTGTTTAGATCCGCGGACATCGCTTGTTATACAGCGAAAGAACAAGGTCGCAACCGGGTGCATGTCTATAAGCAAGATGACGAAGAGCTTGCCCAACGTCACGGAGAGATGCAATGGGTATTGCATATTCAAGAAGCGTTAACAGAAAATCGATTTGTGCTGTTTTATCAACCTATCGTGCCACTCGACCGGAACGATCAACCTCATGTTGAAGTGCTCCTGCGACTTCTCAATCGCGATGGTAGCATGGTGCCTCCTGGCGCCTTTATACCTGCCGCAGAGCGTTACAACCAAATGCAAGCCCTCGATCGCTGGGTCATTCGTAGCGTTTTTACCACCCTGCGAGATCTAGATGCTTTTCCTCCTTCGACTTGTGTCGCTATCAATGTTTCCGGCCAATCCTTAGGTGATCAGCACTTCCTGGAATTTATCGAGCAACTCATAGCGGAGAAAGTAGCCCCGATTGAGCGAATCTGTTTTGAAATTACCGAGACAGCCGCCATCAGCAATCTTAGTCACGCTATGCGTTTTTTCTCGGCCCTTAAGCCACAGGGTTGCCGGTTTGCGCTAGACGATTTTGGGAGTGGTCTATCTTCGTTTGCTTATTTGAAGTCTCTACCCGTTGACTTCCTAAAGATCGACGGCAGTTTTGTCAAAGACATGGCGCAAGACCCCATTGACCACGCCATGGTGGAAGCGATCCACCGGATCGGTCATGTTATGGGTATAAAAACCATTGCAGAATGGGTTGAGAACGCAAGTATCCTTACTGAGCTAAGAATGATTGGCGTGAACTATGCGCAAGGGTACGAAGTAGGGAAACCGAGACCGCTAAAGTCGGGATTGGTTTGTCGGTAAAATTAATGTTTTGGATAAATGACGAGCTATCTCATGCTGAACTATGACATGCCCCTCTATCGCCCCCCTTCCGAGGGCAACAATCTGATTATTCAGGTTACTTTAGGTTGCAGCTTTAATCGTTGCAGCTTCTGTTCCATGTATCGTAGTAAAAACTTTTCCCTGCGCACATTAAATGAAGTACTCAGGGAAATCAAACAGCTAGGCCAAACCTATCGCGGTGTAGATCGGGTATTTTTAGCCGACGGTGATGCTTTGGTTGCCCCTACTGAACATTTACTCACGATCCTCGATGCCCTACAGATAGCTTTTCCTAACCTGAAACGGGTTGCCTGCTATGCCCTACCCGCCAATTTACGTAAAAAATCTGTTGTTGAATTAAAGCAACTACGACAGAAAAAGCTTAGTTTGATTTACTACGGCATCGAAACGGGTTCTGCGAATCTTTTAAAACGCATTACCAAAGGCGCTACTCCCCAGATTATGATTCAAGGGCTAGGTAAAGCTAAAGAGGCAGGTTTTGAGATATCGGCCACGGTAATTTTAGGGCTGGGTGGCCAAAACTATTGGCAGGAACATATAGATGCCACCGCCGATCTCGTCAACCAAGTGGAATTGGATTATCTTTCCACATTGCAACTAGGGCTTGACCCTGTGATTAGGGATGAGTTTTTGCAAAAATTCCGCGAGCCCTTCGAACCTCAAGATGATTTTGGTATCTTGGAAGAACAAAGACATTTTATTGAGCGACTTGATCCACCTGCACCGCTAATATTCCGCTCTAACCATGCATCTAATGCGCTTGCTCTGGCGGGAACTTTACCCGAAGACAAAGACCATTTATTGGCTAGTCTTGCTATTGCCCTGCAAGGCCAAATTAGCTTAAGACCTAACTGGCTTCGGGGCTACTAGAGCGTTTTCGCTTCAACTGTATACAAGGCAAGGCAGCCGAGGCGAGGGGCGCGGAGTGTACACACAGTACATCGGTACGCCGACACTGAAGGCTAACACCATCCATGTACGGTTAAATGGGAAATACTCTAAACAAGGGCTAAACGGGTGTCTGAGTTTTACAGAGCAGGGGCTGAAGCCGGTGTCTGAATGGCATCGATTAACTGATCTTCCAAATCGACGCGGGTCGCCAAATGCTCACCAAGCTGGGAAAGTTCCCGACGCAAACTATCGATTTCTTCCAGTTCTGTTTGATTACCATCATGACGATCGTTAAAGTCAATGGCAGCTTGCGTGGTTCTTGCTATCTGCGGACAGAGTTCTCTGGCCAGCTGCTTGACATGTCGGCAACAAGCCGAATTATTCGCATTCTCCTCCAAACATTCATAGACTTCAAAATGCCAAAGCGCCACATAATCCACCAACGCTTGGCAAAACTGTTGTAAAAGCGGTTGCAACGCACTTGGCTCTGATGCGGACTTTAATCCAGCCAAGCGGTTATAAAAAACCAACGTTTCCTGACGTTTTGCTAAAAGTTTACCAATTAATGCGGGTGCCGTTTTACTATGGACGGGATCGGAATGCACTGCGGTGGTCATCATAATATTTCCTCCAACGATTTATTAACTTTAGTTTTTTAGTGCCAAAAGGCTTTTTTCCATCCTAACAGGACTACCAACCATTTCCAGTATCTTTAATGCGATTTCCCGTATCTTGGCGTATCTTTCCTACAATTTTTTGTAATCGAAACACAATTTAGAGATTAGCCAAGGGGTGCATAGGTAGGGATCTTTTTAGCCACCACATCGCGCAAATAAACAGGCAGCGCTTGTTCTGGGTTGACTATGTCACCTTGCCGATAGGCCAGAGCGCCTAGCATAGCAATGTCACCCGCGCGGGGATAACAATCACTCCAGTAGGTTGTAATGTTGAGCCGAGCCTTTAACACGTCAGCATAATCCTTCCAACCCGTACCCGCGCCTACCCACTCACCTTCTTGATGAGGCAGTGTTACAGAATGCCCAGAGCACACATATTCTTCTCCTAATAGGGTTGGAACACCCTCGTTTTCGACGCCATAGCAACCCCAGTAGATTTCTCCCATACGCGCATCGATAGCGACAGCGACTTGGCTAACAGCATGTTGATCCATGGTATCTCGGGCAATAGCTGCCAGCGTCGAAACAGGCACTACCGGCAAATTCGCCGCAAAAGCGATACCTTGCACCACGCTGGCGGCAATCCGTACACCCGTAAAGGCCCCAGGACCGCGCCCAAAAGCGATGGCATCCAATTGCGACGTAGTGAGTCCCGCTTCAGCCAACACCGCTTCAATCATGGGTATAATCAAAGCAGCATGACGGCGTGGCGCCAACTCGTACCGCTCGATAATCTCATCATCCATCAATACCGCAGCGGAACATGCCTCCGTTGCTGTATCTAAAGCCAGAAGTGTTAGGGTCATAAAATGATCATCTTCTCAATTCAATAATTGGCATGACAAGCTTACAGGATAAGGACGCAGTAAGGACTCAAATACAAATAACATACTCAATCTCAGGCTAGCCTATGGGTGCCGCACACATTTATGATGGCTGCTGCGCTCCACAAAAAAATATCATCGTTAATCTTAGGCTACTCGATTGGATACCGCAAAAAAATCCTCCACCTGTTGTAATTCACGGGTACGTGGCATGGGCGGTAAGCTATCCAGAAAAACCTGCCCATAGGTTTTTGACAAAAGGCGGGGGTCACAAAGCATCAAAACGCCTCGGTCATTAACATCGCGAATTAACCTTCCCACACCCTGCTTGAGGGTAAGCACAGCCTGGGGGACTTGATGAGTCATAAAGGGGTCTATACCAGAGCGGCGCATATTGCTAATGCGCCCTTGCAACACAGGATCGCTGGGTGCCGCAAAGGGCAATTTATCGATGATGACACAGGACAAAGCACTACCGCGCACATCTACACCTTCCCAAAAACTGGCCGTACCCAACAAAACTGCATTACCCAATGTTTGGAACTGATGTAGCAACTCATGTTGCGGCAAACTGCCTTGCACCAGTAACGGATAATCTAAGCGACCCGTAAGATACTGGGTTGCCTCGCGTAGTGCTCGATAACTGGTAAATAGCAAGAAGGCACGCGCCTGACTCGCTTGCAATACAGGGATAGCTGCCGCGACAAGCGCTCTCACATAATCTGGAGAAGCGGGTTCAGGCAATTTTTTAGGCAGGTATAATAAAGCATGGCTAGAAAAATCAAAGGGACTTTCCAGCTTTAAAGTGGAAAATACGTCTAATCCCAGACGTTCTGAAAAGTGATCAAAATGCTCCTGAACTGCTAATGTCGCCGAGGTAAAAATCCAAGCGCCGGGATAGTGTTGCATACGACTGCGAAAATGGGTAGCTACGTTGAGGGGTGTGCTGTTGAGAGTAAATCCCCGCGGACGAGTCTCTAGCCAATGAACTGTCTCTTCGCTGGCAGGTTTAGTCAAGGCAGCAAACCGCTCTAATACATCTTGGCAACGCCGGTAACAGTTCTCTAGTCCTTTGCCTCGTATAGCAGCTGCCTGTAATGGTTCTTGTAAGGTCTGCAGCGCAGCAAGTACAGCGGCTGTTGCGCTGCCAACAGACTGTCTTTCAGTCACTTTAAGCCATGGCGCCCGGTAGGAATCTTCGCCTAATGCATAACGAAAAGCCACGACAGCCTCCTCAAGCTGTCGAACATATTTCACCAAGTCAATAAAATCTGGTGCATCTCGGCTTTGTTCAAGCAATATGTCTTTTGTTAAGTCGTCAAGTTGACGACTGCTTAACGATAAGCCAAGAAACTGGGATGCTATCTCCGGTAATTGATGAGCCTCGTCTATGATAAAGGCATCGGCACCTGGCAATAGCTCACCAAATCCTTCTCCTTTAAGCACCAAGTCAGCAAAAAACAGATGGTGATTGATCACCAGCACTTCGGCTTCAAAGGCTTTCCGGCGAGCCTTGACTAAAAAACAATCGTGCCATTGAGGGCAGTTCTGGCCTAGACAATTATCCGCCGTTGAGGTCACCTGAAACCATACAGGAGAATCCTCGGCCACTTGGGTAGCCTCGGTAATATCGCCGTTATGGGTATGGTTAGCCCAACGGCGAATTCGGGTGAACTCATCCGCTCGCTCTGGACTCGTCCAACGTCCCGCTGCTTCTGTTAGAGCCAGCCGATGACGACATAAATAATTGCTGCGTCCCTTTAAAACGGCCACGTTTGGGTGGCAGCCCAAGGCTTCCATGACCAGAGGTAAATCTTTATGGTAAAGCTGGTCTTGCAGGTTACGTGTACCGGTGGAAATAATCACCCGCTTCCCAGACAACAAAGCAGGCGCCAAATAGGCCATGGTTTTTCCCGTCCCAGTACCAGCCTCGACAATCAATACCGTATCGTTTTGCAGGGCATCGGCTACCGCTTTGGCCATCACCTGCTGTTGGCGGCGCGGCGCAAAACCGGGTATAAACCGAGCCAGCGGACCCGTAGCACCTAGTACAACAGCCGCATCAGCATCCATGGCTAACTGCGCCTCTTTATTCACGTAATATTAGCGTTCTAGGGTAAGGGCTTGAGCGTCGGCGGCATCGGCGCCTGCTTCATCTCCTTGGGCGCGGCGGGCAACTGCAATCAGGCGCCAGTTTCGAACCTGTATAAAGGTATTGTCTCTAGCCAAAGTATTCGATTTGGCAGCAAGGGACGCTGCCTGCTCGTAATCACGCTGTTGCAGTCGAATCTGTGCCAGGTCATGCCAAATGCCAGCATTGCTAGGCTCTATCCGCAATGCCCGTTCAAGGGCCGCTCCTGCTCTATCCCACTCTTGATCCGCCACAAAATCGGCAGCACTATCTAAAAGCGCAACCACTGCTTGGTTCCCTTCCCGCGCCCCATTAGTGGCGGCGGGTTCGTTTGGCTGCTCTGGCGCAGCGGGTGGAGACTGGGGATCGTTGGTGGCAACAGGTGGGTTTACGGGATTCACAGCTGGCGTACCCATGTCAAAACCGGGTCTATTAGACGCAGATGGTTGAGGCTCGATAGGTCGATAGCGGGGTAGCGGTTGCACTTCAACCTGGGGTGCTGTTGAAGGGGGTAAACCTGGTGTTGGACGGACGCTACGATCCACTACCGGGGCGCCTTCGCGAGGGGTAGGCGGTAACGCGCAGCCTACCAATCCAAGAGTCAGTAGGGAAACTATAAAAAGTGGGCTATTCATAAGTTTATCTAATCCAATAATCTTCTAAAGAAATCGCCAATGGGATTTTGCGAGCGCCGAGAAGGGTCAGCCTGTGGTTGTGCTCGAGAATTTTGGTCCGCCCGTGGATAATTTCCTAGATTACCTGTTTGCGGTTGCGCGGGATAACGTCCATCGGAAGGATTATATAATCCAGGGCGAAAGCCATATCTATCTCTAGAGCGAGTGTTACAGGGAGCGAGTAGGCGCGGCACGGAACCCTTGAGAAATGGCAAAGTTTCGGCCCCAGCGCAGCTTCTATCCGCCAGTAAACCGGTTTTTGGATCAATCAAGGCTGTCTCAATATCGCTGGGCGGTACTAATTTGAGAGGCTCAAGGTTCAAATTTGCCATTACATCCATCCATACCCGCAGGGCACCCTGGGAGCCACTCAATCCAATGGATTTATTGTCATCGCGGCCTAACCAAACCACACTTAAACGATTACCACTGAATCCTGCAAACCAACTGTCGCGAAAATCGTTGGTCGTGCCGGTTTTACCGGCAATACCAAGAGCAGGATCGAGTCTTTGCTGAATCGCCCGTGCTGTCCCCACCTGCGCCACCCGCTGCATAGCTTGATTGATCAAATAGGCAGGACCGGGCTCGATGACGTTTTTCACACTCAATGGATAACGCTGCAAGGTTTCGCCATTGGTGGCTGTTACAGCCCGAATGGCGCGTAATGGAACGCGAAAACCCCCACTGGCAAAGGTGCTATACATTTGCGCCACCTCCAAAGGCGATAACGCGACAGCACCCAACAACAAGGATGGCAAGGGTCTTAAATCCCGTTCAATACCAAGTCGATGCAGGGTATTAACTACTTGAATCACGTCTAGATCCAACCCTAATCGAGCAGTCGGCACGTTGTAAGAACGCGCCAAAGCATCCTGCAGCAGCACCCAACCATGATAGCGCTTATCATAATTACTGGGAGACCATTGTTTACCCGTATTGCGATCCGTATAAACCACCGGTTTAGAATCATCCAACAGGGTAGCCACTGTATACAACATGGGATATTCCAACGCGGTAAGATAAATAGCCGGTTTAATCAATGAGCCACCGAGCCGTCGGGCATCGAGGGCCCGATTAAAACCGTCTAAACGCACATCGCGGCCACCTACCGTAGCCAGCACATCACCCGTCTGAGTCTGGGTGACCACTGCGGCTGCTTGCAATTCTTTGGCCTCAGCCACATCCTTTTCGAGTTGGGGCAACCGCTCTTGAATGGCTTGCTCCGTAGCGGACTGCACTTGAGGATCTAACGTGGTAAAAATACGTAACCCTTCCGAGGTTAAATCTTCCTTGCGGTAATCAGTTTGTAATTGCCGCTGAACCAAATCCATAAACGCCGGATAACGGGTAACATTGGTAGCTCCTTTAGGCACGATGTCCAAAGGCATTTGCTCACCGATGTCAGCGTCTTCGGCACTGATTAAGTGCTGTCGAGCCATCACGTTGAGCACTAAACCGCGCCGTGCTATAGCCCGCTCAGCATAACGTCGAGGATCATAGCGGGAAGGTCCATTGATCAAACCCACCAACAACGCAATATGATGTAAATCCAATTCAGCCAGAGGTCTACCAAAATAGAAAAGACTTGCCGAACCTAAACCATGGATGGCGCGGTTACCATCTTGTCCCATATAAACTTCGTTGCTGTAGGCTTCTAGGATCTCATCTTTGCTATAACGCCAATCCACCAAAATTGCCATTAAGGCTTCGGTCACTTTGCGTTTTAAAGTGCGCTCATTGGTCAAAAAAAAGTTTTTCACCAACTGTTGCGTCAGCGTACTACCTCCTTGCACGGTACGTCTTGCCTTTAAATTGGCGATTAAGGCGCGCACAATGCCACGAGGGTCAATACCGATATGGTGGTAAAAATCATGATCCTCCATAGCAATCAAGGAATCCACTAAAACTGGCGGTATTTCTTCTCGCTTGACCAAAATCCGATCTTCCCGATGAGCAGGATAAATACCAGCGATTTCCAGTGGTTCCAGACGTACTAAGCCGAAAGACTCGCTACTACTCAGGCTAACAAGTTCCACTAGCGATTGATCCTCGAAGCGCACTCGCACACTTCGGGAAGATTCGTTACCATCCCAAAAGGAAAAACCGCGCAGGAAGACCTCAAACGTTTGACCGCGACGCGCATAGGTGCCTGGACCAAAGGGTTGCGCCAAGTGCCGATAACGCAACAACTGCAGTTCACGTTCAAAATCCGCCGCGTTCAACGCCATACCTGGATACAATTCCAATGGCCGGGCATACACACGAGCAGGTAAGGCCCAGCGCTTACCCTCGAACTGGGTGCGGATAACTTCGTCTAAGTACACCAAGTAAACACCTAGCGCCAAGGTCCCTAATACACACCCACTAAGGATGATAAACCCGAACCATCGCGTTAGCCCTTTAAATAAACCTGAACGCCGCTTAACACCTGGCCGGGATGGTGGCAGGCTTTTAGACCGTAAGCCTCTTTTTCGAGTCCCACGGGAAATCTTTTTAGTAGTCATGTCCTATTTTATATCTAGCATTAATTAGAAAGGCAAAAACACGGTAAATCGCCATGGTATCGCCATAAAACTTTGCATATCCTATGCCATCTAAGTCACAAACCCAAGGAAATGAACGCGTGTCACCACATCAAACCCTCGAACGTCAGGCTAGGTTAATAGCCAATCTCGCTAATCCCAACGCCTATTCACCCTCGGCGGCAACCATTGAACACCTAGAAACCCATATCTCTCATATTCTACTGGTGGGAGACTATGCTTATAAAATAAAAAAACCTTTAAATCTTGGTTTTTTAGATTTTACCAGTTTAGCCCAGCGAAAATTTTATTGTGCGGAAGAAGTTCGTTTAAACCGCCGCTTAGCAGCGGATTTGTACCTGAGTTATATTCCTATTTGCGGTACGGAGGAAAATCCTCTACTGGATGGAGATCCTAATGATGCCATAGAATACGCTGTCAAGATGCGTCGTTTTTCCCAGACACAATTACTTGATCGATGCCTCGCTGAGGGATCTTTAAAACCTGACCATTTGACTGAACTTGCGCATCAGCTTGCTGAATTTCATCTTGATACTATCGATCGCGCGGACACCCAGACGCCCTTTGGCACACCCGACAATGTTCACCAACCTGCTCTCGACAACTTTACGCAAAGTCGTCCTCTACTTAAGACATCTACGGACACACAAATACTTAACCAACTTGAAGACTGGACCAAGGCAGTCTTCGAAAGCCTAAAAAACACCTTTGCAGCTCGCAAAGCAGCGGGTTTTATCCGCGAGTGTCATGGTGATTTACACCTGGGCAATATGCTGTTACAGAATGAGCGTGTTGTTATTTTTGACGGCATAGAATTTAACGATGATTTCCGTTGGATTGACGTGATGAATGATCTGGGTTTTTTGACCATGGATCTCCATAAACGCCAAGTCAGTAGATTCGCTTGGCAGATCTTGAACAGCTATCTGGTATTCACCGGGGACTACGCAGGGCTTACCGTATTACCCTATTATCAAGTCTATCGGGCTATGGTAAGGACCAAAATTGCCGCTATACGTCTCCATCAGCCTGGTTTAAGCGACGCGCAACAATCTGCTGTCCAAGGAGAATGTCGCGGTTATCTTAACCTTGCTCTGCATTTTACCCGTCCGCCTAAGCCTTTTCTGCTTATCACCCATGGCGTATCCGGTTCCGGTAAATCCTATTTTACCCACCAGCTTACCGAGACACTCGGCGCAATTCACATCCGTTCCGACGTGGAGCGCAAACGTTTGTTTGGTTTAGCGCCCCTCGCTGATAGTCAGTCTAAACCCAACCAGGGACTTTATACCCAACAGGCCAGCGAGCGTACTTACCAACACCTCTACCAGCTTGCGGAAGACATGCTCAACGCCGGTTATCGGGTTATGGTGGATGCCACTTTTCTTGACGTTGGACAACGACAAAAATTTCGTGCTTTAGCAGAACGTCTAAAAATGCCTTTTATTCTCCTGGCCTGTAGCGGGGATCCAGAAACCCTGTGGGAACGGGTAACAAAACGTAAGGCCCAAGGAGAAGACGCCGCAGAAGCCGATGGCGCAGTGCTCGAACGTCAGTTGGCCCATTATCAAGCACCTCAACCTGAGGAGCACCCTTTGCATAGCAAAGATTATGCTATTGATGATTTAACCCAGGCCGTTCTGGCGCGACTGACTTGACAATCATACATGACTCATATTCAGTCTGTAGATCCTCTAAGATGGGCCTTGTTGACGTTTTTGCAACGCTTTTTTCTACTGATGATTATGGCGTTGTTTGTAGTTACTACACCGGGATTTGCGCAAAATCCACAAACCATCAACCTGACCGTGTATGTCAGCGGTGTACAGGGTCGCTTACGTGACAATGTGGCAGCCTATTTGAGTATCAACCAAATTGCCGATCCACCTGCGTCTGAACAAGAGGCGGAATCAGTTCCGTTGCTAGGCGAAGCCAAACAGGTCATCGACACCCTCAGCAAACCCGTCAAGCAGGCAGAACAGGCATTGACTCGGGCTGAACAACCTCTCGGTCGTTATCAATTACAGGTCAGCGAATCTCGTCTCCGCTGGTTACATAGCAAAGCCGAGGAAGAAATTCAGCAGGCTTTACAACCCTATGGTTATTACCAACCCACCATCGAGGCAAACCTTACCCAAACCGGTCCGCAAAACTGGGTAGCTCGCTATAAAATCGATCGTGGCCCCCCCATCCGCATTGCCAATGCCTTTGTAGACATTCTTGGCGACGGACGTGATGACCCTGCTTTCCAGGAGCTATTGGCGAAAAATCCCTTTAAAAAAGGTAATATCCTTATCCAACCCCGTTATGAGGAGTTTAAACAAGCCTTACAATTTTTGGCCACGCAACGGGGTTATTTCGATGCCCAGTTACTCGCTCAAACCCTACGCATCAATCCAGAACAGCAAGAAGCCAGGGTGGTGTTGCGATTTGACACCGGACAACGCTACCGTTTTGGACAAATCAATTTTTCGGATACGGCTTTAGCGCCGGATTTTCTGCGTCGCTACCTTAAGTTTCAAGCGGATGATCCTTATACCACCGATGAATTACTTACCTTGCAAAGCGATTTGATCAATAGCGACTATTTTAAGCGGGTCACAGTCAATGCGCCGGTTGAAGAAGCGGAGAATAAGCGTATTCCCGTGGATGTTGATCTGGTCATGAACGACTCGCGACAACTGTCTTTTGGTCTCGGCTATGGGACTGATACTGGGGTGCGCGGTAGACTCGGCTATGAATACCGTTGGCTCAACCGGTGGGGTCACCGGTTGAAACTAGAAGCGCTAGGTTCGCAAATCAGACAAGCCGCCACTGCTGAATACATTTTACCTGGCGCAGACCCTTCCACGGATTTTTTTAATCTGCGAGCTGGGTTTGCTCGTGAGGACACCGATGTTAAAGACACTGCCTTGATTCTGGTGGGCGGTAGCTGGAACCAACGATTTGGGCTTTGGCAGCAAATCCTGTCGCTGGATTACACCATCGAGTCGTTTCGCACCGATGAACGCATAACCTCACGTCTTTTGGTGCCCAGCGCCAGTTGGATTCGCACAGAACTAGACGACCCCCTCAACATACGATGGGGTAATATGTTTGAATTAACCGTGAGTGGGGCTAATGAATCCTTACTGTCGGATCTCTCTTTTCTGCAAGCCATCGGACGCGGTAAAGTAATCACCCCAGTAGGGGAACGAGGGCGACTGATTGGCCGCACCGATCTAGGCACTACCACAGCTTCAAGCTTTGCGGAATTACCTACGTCATTCCGTTTTTTTGCCGGTGGCGATAATAGCGTCAGGGGTTTTGAGTTGGATAAAATCGGTCCGCGCAATCGCGACGGTGATATCGTTGGTGCCAAACACCTGATCGTTGGAAGCTTAGAGTATGAACACCGTTTTTATGAGAGTTGGGGGGCTGCTGTCTTTGTCGATAGCGGTGATGCCTTCAACGAAAGCCCTGATTTTAAAACCGGCGTAGGGGTCGGTGTGCGTTGGTTTTCCCCCATTGGACCTGTGCGTATCGATCTGGCCCACGGTCTAGAAGATCCTGGTGACACGATACGTCTGCACCTCAGTATAGGGCCTGAGCTGTGAAATTGCGTTATATCTTTGGCCCCTTTTTTGTATTGTTGGCCGTGCTGGTCATCGTACTCGGTTTTGTCATGGCCACCGAAACCGGGTTGCGCATGGCGCTGAACACCGCTGAAAAATTCTTACCGGGCACTTTACGTTATGAGCGTATTGAAGGTCGGCTGATAAGTCCTTTGTCTATAGAAGACCTGTACTACCAAGACGGCGAACTGGAATTTGCCCTTCAACAAGCCACCCTAAAGTGGAAGCCAGCAAAGTTGTTTCTTGGGCGTCTACAGATTGATTTGTTGCAAGCCGACGGCATAGACCTTCGTCTTCCACCCCCCACTGAAGAACCCAAACCTCCTCCAGCGCAACCTGTTGACCTCAAGGACATAGCTCTACCCCTTCAAATTACCCTTGCACAATCCCGAATCAGTAATTTTCGTATTTGGCCTGATGAGGCAGAACAACCCGTTATCATCCATGAAGCCGTCCTCCAGGCTGCCACTCAGGAACAGACTATCACCGTAGACCAATTCACCCTGTCCATGCCACAAGGTCAATTGAATGCCGAAGGGGAATTGACGCTCGCTGGCAACATGCCGTTGACCCTCACCCTAGAAGGCGCTTTACAAAGTACCGACTACCCGCCGCTAACTTTACAAGGCGATATTCAAGGCCCTATAGAAGAGACTTTAAGCGTGGATTTTGCAACCACTGGCGCCATGGAAGCCAACTTGGAGGGGACGCTCTCCCAGTTATTGACTAATCCCGATTGGGCGGCAGAACTTCGTCTGCAAATTGGGAATTTAGGGGCGTTTTCCCCAGAGCTCACAGGAAACCGGTTAACTGCTCGTCTACAAACACAAGGTAATTTGAACGATTTTCAAGGGCAAGGAGGATTTGCTACACGCCTCCCCGAGATAGGCCCCCTGGACGGGCGCTTCCAAATCACCGGCGGTAATCAAGGCATTTTGGTTGAGGAGTTTGTCGTCGGCGCCGCTGAACATCCCCTGGCGCTTACTCTGCAAGCGGATATCGATCTTGCCAAAGAAACCCTCAACGTCAGTGGGCAATGGCAAGCACTAGCCTGGCCATTAACCGGAGAACCTACCATTCAAAGCCCCCAGGGTCAGTTTGCGCTGCAAGGCACCTTACAAGATTACACCCTAGAGGCGACCACGGCGCTGGCCGGCCCTGATCTTGGCAAACTGAATGTTCAATTAGAAGCGCAGGGCAGCGATGAAGCCATTGTAATCTCGCAACTGGCTGTTAAAGCGCCAGCGGGTGATCTCTCCTTGACTGCCAACGGCCGGTTAAATTTTGCC
Organism: uncultured Candidatus Competibacteraceae bacterium; assembly: GCA_964423745.1. Lineage (GTDB taxonomy): Bacteria > Pseudomonadota > Gammaproteobacteria > Competibacterales > Competibacteraceae > CAYRGG01. The sequence continues at coordinate 15,966 of CAYRGG010000032.1, read as the reverse complement.
GATCTCGCCTTCCAAGCCGAGGGGCAATGGCAGTCTCTCGCGTGGCCGGTGGTAGGCACACCGCAAATAGAAAGCACCCGTGGCACCTTTGAGACCAGCGGTAGCATTAAGGACTATCAGTTTAATGTGGACACACAAGTGGGGGGTCAGGCTGTTCCCCAAGGAAGCTGGCGCTTAAAAGGTAAAGGCTCGGCACAAGCACTAGAAGCAGTGCAGCTTGAAGGAAGCACCCTGGGCGGTGCCGTCGAGGGTAACTTGAGCACCCGTTGGCAACCTACAGTGAGTTGGCAAGCCGCACTAAGCGGCACAACCCTCAACCCTGGTATAAACTGGCCGGATTTACCCGGCAACCTCACCTTTGCCCTGACCAGTCAAGGCAAAATAGCACAAGATAGGGTCAATGCCACAGCTAATCTAGAAAAACTGACTGGCACTTTGCGGGGACAAACCGTGCAAGGTGACGGACAGGTGGAAGTCAACGATGAAAACCTGGTGATTCCTAAATTTACGCTACGTGCTGGCGAGGCCAATCTAACTATCGACGGGCAAGTCGCCCAGGGCTGGAATATAGATTGGCAATTAAACGTGCCCGCCATCAGTGAGCTATGGCCCACGGCAACCGGCACCGTCACTAGCACTGGCGATATCATAGGCCCTCGGGATGAACCCCGCGCTGAACTGGATATGTTCATTCAGCAACTGGCCCTGGGCGAAACAGCCATTCAGCGTCTCGAGGGAAATGCCACTATCGATATCAGTGGCGCTACTCGTTCCCAGCTTACCCTCACCGGTACAGATCTGCAATTGGCTGGTCAAACCTGGCAAAGTTTGCGCATGGCAGGCGCTGGCACACCCGCCGACCACAACCTACAGGTTTCACTAACGGGAGACCCCGAGGCTTTTCAAGTGGCGTTAACGGGTAATCTAGATCAGGCTGAAAATGTCTGGCGCGGCCAAATCACCGAACTGGCTGCTCGCAATACGTTAGCGGGCAGCTGGACACTGGCGCAAACCATGCCTCTTCAGATCGCACTTGAAATGGCAATAATAGACCAAGGCTGCCTGACCAGTGGAACCGCTGAACTTTGTCTGCGAGGCGATTGGAATGCGGATAGGGGTGCTCGCGGGCGGGTTGAATTAGCGCAACTGGATGTGCAGCGTTTCGCGGCTTTCTTGCCCGCGGGCAATGTTGAAACCGACACCGAATTAAGCGGGGTAGTAACCGGTTCAACACAGCCCGATGGCCGTATCCAGGGTAACGTGGATCTGCAAGTCAGCCCAGGCGACCTTACCGTCACCGCCAATGGGATGCCAGCCACCATCACCCTAGGGGGTGGTAATCTCAAAGCCGAATCCGACGGTAATAACGCCACCGCAACCTTAGAGTTAGATACCGGCAGCATTGGGCGACTGCAGGCCGATGTACAAATCATTGACCTACCCAATGCAGCCCGTTTAAATGGCGGACTTACGGCAAATATCCAAGGGTTGGATATCGTTTCCGCTGTTGTTCCTATGGTGCAAGATATCGCTGGACAAATCCTAGCGGATTTAGACTTTTCCGGAACCCTGGCCGCACCCGCCATCGGCGGTTCACTGGTGCTAGAAGACGGTGCGTTTAGCGTCCCTGAAGTGGCCACGCAGATTACAGATATTCAATTAGCGGTAGTCAGCGATGGTCGCGGTACCTTAGAACTTACAGGATCCGCTGATTCTGGCCCTGGGGAATTACAGCTCTCGGGAGAACTGCAACCTGCCGATGGCGAACTGACCCTTAACCTTAATGGGGAAAAGTTTCAGGTTGCCGATGCCAGTGATCTACAGGCTTTGGTAAGTCCTGATCTGCGTTTCGCCATTAACAAATCTCGGGCGCGGCTTACCGGACAAGTAGTCATTCCAGAAGCTTATTTAAGCCCCCAGGGGGGAAGTGGGGGGGTTAACCGGGTAGGCACTTCTCCCGATGTGGTCATCGTTTCTGACGAGGATGATGATATCGAGCAAAGTCGTGAAGATAATGGGCTTCCCCTGTTCGTTCAAGTGCGACTTATATTTGGTGACGATGTGCGGGTAAACGCTTTTGACTTTCAAGGAAAATTAGCGGGTGACTTGGCCATCAAGCAAACTCCGCGCTCGGCCCTGCAGGGTAATGGCGCCATCGAGGTAGAAGCAGGCGAATACACCCTTTACGGACAAACCTTACAGATTGAACGAGGACGAGTTTTGTTCAGTAACAGTCCGCTGGATAATCCAAACTTGGATATGCGGATAACCCGCACCATCGAAACCGCTGCCACGGCTACCACCGATGATGGCAGTATCTTGGTGGGAGCACAGGTCACTGGGAATGCTAGAAATCCTCAGTTAAAGCTGTTTTCCGAACCACCCATGCCTGACAGTAGTATTTTATCGTATTTAACCTTGGGCACCGCACCGGAAGCCGCCGACCAAACCGCTTTTACGGTAGGGCGCTATCTGACGCCCGACCTATATGTGGGCTATGGCATCGGGTTATTCGATGCCGTCAGCACCTTTATTATGCGCTATCGTCTCAGTCGACGGCTGCGTCTCGAAGCCACCACTAGCAGCGAGCAAACAGGCGCTGATATACTCTATACCATTCAACTGAAATGAGCGGTTTCAGACTATTCATTACGACCCGTAGTAATTGGGTTCGTTTCCAGGCTTCCATTTGATGTTGCAACCCATGCTGGCTTTCTGGTCACTGGATATGGGTTGACCCGCAAGTAGGGCATCCACCGCAGCCCGCAGATCTGCCCCAGTCACTGGTTTATCGTTGCCGGGGCGGCTATCGTCAAATTGGCCCCGGTAGGCAAGTTTCATATCTCCATCAAACAGATACAAATCCGGCGTACAAGCCGCTTGATAGGCGGTGGCTACTTCTTGAGATTCATCATAAAGATAGGGAAACGAGTAACCGATATTTTTTACCTCCTCGATCATTTTCTCGGGGCTGTCGTCTGGGTGGTTTTCCACATCGTTAGAACTAATAGCAACAATCTTAAGTCCTTTAGCTTGATATTCGCGAGCGAATTCAGCTAACCCATGACGGATATGTTTTACATAAGGGCAATGGTTACACATAAAAATCACTAATAAACCCGGCGCCCCGGCAAAATCGTTCAAAGATACGGTTTTACCAGTCATAGGCTCTGGCAAGTTAAAATCCGGCGCAGGTGTTCCTAAGTCGAGCATGGTGGAAGGCGTTAAGGACATGATTTAATCTCCCCGGATGATTAAGGGCTATCTCTATAGTCTACATTAGATTCGAAGCAATGCTTAAGTGCCATGTCGTCCCTAGCCACCGCTACGCATGGAATAAGGATCCACCACAACTGGCGCTTTTCTCGGCTGAATAACCGGATCGTCCCAAGAACCTGTTACAAGATATTGATAGCGAGTGATTTGATCGATTTCGGGTTTGAAAATACTTTCAGCAAAAAGTACGGCGGCGCCCACGGCAGGTCCACCCGCGATAGCGCCCGCAATGGCGAGGGGCGAACCAACTTGCGGCGTCACGGTAACAGTTTGCCGGTAGTCTCGTTCTTGGAAACCAATACGGCCCGTAAGTTTTACTTGTGCCGCAGGTGCCTCGATGGCCACGTTATTATAGGCATGACCCTTTGCAAACCGAACCGTGCCACTAAGCTGATCAAACCCTAACCCTTCCTTAAATAAATCGCTAAAATCCAGTTGTAAACGCCGGGACAAGCTGCCAATATTTAATAATCCTACTAGACGACCTAATCCAGGTTCCACATCTAACAACCGTCCCTGGGCAATGGTAAACGTCAGATCACCCTCGATGAGCTCCGGCGTAATCGCTGGAAAAGGCGCTGCCCATTGGATAGCCAAATTCGCTTTGGCCTCCCCTTCCTTCAAGGCATCTTCATAACCAAAAGCCCGCAACGTTTTGCCAAGATTCTGGGCCGTCAAGGTAGCTTTAAGATGAGAGACTGGCTGTGGCTCGTTGTACCACCAATCACCGCTAGCGGTAATGTGATATTCATCGCCAGAAAGCTGTAGATTTTTTATCCGTAAACCCCGGGCTTCCGGCATAAGGGAAAGCCGTAGCTCCCCCACAGACCGATCATCCAACATAAGGTCTTCTACTGACATCCATAGAGGAGGAATTTGATGAGGATCTATACCTTTTCCTGGGCTAGGGTTCGGCGTGTCTTCACGACTTAAACGTAGGCGTTGCAATTGTACGCCAATAGGTGTGTTGGACGTCGCTTGGGCCGGTAGATATACCCGACCCGCTAGGCTTTTACTGGCCAATTGTAGCGCCAAACCGTCGTCTTTCGGAGTTACCGTGAGACGCACCTGAGCAAACCGCTGACCCATCAATGCCAGCTCATCAAAACGGATATCTATCTCCCTCAACCAGACAGGCCATTGCCTAATTTGCTGCCGTCCACTGGCTATGGCTGTCGCTAGAGCAAACCGCGGTAAATGAGCAATCACCATCAAGCCCGGTTGCTTGGGAAGCTGGGCCACACCGCTCCCAATACGCAGTTCACCCCTGGTCAGCTGTGGGGTTTCTGGAAACCCCGTCAATTCCACAGCCGTTTGAACCGAGGAGCCATAGGTCAACCGGCAAAACAGCTTACCATCACTTTGGGGTTCAATACGTGCGATGAAGGGACGGTTTTGTTGCGCTGTTTTAACTAAAGGCTCTGGTAGATTGACAGCCATACCCTGTAAATCAGAGGTAAGCTCTACTTGAATGTTACCGGTTGAGGGCGTTTTTACAACCACCCGCCAGTGGGATTCACCGTTTAAATACGGTTTCAAAACGGATTCATGACGACCTAATAATGTTTGTACTCCAAAACGACCCCGTACTATAAAACGGGTTTCCCTACCATGACGAGTCTTATGGGATCGGGTAGTGATATCCATTTTTGCCGGTTGCCCACGGAGTGCTAGTTTTATATCACGGGCCTGTAAACCGGCCCGGGTGAATTCCACGGCACCGTAGATACGGGTGAGATTCAGTTTCCACTGGGGCAGCGTCAGCTGCCCACCCGCAAAATGAACTGCCCCTTGCACTTGCAACGAGCGGACCTTACGGAGAGGAATCTTCAAGTGAAGGTCCAAGTTATTGTTGCCCATCACTTGGATAGCCTGCACCTGCTTACCGATCGTTTTCGCTAGGGGCCCGGTTTTCAAAAAATTCACCATTTTCATGCCCAGCCCCTGAACACGCCCCTCAATGTCCAGTATTCCCTTGCTTAAATCGTCGATTTGGGCCGTCACTTGTTTGATATCCACATCAAAAATTTTTCCTTCAACGGCATTCACCTGTAATGCACGGTTGCGAAATAATACCTCACCGTTTAGGGCTTCAACTCGAGGCCAGCGGTGCGCATAATCGAGGATAGCGTCGCGCAACTTTAGGCGTACTTGGAATAAACCTTGACCGTTATCGAAGGGAAAATCATCAACATAACCCTGCCAAATCACCGTTCCTTTGGTTACACGACCACCCACTAGGGCCCGATTCAACCATGCGGAAAGCTTTGGATGCATGAGTGGCATGGGTAAGTAACGGCGCACTTGGTCCACCCGTAGCGCCTGGGTAGTGAGCTGTAGATTGAGATATGGACTTGTGGCAGCATTCAACAAGGCTACTTGCCCCTGTAAATGGGCCTTAAAGTCCTCATTGTTAAAATCCAGACCGGTTGAGGTCAGGTGAAAACCATCAGCCGCCTTGTACCACCAACGTATCGGCCCCATCAATCTATCTAAGGAAATTGGAGTACGTAATAGCTTCTCTCCCGTTAGCCGTACCTGACGGCTATCCAGTTCAACACGACCCCCCTTTTGATCTAAAGTCAAAACACCTTGCAAACCTTGCACACCGGGTATGCGTTGCCAAGGCTGAGTGGCTACGTCTCGGAAACGAGCAACCAACGTATAATTATCCAGAGTTTTTACCGTTTTCTTTTCCAACGGTACGCGAAATGCCAATGCCGATACATGACCTCGCGGTTTCATGGTTGCTAGGGGTGAATTTTCTTGCAACAAAGGATTGATGAGTGTAGCGATATCATCAAGACGCAGGTTATTGCTATAGCCTTCCAAGTAAGGCGATGGTGTGCCGACGGTACCGGAGGGGGTTTTTAATTGCAATTGCACAGCACTTTGCAGACGCATTAGACCACGCTCGTCTTTACCTTCCAGATTGCCTTGCCAGTCCCAGCCTTGTAGACGCCGACGCCAGCTAAAGTCTGCAAAAAGGCTTGGCATTTGCGCCAATAATCTGCGTACGCCTGCTAGCAACGGGGATGCTGGAGGGGTTAAATGGTTTAACTGCACTCGACCATCTAGGGTCTGTACTTTTCCTTGTCCCCAGTTTCCCCAGGCTTCAAAAAAAGGCATTTCTCCGTTAACTATGGCCTCTGGCAAAGGCCAATTTGCCAGTTGCAAAGCTTCCCCTCGGATATAAAAGCTAATGTCAGCCGCCATGACATCATGAATGTTACCCTGCCATTTCAGTACTGCCCGGGCTTGCTGTCCCAGACGTTCCGGAAGTTCCCCCCCTAAAGCCAAACGACGCATTTGTTTATCACGGCGTAATGTGATGCGCATGTCACGAATAACGTGTTTGGTTTCTAGCTTAGCGGCGGGACGTATGGTAATTTGCTGAACGATTAAGTCCAAAGCATGTAGATCTGAAAACCGGCGGGCCATCTCATGGAATCGAAGGGATGAAGGATCGGAAGACTCAGGTCCAAAACGCAATCTTCCCGAAGGCTCTTGTACTGCGGTCAGGTGAAGTCCGGTAGCGCGTAGTCTACTGGCGACGAGACGTCTTCTCAGAAGCGACTGTAATAAATTTAACTCGATAAAACCCTTATCAAACTGAGCCCAAGGCAGATGGTTTTCAGATATGCCAAGCTGAAAATTGTCAACTGTTACCCTCGGTTTCCAACCGTGCCAAGTGACGTTTAAATGTTGAAATTGAACAGGTACGCCGAAAGAACGACTGAGGTTTTTTTCTATTTCAGTATGATATTGCGTAATTTGCGGTAGTAAAACACGGCCCACAACAAGCAATAGGATGACGAACGTGACAAAAAACAAACTTAAATTTAGTAGCCATCGCCCCCACTGACGCTCTGTTGTAGGTAAAATGTTCATAACTCACGTCGTTTGTCACGCTCTAATTTGAAAAGCTATATTCGTAAAATGAAACAATACTTGAACTCTCTTACCTTAAACTAAGATTACATTAAGACCACATCGTACTGTTCCCGGTTATACAACACTTCTGCCTGGAACTTTATAGGCACCCCGATAGATGTTTCTAGTTCTACGACACTTTCAGATTCTTCGTCCAACATAATGTCCACCACTTCCTGGGAGGCCAGCACTAGGAACTGACGTGCCGCCTCATATTGCCGGGCCTCCCGGAGCAATTCACGGAAAATTTCGTAGCAAACGGTTTCCGCGGTTTTGATGGATCCCCTTCCCTCGCAGACCGAGCAAGGCTCGCATAGGACGTGCTCTAAACTTTCCCGAATCCGCTTACGGGTCATTTCCACAAGGCCAAGGGCTGATACCTCACAGATATGGCTTTTAGCCCGATCCTTTTCTAAGTGCTTCTCTAAAGCCCTAATCACCGATTGCTTATGTTCCTCGCTGGCCATGTCAATAAAATCTAATATAATGATTCCACCTAAATTGCGTAGACATAGTTGACGAGCAATCGCTTGAGCCGCTTCTAAATTCGTTTTAAAAATAGTTTCCTCAAGATTACGATGCCCCACATAGGCCCCGGTATTAACGTCTATGGTGGTCATAGCCTCGGTTTGATCGATGATTAGGTACCCCCCGGATTTGAGGGGCACCTTTCTACTCAATGCCCGCTCAATCTCATCTTCTATATTGTAGAGGTCAAAAATCGGTCGATCACCAGGATAGTGCTCAATACAGGGGACCATTTCCGGGAGAAATTTTTTAGCGAAATCCATGATACGTTCATAAACGTCTTCAGAGTCAATGCGTACTTTTTCCAAATTTGCGCTGACAAAATCTCGCAATACACGCAGGACCAACGGTAAATCTTCGTAGACAACCGATACACCTTGACTGTCTCGAGTACGCTCCTGAATGGATTCCCAAAGCCGTTTTAAAAACTGCATATCTGCTCGCAACGCCCAGGGATCGGTTCCTTCCGCGGCGGTGCGTACAATATAGCCACCCCCAAACTCAGCCCTAAAGGCATTAATAGTTTCCTTAAGACGATGCCGTTCCTCTTCGTCGTCAATTTTTATAGATACGCCGGCCACTTCCGAATCAGCCAGGAAAACCAAGAATCGCGAAGGCAAAGTGATGTGGGTAGTCAAGCGCGCACCTTTTGTGCCAATGGGGTCCTTAATCACCTGTACGATCATTTCTTGACCTTCCCGGACCAGTTCATTAATGGGCACACTTTGTTCTACTAAATGGGTGGTTTCCACCATATCTGGATTAGCGGTACGAATATCGCTAATATGTCCTCCACGTATATCCGACACATGCAGAAATGCCGCTCGCTCCAAGCCAATTTCTACAAACGCGGCTTCCATACCTGGCAATACTCGGCATACCCGACCTCGATAAATATTACCCACCAGACCGCGTCGACGCTCTCTTTCTATAAAAATCTCTTGCAGCACGCCGTTTTCCAACACCGCGACGCGAGTTTCTCGGGGGGTGACATTAATGAGTATTTCTTCGCTACCCCGCCAACTTGCAGTATTTGTTGTCATTAAGCTTCTCTATAAGATGAAGATGGCGTTGGCGAATGGCGCTAGCGGAAGCGTTTGTCCATGAGAAAAGGCATAACTTACAGGACGCTAATACCATAGAGCTTGAGCAATTCTGTGGTTTCAAATAGCGGCAACCCCATCACTCCAGAATAACTGCCACACAGCTCAGTAATAAAAGCCGCTGCCCGTCCTTGAATCCCATAGCCGCCTGCCTTATCTAGAGGCTCTCCCGTATCCCAATAGGCTTGACATTCATGCAAGCTTAAGGGCCGAAAACGAACCCGGCTTTCTTGAACCCGGACAACTTCTTGGTTTGCCACCATAGCAACAGCACTTAAAACCCAGTGCTCACGTCCAGACAAGCTGGCAACCATCGCTAAGCCATGATCTCGATTGCACGGTTTACCGAGAATCTTATCATCTAATAATACACAGGTATCCGCACCTAATACGGGTATTGTTGGGTGCAACTGTAAAGAATTATCTGCATTTTGCCCATCATGGATTAAAACAGCCTTTCCCGAGCGCGCTTTCGTCAAGGCCAGTCGCGCCACATAGTCTTTTGGAGACTCTTGGGGCAACGGCGTCTCATCCACTGACACTGAGATAGGTTGAAAGGTAACACCAATTTGCGCAAGTAGTTGTCGTCGCCGCGGCGAGGTAGAAGCGAGATAAACTTGAGGTTTTTGCTCCATCATTAGTGCTAGTGATAACTAATGGTCAAATTTCTATTACTAATGTCTGTGATAATTGGAAAGCTTTGTTCCATTATCAGGCTCGGTGATAAGGATGATTACGCAACAGACTCCAAGCCCGATACAACTGTTCCACGACAATGACACGCACTAACATATGGGGAAAGGTCAAGGGAGACAAAGACCAAGTAGCCTCCGCTTGCCTTCGGCAGGCTTCATCTAATCCCTCAGCCCCTCCTATCAGCAAAGCAATATCGCGACAGTCGTTTAACCAATGGCTTAGATAGTCTGCTAATCGTGCAGTATCCCAGAGTTGACCAGCGGCATCCAGGGCAATGACTCGGCTTCCAGAGGGAATAGCGGCAAGTATTCGTTGACCTTCTTGCCTTATCAACTGATCCTTATGAAACTTTTTGCCAGATTTTTTTGTACTAATTTCAACCAGCGTAAAATGCCACTCCGGTGGTAATCGGTCTACGTAGTCGGCGAATCCTGTTTTTATCCAGGCGGGCATACGGGTTCCAACGGCAACCAAAGAAATGCGCATGATTTTTAACTTTAAGCCGTAACAGAAGTATCGCGGTTGGCATCGCCCGCTAGCCAAAGTTTTTCTAAATTGTAGAAATCTCGGATCTGCGGACTCATGATATGCACCACCACATCGCCTAAATCCACCAGAATCCATTCAGCTTCTCGTTCTCCTTCTACGCCCAATGGTTTGGCGCCCGTCTTGCGACATTGCTCGACAACTTTATCAGCAAGAGATTTAACCTGACGGGTAGAAGTGCCACTCGCAATAATCATGACATCTGTAAAACTAGAGATTTTACTCACATCGAGAATTTTGATATCCAACGCTTTGAGTTCTTGCAAAGCGTCTACGACGACCTGCTTTAAGGGGTTATGCATATTTTTAATACCAATTTACCTCTCAACAAATAGAACAAAATAAATCTTGAAGCTGATAAAGCCCCTGACTACGAATGTAAGCCCAAACGCTGTCTGGCAGCAAGTAGCGAGGCGAGCCTCCCTGAGCCAAGAGTTGACGAATTTGGGTAGCAGAAATATCTAACTGAGTGACCGGTTGAAAGATAAGTTTACCAGCAGTTGTTTTGTTCAAAAACTGTGGGTCATGGCACCGATAGCGCACGATGAGGTCAGTCAACTCTTGTGAAAAAGACAATTCACTACCAGGCCGATGCATAACTACCATATGGGCTAGCTCTGGAATCTCTTGCCAACAATACCAAGTGGGCAAACTCACAAAAGCATCCATTCCTAGCAACAGACAAAGGGGTGTATCTGGCATATCTTTTCGCAAAGAGGCCAAAGTATGCCGCGTATAAGACGGACCTTCCCGGTCTAACTCGCGATCATCCACCACAAAGCCTGTTTGATCTGCAATAGCTTGCTCTACCAAAGCCAGACGCTGCTCTGCTGCTGCAACAGGTTTTTCACGATGAGGTGGTTCTCGGCAAGGAATAAAACGTATTTCCGAAAGCTGCAACGCTTGTAAGACTTCTAACGCCGAGCGCAGGTGACCATAATGGATGGGATCGAAAGTGCCTCCCAAGACACCAATAAGTTTTGTTGAATAATTTTTTTTCTTCAAAGGCTTGGCTCTATACGACCAGAGAAAAAAGTGCCATTAACGACGCACATGGCCATCGCCAAGGACAATAAATTTTTGCGTTGTCAACCCCTCTAAACCTACCGGCCCGCGCACATGCAACTTATCGGTACTGATACCAATTTCAGCACCCAAACCATACTCAAACCCATCAGCAAAGCGCGGCGAGGCATTTACCATCACTGAACTGGAATCCACCTGGCGCAAAAAACACCGCGCTCGAGCATAGTCTTCGGTTACAATGGCATCGGTATGACGAGAGCCGTGTTCGGCAATATGGGCCATGGCTTGATCTAGATTATCCATCACCCGAATAGCTAGAATAGGTGCTAAATACTCGGTGTCCCAATCTTCTGGCATAGCGGCATTGATATTGGGTAATAGATCGCGGGTGCGTTCACATCCTCGCAGTTCTACCCCCGCCTCCTGATAAATGGCGACTAACCGTGGCAATATTTGCTCAGCAATACCAGCAGCCACCAACAGGGTTTCCATGGCGTTACAAACTCCATAGCGTTGGGTCTTAGCATTCACAGCAATGGCTTCAGCTTTAGCGAGATCCGCCCGGTCATCGATATAGACATGGCAGATACCGTCCAGGTGTTTAATGATAGGTACCTGAGCCTCACGACTGATACGTTGAATTAATCCTTTGCCACCCCGGGGTACGATGACGTCTACATAATCTTTTAAGCGAATCAGTTCACCTACTGCCCCTCGATCCACGCTCTCGATCACTTGTATGCAGGCCAATGGCAACCCTGCTTGCTGTAAACCTTCAGCAAGGCACTGGGCAATGGCCTGATTGGAATGGATCGCCTCAGAACCACCCCGGAGAATCGCGGCATTGCCGGCTTTTAGGCATAAACCGGCGGCATCAGCGGTTACGTTGGGACGGGATTCATAAATGATACCGATAACACCTAGGGGTACTCGCATTTTTCCCACCTGAATCCCGCTAGGCCGAAATTTAAGATCAGTTATCTCTCCCACAGGGTCGGGCAATGCAGCTATTTCCCGAAGACCTTGGGCCATTTGACTAATACGATTTTCCGTCAATGATAGCCGGTCTAACAGGGCCGCATCGAGGCCATTTGCAGTCCCAACGGCTGTATCTTTACGATTCGCATCCAAAAGCATTGTTTGAGCAGATTCTAAGGCCGTTGCCATGGCGCAAAGCGCGGTATTTTTCACCTGGCTGGCAGCGCTACCTAATACACGCGATGCAGCCTTAGCCTGTTGCCCGACCTGATTAATATAATGACTCATTGCGACGTCAATTGTTTCCACATCTGCTGTCATGATTTTTTTACTCTATGTTCCAATACCAAGTTCTGGTCTAATCGTTTGCTTACCCAATAATGAGTGGCCTGCCAGTTGTAACGTTAACAGCAATAAACCATCCCAAGGGTTACCCTTCTCAACCCCTTTTATAACGCAATCTATGCGATGGCACTGTCCTAATAACTGTCGACACCTGACACTGGACAAACGTTGCAAGGCTTGCTGAAGGAGCGGCTTACGTTTTTGCCAGACGCCCTGCTGGGTTAAGGCAGTCCCTATGGACTCCCCCTGCTCTGAAGCATGAGCCAGCTTCGCTAACCCGCGTATCTCCCGATGCAATGCCCAGACCACTAAAACCGCACTCAATCCCTCAGCCTGCAAACCGTTTAAAATCCGCACAGCCCGACTTGCTTGTTGCGACAGCGCTGCATCCACCAAATCATAGACACTATAGCGTGCGGTGTCGGCGACCATGGCGAGCACTTGATCTACGGTAATAGCACCTTGGCCAAACAACATCACCAGCTTGTCGATTTCTTGGGAGGCAGCTAATAGATTACCTTCTACGCGCTCCACCAATAGGGCAACAGCCTCCGGAGTAGGCTGCAGTCCTAAACCAACCATGCGCTGTTTGATCCAGGCAGGTAATTCGCGAACACCCACTGGCCATATGGGGACTGTAATACCCTTTGCATCTAATCCTTTAAACCAACGGCTATTCTGCGCTGCTCTATCCAATTTACTGCAGACTACCAGCAATACTGTATCCTCAGGAGGACGTGCAGCGTATGTCTGTAACACATTACCGCCCGCTTCACCGGGTTTGACATCCCCTAAACGCAGCTCTAATAGACGCTGTTTGGCAAACAAGGAGAATCCATTAGCACTCTCCAAAACCTGATCCCAACTAAACCCTGGCTCCACTATCCAACATTCTCGATCTAGGAAGCCCCTTGCGCAGGCTGCTTTGCGAATGCTATCGGCAGCCTCTTGAACCAGCAACGGTTCGTCACCATAGACGAGATAAATTGCAGCTAGATCATGGACTAATTGGGTTTTGAATTGCTCAAAGCGCAGCTTCATCAGAGCGATTAATTGTCTCTAAACGGCGAACGATAGCCTGCGCTGCACTAGATTCCATTTCCCGTAGGGTTATCGCCTCTCCCTCCTGACGGCCCAGCACCTCGGATTCAGCATAAATAATATCCCGGGACAATCTAAGGGTATCCATAGCGAGCAAAGGACGCCCATTAGGCATGGCAACCCGATAATCCACCTCGAGGGTAAAGGTATATTCCCGGGTGTCTCCTATTGAATCCGATGCCACAGTACGGCGGCGAATACGCTGGTCAAGCAGCTCAATAACGGCTGTCGCTCCTAGGGGGGTCTCGGTTACCTCCACGCCGTTGGCTGCCAATAGATCTTCAAGGTTCCGGGCTAGACTGCTGGGCGGCGCACCGGGAGGACGATTAGCATTGATATAGGTTTTTGCTAATTCCGGTGGTAGGTCGGCTGCGCCACGTAGCTTAAAACCACAACCGGCCATGATTAAGGCTAAGCAGGTGATCATAAAAAGCGGACAGTGCTTCGTAAAAACCCATCGCCATTTAGTTTTATTGGCCAAGCAGTGCCGCACCTCGTCGGTTATAAATTTACGGTCGGTTATAAATTTACGGAGCAGTATTAATACCCAAATTATCTGGCCTGCTCCTGCTTGCTTTGCTTTGTTGACATAAATGTTCTCTGGAAAAGAAAGCATGACCCTGTATCAGCAAACGATATTGATTAATTTGCCGGGCACTACCACAATCTTACGTATGGGTTTACCCTCGACAAATCGTTCCACATTCGGTGCTTTCAATGCCATCTCCTCTAAAATTTCTTTGCTAGCATCGGCAGGCGCCTCTAGTTGCGCACGGACTTTCCCATTGACCTGCACCACCAGAGAAATACTCTCTTGCGCTAAGGCAGCCTCATCTACTGCTGGCCAGGGTGCGTTGCAAATCACTCCCTCATAGCCTAGTTCTTGCCATAACTCATGGGTTACGTGAGGTACAATGGGAGATAGCAACCTTAACAGAATACTAAAGCCTTCTCGGCGTACAGCATTCGCAAGAGCATCCTGCTCGGTCATCTGAGCAAGACTGTTGAGTATTTTCATGCCGCCGGACACCACCGTATTAAATTGATGGCGTTCAAAATCGTAGTGCGCTTGACCTAGGATTTCATGGATTTCCCGCCGGACCTCTTTCATGGGCTTTGCCAAGGTTCCCCAATTAGGTTCTATGGGGGCGGTTTTTATCGCCTCTGCGTACTTTTCCGCAAACGTCCATAACCGTTTTAAAAATCGATGAGCCCCTTCCACCGCTTTGTCGGACCATTCCAGGGCTTGGTCAGGAGGCGCCGCGAACATGATGAATAAACGCACTGTATCAGCCCCATAATGATCGATCAGCGCTTGCGGGTCCACCACATTACCCTTGGATTTAGACATTTTCACCCCTTCCTTGAGAACCATGCCTTGGGTTAATAATCGTGTAAAGGGTTCGTCACACTGGACCAATCCTTCATCCCGCAATAACTTATGAAAAAAGCGCGCATAGAGCAGATGCAGAATAGCATGTTCAACCCCACCGATATATTGATCCACCGGTAACCAATACTGGGCGCGCTCGTCCAGCATGACTTGATCATTATCGGGACAGGTAAAACGGGCGTAATACCAGGAGGATTCCACAAAGGTATCAAAGGTATCGGTTTCCCGTTGGGCGGGCTGACCCTGATGGGGATAGGTAGTCTCATAAAAAGAAGGCATTTTCTTCAAAGGCGACGTGATACCTTCAAAAGTGACATCTTCGGGGAGTACTACGGGTAAGTCTTCCGGCGGCACCGGCACAGACTCACTTGGTCCATTGATGATGGGAATCGGCGCACCCCAATAGCGTTGCCGGGAAACGCCCCAATCCCGTAATCGATAGTTAACTCGACGCCGACCCTTGGTCTGACCTTCTAGGTAATCGGCGATGGCATCAAAGGCGTCTTTAAAACCTAAGCCATTAAATTGCTCCGAGTTAATCAACACGCCTTTGTCAGTAAAAGCTTCCTTTTCTAGGGCAATGGCTTGCTCCGCATCGGGAGCGATGACTTGGAGGATGGGTAATCCGTATTTGCTGGCAAACTCATAATCCCGCTGATCGTGGGCAGGAACCGCCATCACAGCGCCGGTCCCATAACTCATCAGCACGAAATTAGCCACCCAGACAGGTATGCGTCTGCCGGTGATGGGATGGATAACATCCACACCCAACGGCATACCTTTTTTCTCCATAGTCTCTATAGTGGCTTCTGAAACCCCGCTGTGATGACATTCTTCTAAGAAAGCCGTTAGTTCTTGGTTGTCAGCGGCGGCTCGTATCGCCAGGGGATGTTCAGCCGCCACCGCCATATAGCTGACGCCCATTAGGGTATCAGGCCGCGTGGTAAAAACCGTTAACGTGTCTCCATCCTCAGCCAAGGTAAAATCCACTTCCACGCCTTCGGAACGACCAATCCAGTTCCGCTGCATGGTGCGCACCGC
>CAYRGG010000031.1:0-47028 GCA_964423745.1 uncultured Candidatus Competibacteraceae bacterium | reverse complement strand
CACAGCGTTCCTGATATAACACCGGATAATTTATAGGCAAGTACTTATTCTGAGTCTAGCTGGCTTTGGGTCAGGTTTCTCTTGTTGCTTTCTGTTATAAAGTGTACATGTGGTTGCTTAGTCATCCATCCGTGGAAAGAGTGAGCACAAACGTTGACAAACTTCCCGATACTTTTGCTGGGTTTTGGCAATAATCTCAGGTGGCAGTGCCGGACCGGGAGGATGTTTGTCCCAGGACAAGCTTTCCAAGTAATCCCGTACAAGTTGTTTATCAAAACTCGGCGGGTTATGACCGACCTGGTACTGATCAACGGGCCAAAAGCGGGAAGAGTCGGGTGTCAGAACTTCGTCCATAAGCACCACAGTCCCCTTTTCATCCAAACCAAACTCGAATTTGGTGTCAGCGATGATAATTCCTCGACTGAGGGCATAAGATGCAGCTTCTTGGTAAAGACGTAAACTTACGCATTGTATTTGCTCAGCCAAGTCTTGACCCAATAGCGCCACCGTTTGTTGAAAATCCATGGGCTGATCATGTTCCCCAGTGGGTGCTTTAGTGGAAGGTGTATAAAGTGGTCTAGGCAGTCGAGCGGCCAATGGCAACCCATCGGGTAACGGAATGCCGCTAATAGCCCCTTGTCCCTGATATTCTTTCCAAGCAGAACCAATCAGATAACCTCGCACTATAGCCTCGATGGGCAGCGGTGTCAGCTTACGCACCACCATAGCTCGATCAGCGACTCGGTTATATTCAGCACCATCGGATAATACCTGAGCCAAGGATAAAGAAACCTCTTGCAGGTGATTTGCAATAAGGGTTTGAGTGCGCTGAAACCAAAATTTGGAAACCGCAGTTAAAATAGCGCCTTTGCCTGGAATGGCGGTGGGTAGCACGACATCAAAAGCAGATAGTCGATCTGTAGCTACCATCAATAAATGATTTGCATCTATTTGGTAGACGTCGCGCACTTTGCCGCGATGGTAAAGCGGTACGCTGTTAATATCTAGTGCAAAAATATCACTCACGATAGGTATCCCCTGGAAACGAAGCGCTGTGTATAAACACTAACTGAATAGAGCTAACGCATTGCCATGAAGTTAGCCGAAGCTGCAACGAAAAGCTATGCACGATCGTCTATGTTGCGATGGATGCTTTGAGGTTTTTTTCTAGAGTGATTACCGGCTTATGCACATTCCTAATCATTTGATATCTGCTATCCCTTTGTTTAGCGCCTATCTCATTTGGTTTGCGGTGCTGGGGCAAGCTTTGCAAAGAGCTCCTTGGCGACAGCTTAAGGTTTATGGTCTGCTAAATGTTTATCTGATCGCCGTGGCGATGTTGATTTTTTTATGGTGTTTTGATGCTAGCGCGACGCCAGGACTTGGGTTTCATTTTTTAGGGTTGACGGTGTTTACCCTTATGTTTGGTTGGAGTCTAGGCGTAGTTGGGGCAAGTTTGGCATCTATAGTTATCGCTGTGCAAACAGGTGTCCTAAACGCAATGCCTGTTAACGCCTTGTTATTAGGTGTGCTGCCGGTATCAGTCAGCTACGGTGTCTATTTTGGAGTGCATCATTATTTACCTCGCCACCTCTTTATTTATATTTTTCTATGTGGATTTTTGGGTTCTATTATAGCGGCTGCAGCAACAGTAGTCGCCTTAGCAAGTACCTTGATTTTAAGCAACACCTATTCTCTGGAGCGCATCACTCAAGAGTATTTTCCTTTTCTACCCCTGTATTTGTTTCCAGAAGGATTATTAAATGGCATGTTAACGACGATTTTTGTCGGTGTTCGTCCCCAATGGCTCAAAACTTTTGATGATGCCTCTTATTTAAAGCCTTGGTAAGTCGCGTCGTTAATTGCTCTAAAATGGTACGCTTTGTGCTTTGTAATGCATGTAAATAAGATTAAGCAGGACTTACGCAGCTCATTCCAGAAGACGCCGTAAACACTTCCCTGTGGGCTTGATGACGGCCATCCAGGCCGTCAACACTTCTTGCACGAGCTACCCAAGTCCTGCTTATGTGTAGGTTTTGCGTAAGTTATGTTAAGAACTGATAACGGAGTGCAACTCGATTGATAGGGTGGGAACGGTTTTTAAAGAGCGCTACTGGGTTATTAATGGGAGGCTTTCTTGGGGCGTTTGTCGGAGTCGTTACAGGATTTCCCACTGGCATCATGATCATGATGGGTATGGCAATGGGCGTCATGCTTAGCCTCATGACGAGATACCGCTTTTATCAAGCGGTTGATCCGGTAGACAAACCGAGCAGTTATTACGAAGATCCTCTGCAAACTCATGCCCACCGACTTTTTCTAGCCACCACCTTTCAAGTAATGGGGTATTTGGCGAAAGTCAAGGAACCCAGCGAAGCGGATGAATTACAGGCCGCTAAAGTTATTATGGTTCATTTGCGTTTGACAGCAGCACAACAACAACAAGCGATACGTTTGTTTAGAGAAGGCAAGCGCCCCGATTTTGTTGTAGACCCAATATTAGCCCATTTTTATAGCGTCTGTCAGAGCCATGCTCATTTCATCCGTCAATTCATCGAGATTCAAATGAGTGTTTTTTACGCCAATGGTTTTCCATCTCCTAATGAGCGCGCTGTGCTCTTGCACATTTGTAGCCAGCTTGGTTTTGCGCGGCGCTTTGAAGACATGGAAACTTATATAAAGCGCCGGTTTCACACCGCCTCGGCAGGAACACGTAGGAGTCAGCACAAACGACAACGGAAACCCATAAGCATGATGCATTTACACCGTGCTTATGGGGTTTTAGGGCTTAACCGTTCTGCCACTAACAGCGAGGTAAAAAAAGCTTATCGGCGTCTTATCAATCGTCATCATCCTGATAAGCTTGAAGCGCATAACACGTCGACGGAAACACTACAAAAAGCCACCGAGAAAACCCGTATTGTCAAAGAGGCTTATGAATTAATTAAGCTTTATCGTCGGATGTAAAATATACTGTTATAGCTGGCTAGTCAGGCTTTTGCTGTACCCGTGTAACTTCACAACTATCAAGAATTTCCCATACGGCTTTTTTCTACGCCGCAAGCTCCCGCCAAGGCTTGCAAAGCATCCATTTGCTGTAGGCGTATATATTTATAACGAACCTCGATAAAACCTTGTTGTTGAAAGCGAGTAAAAAGCCGACTTACCGTTTCTACAGCTAGCCCTAAGTAATTGCCGATATCGTTTCGGGACATACTCAAATGAAACTCCCGCGGGGAAAAGCCCCGTTCCTTATAACGCCGTGATAAACTCATCAGCAGGGCCGCAAGTCGCTCCTCTGCAGATTTTTTACCCAGCAACATAAGGAGCTCCTCATCCGCCTGGATTTCCCGACTCATAATCCGCATAAGTTGCCGACCTAAGCCGGGTATCTGAGCAGCAAGCTCCTCAAGCCGATTAAAAGGAAGTTCGCAAATACTAGTTGTCTCCAGAGCTTTGGCCGCGCAAGGATGTTGGTTTGAATTAATTGCATCAAGTCCGATAATTTCACCGGGCAGGTGGAAGCCAGTTACCTGCTCACCACCATCTTCAGTAATGGTATAGGTTTTGACCGAGCCAGAACGAATGGCATAGAGAGAACGAAACTCATCCCCAAGCCGAAAGACATGGCGTCCTCGAGCCAATGGTCGACGCCGCTTGATCAAGGCATCTAAAAGTTCGACATCTTGAGAAGGTATACCCAAAGGAAGGCAAAGCTGACGTAAATTGCAGCCGCTGCAAGCTTGCTTGACGGAGGCAATATCGATAACGTTGTAGGTAGGAGAAATTGTCATTGTATGTTCTGCGATTTCAAAAAATGGTTTAACAAAGTCTCAGGATTAAATCTCCCGAATCGCTATAGAAAGACCGTGAATAAACCCAAGATAGGGATCAAAACACTCTCGATTGAGAGATGATTGTCCTAAAAAGAATATCTGTTCTTCCATGAAATTCCAGCCACCTTCTTGGGAAACCGGTTTTTCAGGAAGCATCCTCCGAGGTGAGCGTGGTAAAGACCACTAATAATAACGTGATTGAATTCATTGATGGTAGTCAATGATTAGGTTTTTTTCGCAGAAAAAGAACTATATACCATTGCCTGGCTATTAAGAAAAGAGTTCATGAGACGCATAAGTGGCTAAAATTGTCTAAGCATATCTTTGTAACCTACACACAGCGTCCATTTTTGATGGTCTTTAGCTTAAAATAGCTTCTAGAAGCTATTTTAAAAACTCGCGATGTTTGCTGAATCAAGGCGCAGCGGATAAGGTGCTGTAACGCCGAGTCAGCGGACATGAGCCGGTTTTGAAACAGTTTCTTACAATTTTTTTGCAAGAGCTTTCATCCTATGCAGCCTTTAACCGATAAACGTGTTCTGTTGGGTGTTACAGGGGGTATTGCCGCTTACAAAAGCGCCGAGTTAACCCGCCGTTTAGTTGAAGTTGGCGCCCAAGTACAGGTGGTCATGACGCCTGCGGCTACCCACTTTGTAGGACCGCTGACTTTTCAGGCAGTGTCAGGTGAACCGGTGCATCTAGATTTGCTCGATGCTAACGCCGAGGCAGGTATGGGTCATATCGAATTAGCCCGTTGGCCGGATTTGATACTTATCGCCCCTGCCAGCGCCGATATTATTGCCCGGCTTGCTCATGGCCTAGCCAACGATTTGCTTAGCACCCTGTGTTTGGCGAGTGATAAACCCATTGCTGTTGCGCCGGCCATGAACCGCTTAATGTGGCAAAATGTGGCAACGCAAGAAAATTGTTGTCTTCTCGAGCAGCGGGGTTTTCATATGTGGGGACCAGGGGCCGGTGAACAGGCTTGTGGCGAAGTGGGAGAGGGGCGCATGTTAGAGCCTGGCCAGCTGCGGGATAACCTCATCGCGTTTTTTCATCAACCCACTGCGCTGCGAGGTGTGGACATGTTGATAACGGCGGGTCCTACCCGAGAACCCATCGACCCAGTGCGTTTTATCAGCAACCGCAGCAGCGGCAAAATGGGTTTTGCGGTGGCGACAGCGGCTGTTCAAGCAGGCGCCAGAGTTACCTTAGTCAGTGGCCCTGTAGACCTGCCGACACCCTTTGGGGTACAACGTATCGACGTTGAAAGCGCCACGCATATGTACGATGCCGTAATGTCCCGGGTGTCTCATGCCGATATTTTTGTCGCTAGCGCCGCTGTAGCCGATTATCGGACCACTCATCAGGCCGACCAAAAGCTAAAAAAAGATCACGAAACCATGACTCTCAGTTTAGAACGAAATCCTGATATTCTTGCCCATGTGGCTAGTCTTGAAAAAGCACCGTTTACCGTGGGTTTTGCCGCCGAGACCCAGCATCTTTTAGAGTATGCGGAGGCCAAACGCCGCCGCAAGCGGCTAGATATGATAGCTGCTAATTACGTGGGTGGTTCGGACAGCGGTTTCGAAAGCGATCAAAATGCCCTTCATGTGCTTTGGGAGGGGGGCGAAAAAGCGCTACCATTAGTGGAAAAATCTCAGCTAGCAGTTGACCTTGTGGCTATCATCGCGGAGCGTTACCATGCCACCCACTGTTGAATTAAAAATACTAGACCCACGCATTGGTAACGATATACCGTCACCCGATTATGCAACGACGGGTTCCGCAGGTATGGATTTACGGGCCTGTCTAAAGACGCCGCTGGATATGCAACCTGGGGAGACCCATTTAATCCCCACCGGTATCGCCATTCATATCGCCGATGCCGGTTTCGCCGCCCTGGTTCTACCACGCTCGGGGCTGGGTCACAAACACGGTATCGTGCTGGGTAATCTAGTGGGTTTGATTGACAGCGACTATCAGGGTCAGTTGATGGTGTCCTGTTGGAATCGTGGTCATGACCCATTCACCATTCAAGTGGGCGAACGTATCGCTCAGTTGGTCATCGTCCCGGTGGTGCAAGCGCATTTTAAATTAGTGCAAGAATTCGCCGTGAGCAGCGTTCGGGGTAGCGGGGGTTTTGGCCATTCTGGACGACACTAATTTTTGCCACCGACCTTGAAATTAATCATCAACCATCATAAAACAAATCCATTTATCCATGACCCTTACCCGTGAATCCGCCCTGCAAGTCGCCCACGTTCTCACCGAATCATTGCCCTATATCCGCCGTTTTTATCGGAAAACTGTGGTTATCAAATACGGTGGCAATGCCATGGAAAATGAAACCCTAAAAAACGGTTTTGCGCGGGATATTGTGCTGATGAAACTGGTGGGCATTAATCCCGTGGTGGTCCATGGGGGAGGGCCGCAGATCGGTCAGTTGCTAAAACGTATCGGCAAGGAGACCCAATTCATCAATGGCATGCGCGTGACCGACAGCGAAACCATGGATGTGGTGGAGATGGTGTTGGGTGGTTTGGTTAATAAAGAGATCGTCAATAACATTAACCGTCATGGAGGAAGCGCGGTGGGTCTTACGGGAAAAGACGGCGATTTGATCCGTGCTCGAAAACTCAGTGTACAGCGTAAAACCCCTGATTTAGAAGCATCTGAAATCATCGATATGGGTCATGTGGGGGAGGTGGACAGTATCGATAAGTCAGTGGTGGAGATGCTCACCCGGGATAATTTTATTCCCGTCATTGCCCCCATCGGTACGGGCGAAGACGGTCGTGCTTATAATATCAATGCTGACCTGGTGGCTGGCAGGATGGCCGAGGTACTACACGCGGAAAAGCTGATCCTGTTAACCAATATCCAGGGCTTGTTAGATAAACATGGCGCTTTGCTCACTGGTCTATCAGCTGCTCAAGTCTATGAATTGATCGACGACGGCACCATCCAGGGCGGCATGTTGCCCAAGATCAACTGTGCCTTGGAGGCGGTGCGAGGTGGTGTAAAGGCGGCCCACATTATCGATGGTCGCATGGAACATGCCGTTTTAATCGAATTGTTTACCGATGCGGGAGTCGGCACCTTGATCCGAGGTTGAGCTTAAAGCTTGAACTATTTTATCAATATTTGAATAATCGAAATTTATATAGGTGGCATATGATAGCGTAGCGTGCCATAATCCACAGATTATGACAGAAGCTAATACACAAACCACCGTTCGTTTGGGCCCTCAGGGCCGTATCGTTATTCCGGCTAAATTACGGCAAATGCTGGCTGTTGAACCTGGGGATACGCTTGTTGCTCGCTGTCAGGATGGACAATTGGTTTTGGAAAAAGCAGAAACCGTTAAACGTCGACTGAAAACACGTTTTGCCCATATACCAAAGGAAACAAGCTTAGCTGATGAGTTAATAGCCGAGCGCCGTAAAGAGGCAGAACGAGAAGCCAGCGAGTGAAGATAGTACTCGATGCTTCGGCATTGCTCGCCTTTTTGCAGGATGAACCAGGCAGTGATGTAGTGGAAAAGTCCCTAGCGTATTCTGTGATCTCGGCGGTGAACTGGTCCGAGGTTATGCAGAAATCTCTGGCTAGCGGCATCGATATCAATAGTATGCGGGATGAATTGCATGCATTAGGGCTGACGGTGGCGCCGTTTGTGGCGGAACAGGCTGAACGAGCAAGTCTTTTATGGCAACACACCCGCGAGAACGGTCTTTCTATTGCTGACCGTGCCTGTCTCGCGACGGCTCAATACATGAATGTTCCTGTCCTTACCACAGATCGCATATGGGCTGATCTTAAGTTGCCCTTGGATATTCGTATCGTCCGGTAACTGCATCCAGATTAGCTTTTACATTTAAGGTCGTAATCGTTGAGCGATAAACGTAAAGTATGCCTTTGCTAAAACCGAACTTCCCTTAATTAATCGGGTAAAGGGATAAACTCGGTTTCCCCTGGAACGGGTTCAAATCGTTTTTCCCGCCAGTCAGTTTTGGCTTTTTCGAGTCTATCCTTTGAACTTGAGACAAAATTCCACCAAATGTAGCGCTGGCCAACCGGTGAACCACCCACTAACATCACATGGCTGTCTTTTATGGCCCGAAGTTCAACGGTTTGATTGCCCTGTACTATCGCCATAGTGTGCTGTTCATAGTTCTGAGAACCTATAGTGATACAACCCTCTACCACATAAAATGCTCTTTCAAGATATTCAGTGGAAAGAGCAATTTGCGTACCTTTTGCGAGTTTGAGTTCCACATATAATGTAGGTGAATAGGTGGTTACCGGTGAGGTTAGCCCATAAGCACTGCCCATAATGACGCGCACGTCAACGTCATCGACGATGGTTGTTGGCAGGTCTGAGGAGGAATAATGGGTAAAAGAAGGTTCCCGTTCTTCTTCTTCATCGGGTAGGGCAATCCATATTTGAATCGCATGGGTAGTAGATTCCACCTCAAAGTCTGTTCCAGCTCGTTCTGAGTGAACGATACCGCGACCCGCCGTCATCAGATTCACAGCCCCAGGCCGGATGGTTTGCACCGATCCTAAACTGTCCCGGTGCACCAGTTCACCGTCAAAAAGATACGTGACCGTGGATAATCCAATATGCGGATGGGGCCGGACTTGAATACCCTCGCCAGGGGGAAAAGTAGCCGGTCCCAAATGATCAAAAAAAATAAATGGCCCCACCATGTGCTGATGGGGGGCCGGTAACACGCGCCGTACACTAAACCCGCCTAGGTCTTTTTGCTCGGGTTTGATGCCCATCAAGATAGGCTCCTCGGTAGCGTTACATGACGGGTCTGGTACGTTGCGCCTACTCATCAAAATTCTCCAAAGTCAATTTTTTGAAAACAATAGAAATTCCATCAACCCATATCAAACAGTAACACTTCTGTATCTGAGACGCCGGTCAGGGTGATGGCGTTCCCTGCATCCATGGCGACACCGTCACCTGCTGTTAGCTGTTTGCCATTGATTTTCACACTACCTCGCACCACTTGCAGCCACCCTTTACGATCAACAGCCAGCTGATGAGTAACCGTTTCTCCATCCCCCAGCACGGTGGCATAGAGATTAATATCCTGGTGGATGGTGATGGAGTCAGCGCGACCATCACGAGATCCCACCAACTTTAATTGACCACGTTTTGTCTCATCCGAGAACGCTTGTTGCTGATAACTCGGTGCGAGTCCTTGGCGCTCCGGGAGAACCCAGATTTGCAAAAAGTGCACCGGCTCAGATGCCGAAGCATTGAACTCGCTATGGCGCACACCGGTACCCGCTGACATGCGTTGCACATCGCCTGGCCGGATAATTGATCCGGTGCCCATACTGTCTTTATGTTCCAAAGCCCCCTCAAGCACATAGGAAATAATCTCCATATCTTGATGACCATGGGTGTCGAAACCCTGATTGGGTTTGACGCGGTCTTCATTGATAACCCGCAACGATCCGAAGCCCATAAACTGAGGATCGTAGTAGTGTCCAAAGGAAAACGTATGGCGGCTGTCTAACCAGCCAAAGCTCGTCGAACCTCGTTCTTCTGCGTGTCGGACTGTCAACATAATGACCTCCTTTAAAAAGGTAGTACAGGTTTGACGCTTATTCTGATACCTTTACCGTCTAAAGACAATCAGCTAAAAAATTGACATTATGTCGCCATATTAACGACAATCAGAAAAAGCTATGGATAAGTTCGAGAGTATGCGTGCCTTTACTCAGGTGGTGGAAGCCGGTGGGTTTGCTGCAGCAGCCCGAGAAATGGGTCTGACCCGGTCTGTGGTCAACAAAGCGGTGATCAATTTGGAAAACGAATTAGGGGCGCAGTTATTGACCCGCAGCACTCGCCAGGTGACGCCCACAGAAACCGGACTTGCCTTCTATGACCGCTGTGTCCAGATTCTAGGCGAGCTGGATGAGGCCATCTCTGCGGTCAATGAACTACAGATCACGCCCACAGGTAACTTGCGTATCAATGCACCTATGTCCTTTGGCACCTTGCACTTGGCAGGGATGGTAGCTGAGTATATGGCTATTTACCCTGATGTGCATGTGGAACTGGTACTCAATGACCGCTTGGTAGACCCTATTGAAGAGGGGTTTGATATTACCCTCCGTGTCACTGAGCCTTATTCCTCCACAAGTCTGATTACCCAGGAAATCGTCACCATAAAACGGGTACTTTGCGCCTCACCCGCTTACCTCAAGACCCATGGGGAACCGGCACACCCGAGAGACCTAAAAGCACATCGTTGTCTACACTACGGCTATCAAGAATCAGGTAATCAATGGCGACTAATCAGCACTGCCGGTGAACAATCTTTTCCAATCCATTGTGTCATGTGGTCTAACAACGGGGAAATTCTAAAACAGGCAGCGGTTAACCATCAGGGAATTGCGCTACTACCCACATTTATCATGG
Organism: uncultured Candidatus Competibacteraceae bacterium; assembly: GCA_964423745.1. Classification (GTDB taxonomy): domain Bacteria; phylum Pseudomonadota; class Gammaproteobacteria; order Competibacterales; family Competibacteraceae; genus CAYRGG01. Next base: position 36,747 of record CAYRGG010000031.1, on the reverse strand, counting down.
GAGAGGGGCTTCAAAGTGGACAATTACGAACAGTTTTGGCGAATTACACGCCATCCCAGATCATTTTGTGTGCGCTTTACCCTCGACATCGGCACCTATCAGCAAAGGTACGCTTATTCATTGAAATGCTCTCGCAGCGATTTGCTGATGGGCCCTATTGGGATTTGGTTTAGTCATTGGGAAATTAGCAGCATAAGTATCTTGAAGAATAAGGCTTGCAGCGTTTGCTTGAATTGACTGAGCTTATCCCTAGTAGAAATTAGAGGCGACAACTATCCTGACATAAGGGGAATATTAATATCAATGAGCATATCCATACTTGCCGCCAAAGCCGCGGGCGTTAAATTATTTTAGCCTTGCAGCTCAAACCTGCGCTCTAAGCGCTCAATTCTTTGTTCTATGCTTGTCATGCGCTCATGATAGGCATTGGCTTGAGCACTATTAGCTAACATGTGTTGCTCAATTGCGTTGAGCCGTAAATTGACCTGTAAAAAGCCTTCTTCCATGCGTCGTTTCATGTCGGCGTCTGCATTTCGCATATCGCGCAGTATTGTCAAAATAAGATTTTCTGTATTTTCAGTCATTTCTATTATTCCTATTTATATTCTAGAACCCGTTAGTTTAGTATTCTAGAACCCGCTAGGCCGGTTGGAACGTCCTCGTTTCAATGATTATAATCATACATACATACATACACGTATAATAGTTACTAGGGCCCGTTAACACTAATCAATGTATCAGTGATCAGTGCAAAATAGATGAAAAAAATAAACACGACATCGAGTTTGTCAAAGCGTGAGAAGATTTTTCTTATCAAAGTTAGTGTTAACAGACTCTAGGTTTTTATGGTATGTCAACGGGCATTAACGTATGTTAACAAACCACTAAACTCGGAAATTTACTTACTTTTTAATAAGTTATGGAAGGTATCGGACGTTACCGGATGCTAAAATGGTGGCCAGGGGCGGAATCGAACCACCGACACGAGGATTTTCAGTCCACTGCTCTACCGACTGAGCTACCTGGCCTTTAGGAGGGTACGGAAAAAACGCTTATTAAAGCGGTTTGCGACCTTGCCGTCAAGCTATAAAAATGACGGCGCCAGGATTGAGTCGCGTGTTTTAGCGCCTTAAAAACGACGGTTTAATTGAAAAAGGTGGATGTTTAAACCCGGATTAATGCTGCTAATGCTGGCATTGGACATATGCTGGAAACGGTAGCCGGCATACCAATGGTCCCCAAACAGGAAAAGGATGCCGATATGGCTAGTAAATTGAAGGTGGCTGCCAAAATTAGCATCTTCAAATTTGCGTTTGCCGAGCAGGGTAGGGCTAATGCCTAGGTCCAGCTGAACGGGTAAGTCTTCTTTGCTCAATAGAAAGCGAGGGCCTAGCGAACCGATAAACCCGGTTTTTCCCTCGCTGGTGAGCGCACCTGCGGAACCGATTAGCTCGCTGCTAATAGACCACGTTGACGTTATCTCCCATGTCCAGGGAAGTGGGCCGGTGACAGCAAGCCCATACTGTTGAAAATCCTGCTCGTCTACGTCTTTACTCGAAAATCCTCCCTGTAAACCTACGGTGGTCTCAGCCGATGCATAGCTTGAGGCAAAGGTCACCAATAGTAAAATTAAAATAAACATAGGTAATAATTAGCAGCTTTGCGACAAACACTTGATACCATTAAGGGTATTAATCTCAACGGTCTATACAACAGAATTTTTTGTAAAAAGGACTAACTATCCTGATTGGTAAAGCGAACAATATGACGTCGATCCCGTTTTGAAGGTCGCTGGGCAGGATGGGGAACCCCAAGAACGTGTTGTTTACGTTGTTCCGCCAGTGCAGTACGCTTTGATTGACTTTCGAGGGTTTCTTCATAGAGTAACGCAGCCTGCTTTGCGGAAACCCGCTGCCGGGACAATCCTTTCACAACCACCACATATTCATCATAGCCACGACGTATCCGCAAAGTTTCACCCACCCGGATGGTCCGGGCGGGTTTGACCCGCGTTTCATTCACATGGACCTTGCCGCCGCTGATGGCTTCCGAGGCTAACGAGCGTGTTTTAAAGAAACGCGTAGCCCATAGCCATTTGTCTAAACGAACCTTGTCCGTAGCGTCTGCCGTATTATCGCCAGTCATTAACCAGGTTTATCCTGCTCCTCGACATCCGGAAGCGTGATATTTAACTCGAGAATTTCACAATTGCCCTTTTTATCCAAATGCACTTTGACTTGATCTTGGTCAACCGGCATATATTTACGCACAACTCTTAGTATTTCTTTTTTTAGCTCTGGTAAATAATCCGGTCCGTGGCGACGGCTGCTACCGTGCTCATGGGAAACGATAATCTGCAGCCGCTCCTTGGCAACGCTAGCGGAGCCACTCGGCTGCTGATGAGTAGGACGAAAGTAACTGAATAAGCCCATACCTCAGTTCCTAAATAGGCGTTTTAAAAAGCCTTTTTTTTCTACATTGAGAAAACGGTGGGGTCGTTCTTCCCCCAAAAAGCGATCAACTAAATCGCTATAAGCGATGCCGGCTTCACTGCGATCGTCAAAAATCACCGGAGCGCCAGCATTTGACGCGTGTAAAACGCTTTGCGATTCAGGAATAACCCCTAGTAAAGGAATACCTAAAATTTCCACCACGTCATCCACGCTCAACATATCGCCGCGGCTTGCTCGGTCCGCTGCATAGCGAGCTAATACCAAATGCTCCTTAACCGGTTCATGGCCCTGTTCAGCGCGTTTCGATTTGCTGGCTAAAATACCTAAAATCCGATCAGAGTCCCGCACTGAAGAAACTTCTGGATTGGTGACAATCAACGCTTCATCGGCAAAATAAAGGGCCATAAGCGCACCCCGCTCGATACCTGCCGGGGAATCGCAAACCAAGTAATCAAACTTCTCCTTGAGCTCTTCTAAGATGCGTTCCACGCCTTCTTTTGTTAGGGCGTCTTTATCGCGGGTTTGGGATGCGGGTAGCACGTATAAATTGTCAATCCGTTTGTCCTTGATCAAGGTTTGAGTTAGATTCGCCTCTTTGTTGATCACATTGACAAAGTCGTAGACTACACGGCGTTCACAGCCCATAATCAAGTCTAAGTTTCGCAAGCCCACATCGAAATCGATAACCACTGTTTTGTGACCACGTTCGGCAAGACCAGTAGCAAAACTGGCGCTGGTCGTGGTTTTTCCCACGCCTCCCTTGCCAGACGTCACAACAATTACTTTTGCCAAGTTGTTATCCTCCAAACGCTCCGTAGGATTGGCTTATTGATATAAGGATTCGATAACTAAGCGGTCTTTGGATAAATAGATTTGCACAGATTTACCCCTCGCCGCCGCGTCTAGTTCTTCAATAACTTTATAGCGTCCAGCAATAGAGACTAATTCCGCCTCTAAACTGTGACAAAAAATACGTGTTTCCGTATCGCCCTTGACACCTGCCAAAGCACGCCCCCGTAACGGACCATACACATGAATGTTGCCATCGGCCAATACCTCAGCCCCAGGACTAATAGCGCCTAATACAATCAAATCACCGTCGGGCACATAAATTTGCTGACCTGAGCGTACCTGTTGATGAAGGGTCTTGTTGCGCCGCTCAGGGGCAGGTTCATCGCCCTTATCATGTTTTTTTATGGCTATTGAGCGGCCTTCCGGCAACAGTGGTAAACCCGCCAACACCGCTGCTGACTGTAAATCAGCGTTGCCGTTACGCACACCTACCGGCACCAAACCCTGGGCTCGCAAAAGATCATAAAGACCTACAAAATCCACCGTTGCATCGGGGTTTGATAGGGTTTCAAGATCGATTATAACAGGCGTGCTATTAAAAAAACCTGGCGCTTGTTCAACTTTGCTTGCCAAATGGGAAGCGATAATATCGCACTCTGTTTGACGCAGATACAGGACCGTTAATGTAAATAAACTCCCTTTGAGATCAAAGGGTGGTGACGTGGCAGCTGAAGAATAGGATGTTTCAAGCATAATAGCAGTTTGTGGGCAATGCCTTTGAGGGCGCTCATGCAGCTTACGTAGTTACGTAGTATAGATGGACTCTAAAACACAGGGGATGTTTTCTTCAAGAGTTTGCTGGTCTTTTCCATGAGTTTATCTTATTTCTTATGATATTTTGACCAAGAAACCTGTTTATAACCATTAGTTTAGTGGCAAATTGAAAAAATACTCAGCAAAACTATGCACTGAGCAGCAACAAACATGCTCTAAGAGACCCTTTTCAATACTGGCTATTATGTCTTGCGAAGGGATAGGTAGTCGATGCATGAATGTCATGCTCTCGGCGCACATGGTCTAAAAAGGGATTGGTGCGGAGTTCCTGTTGCAAGGTGGTGGTTGGGCCATGCCCGCTGTGCACTTGCAAATGGCCAGGCAGTTTCATGAGCCGACTTAAGCTCACGGCAGCCAGCTGCGGATCGCTCAAAGGAAAATCCGTGCGTCCAACACTCCCAGCGAACAAGGTATCGCCCACAAAGATGTGTTCATTGGTATAGTAGCAGCCTTGGCCTGGGGTGTGGCCAGGCGTGGAAAGAAACTGAAACTCCATAGGGCCTACCTGGATACTATCGCCGTCCTCTACCCATTGGTCAATGCGCCCGCAGGGACGGTTAAATTGAGACGTACCAAAAACCAACTCCCCCTGCCGTGGTAGACTTTCAAAGAGAGGTTTTTCTAAGGTTGGTAGATAGGTCGTGGCGTCTGGATAGCGCTGTTGCAAAGGCAATAAGCCACCGGCATGATCGAAATGCCCGTGGGTTAATAGAATAGCCTGGATATTTAAAGTAGGGGTTACTCTTGCAAGGGTTTCTGCCAGTTGCTCGTCAAAACCCGTGTCCACCAAAGCACAAACTTGGGTGGTGGGATCTTGCAACAAATAGGCGTTGACCTGAAAAGCCCGTAATGTAATACACTGAATATTCATAGGGATTTTGGTAGGATATGGTCTTCGAGGTTTTCCACATGATCCTCGGATACGGCCCAGCCTCGGATGGATGAGCCAGTGTCATGGATGGCATGGGGATTTTTGCACACCAGCGGATGCCAATCAGGTAGCTCTTTACCTTCCGCCACTAGCCGGTAGGCGCAGGAGACAGGCAACCAGACAAACTGTTCTGCATCTGCAGGGCGTAGCTGAATACAGTCGGGCACCAAGTGTTTACGCAGGGCATAACGGGTACAGTGGGCCGCTTGTAAATCCAGCAGCCGACAGGCGACATTCGTATAAAGAATTTCACCAGTGTCCACGTCTTCCAATTTGTGCAGACAGCATTTGCCGCAACCGTCGCATAGAGACTCCCATTCTTTAGCAGTCATTGCACTAAGGGATTTTGTTTTCCAGAACGGTTGCGACATGGTCATGTAAAACCTTACAAAGTATTTTTTACTGGCAGGACTATTGCTGCTCGTTCTAGAAGACGCCGTGAACACGTCCCTGTAGGCTTGACGACGGCCATCCAGGCCGCCAATACTTCTTGCACGAGCTACCCAAGTCCTGGTAAGTCATGACTGGGTCAAGGTTAACAACATGTTATTGAGCCGTTGCACAAAACGCGCTGGATCTTCCAGTTGTCCTCCCTCCACCAGCATGGCTTGTTCAAAAAGTAAACGGGTCCACTCGGAAAACCGCTCTTTATCCTGTTCCTCTTTAAGTCTGGTGACCAAAAGATGGGAAGGGTTTAACTCCAGATGAGGTTTGGTTTCCGGTACTGGCTGACCAGCTTCCCGCAACAAACGCTCCAAATGACCACTCATGGCATGTTCATCCACCACTAAACAGGCCGGTGAGTCGGTCAGGCGTTTGGAAATTCGGGCTTCGCCGATGTCATCACCCAATGTTTCCTTCACCTGGGTGAGCAGATCTTTGAAAGATTCTTCAACCTGTTTTTGCTCTTCTTTGTCGGTATCCTCTTCGACTTTGTCTAAATCCAACTGTCCCTTAGCCACCGATTGCAAGGGTTTGCCATCAAATTCCGCCAGATGGGCCATGAGCCACTCGTCTACCCGGTCGGACAGCAGCAGCACTTCCAATCCTTTTTTGCGGAAAATTTCCAAGTGTGGGCTGTGTTTGGCAGCTGCTAGGCTATCGGCGGTGATGTAGTAGATCTTATCTTGGCCTTCCTTCATCCTACCCACGTAATCGGTCAGAGATACCCGCTGTTCGGGATTTTCATCGTGGGTAGACACAAAACGCAATAGCTTAGCAATCTGTTCCCGATTGGTGAAATCTTCGGCGGGACCTTCCTTGAGGACGCGACCAAATTCTTTCCAAAATGCAGTGTATTTTTCCGGTTGGTTTTTGGCTAAATCTTCCAGCAGACTCAAGATTTTCTTTACAGATCCGCCGCGGATACTGTCGACGATCTTGTGGCTTTGTAAAATTTCCCGGGAAACATTCAAGGGCAAGTCATTGGAGTCAATCACACCACGCACGAAGCGTAAATAGCGAGGCATGAGTTGCTCGGCGCCTTCCATAATAAACACCCGTCGCACGTACAGTTTAACGCCGTGGCTTTGGTCTCGATCCCACAGATCAAAGGGGGCGCGAGCGGGTATATATAAGAGCGAGGTGTATTCCAGGTTGCCTTCAACCCGGTTGTGAGTCCAGGCAAGGGGGTCTTGAAAATCATGGGCGGTGTGTTTGTAGAATTCTATATACTCATCGTCTTTAATGTCGTTCTTAGAACGGGTCCAAAAGGCCGATGCCCGGTTGATGGTTTGTTCTTCAAAAACCGGTTTTTCGCCTTCTTTTTCGGCAGGTTTCTCCACCCGCATGACGATGGGCAAGGAGATGTGATCGGAATATTTATTGATAATTCCCCGCAACCGCCACTCATCCAGGAATTTATCTTCGTCCTTTTTAAGGTGCAGGGTAATCTCAGTGCCACGAGTAGGTTTTTCCACTGTCTCCAAGACATAGCTGGTCTCGCCGGTGGATTCCCAACGCACACCGTGTTCGGGACCTAAGCCAGCGCGTCGGGTCAACAAAGTTACCTTGTCGGCGACGATAAAGCTGGAATAAAAACCAACTCCAAACTGGCCAATAAGCTGGGAATCTTTACTCTGATCGCCGGTTAATTTGGCAAAAAATTGGCGTGTCCCGGAACCGGCAATTACGCCGATGTTATCCACCACCTCCTGACGACTCATGCCGATACCATTATCAGAGATGGTCAGGGTACGTGCATCCTTGTCATAGGCGATATGAATTTTGAGTTCAGAGTCGTTTTCGTACAGGGCATCGTCGGTAAGCGCCTCGAAACGCAATTTATCGCAGGCGTCGGACGCGTTGGAAACAAGCTCCCGCAGAAAAATTTCCTTGTTGGAATATAAGGAGTGTACGACTAAATGCAATAGCTGCTGTACTTCAGCTTGAAAACCTAAATTTTCTTTATGTGCCTCAACGGTCATAGGACATTACTCTCTCGCATTTTGCTCAAATCAATAATTTTTATTGTAATTAGGGACGCAGTGATAAATTTCAAGAGGGCGCAGACAAATACTCTAACCAATTGCGACGGGCATCGCCGAAAACCAAGAAGTGAGGGTTTAGTAAAGATTCTTTACTATTGTAAGTCAAACGTTGCCCGTCGCAAGTGACCACCTGACCACCGGCCACCTCCACAACACACTGGGCTGCGGCGGTATCCCACTCCGAGGTGGGACCCAAACGGGGATAGATATCGGCTTTACCCTCGGCCACTAAACATAATTTGAGAGAGCTGCCAATGGACACCAGATCATAGTCACCCAAGCGAGCCAGAAAGCTATTTAAACTGTCCCCCCCGTGGGAGCGGCTTCCCACCACCCGAACGGGTCCATCACTCAGTGGGGTAACGCTAATCTGCTGGGCAGGTCCATCGGCTTCTTGACGCCAGGCGCCCTGTCCCCGAGCCGCCCAATAGCAACGCTTTGAAGTAGGCATTAAAACCACACCGAGCACCGGCTCGTGGCCTTCAACCAAAGCGATATTGACGGTAAACTCGCCGTTACGCTTGATAAACTCTTTAGTGCCATCCAATGGATCGATTAACCAGAAGCGCTGCCAGCGGCTGCGTTCAGCAAAGGCAATGGCAGCGGATTCCTCGGACAAAATAGGCACATCCGGCGTCAATTTTTGGAGTTGGGCAACGATGGTCTGATGGGACGCCAAATCGGCCGTGGTTAAAGGACTTTGGTCGTCTTTTTCTTCCACCGCAAAGGTAGTGCCGTAGATCTCGACGATGCGAGTGCCCGCCTCGGCGGCAATTTTTTTAACCGGCTCCACAAGGGCTGCTGTGTTGATGGACATCATAGTTTCCCTATTCCTTGTAAAAAACGCACATGTTAACTTAATTGAACTGATTTTGCGGAGCGATCTTTCATGAAGGCTATTGTATGTAACACGTTGGGCTCACCTGATACATTATCTTTTGAAGAATTGAAAAGCCCTGTTGTTAAAGCGAATCATGTCAAGATCGCTGTCTATGCCTGTGGGGTTAACTTTGCCGACACCCTAATTATTCAAGGCAAATACCAAACCCGTCCGCAACCGCCTTTCTCCCCAGGCATGGAAATTAGTGGTGAGATCCTGGAATGCGGCGAGGGTGTAGCTGAATTTACTCCTGGCGACCGAGTGATGGCGGTGCTTTCCTACGGCGGTTATGCGCAAGAAGTGGTAGTGCCGGCAGATGCTGTTGTTGCCCTACCTGCCAACGTAGACTTCATCACCGCAGCAGGTTTTCCAGTGACTTATGGCACCTCGCATTTAGCGTTAACCCAGCGTGCTTCTCTAAAACCTGGAGAGACGCTTCTAGTACATGGCGCTGGTGGCGGCGTCGGTTTAACGGCGGTGGAGATTGGCAAACAGTTGGGTGCCACGGTGATTGCCACCGCCGGTGGTCAAGGAAAATTGCAGCAAGCAGCCAAACATGGCGCCGATTATCTCATCGATTATTCCCAAGAAGATATCAAGGAAAAAGTTAGCGCATTGGGTGGGGCGGATGTGGTTTATGATCCAGTGGGTGGCGACGCCTTCGATGCCTCATTGCGTTGTATAAACTGGGAAGGGCGTATTTTGGCCATCGGTTTCGCTAGTGGTCGTGTTCCACAAGTTCCGGCAAATATTTTGTTGGTTAAAAATTGCGCGGTTATTGGTCTGCATTGGGGGGCATATCTGCAGCATAATCCTGGACTTATGCGCCAATCGTTGCAGGAGTTGCTGGATTGGTACGGGGCAGGTAAACTAAAACCTTTTATCTCGCAAACCTTTCCTCTGGCGCAAGTCGGTGAAGCTTTGACAGCCCTTTTAGAGCGGCGCACTACTGGCAAAGTGGTGATAACTTTACGTTAAGAGTGAGTTCTATCGGGTCTGTAAAGTGTCGCCTGCTTTGATGTAGCGGCTTTCATAAAAAATCAGCGGTGGTCGTGGAGCACACTGCAATCGCTCAACCCGTCCTAACAAAATGATGTGGTCTCCCCCAGGATAAGCAGCTTCTCTCTGACATTCCAGCGTCGCCGCGCAGCCGTCCAGCAAGGGTACACCTCCAAGACCTGCTGTCACATTAAAACCGATGAATTTATCCAGTTCACAGGAGGCAAACCGTTCAGAGACGGCGATTTGATCTTCAGCCAAGATATTGACAGCAAACCGTTTTGCATCCCGGAAAGTTATAAAACCCACCGTTTCCAAGGCTAAACTCCAAAGAATTAGGGGAGGGTCCAGGGATACCGAATTAAAAGAGTTAACGGTTAATCCCCAATACTTCCCATCATCGTCAGTGACACTGATAACAGTGATGCCGGTTGCAAATTTACCCAGGGTTTGGCGTAATTCTTGGTTGCTAAAAGGGGTGGGATTTGTCATTTTTGACTATTTAAAATGCTAAAAAAACTTCGTTAAGATAGCACGAAGAGGGTATGGCTGACCAACCTAACATAGTAACCAGCGCTAAACTTTTCCTTTAGCCTGTGCCTTACGTTATACTTTCCATCTAGCAACGCATGACAATCGTGTATATGACTGAAGCGAAAACAACATGGACATTAAAGAACTTTTAGAAACGTGGGCAAAGGCTAAGCGGGTGCAGATGACGCCCTGTGAATATCGAGTCCCACTTTCGATACGAGACGCCGCTCGAATCGGGGCCCTTGCAGAAATGTATCCTGCTAAAAGCGAAACCGAGATCATCACTGACTTGCTGTCCGTTGCTCTTGATATGATAGAAACTGCTTTTCCCTACGAGCAAGGTACTCAGGTTATCACTGAAGACGAACTAGGCGATCCTATCTACGAAGATGTCGGGCCTACGCCCCGTTTCTTGGAACTTAGTAAAAAACATGTTGAGCGCTTATCGAAAAAGAGTGACAGTGATCTTTAGCTCAACCAGTCCTCTTTTTTCCACGATACTTATAAAACCCAGTTGGTTCCCAGTCAGTTCGGTCATTTTTTTGCTACTGACGATGGCTGCCTGTGCTCCCTTGAAAACGCCATCCGATGACACTCAGTTGCCTGTGCAATCCCTTAAAAAACCTGCCCCATCTCTTAAACCATGGCTACTGATTGATACAAAAAAAGACTCTCTGGCGGTGATGCGTGGCGATGAGACACTTGAACAGTTTGACAATATTGCCTTTGGTATCAGCGGCGTGGGTATTAAACGTCAACGGGGCGATGGTATTACACCCATCGGGGTATTTAGGGTCGGTTGGTTTAACCCGCAAAGTCGTTTTAATTTTTTTATTGGTTTGAATTATCCTAATTTGACTTATATCACCCAGGCTTATAAAGAAAAGCGGATCGATAAAGCCACTTATGAGCAGGTTCGTCAAGATTTATTAGCAGGTTATGTGCCGCCACAAGACACCCCGCTGGGTGGGCAAATCGGCATACACGGTGTAGGTGCGGGCGATCTGGACGTACATCGTAATTTTAACTGGACGAACGGTTGTGTCGCTCTAGACAATGAGCAAATTCAGCGTCTGGCGCCTTGGGTAGAGAAGGGGACACGAGTGGTTATACGATAGTGCCGTGCTACCACTAGACATTCCCTGGGTAAACTGTGTTAACGTGACACCAAGCTTTGCGTGAATTACCGCATCCTACAACGTATAAGGAGCCTTTAAAGTGTTATATCTCAATAAAAAAATCCTTTTTATTTTGTTGTTGGGTTTTATTTTTTTTGGTGTAGGTTGCGCGACCAGAAGTGACGTGCAACAAGCTTCTCAAGAAACGCAAACCGCTAGACAGATTGCTGAATCCGCTCAACAAACGGCAAACGAAGCCCTAGAAGCCGCCAATGAGGCAAAAGCCCTTGCCGCCGATTCCGATGAAAGAAGTCGCCGCACCGAAGAAAGCATAAACCGTATGTTTCAACGTTCCATGTATAAATAAAATAATAAATCTAACAACTTAAGCAAGCAGCTAAGAAAAACCCTGCTGACTTTTACTGTAAAGCAGCAGGGTTTTTTTAATTAGTTAAATTGAGAGATGGGTACGGGAAGACCACTAGACTGCTCTACAATAAGTTGCACAGCCGTAGAGTCTGTATTCATGCCTACTAAATTTTTGTTCTCAACTAATTGAAAAACCTCTTTTACCGTAAGGGCGGTAGGCTGTTCGTCTTCTTCCAAGGGGCTATGGGCTTCCAAGAACAACGTATCTGCTAGTCTGCCAATTTTTGCGGGTTGATTAACGATGCGCACAGGTGTGCCTACCGGGACCATAGGAAAGAGTTGTTCGATGTTTTCTGGGTACATGCGTACACAGCCGTGGGTAACGCGCATGCCAATCCCATAAGGTTTGTTAGTGCTATGGATAAGGTAGCTAGGAATCCCAAGTCGAAGCGCGTATCTGCCTAACGGATTATCGGGACCACCAGGTATCATATCCGGCAAAATCTCGCCATCGGCTGCATGTTCAGCCTTAATCGACTCAGGTGGATACCACGGCGGGTCTTCTTGTTTGCGCACAATCTTCGTTTCCCCTAAGGGTGTTTTCCAATCCATGCGTCCAATGCTGACAGGAAATGTTATCACCACCGGTTTTTCCCCGGATTTCGGTTTAGGGTAGTAGTACAGGCGCATCTCCGATACGTTGAGGACGATACCTTCGCGAGGCGTATCAGGGAGAATGTAGCGGGTAGGCAAGACGATGGTTGTTCCTTTTCCCGGTACCCAGCGATTAACGCCAGGATTAGCCTTAACAATCTCTTCGTAACCGAGACTGTAGCGTCGAGCAATGTCGATCAATGTATCTTCTTGTTTAGCCCGCACCACACGAATTTCGCCCACCAAGTCCACATCGGGCGGAGGTAAGATAAAAGTGGCGCTTTGGGCAAACTGAGCAGCGCTCAACAGGTATAGAACACAACCAATTACAAGAGTACGTATAGTAACAATAGTAGACTTAGGCATATTGATTCCGCTGCAAAGACCGACTCACACTATGTTGTTTGGTAAAATTTTTACATGTGCATGGGTTCTTGCCTGATCAGGATCAGGTACAGCATCCACCCGCGCCACATGCTGCATTATATAGGTATCCGGTAATCCGTGAGCATGACAGCCAGCTATAACCAGGTCTTTATACCATGTGAATGGTATTAAAGAATCATCAACGTAGCCTAATTCAGCCACATAGAGAAAAACCGTATGTTCGTTACCCGCTAGAGGTAAACGAAGCGTTACCTCATTATAGCCTCGCCCTAACCCTTCCGCTTGGTCTAAATGCTGCTTGTCATACTGAGCAAGGGTATAGACAACTCCCATGACGTAATCGTTAGGATTACCTGTAAACCAGGCATTACATTTTCCAGAACCGTCTTGACCGCATTTGTGAAAGTAAAGCTTGTAGCCGGTCAAATGGGTAACCCCAAGCGGGCGGCAGGATGGGGTTCTGGCTTTGAGCCGTGGGAGATACATATTAGAGCCATAAGCAAAATACTTTACAAATCTTGCCATGATTTTGATCTGGTAACTCTGCCCTACAATGCTATCCAACCGTGCATATCAACGCAAATCCTGTTTACTTATAAAATCTAAGATTTGTCTAAACTTTAGTATTGTTACGCTCAGCATCTTTTAAAACAGCTTCTAAAAAGAGATGAAAAAACGATTTATTCAAGAGAGAGATTTGCTTAAAAGAGGACTGATAGTTTATTTTTTGGCCATGGTTTACTTTTTTTGATAGTTTTATGTTTCTTTAGGCAAATCACATTGTAAAAATCTGGTAAATATCACAGTAAAATGCCTGTTTGACCCATCAGACCATAATGAATTTAGGAGTTAACTCATGACTGACCTGAAAAAATCTACTACGGGCGCAAAGACTAAATTCTCTTCCGGAGCTGAGAGTAAAGTCATTTATATTCTCTATCTTATTGGAATCATAGTGCCGCTTACCAGTCTTGTGGGTGTGGTTATGGCGTATATCAATCGTAAGAATGCCCCCGAATGGTTAAACTCACACTACACGTATCAAATACGCACCTTTTGGATTGGGCTTTTGTATAGCGTGATTAGCTATATAACAACAGTTATATTTATCGGTTTTATTTTACTTTTAGCGGTGTTTGTTTGGTTGATCGTTCGATGTGTCAAAGGTATGCAGTATTTGGAAAGGCAACAGGCAGTGCCTAACCCTGAATCTTGGCTAATTGATTGATTAGGAAACACGACAATTGCAACTCAAATATCAATTAAACTTTAAATTCATCGCAATGTGGTCTATCTATAGCCTATAGCCTATAGCCTATAGCCTATAGCCTATAGCAGCATTATTTATGCTGAAGTGTGCTATCACAGGTTTACTTATCACGCCTTTTACCTGTTTAAACCGTCCTCTATAAAGCCGTCCGTTGAGACCCGCCTAACCACTTTGATCTTGTCGAGTCAATTTGGCGCTGCAGGTCATTTTGACCCGATCAATCATAGCAAAAAAAGAATTTATCGAATAAAACAATCACTTGTTAAAAAGGTCACTGATTGTCATCTAAATAAATGAGCAAAACGTATTTTAGGCAAGGATTTTGCTGAAAGCTTTTATTAAAAAATTTGCTTTACCAAAGGAGAAAAAATCATGACCCATAGTGACACAAAACTGAATAGAGGTATCGACATTGCGACGGCCTTTATACAAAGAGAATTATATAAACGCAGGTGTTTAAACCCAAATTTTTCATCTACCGATATTTGGGCGGGGTTAACCCACGACGGTCGTATTTTTATCGGTACTCCACTTCTTCAGCGAGGCCAAGGGTACTACGTGGATTATCTCGGAGGCAGCCGACAAGCGTAACCATCGCCACGGGAAAGGAATCGGGTTTTGGTAAAGCAAAAAAATCCTAAGAAGCTGTTTCAAAAACTCGCGACGTTCGTTGAATTAAGGCGCAGTGCCTTCGAGCAGCGCAGTTTACAGGTGGTAAATGAGCAGCGGAGAAGGTGCTGTAACGCTTAAGTCACGGACATGAGCCGGTTTTGAAACAGCTTCTAAGGGTATAAAGAAAGACCTTTGTCAGTCTTACTCACAACCGACTCAAAAAGAAAAAAACAGACCAAATGCAAACAACTTTGGACCATTTTGGTCATCAAGCCATACTGAGAATGATCTTAGAATAGTAAAAATAATTTATAAACAAAGACTTGCTATATGTGGCATCAGAAATGCAAGTTACTTAGTAGAAACACTGATTGTTGACTCATCAGAATACAGATTTAGGGATAGACAGGAATATTAAGGACTCGGTTAAAGGATTAACCACAAGCATATAGGATATGCTTTCGCCAGGAAACAGCCTTCGGGAATAATTAGAGCAGTTACTTACCCAAAGGGACTTTTGGATAAGTTGGAGCTAGGATGCTCGTCTCAGGGAACAGGTGACGTGTAACAGTAACTTGTCAGGCAAGGACCGCCCGATGAGTTACTGTTCGCCTATTTGTTCGCCTATTATTGAACCCTTATAAAACGCCATTTTTGGTCATACTCGTGACTAACCGGATCTCCC
This sequence comes from uncultured Candidatus Competibacteraceae bacterium, assembly GCA_964423745.1. Lineage (GTDB taxonomy): Bacteria > Pseudomonadota > Gammaproteobacteria > Competibacterales > Competibacteraceae > CAYRGG01. The sequence goes on along the minus strand of CAYRGG010000031.1, from coordinate 21,740 downwards.
CCATATAATTGTTTGATAGCCGACTTTTTCTACTTATCAACGCAAAAATTCCCGGCTTACTTCTCGAAAGAGGGGCGTGTCAGACTGATGTAGCCATTCGAAGACGACCATCTCGCGACTAACCACTTGAATACCTGCCGCGCGCATACGCGCAAGGGCAAGTTCTTTGTCAAAAGGTTGTCGCGATCCAACACAATCGGCCACCACATATACTTCTTTTTCCATCTCTAACAAACCCAGGGCCGTTTGCAGAACACAAACATGGGCTTCAATACCCGTGAGGATAATCTGCTCGCGCCTGCTGGCCATGATGCGTTCTCTACAGGTGGGCTCCACTGTGCAGGAGAAATGGGTTTTTTCCATTGCTGGAGCTGTCATTAAAGCGCTCAGCTCAGGCACCGTATGACCTAATCCTTTGGGATACTGCTCCGATATTAAAATAGATACACCGAGGCGTGTAGCAGCCCTAACTAACCAAACCGTGTTGGATAAAACTGTCTGTGTGTCGGCAATGGCTGGCAATAATTTTTCTTGCATGTCGACAATTAGCAGACAAGAACGTTTTGCTTCAATTAGCATGATATTGTCTTCAGCTATATAGTATTTAACGAAAGAAACAAATCATTTCACAGGATAGGCTAAACATAAGTCATTGTTATGAAATTTTAGTCTATCTGTACAAGTTCAATCATATTAATATAAATTTCAAAAACCAATCTCAAAATAGCAGGACTTGACGCTTTTTTTAACCTAGCGTACAACTCGGTTTTTAATCAATTTTTTTCACCATGAGAAGTCATTATGCAGGCTGATCGTATTAGTAATGTTAATGTTATTTCGCAGGATCTGCTGTTGACTCCCGCAGAGCTGCACGAACAACTGCCCCGCAGTGAGCAGGCTGAAGCAACGGTTTTGGCCGGCCGCGAGGCTATTTGTAATATCTTGGATCGGCAGGATCCGCGGCTCTTTGTGGTGGTGGGACCCTGCTCTATTCACGACCTAGAAGCGGCCCGTGACTATGCCCAGCGCCTCAAGACCTTAGCCAATGAAGTCAGTGATACCCTGTTGGTGGTTATGCGGGTCTATTTTGAAAAACCACGTACCACGACGGGTTGGAAGGGCTTAATCAACGATCCTCATCTCAATGACTCTTTCCATGTGGAGAAAGGGTTACAGATTGCCCGTAAGCTGTTGCTGGAGTTCGCTGAGATGGGGTTGCCTACCGGTACGGAAGCCCTTGACCCGATTACCCCCCAGTATATTTCTGATTTAATTGCCTGGACTGCCATTGGCGCCCGTACCACCGAATCGCAAACCCATCGCGAGATGGCCAGTGGTTTGTCGACACCAGTGGGTTTCAAAAATGGCACCGATGGCAGTTTAAAAGTTGCAGTTAATGCGCTGCAATCGGCGGCTAGACCCCATAGTTTTCTCGGTATCAATCGGGTGGGGCAGAGTGCTGTTATTCGCACGGCGGGTAACCGTTATGGTCATGTGGTGTTACGCGGCGGTGATAAACCTAATTACGATACCGTCACCATCGCCCTCTGCGAGCAGCAGCTGGAAGCGGAAAAGTTGCCTGCCAACATCGTCGTAGATTGCAGCCACGCTAACTCCAATAAAGACCCCATGCTGCAACCCCTGGTGATGCGCGATTGTGTGCATCAAATCTCAGAGGGTAACCGCTCTATCGTGGGGTTTATGATCGAGAGCAACTTGGAGGCGGGTAATCAACCCATCACAGCCGATAGATCGCAACTGCGCTATGGAGTTTCGGTGACGGACCCTTGTGTTGATTGGTCCACCACGGAAACGATGCTACGGGAAGCGAGAGCAAAGTTACGCGACGTGCTGCCAAAACGTTTAAGGTAAAAATCTTATTGCGACAATTTTTCTTTTAGAAAATCCATCAGTTGCGCCTGGACGATGACGCTACTTTCACTGTCCCGGCGCCCTTTATATTCCACCTGGCCCGCGTCCAAGTGACGATCACTAAGCACTAAGCGGTGCGGAATACCAATCAGTTCGGCATCAGCAAACATAACCCCTGCCCGGCCTGCCCGGTCGTCCAACAGTACCTCGATACCGGCAGTCAGGAGTTGTTGATATAGGGTCTCGGTGGCCTCTCTCAAGCGTTGTGATTTATGGGCATTGACCGGTATTAGGCTCACCTGAAAGGGCGCCATGGCAAGGGGCCAAACGATACCGTAGTCATCGTGATGTTGTTCAATAGCAGCCGCTATCACCCGGGATACGCCGATGCCGTAACAACCCATCAATACCGTTTGGTTATGACCTTGTTCATCCACCACCGTGGCGTTCATGGCGGTGCTGTATTTGTCGCCTAGCTGGAAAATGTGTCCCACCTCGATACCGCGGGCGATGGACAATACGCCTTTGCCATCGGGGCTAGGATCCCCTGCCACCACGTTGCGCAGATCGGCAACGGTGGGTTCAGGTAAATCGCGCCCCCAATTGACGCCGGTTAAATGCATATCGTCTTGGTTACCGCCACAGACAAAGTCAGCCAGTTGCGTAGCAGCACGGTCCGCCACCACGGGGAAACTAAGTCCCAGCGGTCCGAGGGAGCCTGGGTTACAGCCTACCACTTGGCGTATCTGGTCTTCGCTGGCAAAGGTTAAGGGGGCGGCTACTTGAGTGAGTTTTTCTGCCTTGATGGTATTTAATACATGATCACCCCGCAGGCAAAGGGCCACCAAGCCGCCTTCGCTACCTTGAACAAGCAGGGTTTTCAGGGTCTGTTGCGGATTTACGTTTAGGAAAGCGCTCACCGCTTCAATGGTATGTTGTCCCGGTGTTTCGACGCGCTTGAATGGGGCTGTGGGTGATGGTCGTTCAGCGGCGGGGGCAAGGGCCTCGGCCAGCTCTACGTTGGCGGCATAATCGCTTTGTGAAGAAAACGCGATGGCGTCTTCGCCGGATTCCGCCAGGACATGAAATTCTTGAGAACGATTGCCGCCGATGCTGCCGCTGTCCGCCAGTACAGCGCGAAAATTCAATCCCAGGCGGGTAAAAATGCGCTGATAAGCCTGGTGCATGGCGTCGTAGCTGACTTGCAAGGAAGCTTGGTCGGCGTTGAAGGAATAGGCATCCTTCATCAAAAATTCCCGGGCCCGCATGATGCCGAAACGGGGTCGGACTTCATCGCGAAACTTGGTTTGAATCTGATAATAGGTCACCGGCAATTGTTTATAACTGCGTATTTCCCCACGCAGAAGATCGGTGATGACTTCTTCATGGGTAGGGCCAAAACAGAAGTTCCGCTCATGGCGATCCTTAAGCCGCAGCAATTCGGGACCGTATTGTTCCCAGCGTCCCGACTCTTGCCATAGCTCGGCGGGCTGAATAGCGGGCATCAGCATTTCTAGAGCACCGCTACAATCCATCTCCTGGCGCACAATCGTTTCCACCTTGCGTAACACCCGCAGACCCAAGGGTAGCCAGGTATACACCCCCGCTGCGAGTCTGCGGATAAGTCCTGCCCGGAGCATCAGTTGATGGCTAATGATTTCAGCGTCGGCCGGTGTTTCTTTGAGGGTAAATAGAAAAAATTGAGAGGTGCGCATGGTTTTTAAACAGTGAGGTTATAGAGATGTCGATGCGTCAACCCAAGAATTGGCGCATCACAAGTTTAACCTTACTGTTTAGCGTTCGTATAGCGTTTCGCGGCGAGTAAAAGGCTTTTCTGAAAGGATTACGCAAGCATTAGGACGAGCAGTATTGATCCAAATAACGTTGCTGTTCCTCCACCGCTGCTTGGCGATCAGCGTCGTCGAGAGGGACACGGTTGCCTTCGCTATCGATGCGAACAGGGTTTGCGCTGGTAGCTAGAATATCTAAATTCTTTTTAGTCCGCTCACAGTTTTCTGTGAGCTGGGTAACTTGTTTCCCATTTTTTCCTTGGATAGCTGTGCGCTCCTCGTCCAGCGCCTGCACTTTTTCCCGTAACTGCTGCATGGTTGTTGCCGGATCGTAATGGGATCCGGTGGGTTTTTTCAGAGCTTGATGGGTTACACCTTGGGGCGGAGGGGTGTCACGATACTGTACAGCGCCTTTTTCGTCTACCCACTTGTAAACGCCTGCTCCAGAAGCAGCCAGAGTACAACTTGCAAGAGCAAGCATCATCATCATTTTTTTAAACATAGGGATCTCCATTCCATCGCGATCGCAAGAGTACAGTGAACTTATCTAGTTATTAAACTTAGCAAATTATGTGCCAGACAAGTTTCAAAACTGATCTATGAGGTTCGAGGAATGGTTAGCGTTTGTTGGTTACAGAGCCTACGGGCAGACAATCTTAGTTAGGAAACTTCTAAAAATTACGTCTATTAAGGTGATAACCTCATGGCTTTAGGCGGAAACGGAGCGTTACAGTTTGGGTATTTGTTGTATACTTTAGTTTTTTTAAGGATAAAAACTTTTCCTATCGTGCCTAGACTGGGTTAAACTAAACACCATTTTATCTGCCCTAATACGAATCAAAGGAAATCTATTTTTGCTATTTTGTGGGTTAAAAATAAAAAAAGTGTTTTTCCTTTGTGTTGAAAATTTCCCCTGCATCAAACATTATCTTTAGTGGTCCAATAATCGAGCTAATGAACAGAGTTATCATCGCATTTTTAACCTTTGCCATGAGGAGCTTAGCCCTATGGAGCTAACCGGTGCCGAGATTTTCGTTCGCTGCCTCAAGGAGGAGGGGGTTGAGTACGTTTTTGGCTATCCAGGCGGTGCCGTGTTGCATATTTACGATGCCTTGCATGGTCAAAATGACGTACAGCATATTTTGGTTCGTCACGAACAAGGAGCTACCCATGCGGCTGATGGTTATGCCCGCGCCAGCGGCAAACCAGGCGTCGTGTTGGTAACGTCGGGTCCAGGTCTGACCAATTCTGTCACTGGCATAGCGACGGCTTACATGGACTCCATTCCCATGGTGGTCATTTCTGGCCAAGTACCCACTAAATTGATCGGCAACGATGCTTTTCAGGAAGTGGACTCAGTGGGTATTACCCGACCCTGCGTGAAGCATAACTTTTTAGTCAAGGATGTGGATAAGCTGGCCGAGACGGTTAAAAAAGCTTTCTATATTGCTTCTACAGGTCGGCCAGGTCCTGTGCTTATCGATCTTCCCAAAGATGTGACTGCCACCAAGACTGAATTCACTTATCCAAAAAAAGTTAACCTGCGTTCCTACAATCCCACCTTGAAAGGCCATAGTGGCCAGATTCGCAAAGCTGTCGAGCTAATCGGTGCGGCTAAACGTCCCATGATTTATACGGGAGGTGGCGTGATTCTCGGTGAGGGTTCGGCGGAGTTGACCGAGTTTACGCGGCTATTGGGCTTTCCCATCACCAACACGTTAATGGGGTTAGGTGCCTATCCTGCCACGGATGCCCAGTTCATCGGTATGTTGGGGATGCATGGCACCTACGAAGCCAATATGGGTATGCACCAATGTGATGTGCTGATTGCGATAGGGGCTCGGTTTGATGACCGGGTAACCGGAGCGTTAGAAAAATTCTGTCCAGAAGCGCGCATTATTCATGTGGATATCGATCCTTCCTCTATCTCAAAAAATGTCAAGGTAGATGTTCCCATCGTGGGCTCTGTACCCAATGTCCTGCGTGCTATGATGAACGCCATTGAAGAAGAGGGTATTAAACCCGATCAGGAAGCTATTGGCGCCTGGTGGCAGCAAATCAATCAGTGGCGTTCTATTGAGTCTTTAAAGTACGAGTACAGTAACGACGTCATCAAACCACAGTTTGTGATCGAGAAACTGTATGAGGTCACAGAAGGTCAAGCCATCATTACCTCCGACGTAGGCCAACACCAAATGTGGGCGGCTCAGTACTACCACTTTGATCGTCCCCGCCAATGGATCAACTCCGGCGGGCTGGGTACCATGGGTTTTGGGCTACCAGCAGCCATGGGCGCTAAATTAGCATTTCCCGATCAAGAGGTAGTTTGCGTCACCGGTGAGGGCAGTATTCAGATGATGCTGCAAGAACTGTCTACCATGCTGCAGTACCATACACCGGTCAAGGTGGTCAATCTTAACAACCGTTACTTGGGTATGGTGCGCCAGTGGCAAGAGTTTTTCTATGAGAAGCGTTACTCCATGTCTTATATGGAGGCTTTGCCAGATTTTGTAAAACTAGCCGAAGCCTATGGGCATGTGGGGATGCAGATTGAACGGCCAGCAGACGTGGAAGGGGCGCTGCGGGAAGCCTTTGCGACAAAAGATCGCACGGTTTTCCTAGATTTTATAACCGATCCTGACGAAAATGTTTTTCCTATGATTCCTGCTGGTGGTGGCCAGAGTGAAATGCTTCTGGCCGGTCGCGACCAGATGAAGTCTACCCACGAAGAAGGGATGATTTTGGTGTAAGTATGAGGCATATTATCTCAATCCTTTTAGAAAACGAGGCGGGTGCTCTGTCCCGAGTTGCCAATCTATTTTCAGCTCGCGGTTTTAACATTGAGTGTCTGACAGTGGCGGCTACGGAAGATCCTTCTTTGTCGCGCATGACATTGGTAACGTCGGGCACCGATGAGATCATCGAGCAAATCATCAAGCAGTTGAACAAGCTGATAGACGTGGTCAAGCTTATCGATCTTACCGAGGGTACCCATATCGAGCGTGAGTTAATGCTCATTAAAGTCAAAGCCAACGGTGAACAACGTGCTGAAATGCAGCGGTTAACCGACATCTTCCGAGGCCGAATTATCGATGTGACGGAGACTACCTATACCGTCGAGCTTACCGGCACCGGGGAAAAGCTTGACGGATTTATTAGCGCCGTACACGAGGATAATATTTTGGAGGTTGTTCGCTCCGGTGTAACCGGCATTGCCCGGGGCCAGAAGGCTCTGCATCTCTAGAGAAAATAACACTATGAACATTTTTTACGATAAAGATGCGGATATTTCCCTTATCCAAAACAAGACAGTCGCGGTCATCGGTTACGGTTCCCAGGGACATGCCCATGCGAATAATCTGCAAGACTCAGGCGTCAAGGTGGTTGTGGGTTTACGCCCCGGCTCCACCTCAGCGGCCAAAGCAGAGCAAGCAGGCATTGCCGTCAGCCCTGTTGAGCAAGCCGTAGCCGGTGCTGATTTAGTGATGATTTTGGCGCCTGATGAACACCAAGCTAAGCTTTATCGTGAACACATAGAGCCCCATTTAAAACAGGGTAGCGCATTGGCCTTTGCCCATGGTTTTAACATCCACTTTGGGCAAATCGCGCCGCGTCCAGATCTCGATGTTTTTATGATTGCCCCTAAAGGGCCGGGACATCTGGTGCGTTCCACCTATACCCAAGGGGGTGGTGTACCCAGTTTGATCGCGGTGCATCAGGACGCTAGTGGACAGGCGAAAGAACTGTCTTTATCTTATGCCGTCGCCATTGGCGCTGGTCGGGCGGGTATCATCGAGACCACCTTTCGTGAAGAAACAGAAACCGATTTGTTTGGTGAGCAAGCGGTTTTATGTGGCGGGCTCACGGCATTGGCTCAGGCAGGCTTCGAGACCCTGGTAGACGCCGGTTACGCACCTGAAATGGCCTACTTCGAATGTCTCCATGAACTTAAACTGATTGTCGATTTAATGTACGAAGGTGGCATTGCCAATATGCGCTACTCCATCTCTAACACGGCCGAGTATGGAGATCTTACCCGGGGTCCTCGTATCATTACGGAAGAGACTCGGTGGGAAATGCAGCGTATTTTGGAAGAAATCCAAAGTGGCGAATTTGCCCGTGAGTTTATTCTGGAAAACCAAGCCGGGGCGGCTACTTTAAAGGCGAAACGACGACTTGGGCGGGAGCACTCCATCGAAGTGGTGGGGGAAAAGCTGCGCGGAATGATGCCTTGGATTAAAGCCAACCGTTTGGTGGATACCAATAAAAATTGAGTATTGATTTTTTACGATGGCGGACTGTTTTGAAAAATAATAACAATACGTTGTTACCACAGCGGAAATTGATAGGCATGTGGGTGTTTTGCCCATGAGTGATTACATACCTATCGATTGTAGCTTATACAGTCGTTATGAGTTGGCGATTATGCATCGCCAAAAACTTCGTTTGACCTGGTGTGATCCACAGGGTGTTTGGCATCTGGAAACCTTATTACCCTTGAATCTACAGACACGTCATCATGCTGAGTATTTGCAACTTCGCAGCATGTCTGGGACGGAGCTGGAAATACGGCTGGATCAAATTAGACGAGTAGATTTCTGCTAGTTATACAATACTACTGCCCTTGAAATTTGTCCTAGAATTTTTTAGCTAGATGCCAGAAAGGCGCAATATCAGCCAGCAGTAGCGTCAACAATGTTTTGCTAGGACATAAAATACAGTTTTTATTGAGATAAACAAAAAATGGATGATCAATCATTAGCGCTAAACCTATTTAGAAGCTGTTTCAAAAACTCGCGACGTTCGCTGAATCAAGGCGCAGCACCTTGAATCAAGGCGCAGCACCTTCGAGCAGCGCAGTTTACATAAGGTAAATGAGCAGCGGAGAAGGTGCTGTAACGCCGAGTCAGCGGACATGAGCCGATTTTGAAACAGCTTCTTAGATGGGACGCAGGATACAGCTAATCCATGAAAGTATGGGCGCTTATCATCGATGACAATTCCGCCCGGGCCAAAGAGTTGGCTTCGTTGCTGCAATTTGTTAAAGACTGGGATGTTGTGTTGGCGCCCGTTGAAGCGTGGCAACAACATTTAGAAAATGCCCGTGGTCTACGGGTTGTCTTTGTCAGTCATCATGGGTCTAACGCAACCACTAAAAACTTGCTCCAGGCTGTTCGTGACACTGATGATCGCTTACCTATAATCTATATTGAGGAGTCCAATCAATCACCGGATCGACTTCCAGAAATCGATACCCTTTGCCAAGCGCGCATCGCGCAACCCTTTCGTTATCCTCAATTAAACCAGGTTCTGAGCCAGCTGAGTGTTTCTCAGACCCGAGACAAAGTTACCTCCTCCAAGCGTAATCCGGAGTTATTTCGTAGTTTAGTGGGCGTTAGTCCGGCCACGGCTGAAGTCCGTGAGCTTATAAAACGCGTTGCCCCTTCTGAAGCTACAGTCCTTATCTTGGGCGCTTCGGGAACCGGTAAAGAGGTAGTCGCGCGCAACATTCACTATTATTCTTCCCGCAGCAAGGGTGCTTTTGTACCTATCAATTGTGGCTCGATTCCGGAAAATCTGTTGGAAAGCGAGTTATTCGGTCACGAGAAAGGCGCATTTACAGGCGCTATCTCTGCCCGTAAGGGTCGCTTTGAGTTAGCTCAGGGTGGTACGCTTTTTTTAGATGAAATCGGTGATATGCCTCTCCACATGCAGGTTAAATTGCTACGGGTATTACAAGAGCGGGTTTTTGAGCGGGTAGGTAGCGATAAAAGCATCAAAGCAGACGTGCGTATCGTGGCGGCGACCCACCGCGATTTAGAAAAACATATCGAATCCGGTGATTTTCGCGAAGATCTTTATTATCGCCTCAATGTCTTTCCCATTGAGATGCCCGATCTACAGGATCGCATCGAAGATTTGCCTTTGTTGATTGAGGATTTACTACGGCGTGTTGAAGGTGAGCAAGGCGTTACTTTAAGTTTAAGCCCGGAGGCTATGCATTGTTTGCAGCACTATAGTTGGCCAGGCAATGTGCGGGAATTGGCTAATCTTATGGAACGTTTGGCCATTCTTTATCCCAACCGTGTCGTGGACATGGAAGATTTGCCAGCAAAAATCCGTGCCGGTTATACTCCTGCCAAACCCGTAAAATCGGCTTCTAATGAAGCAAATAGTCTCGTTTCCCAAGCCTCCTCAATCCCATTACCTTCTTCAGGCGCCTTACCCGAAGGGGGAATTGATCTGAAACAGTATTTAAACGAACTAGAATACTCGCTTATCCAAAGTGCTCTGGATGAAGCAAACGGCGTGGTTGCCCATGCGGCTTCTTTGCTTAAAATGCGACGCACCACCTTAGTGGAAAAGATGCGTAAGTACCAAATCAAACGCGACGAAGAATGACGATAAACTGGTGCATGCTTATCCTTTTGTAGAAAAGCTAGGTAAGTATCAGACCAAACGCGAAGAAAAATGACAATAAGTTGGCGCACGCTCTTTTTTAGTAGTGTCATTCTCTCGACGTCAAATTAGTGACCCTCTCCTATAAATATAAGTTTTAGATTTTAAATGCTTTTTCTAATTTTTTAGAAAAGGTACGCTTCTTGCAAAATCAAAGCTATCGTAGATCCCCAAGGGTGGGGACTATCTTTTGCCATAAATAGGTTGTTATGGCCAAAACACCAGTCAAACCTATTCTTTTTGCGAAACACAGCGAATCAACTTTTAGGATTATTTCATGAGTGATCTAACAGCGACTCGCCTGCTGGGCGAAATGCAGCGGATGAAAACCCTTGCTCGCAGCGAGGTCAATACCGAGTCAAATGGGGAAACAGGAGACTTCGCTAACGTTTTCAAAGGTCTTTTACAAGATGCCAACAACGCCCAAAAAAAATCCGGCGAGTTAGCCAACGCCTTTCAAATGGGTGATGACAGGGTTGAATTGACCGATGTGATGATTAGTTCGCAAAAATCACGGTTGGCTTTTCAAGCTGTTTTGCAGGTGCGTAATAAACTGGTAAACGCTTACCAAGACATCATGAATATGCCCATTTAAAAAACTTGGGTTCTTAAATAATATGCCTGTTTAGCAAGGATAACCCATTGTGACCGAGGAAGTGAGTCAACAAACCCCACCCGAGCAACCCCGCTTTGATTGGCGTGCTCAGTTGGATAAATTGCGTAGACCAGGCCCGCAACAAATCGGACTGATGGTGGGTGCGGCTGCCATTCTTGCGCTGATCGCCATGCTTTTTCTATGGACGGTTTCAGAATCCTATCAACCCCTCTATCGGGGTTTATCGGAAGCGGATGGCGGCGAGGTGATGGAAGCCCTCCAGCAGCATCAGATTCCCTTTCAAATCGATCAGCAGACGGGGACTTTGTTGGTGCCTGCCAGTCAAGTCCATGAAGCCCGTTTAAAGCTGGCAAGCCAGGGTTTGCCTCAAGGAACTGTCGATGGTTTTGAAATGCTCGATCAAAAGAGCGGTTTCGGCGTCAGTCAATTCATGGAAAATGCCCGCTATCAGCGAGCCTTAGAAGGAGAGTTGGCCCATTCCATCATGAGTATAGGCGCGGTCAAAAATGCACGGGTTCATCTAGCCTTGCCCAAGGAAACGGTCTTTGTACGCAACCGTCAAGCACCCACCGCCTCCGTATTAGTACAGCTGCATACCGGGCGGGTGTTAGGTAAAGGACAGGTGGCCGCTATCGTACATTTGGTTTCCTCCAGTGTGCCTAAGCTGAGCGCTGACCAAGTCTCGGTAATCGATCAGGCGGGTAATCTGTTGACCCATTCCAAGCGCGATAGCGGTCTCGGTTTAAGCCTAGATCAACTGGATTATACTCGCCGTCTGGAAGATCGCTATACCCAGCGCATTGAGGATATTCTGACGCCTATTTTGGGGATGGGACGGGTACGGGCTCAGGTGTCTCTAGACGTGGATTTCACGGTTTCAGAGGAAACAGCCGAACGTTACGACCCCAAACAACCGCCAGGCATGATGCGTAGCGAACGGGTTTTGGAGGAAACCAATGGGCGGGGACAACCTATCGGTATCCCAGGCGCCTTGACTAATCAACCGCCGGGCGCGGCCACCGTGCCTGAGCAAGCAGCAGAGCAGGCTGACAATGCCAATAACCCGCAAAACAACCCTAATCAGATGCAACGTCAACGTAAAGAGCTCACGCGTAATTATGAACTGGACAAACGCATCAGTCATACCCGCAATGCGCCGGGGCAGGTACAACGCCTCTCGGTCGCCGTGGTGTTGGATGATCGCATGGTCGCAGACGCTGCAGGCACGTTTACAAGGACGCCTTTAACCCCCGAAGAACTGGAGCGGATGACGGCCTTAGTCAAAGATGCGGTGGGTTTTAATGGGGATCGGGGTGATACGGTCAACGTCGTGAACGCCACCTTTGCGGCTTCCCCCTTTGCGGAAAATCCCTTACCTTTCTGGCAAGAAGTTTGGTTTCTCGAATTAGTCAAATGGGCCGTAATAGGTTTATTGGCCTTGCTGGTGCTGCTGATGGTGGTGCGACCCTTAGTACGGCGTCTGTTGACGGCTATGGATCGTGTGGGAGAAAAACAGGGTACAAGAAAATCTGACAAATCCACATCTGAATTACCGCAGCTCGAGGATCACGCCTTGGAAGGTTTGCTAGAAGAAGATCGGGTAGAGCTCACCGGCGGCAGTGGTATGCCTCGACTAGGAAGTTCGCTTCAGGAACTCGACAAACATATTAAACTTGCCCGGGCCTTGGTGGCGGAAGATCCCAAACGGACCGTGCAGGTGATTAAGCATTGGATTGCAAACGAGGATTAAGCCAATGGCTGAAGCAGGTACGTTGCAGCAGGAAGACACTCCCCAAGGTATCGACCGGGTTGCTGTGTTACTGATGGCATTGGGGGAAACCTTTGCCGCGGAAGTTCTTAAGCATCTAGACCCCCGAGAACTTCACAAGATTGGCACTGCCATGACGGGTCTTGCCAATGTCAACCGTGGTCAAGTCTGTGAAATCTTGAGAGATTTTAATGGTCAGGTACAGGATCAGACGTCCATCGGCGTCGATAGTCAAGATTATGTGCGTAATGTGCTTATTCGAGCGGTAGGTCGAGACAAGGCCAAAGGGGTTATGGATCATATCCTGCAAGCCCATAATGATTCCGGCGTGGATGCCCTAAAATGGATGGATGGTCGGGCCATTGCCGGTGGTTTACAAGAAGAACATCCTCAGGTGGTGGCGCTGGTGCTGGCTTCCTTAGAGACTAATCAGGCTGCCGAAGTGCTAAATCTATTACCCGATGCATTGCGTGATGAAGCCATTTTACGGGTGGCCAATCTTGACCAAATTCCCTCGGGGGCCCTCACCGAACTAAATGAATTGATAGAAAAGCAGGTCATGACTAAGATTAGCGCCGCCTCCACGGCTGCGGTCGGCGGGCCGGAGCGGGCTGCGGAAATCCTCAATCTAGTGGATGGCGGTGTCGAAGGTCAGATCATGGATAAGATCAAAGCGGTGGATTCCGATCTAGCTGATCAGATTGAAGATCTGATGATGGTATTCGAGAGTTTGATCTATATGACGGATCGGGATATACAGACTTTGCTGCGGGAAGTGGCTTCAGAAAATCTGGTGGTGGCTCTGCGTGGCGCTGATGAAACTGTCAAGCAAAAAATATTGGGTAATTTGTCTAGACGCGCTGCGGAAATCCTCCAAGACGACTTAGAAAATACCCCGCCAGTCCGTTTGAGTGATGTGGAAGCTGCCCAGAAAGAGATCCTTTCGACTGCCAAACGTTTGTCAGAGGCCGGTGAAATATCCTTAGGCGGTAAGGGAGGTAATGAATTTGTCTAAGATCATTTCCAAAGACAACCTCACCCATTATGCCCAATGGGAACCGCCGAATATTGAGGGTGATTCATTTTCCCCGGCTCCTGAGCGGGAGGCGTCTCAGGGTCCAGAAACAACTCAACGTCCGGAAGCGACGTTCAAGGCGACCCAACCTGAAACAACCCCCCCTGCGGCTAAAGAGATCAACGGGATTGGCGCGTTACCTACCCTAGAAGAGATTGAAACCATTCAACGGGAGGCCCAGGAAGAAGGTTTTGCTGCCGGTTATCAGGAAGGTCGCAAAGAAGGACGGGAACAAGGTTTTAAAAAGGGTCATCAGGAGGGGCAGGAAGCCGGTTATCGTAAAGGTTTCGAGGAAGGGATTAGCGCAGGTCAACAGGAAATACTGGGCCGGGTAGAAAAACTCGAACAGGTGATGCATCTGCTCAGCAGTCCCCTCAAGGATTTAGACAGTGCGGTGGAGGAAGAACTGGCCTACCTTGCCACCGCCATCGCCCAGCAATTGGTGCGCCGGGAACTCAAAACAGCGCCGGGTGAAATTATTGCCGTGGTCCGCGAGGCGGTAAACTTATTACCCGTTGCAGCCCAGGGAGTACGTCTGCATTTGCATCCGGAGGACGCTGCATTTGTGCGGGAAACCCTATCCCTTCATGAGGAAGCATCCAGTTGGCGAATTATTGAAGATCCTACCCTAACCCGAGGAGGTTGTTTGATCAACACCGAGCAGTCTCATATCGATGCAACCTTAGAAAAGCGTTTAGGAGCAGTTATTGCCGCTGTACTGGGGGATGAACGGAAAGTAGATGATGAGCAGTGTTAATAACCATTCAAATCGCCAAGGTATTTGGCAAACCCGTCTCGCGCAACGCCGCGCCCGGCTGACAGAAACGCCGCGCCTAGTCGTCGAGGGACGCCTAACCCGCATGGTGGGTCTTACCTTGGAAGCGGCGGGTTGTGTGGCGCCGGTGGGGGCCCGGTGTTTAGTGGTGGGTCCCGATGAAAACCAAATCGAAGCCGAAGTGGTGGGTTTTGCCAATGACAAACTGTTTTTGATGCCCAGTGGCGATATGCATGGTTTGATGCCCCACTCGCGGGTATTGCCCACCGGTGGGGTAAGCCAAGTGCCGGTGGGAGAAGGACTTCTAGGGCGCGTGTTGGATGGCGCCGGCAGGGTTTTGGATGGCCAGCCTGCACCCCGCCACACCCGGTTAGTCTCCCTCACGGGAAAACCCATCAACCCCTTAATGCGCAAACCCATCCGGGAACCCCTGGACGTGGGGGTACGGGCCATCAATGCTTTATTATCCGTGGGTAGCGGTCAACGTATGGGTTTATTTGCCGGTTCTGGGGTCGGTAAGAGTGTGCTGCTAGGTATGATGACCCGGTTTACCAACGCCGATGTGATTGTGGTTGGGTTGATTGGTGAGCGGGGTCGTGAGGTACAGGAATTTATTCAAGAAACCTTAGGACCCGAGGGGATGGCCCGCGCCGTGGTGGTGGCAGCCCCCGCCGATACACCGCCCCTCATGCGCTTGCACGGTGCGGGACTGGCTACCCGCATCGCCGAGTATTTTCGCGATCAGGGTAAACAAGTTTTGTTGTTGATGGATTCTTTAACCCGCTACGCCCAGGCCCAGCGGGAGATCGCATTAGCTATCGGCGAGCCGCCAGCCACTAAGGGCTATCCCCCTTCCGCCTTTGCCAGGCTACCGCAACTGGTGGAGCGCACCGGTAACGATGCTCAAGGGGGGTCTATCACCGCCTTCTACACGGTATTGGCTGAAGGCGACGATCAGAACGATCCTATTGTCGACGCCGCCCGCGCTATTCTCGATGGTCATGTGGTGCTTTCTAGACGCCTTGCCGAAGCCGGTCACTATCCCGCCATCGATATTGAAGCTTCTGTCAGTCGCGCCATGCCGCAGATTGTCGGTGCGCAACAGCAACAGCTGGCGCGCCGTTTTAAGCAACTTTATTCCACCTACGAACAACATCGGGACTTGATCAATGTAGGTGCCTATACTCCCGGTAGCGACCCAGCCGTGGACGAAGCGCGGAGCTATTATCCTCGTCTTAAACAGTTTCTGATGCAGGGTATGGACGAACGGGTGACATTGCAAGAAAGCATTGGACAATTATCACAGGTTTTAGAAACGGGAAAGGCTAACTAATGGACGATAAAATTCGCCGTCTACAACCTGCCGTGGAGGCCGCAGGTGTTCGCGAAGATGATGCCGCAAAAGCCCTTGCTGACTTTCAGCAACACTTAGTCCAGCAGCAGACGCAACTACAACAACTGTTGACCTTTCGCAGTGAGTACCAGGATAAACTCCACAGCGCCGGGCAAAGTGGGATCAGTGGACGTAGTCTGCATAATTACCAGAGCTTTTTAGCCAATATCGACGCAAGTATCGCCCAGTCTCAGCAACAGCTGCAGGGGCTTGAGAAAGTGCTCCAACAAAAGCGCACCACTTGGATCACCCAACGGGCTAAATCCCATGCTTTAAAAGAAGTGATAAGCGGTTACCGGATTGCCCAAGATCAAATCAGCGAACGCCGCCAACAGAGCGAGAGCGATGAACAAGCCCTGCGGAGTTCTTTCAACAAAAGTGCAGGATATAGTGGCACGTAACTTGGATAGGGATTGCTAATACGTAATGATCTCAAGGATGATTGACTATGGCCAAGATTGAACTGACCGCCACAGCGAGTATCGGGTCTGTGCCTGGCGGCCAAGGGAAGGCGCCCACTCATGCCACGTCCGGTACAGGCGCTTTTAAAAACCTGCTAGAGGCAGAGGCAGGTATGGTAGCTAAAGAAACTGGAGAATCCCTGTCTGACATGACCAGTCTTGTTGACGGTGAATCCGCAAGCGCCAAAAAATCGGCACCCGTCAATTTGCAGGCAGCCCTCGATGACACCCAAGCCGACGAGCCAGAAGGCAGTGAAGCCGAAGTTATGGCTGGACATTTTGCGCTACTATCTTATCCACAAGATAACCCGGTTCATACGTTAGCGGGAATCCAAAAAGCCTTACCATCACACGTCTCTCCTGCTTCCGACCAGCGTCAGTCTCCCCTGAAGCTGTTAGCCAGTGACCAGGTTACATTGGGTAGCCATGAGGTTGTCGATGAAGCGAAGGCTGCGACCCTATCCCATGGCGGCCAGCCAATTTATACCGCTAGTGCTATGGCGGATCTCGCTGACGAAAATGGACAATTGCTGCCTAAAAATGGGATTATGGATTTGCCTAGCGACCCTAAGCAGCAGTCCAATGCCTTGTACAATGGGTTGATCATGACAAACGTTCAGGACATGAGACAGCCTTCAGCAGCCATGGGTGATGTGAGTATTGCTGAATTACAAGGGGCTGAAGTCAACAGTACACCGACAGATTTTCCAGCGACTCCAGCAGGTGTCGATAAATCCGTAGCACCGTCTGGCGAGCAGGTGTTTGCCACCGTCGCGGCAACCCTCACCTCCGAGCGCACCCGGGCTCGTATGGGTTCATCAAGTGCTGACACCATAACCACATCCGTGGTTAGCGCTAAAGGTAACTCCGAGGGTTCACCGGCTCTGGCGATTACCAATCCGGTAAACTTGACTGCAGATACACTGAATCTTGACACCCAGTTACCCCTTCAAGAAGGCGCTGGATTGACAGGAGAGGCTGCTCGTCACGGTGTTGACTTCTCGCTGAAGTTGGACAGTGCAGGGGCTGAGCAAACCTTCGCTGAGCCCACCAATTCCCTTGCAAATACCCTAGGTCGGACGCCTGCGGCTGCCAACAATGCGAGCTTGCCTCCCATCCGACCTGATACCCCGTTGGCTTTGCAGGAAGGTAATTGGGAAAAACCCATCGGCCAGCAGTTACTCTGGATGGCGCAACATCAGACACAACGGGCGGAAATACGGGTCGATCCTCCCCATCTCGGACCCATCGAAGTCCATCTCTCCCTAAACGATGACCAGGCAAAGGTAAACTTTTTTAGTCATGATGCCGCGGTACGGGAAACCCTTGAGAATGCGTTGCCAAAATTACGGGATCTTTTCGATAGTCAAGGTATGCAATTAAATCAAGCCAATGTGTCTGACCAATCGTTAGCCCGTCAACAGTCTGAACCAAGCGGTAACCCATCATCCCGGCAAGGCAATACCTCCCGAGGTGAGGGCAACGCATCGGGCAACGGTGAAAACCAGTCGGATCATGCTAGTCAAACGCCAGATCAGGGAAACAGTATCGTAGACCATTACATCTAATTAAAGGACAAAAAAGTATAAAGGAGATTAAAGAATGACTCATAACTGCCGAACATATAACCCTAGACTATCTACTTAGGAATACAGCGACGTTGCCGTCGACCTACTGTTTTTTAAATATTTTATTCATCTGGAAGATTAAACCGCCATGGAACAAGTCGTTAAGGAATTTCTCACCGAAACTCGAAAAGGATTGAGTCGGCTCGATGCCGAGTTGATCAGTCTAAAACAAAACCCTACTGACCGAGATACATTGGTCAGTATGTTTCGAACCCTGCACACTATCAAAGGAACCTGTGATTTTTTGGGTTTTATGCAGTTGGGCAAACTAGCCCAAGCCGCAGGTAGTCTGCTGGTAGCTTTGCGCGATGATGAACTGACCTTTAGCGAAGATATCTATCAGGCGCTGGTGGCCGCCGTGAAAGGTGTGGGCGAGTTAATCGATTACATAGAATGCGCGGGTCTGGATGGGTTGGATTTTTCAGAGCTGGTGATTTATCTTGAACACCTGCGCTCTGGACATGTTGATGACGCCCTAGAAGTTCAGACGGCGTCTGCGCTCGAACAGAGCAATGATGATACCCAGATTCAGACCGTGTCGGAGTCCGAGCAAGAGGCGAATGACAAAGAGGTTCAGGCAATATCGGAGCCCGAACAAAGCACTGCGGAAGCGGTGGCTTTTGATGAAGAAATGGTGGAAGTACTCAAGGATTTTTTGGAAGAGAGCAACGAAGGTTTAGACCGGCTGGACAGCGAGTTGGTGGAGCTTGAGCAGAGTCCTGACAATCGAGACATTTTGGCCAGTATCTTCCGCACCATTCACACCATTAAAGGCACCTGTGGTTTCTTGGGATTTGATCGTTTGGAGAAAGTGGCCCATGTGGGAGAGAATCTTTTGGCGTTGCTGCGGGACGGTAAACTCGCGCTGACGGAAGAGATTACCAACGCATTGCTGGCCATGGTGGATGCGGTACGCACCATGCTTGGCGAGATCGAAAGCAACAGTAACGACGGTCAAGAAGAGTATAAAGATCTGATTGCAACTCTCACCCGGCTAAAAGACGGTGAAGCAGGCTCGCAGACGACTGAAACAGCTGTTGCGTCTGCAAACACCAATTCGCCAGAACCCTCAACGCCTACAACCCAACCGGTCGCGGCTGACGCCCAACCCATAGCTGAAGATATGGCTGCTGCGCCTGTTCAGGATGAAACAAAAAAGACTTCTACCGGGACTGTCTCGCCACCTTCTGCTCCTAAAAAAGCACAGAACGAAAAACGGTCAGGGCCAGGTAATGTGACCGAAAGCTCCATTCGTGTAGATATTCCCCTATTAGATCGCCTCATGAACCTGGTGGGCGAATTAGTGCTAGCTCGCAACCAAATCGTGGAGCACGCAAATATCGATGAAAATACCCAGTTCTTAGCGATTTCTCAACGACTGAATTTAATTACCAGCGAATTGCAAGAAGGGGTCATGCAAACCCGCATGCAGCCTATCAATAATATTTGGGCCAAATTCCCCCGCGTGGTAAGGGATCTCGCCATGGGTTGTGGTAAGAAAGTGCGGGTAGAAATGGAAGGTAAAGAAACAGAACTGGATAAAAGTTTGATCGAAGCCATGAAAGATCCCCTAACCCATTTGATCCGTAATTCTGTGGACCATGGCGTCGAGATGCCCGAGGCCCGCCGTGCCGCAGGAAAACCTGAAGAAGGCCGCTTGTTGCTGCGGGCCTATCACGAAGGTGGTCAAGTCCATATCGAAATCCATGATGATGGCGCCGGTATCAATACCGACAAAATTTCTAAGAAAGCTGTTGAAAAGGGACTGATCAGCCGCGAACAGGCGGATCAGATGAACCCCCAAGAGGCTGCTAAACTGATCTTTCTAGCGGGTCTATCGACAGCTGAAAAAGTTACTAACATCTCAGGTCGTGGCGTGGGCATGGATGTGGTGAAGACCAATATCGAGAAAATCAGTGGCGCCATCGATTTAGAAAGCGAACCCGGTCGGGGTAGTATCTTTAAGATTCGTGTACCGTTAACCTTGGCCATCGTGCCTGCGCTCATTGTAACCAGCGGTGGCGAGCGGTTCGCCATTCCTCAGGTCAACTTGCTGGAACTTATTCGTATCGACGAAGCTCAGCAAAATACCCGCATTGAATACATCCACGGTACGCCAGTGTATCGTCTGCGCGGTAAGCTGTTACCCATTGTGTATCTGAATAAAGAATTGGGTCTAAACGACGCGGATACCACTGGTACCAATATGGTGGTGCTCCAGGCCGAACAGCGTCAATTTGGTTTGGTAGTGGATCAGGTCAACGATTCTCAAGAGATTGTCGTAAAGCCATTGGCGGAAGCCTTGAAGGATATACCTGTCTTTGCCGGGGCCACCATTATGGGGGATGGTCGGGTTGCATTGATCTTGGATATTCTAGGCATTGCCCAACGCGCCCATGTGCTCAGCAAGGATCGCAAGCATAGCGCGGGTAATGAACGGCAGACCCAGCAACGTCGTGATACTAAATGGCAGACGATATTGATTGTGCGTTCGCCCGGTAACGGTCGATTAGCCATACCCCTCAACCGCGTGGCGCGTCTTGAGGAATTCTCACCGAATCAGGTGGAAAGTTCGGGCGATGTGGATGTTATCCAGTATCGGGGCGGTATTTTACCGTTAATACCTATGGATGATGTTTTGGAAGAACGCCGCAGTCATCAACGGTTAGTCCATGACGAAAGCGACGTTAAAGCGTCCGACTGCATACATGTAGTGGTATTTGGCAACGATGAGCAAAATGTAGGTTTAGTGGTGGAAGAGGTGCTGGATATCGTCGAGGAGGCCATAGAAATTAAAGGTCGGGCAAACCGCTGTGGGATTCTGGGCACAGCCGTCATTCAAGAGCGAGTCACTGAGCTTTTCGATGTAGAGGGATTCCTCAAACAGGCGCTAGCCCGGTTGCTGGATTCCGTAGCGATGGAGGTTTAAAAAATGTCAGACAAACAGCAATTTTGTACGTTTTTTGCGGATGGTCTGCTGTTCGGCGTGGCCGCAGAGCAGGTACAAGAGGTGATTCGCTTTCAGCCCATGACGCCGGTGGCTTTAGCGCCTAAAGCGATCCGTGGACTTATCAATTTACGCGGCCAAATTGTCACCGCCGTGGATTTACGCAGCCTGCTTGGGTTAGCAATACCCAGCGAGGATTACACACCCATGAATGTGGTGGTGCGCACCTCTCAGGGGGCCTTTAGTCTACTGGTGGACCGCATTGCCGATGTCCTAGAGCTAGAACAGGATAGTTTCGAGTGTCCCCCCGATACTCTAGAAGGTATGAGTCGCGAGCTGATATCCGGTGCCTATAAATTACCTGATAGGTTGTTACTGGTCTTGGATATTGATCTGCTGGTCAGCTCTGACATCTTAAAGCAAAGCCAGGCTGCTTGAGCTTAGATGTATTGCCTATATTATTAATGGAATGAAATCAATGAAAGGTATGTCTATCAAAACCAAACTTATTCTCCTTATTCTTGGCGCAGTGACATTGGTCACTGTCGGCATAACCGGAACAGCTATTAACCAAATGTATACGCTCAGTGAGCAAGAGATAGCCACGTTCCGCAAGGATATGTTGGCTCAGAAGCAGGCAGAACTTAAAAACTATGTGGACCTTGCTCTGTCGTCCATCAAGCCGATCTACCAGAACGCATTACCTGATGATGTGGTTGCCCAGCAAAAGGCTGCTTCAACTATTCGAAATATGAGATTTGGCGACGAAGGTTATTTTTTCGTTTACAACTACGAGGGAGTCAATCAAGTTTTGGGTCCAAAACCAGAGCTGGAAGGTAAAAATCTTCTCAATTTACAAGATGCAGAAGGCAACTATGTTATTAAAGACTTGATCGCTATTGCCCAACAAGGCGGTGGTGAATACAGGTACTTGTGGGACAAACCCTCCACGGGTG
>CAYRGG010000030.1:0-47211 GCA_964423745.1 uncultured Candidatus Competibacteraceae bacterium | reverse complement strand
CTGGCGGTGTCAGTACAGCAAATAGGCTAATAAACGCTTTTTTCAGGGACGACTAAATAATTGACTGTTTAGGCTTAATCAGCATCGGCAATGGGCTGTCCACGCTGATCAAGGCCATACGCTATCATGGGGTTAACTCGTGATGGTTTGCAGTGTTTCGTAAGCATCGAGCAGCCGGTTTAAGTCCCTCAAACGTTCATCGAGTAACCGGTACTCTTGGGTGTGGGTGCGACCCGCCTGTTCCAGGGTTTGCAATCGGTCTTTGAGGCCGGGAGTGTGCTGGGTGCCCTCTTGCTGGCCATCGATGACGTTGAGTATGGCTTCTCTGGCCTGTTTGAACTTCGCTTTGTGATTATCATGCCCCCCAGGCGGCTTATTCATGGCCACACCCCGATTCTCTTTCATCAAGGCGGCAAGATCATCCGGTGTCATATTCTTGCGAATGACCTTATCGGCTTTGCCTTGCAGTAGCCGTTGGGTTTCGGGGGGAAACCCAGAGACATCCACAGCTCGCCATTGCTTTAGGAATGTATTGCGAACCCCTTCCCACTGCTCGATACGCCCGAGTTCGGTAATACGCAGGGTGTCGGGCTCAAGCAGCCCTTTCACCGTCAGCTGTACTGGGCGGTTCGGGTTGGGTTTGGCGCCCGCGGCTAATTGCTCGGGTGTTTGACGCAGAAAGGCATCGAGTTGTTGGCTGAGTTCATGAAGACGCCGCTGGGCTGAGGTGGGCAGTACGCCGAGCTCGGCGGCACCTGCCATAGCCGTTTGGAGTTTTTGTAAAATGGGCCGAGCGGACTTGCCAAACGCGCTATCGAGTTTGCTCAGCGCGATGGATTCTTCAATCACCTGAGCAAGCTTGGGCAGTTTGCCGAGTTTTGCCAGATCCCCCACGTAGGGGACGATCCCGGCGATGGCGATCAACACCCCCACCCCATCGCCCCGAAGTGCCGATAGCCCGGCGCCGGTGAGGTCGCTCACGGGGGTGGGGTCAACGATGCCGGCGAGATCGAGGCTGGTTTGTGCCAACTCTAAATACAGGGCCCGGCGCCGCTCGGCCAGGGGATCGGTGGCGTTTAGTAGGGTGCTGGGAAGGGGTTCATCAGAATCGGCAACGGCGCGGTCCGCGGGCGCTTGAGGGGTACAGACTTCGCCCCCAGGGCCATAAATGGCGCGGTGGCGCTCGGCTAGGAGCTCCATGACGCTTGGCGGGGTACTAGGAAAGGGTTCAGTGCCCAGGGCGCGGTCCGGGGGCTGGCTAGACACAGAGTGCGCGGGGCCATAGAGATGTTCTTTGAACGGCTGGGCGGCTTGCTCGCGATTATCATCCCTCGGCGGGCGGTTTTGAGGGGGCACTTTTGGATAGTGTACAAAAGGCGTTGGCCGCAGTCGGCGGCCGGTAAGAGGATCGGTCATTGTGTGTTCTCGATAGGTCAACGTGCTATCGAGTATAGCGAGGCAGTCGCTTAAAACCTATTGACCCTTCGTGCTAAGACGAAAGTCGTAAGACTGACAGGCAAGGGCTCTAGAATTCCTTAAGCTTCCCGCGTGGGCAAGCAGGTTGCCCACCCTACCATCTCACCCCTAATAGGTAGCCCGGATGAAACGAAGTGGAATCCGGGACATCCCCGGATTTCGTTGCACTTCATCCGGGCTACTTGCTAAATTTAGCTTTCTCGCGTGGGCAACAAGTTGCCCACCCTACTAATGACATTTGAATTGCTGTGGCTTCCCGCGTGGGCAAGCAAGTTGCCCACCCCCTACTCGTTCTAGCTAGATTCCGACTTACGCGGGAAAGAAAAATGCCCGATCACCCAGATTTAGAACTATAGCTAATCGGCAATAATATCATCAAGGGACCCCCCCGGCGGGATCATGGGTTTGACATCTTCCTGCTTATCGATCCACACATCCACCAAATAAGGTTCATTATTACTTAACACCATTTCGATACTAGGCTGAACATCTTCTTTGCGGGTGATCCTTAAAGTATTGAGACCGGGATAAACATTCTTTAGGTTGAGCAGATTAGGATTGGCGGTACGACATTCCTTCAGATCAACACAGGCCGGATCGCAATCAACGGTTCTCAGAAGACAGGTTTCATAGTGATTACCCCCACTAAACATATCTTCCCATTGCCTGACCATGCCTAAATAGCCATTATTGAGCACAAAGATTTTAAGGGGTATTTTGTTGGCAGCTACCGTGGCCAATTCCTGCAAATTCATCTGAAAACTACCGTCACCATCGATACAAATCACAGGACAATCAGGATCGGCAAAAAAGGCCCCTACCGCGGCTGGCAAACCAAAACCCATGGTTCCCAATCCGCCGGAGCTGATCCACTGGCGGGGTTCATGAAACTGATAATGAAGGGCTGTCCACATTTGATGCTGGCCAACCCCAGTGACGACTCTCGTCCCATGCTCCGCAAACCGAGAGAGCTGTTCAATCACATACTGGGGTTTAACGGTGTTCGGGTCGGTCGCGTAGTTAAGGGGATGTTTCTTCTTTATTGCAGTCAGCTCATCAAGCCACTGGGTTATCATTCTCTTTGGGGCTTCCAGGCGATTGGCATAATCGAGGAAGTCGTTGATGTTAGCGTGTAGCTCATGATGAGTGAAAATATTTTTGCCGATTTCGGCATGATCGATATCCACATGGGCGATGGTGATCCCCTTGCCAAAATCTTTGACCGCCACCCGATCGTCAAAGCGTGCACCTAACGTTAATATAAAATCAGCTGTTTTAAGGGCGTGGTTAGCAGCTACGGTTCCATGCATACCAGGCATACCCAAAAAAAACTCACTATTATGGTCGATGGCCCCTAAACCCATAAAGGTCAGCGTGGTAGGCAACTGATATTTATCCACAAAAGTGCGCAGCGCTTGGCAAGCATTGGCGCCTATAACCCCCCCACCCACTTTGATGACTGGACGTTGTGCTTGCAGCAAGGCATTCAATAAAATTTGCGTATCGGCTATATTCATTTCCACCTGAGGGTGATAACTTTTGAGATCCCGCACCTCCCGGGTCTTGGTGGATTTACCCATAAATACATCTTTGCAGATATCCACCACCACCGGACCCGGCCGTCCCGTTTCAGCAATATAAAACGCCTGTCGTAGGGTGGCTTCCAAATCATTCACATTTTTGATCAAAAAATTATGTTTTGTGATGGGCCGCGTGATACCCACCGTGTCCACCTCTTGAAAAGCATCATTGCCAATCATAGTGCTAGGCACTTGTCCAGTGATAAACACGCAGGGTATGGAGTCCTTAAAAGCATCCGCGATAGGCGTGACGAGATTTGTCGCTCCTGGACCCGAGGTGGCTAATGCAACACCCACTTTACCACTGGCGCGGGCATAACCTTCCGCCGCATGACCGGCGCCCCCCTCTTGCCGACAAAGGATAAACGTTGGCGACTTATTTTTTCGGGTGAGTCTTTCGTTGAATTCCACATGGAGGGGAATCACCGCGCCCCCGGTATGACCAAAGATGTATTCCACACCCAGCTCATTTAAGACATCAACCGTAATTTGAGCACCATTTCTTTCCTGGTTTACTTCTGTTGTATCCATTGCATCCACTGTATTCAGCATGTTGCCACCCTTTTTCATGCAAGGCTCTCGCCTTGTATAGTCGTGTGCGTCTTAAGTTAGCTTTAGGTTCGGGAAAATATCTGTGCTATGTTCTTCTAGCAAAGTTAGCGTGCAGCAATTTTACTTTTCAAGCAGATAAATGCAAATCGAAATACACGCATGCAAATGCTTTTTTTAATTTGCCACCTTAAAAATCCCATTCAGAATGGATAAAACAACGCTACCCCTTATTGTCTTGTTGCCCTTATTGGGCGCGGTGTTGCCTGCTTTACTACATCGCTTCCGTAACCTTAGCGCTTGGGCCACCGCTGCCTTCACCGGAGGCGCATTGCTAGTGCTGTTGAATTTAGCGCCTCTGGTATTTGCAGGTCATACCTTAGTGATTAGCTGGCCCTGGATACCGAGCTTAGGACTCGATGTTAGCTTTCGCTTAGACGGACTCGGGCTACTGTTTGGATTACTGATTCTAGGCATAGGGCTACTGGTGATTCTCTATGCCAGTTATTACCTATCAGAACAAGATTCGTTAGGCCGTTTGTATGCCTTCCTGCTGCTTTTTATGGGCGCCATGTTGGGGATTGTATTATCGGAAAATCTGCTCTTACTGCTGATATTTTGGGAGATGACCAGCCTTAGTTCGTTTCTGCTCATCGGCTATTGGCAGCAGCGTTCTGACGCTCGCCAGGGTGCCCGTATGGCTTTAGCCATTACCGGCGCCGGTGGCCTAGCATTGCTAGCCGGAATATTATTACTTGGCCATATAGTGGGTAGTTATCAATTATCCGACGTTCTGGCGGCGGGCGAGCAGATAAAGAATCATCCTCTTTATCTCTGGACTCTAGTGCTGATTCTACTGGGGGCTTTTACCAAATCCGCTCAGTTTCCCTTTCACTTTTGGCTGCCCCACGCCATGGCTGCTCCGACACCGGTAAGCGCCTATCTGCACTCAGCCACCATGGTCAAGGCGGGTATTTTTCTACTAGCCCGTTTATTTCCTGCCCTCGCCGGTACCGAACCCTGGTTTTACTTAGTAAGCACTATTGGACTGATAACCCTCCTGTTTGGCGCTTATAATGCCTTGTTCAAACACGACCTCAAGGGTTTGTTGGCCTATTCCACTATTAGTCATCTGGGGCTGATTACCCTGTTATTTGGGTTGGGCACCCCCCTAGGCGAAGTAGCCGGGGTTTTTCATCTCATGAACCATGCTATTTTCAAAGCCTCGCTATTTATGGCCGCGGGTATCATCGATCATGAGTGCGGTACACGGGATATGCGTCGCCTCAACGGTCTATTCAAATACATGCCTTACACAGGACTGTTAGCCATGGTGGCTGCCGCATCCATGGCTGGAGTGCCGCTTTTCAACGGTTTTTTGAGCAAAGAAATGTTTTTCGCGGAAACCCTGCACCGCAGTTTATTAGCCGAAGGTTACTGGGGGTTGCCCGTTATCGCCACCCTCGCTGGCGTACTCTCGGTGGCGTACTCGGTGCGTTTTATCCATGATGTGTTCTTCAACGGCGAACCGGTCGATCTGCCCCGCCACCCCCATGAGCCACCCCGTTGG
This sequence comes from uncultured Candidatus Competibacteraceae bacterium, assembly GCA_964423745.1. GTDB lineage: Bacteria > Pseudomonadota > Gammaproteobacteria > Competibacterales > Competibacteraceae > CAYRGG01. The sequence goes on along the minus strand of CAYRGG010000030.1, from coordinate 42,036 downwards.
ATGATCGTGCCGGTGGAAATTTTAGTGGCCCTATGTCTTTTGGTAGGTATGTTGCCAGGCTGGACCATAAAACCTTTGTTGGCGGTTGCCGCTACCAGTGTATTAGGCGGCGATTTGCCTACCTATAGCTTAAAAGTTTGGCATGGCTTCAAGCTACCTTTTATCATGAGTTTGGTGGCTTTGAGTGGTGGTTTGCTGGTTTATTGGCAGCGCCGTTGGCTTTTTCGGCTACAGCAGCATTATTCCCTGCCAGAGGGTAAAGCAATGTTCGACAGAATTTTGTATGGCCTTCTAAGGGCCGCCCATGGCATTACCGGGGAGTTGGAAAACGGATCCCTACAACGTTATCTCGCGGTATTGATGGGTAGCGCCGTGCTGGTAGCTAGCGTACCCCTTTGGCAAAGCGCCAGCATCACCGGGCCGCGGCCACTAACGCCCATTGGTCTCCTCACCTTGACCATGGCTTTTATCCTTATCGTGGTGGCTTTAGGCACCGTCATTCTGCACCGACAACGACTCATGGCGCTGCTGCTGCTGAGCGGTGTGGGTCTCATTGTGGTATTAGCCTTTGTTAGCTTTTCTGCCCCCGATTTGGCGTTAACCCAATTGGCTGTGGAAGTGGTCACTACGGTATTACTTCTGTTGGCCCTGTATTTCATGCCGCAACACAGCAAAGCGCAATCTTCCCATTTACGCCGCCTCCGGGACGGCGCTTTGGCATTGTTAACTGGCAGTGTCGTGGGTGTGCTCACCTGGGCCGTGTTGACCCGCCCCTATGAGACCATAGCTGGTTTCTATCTAGAAAATAGTGTACCGGGGGGCGGCGGCAGCAACGTAGTCAATGTGATTCTGGTGGATTTTCGCGGTTTTGATACCTTAGGTGAAATTACCGTGCTCGCCATCGCTGCTCTCGGTATTTACGCTATGCTAGAGGGGCTATGGTTAACGGCACCAGACACCGACCCCCAGGGGCAACCCTGGGCCAGTGACCCCCATCCCGTTATCCTGCAAATGGTCTCCCGACCCCTGCTGGCACTGATTCTATTGGTAGCGGTGTATATTTTTCTGCGCGGTCATAACCTTCCAGGGGGTGGTTTTATTGCCGGTTTGATCACCGCTTTAGCCCTGGTGTTACAGTATCTCGCCAATGGTATCCAGTGGACTCAACTGCGCCTGCCGTTGAACTATACGCTTATCATCGCCATAGGTTTACTGGCTGCCGCCGTCACTGGCCTAACCAGCTGGTGGTTTGGGCAACCTTTTCTAACGTCGGGTTACATACATGTCCACTGGCCATTAGTAGGCGATTTTGAATTGGCCAGTGCCATGGTCTTTGATCTGGGTGTTTACTTGGCGGTAGTGGGCGTCGTGATGCTGATTCTTGCGCACATGGGCAAGCTCAGTGAACTAAGTCGCAGCGCACCTAGCAAACAGTACGCAAAGTCTCGGGAAGCGGCTTAATGGAAGCCCTGTTCGCTATTCTTATCGGTTTATTGACCAGCTGTGGCGTCTATTTGCTCCTCCGCCCACGCACCTTCAGTGTGGTTCTGGGTCTTACCTTGTTGACTTACGCTGTGAATCTTTTTCTATTTGCCATGGGCCGACTGGTAATCAACAAACCTGCCATCATCACCGCCAATACTGCTGCTATTTATACAGATCCCCTGCCTCAAGCCCTGGTACTCACCGCCATCGTAATCAGCTTTGGTATGACCGCCTTCGTGGTGGTGCTAGCATTGCATGCCCAAGGTGTCCTAGGCACTGATCATGTGGACGGTCGAGAGAAGGATCGATGAATCACTGGCTCCACATACCAGCCTTAATGGATCACTGGCTTATTCTGCCCCTGCTATTGCCATTGCTGTCGGGTACCCTGCTTATACTCATGGCAGGGCTTGGACTCTACCTACAGCGCATGCTCGGTGTGCTGAGTGTAATAAGTTTATTGGGGCTAACCGGCATTTTACTGATTATGGCCATGGGCGGTGACTACCATGTTTACGCCTTAGGTGATTGGCCAGCACCATTTGGCATTGTTTTGGTGCTAGATCGGCTCAGCGCTCTATTACTGTCGTTGACGGCGCTGGTTGCCCTAGGCAGTTTGGTCTACGCTATTTTCCGTGCAACCGATGCCCAAGGCAGTCACTTTCACCCGTTGTTCCAACTGCAACTGTTGGGGCTTAATGGCGCCTTTCTGACGGGTGATTTGTTCAACTTATTTGTATTTTTTGAAATTCTGCTGATCGCCTCCTACGGGTTGTTGCTCCACGGGGGAGGTCCAGCCCGTACCCGCGCTGCCTTGCATTATGTGATTATCAATTTAGTGGGGTCGTCCCTATTCCTTATCGGTATCGGTGTTTTGTACGGCGTCACCGGTACGCTGAATATGGCGGATTTGGCCCTTAAAATCGCCGCTGCTGATCCTCAGCAAGCCGCCTTGCTAAGAGTTGGCGCATTGTTATTGCTGCTGGTGTTCGCCTTAAAAGCTGCCCTGTTACCTCTCTACTTTTGGCTGCCTGAGGCTTACAGTAGCGCCAGTGGGCCGGTGGCGGCCCTGTTTGCAATTATGACTAAAGTTGGGGTATACGCCATCATACGATTGTTTACCCTAGTCTTCGGTCCGACTGCCGGTGGCGCCGCCCAAGTGGCGGTTCCTTGGTTGTTACCCTTGGCACTAGCCACCTTGGTAGCGGGTACCCTAGGGATGTTGGCCAGCACCGATCTCCGCCGCCTGTTAGCTTATTTCGTGATCGTATCTATTGGAAACCTATTGACGGCTGTTGGCCTATTCGATAACCAAAGTCTTAGCGCTGCCCTGTTTTATCTTAGCCATACCACCTTGCTAACAGCCGCGCTCTTTATGCTGGCCGACATTATGCACATCCAGCGCGGTAACCTTAACATGGAGATGGCTAGCCGGGTCGCGCAACCCGCAATGCTGGGGACACTGTTTTTTTTCGCTGCTATCGCTTTAACAGGTCTGCCTCCCCTAGGAGGTTTTTTGGCGAAACTCATGATTTTACAAGCGGCTTTGGACACAGATTGGGTAGGTTGGGTATGGAGTATTATGTTGCTAACTAGTTTGTTGAGCATTATAGCACTGAGCCGAGCTGGCAGCAGCTTGTTTTGGAAAACCGACCAGGGGTCTAGCAAAAGTGTAAAGACTTCTGTTGTTACGATCACGCCGGTGGTTATTCTACTCCTGTGCAGTCCACTGCTGATGCTGCTGGGTGAGCCCATCAGCAACTTCAGCGCCGCCGCTGCTGAGCAGCTTAGTCAACCCAGTGGTTATATAAAAAGCGTTCTGCCCAACGCTCCCCTTGAAAATTTCTAGATAATTTCGTAACGAAGGAAAGCTATCATGCTTTTTTATAGATTTTTGTCCCAACTGCTTTTTAGCCTCATGCTATTACTTACCTGGTTACTGTTACAAAATAGTGTAGCGCCAGGTCACATCGCCCTAGGGCTTTTTTTGGCCATCGTTATCCCGTTACTCACTACCCCCTTTTCCTGGGTCCAGACACCTATTCGAAGTCCGCTGATACTACTAATATTTTTATGGCGATTATTTGTGGATCTCTTAATCGCCAATATAAATGTTGCCGCACTGGTTCTCAGTCCTATCCCAAACTTGCGACCGGGTTTTGTGGAATTACCCCTAACGCTTAAGAATGAATTTGCCATTGCCGTTTTAGCCAATACTATTTCTCTTACCCCGGGTACAGTGTCTGCAGACCTTAGCGCGGACCGCAGCCGATTGTTGATTCACTGTCTCAATGTGGAAGATGAAACTAGCCTACTGACACAAATAAAAAATCGTTACGAGGAGCCCCTTAGAAAGGTCTTTGAGTCCCGTTAATCTTTGCATTTACTATGCTGAATGTATACAGAGCAATAGAGGTTTTTGAGCCATGTTAAGCTTTACCATGCCCATTGCGTTCGCCATGTTAAGCCTAGCTTTACTATTATGTCTGTGGCGATTATGGCGAGGTCCGTCGCTACCTGACCGTATCTTGGCGTTGGATTCTTTGTATATTATGGTGGTGGCGTTGTTGGTGCTGTTGGATATCGATTTTAACACCGATGCCTATTTTGAGGCGGCTATGTTGATCGCTCTGATCGGCTTTATCAGCACGGTAGCCCTTTGCAAATACGTATTGCGTGGCGATATTATCGAATAGGTATAGGAGTAAAAGTAGGGTAATATGATTGCCGAAATCTTGACTTCTTTATTTTTACTGATTGGCGCCGCTTTTGCCCTAATTGGCGCCATTGGTCTGGCTACCCTGCCGGATTTTTTTACCCGTTTGCATGGTCCTACTAAAGCCACCACTCTAGGCGTAGGCGGAATGCTATTTGCGTCTACTATTCATTTTACTAATCAGGGCAATATCAGCTTACATGAAATATTGATCATTGCGTTTCTTTTTATCACTGCCCCGGTAAGCGCACACATGATGATGAAAGCGGCGCTGCATCTGAGATTGCCCCAAAGCAGGTCTGACAATTTGTCCTCTTAGCGCACAAACCAAAACGACAATAATCATAAACCCTTGTGATGTCTCTCTGGTAAGTACATCATGATTGAGATTGCCCTAAATAGCGCTGCAAATACGCTGCGAAGGAAAGCCTATCGTGGCTTTCCAGGGCTTGTTGCGTTGACCACGATTGACGGCTTTGTTCCTCAAAAAAGCGCATATTTTCTGGGTCTATGGGTAATCCCTCGAAATAGGTCTTATGTTTTGCCGATTGCTGTTTAGCAAATGCAAAAAACCCTTTTTGGGTGTCGCGCATCTCGGCCAGTAGTCTGGCGGAGGGAGTAAGCTCCGGATCCCGTAACACAGCCTTCTGTTGCGCTAAGGCTTGGGTATAATCAGCATTGTTGCGGTCTCTATCGAGTAGCTCACAAAGTCCAGTCATACCCTCTAAAATTTCTTTCGCCCAGTCTTTTAATTTTACGGCTTCGCCCTGACGTTGCAATTTTAGTTTACCATCTCGCCCTAGCAATGCCGTATTAAGCTGATTTTCATCGATTTCCCGGTGTTCTTCAGGACTGATAGGAGGGCTTGCCTGAAACAAGCAATAAAGCAGAAAAGCTTCTAAAAAACGTAATTGTGGCAAATTCACCCCGGTGGGATCGTAGGGGTTTACATCCAGGGAACGTAACTCCACGTACTCAACACCCCGTCGTTTTAGGGCTAGACTCGGCGTTTCATCCTCACGCTGCACCTGCTTGGGTCGCATGGAGCTATAGTATTCATTCTCGATTTGCAGAATATAAGTATTGAGCTGGCGATATTCACCATTGACCACAACACCGATCTTTTCATAGTCAGGGTAGGACGTGGTGGTTGCCCAGTGTAAGCTATGGAGATACTCGTCAAGGCTATTATACAAAATAGCTAAGCCCGCGTTTTTCTCTTGCCGATTGGTGTAACCGATATCGCTCATGCGTAAGGAGGTGGCATAAGGGGCATAATAAGTATCAGCATCCCATTTACGTAATCCCGTGGAACCACCTACTAAGAAAGATTTACACACGGCAGGAGATGCGCCAAAAAGAAAGGAAACCAACCAGCCCAAACGCTGCAGATTGCGAATCAGCGCAAAATAGCTCACCGAGCGAAAATCTTGCAAAGCCCTGCTGTCATTTTCATAGTCCTGGAACACCGGCCAAAACGCCTCTAGTAATGAATAATTAAAGTGTACGCCTGCGATGACTTGCATTACCCGGCCATAACGATAGCCTAAACCGCGTCGATAAATATGTTTTAGCTTACCCAAGTTAGAAGTACCGTATTCAGCAATAGGAATCCCAGACTCACCTGCGACAACGCAGGGCATACTGGTGGTCCATAGCATGTCTTCTTGCACGTTGCCATAAACAAACTGATGAACACGGGTTAAAAACTCCAAGGCTGCTTGTGGTCCCGGTAGCGGCGGAGTAATAAACTCCAGCATGGCCTCCGAGTAATCGGTAGTGATATAGGGATTGGTTAGCGGGGCGCCCAATGAGGCTGGATGAGGAGTTTGGGCAATATGACCATCACGACCAACCCGTAAGGTCTCTTTCTCAAGCCCAACACGGCCCTGTTGCAACAGTCTCCATTCGGATCCATCGAGAAACCATTTAAGGCGTCGCTCAAAAGGCGAAGCCAAAGTCATAACGGTTTGGAACCATAATTAAATACGGACATAACAATAACCTTCAAGTTTTGCTTAAACACTTACGTCCTGTCTTGCAAATACAGTATTATCACGTTTCGGAATTCCCGGGTAGCCATGGAGATTCAATGGAGTGTTAGATGTGATCAAAGCCGGCGGCTGGTTAATGCTGCCCATTATTGCCTGCTCAGTGATCGCTTTGACCATTATTGTAGAACGCTTTTTATCATTGCGGCAGCAACGGGTACTACCTAAAAACCTCGTTAAGACCTTACGGGTTTGGGGTAAAACTGGCAAAATCCCCGACATCAATCTAGATAAGTTGGCCATCAAATCACCCCTGGGTCGAATTGTCGCCGCGGGTCTCGCCAACCGAGAACACGGCCGAGACATCGTCAAAGAAAGCATTGAAGATACTGGACGTCATGTGGTCCATGAGCTAGAGCGTTTCCTTAATTCTCTCGGTACGATTGCCGCTATCACGCCACTGCTGGGACTACTGGGCACTGTGGTGGGCATGATTGATGTATTTACGGTTATTTCCATGGAAGGCACGGGAGAGGCGGAACAATTAGCGGGAGGTATCTCCCAAGCGCTGATTACCACGGCAGCGGGACTTAGCGTCGCTATCCCAAGTTTGCTTTTTTATCGTTATTTTTGCGGCAAAGTGGAAACCCTCGTAGTACGGATGGAAGAAGAAGCCATGCGTTTGGTCGATATTCTTCATACCCTATCATTCGACCAAACCTCATCCGCTTCTCTCGATTAAAACAGTGAAATAAATCAACTTCTATCTTTGCTAGACTAGCATTGTATGGCGTAAGTTTTTTTTGCACTCACGCTAATTGACCTAACGGAGATTTTTGTGAACTTGCATCCCTCACGCCGGGAAGCACCGGATATCAACTTGACCCCTTTAATCGATGTGGTGTTTCTACTATTGATTTTTTTTATGGTGTCCACCACTTTTCGTAAAGAGTCGGATATCCGCATTGACCTTCCTGAAGCTTCCCAGCAACAACCTGCTGAAGAACAACAAACCCCCTTGGAAGTTATGGTTGATGCCAGCGGGCGTTATCGGGTGAACGGTCAGCTTTTAGCGGACAACCAACCACAAACTCTTAAAACGGCATTAGCCGTAGTCGCTGCCAGCGACCGCGAGCAAACCTTTATCATTCGGGCTGATGCGAACACGCCTCACCAAGCGGTAGTAACCGTTATGGATATTGCTGGACAATTGGGTTTTCGGCGTTTGGCTATCGCCACCTTGAACAACCAGCAAGATGTCTCACCGGAGAGCCCCTAAAGCCATGCAGTCTTTACCACATTATTGGCAATCGGTAAACCTGGTATCCGTGCTGCTTTGGCCCCTTAGCGTTGTCTACACAGGTTTTGCAACAGCGCGCTACTATGCTTATCAGCGGGGAATTTTGAAATCATCTCAGCTAGGTGTACCGGTTATTGTGGTGGGCAATATCACCGTCGGCGGCACCGGCAAAACCCCCTTGGTGATATATTTGGCACAGCTACTCAAGGATAATGGCTATCAGCCAGGCATCGTCAGCCGCGGCTATGGCGGCAATGCACAAAATTGGCCACGTCCGGTTACTGCGCTTAGCGATCCTCGAGAGGTGGGGGATGAACCCGTGCTACTAGCACATCGTTGTGCTTGTCCGGTAATGGTCGGCCCTGACCGTGTAGCGGCGGCACGGGAACTGCTTATTACCCATAAAGCCGCTTGTAACGTCATTCTTGCCGATGACGGTTTACAACACTATCCATTAGGGCGCGATATTGAAATCGCTGTGGTGGATTATAACCGTGGCTTTGCCAATGGCGCCTGTTTACCGGCGGGACCCCTACGGGAACCTCGGGGACGACTTAAACAAGTATCTTTTGTGGTAGAACACGGAACAAACCGCAGCGAACACGCCATGACCCTGGTGGGGGAACGGGCGGTCAATCTTATGGATTCCAGCGTAACCTGTTCACTCACAGGATTTCGCACAACTGCTGTTCATGCTGTGGCAGGCATTGGCGATCCTAGTCGATTTTTTAATTTTCTTCGTTCTCGAGGTATTCGCACTATAGATCATCCCTTCCCTGACCATCACAGGTTTACCGCAACAGATCTTGCTTTTGGAGATGACCTCACAGTGCTTATGACGGAGAAAGATGCGGTAAAATGTAAACATCTGGCGCGGGACTCGTTTTGGTATATTCCGGTGCAAGCCCGGCTCGACCCTCTGTTAGAAGAGCAAATCCTTAAACGTCTTGCGCAATGTGTCAGTAAAATCCCTGACAAAACGCCTAAATCTGAGCATTAACGCAATGGATAAAAAGCTTTTAGAAATTCTTGTGTGCCCGGTTACCAAAGCACCGCTTATCTATGACAAAGAACGTCAGGAACTCATTTGTAAAGCTAGTCGGCTCGCCTATCCTATTCGCAATGGCACACCGGTGATGTTAGAGTCGGAAGCAAGACGACTGGCTGAGGACGAGGACGTTTCAAAATGACCAAGTTCTGCGTCGCTATTCCCGCCCGCTACGGTGCCACGCGGCTGCCTGGTAAACCGCTGCGAGAATTAGCAGGACACCCACTTCTTGAACACGTCTATCGCAAAGCCTTGGAAAGCGGCGCGGAGGAAGTCATCATCGCCACCGACGATGAACGAATTCGTAGCGTTGCAGAAGGTTTTCATGCACCTGTACTGATGACCTCCCACGACCATAGATCAGGTACTGATCGAATTGCCGAGTTAGTCACCCAACGGGGTTGGGCAAAGGACACCATCGTGGTTAATCTTCAGGGTGACGAACCCCTTATGCCTCCTAAGCTTTTGCAGCAAGTGGCAAACAATCTTCACTATCATCCGCAGGCCGGTATCGCAACCCTTTGCACAGGGATTACCCACAAGGCGGATATCTTCGATCCCCATGTGGTTAAAGTGGTTCTAGATGCAAGTGGCTATGCTCTCTATTTTAGTCGGGCGCCAATCCCTTACCATCGCGATGGGTTTACAAATCGTCACCACGACACGGGTGCTATACCGCCACTGGAAACGTGTCCTTATTTTCGACATATTGGACTCTATGCCTATCGGGCAGGGGATTTGCTGCGGTTTTCCCAGTTCCCCCCCTGCCCCCTGGAGCAAGCTGAATCTCTGGAACAGTTACGGGCGCTCTGGCAGGGTATCCGTATCCACGTCCAAGAGGCTGAGGAAATCCCACCACCCGGGGTTGACACGGCGGACGATCTAGCGCGTCTGCAATGTTACTTGGATGATCAGGCTTGATGGGAACGGATTAGGGTAACAGGCGTACTCGACGGAAATAGACATTTTTACGCGCTATGAATCTTTTTTCGTCTTCTAATAAGCGCCAAAAAAGTCAAAAGACCATAAATATTAAAGTCCTTTTCGTATGCATGGGTAATATCTGCCGTTCCCCTATGGCTGAAGGTACCTTTCGCCATCTCTTGCAAAATGCAGGACTCGCCGATCACATCTATGTTGACTCGGCAGGCACTCATTCCTATCATGTGGGTGCATCCCCTGACCGTCGCAGCCAGCAAATCGCCAATCGTCGTGGCGTCAATTTACGCGCTATTAAAGCTCGACCCGTCACCGTCAACGACTTTGCTAAATTCGATTATATACTGGCTATGGATAAAAATAACTATAAACATTTGCTCGATGCTTGTCCGCAAGTCAATTATCGATCTAAGGTTCAGTTATTCCTGGATTATGCACCCGAACTAAAAGAGGAAGAAGTGCCTGATCCTTACTATGGTGGATTAAAAGGCTTTGAAAAAGTAATGACGTTAGTGGAAGAGGCTGCGGTGGCTTTGTTAAATCACATTCGAGAAAAATATCGTTTGTAGAACAAACTAACCTTGCTACTTGTTAACCGCTTTGCATTGCTCTGCTTTAGGTCAACAAGGGCTGTCTAAGCAGTTGAGCAAACGGTGGGTGAATCGGGGGCTGATGTTAAACCTCAAACCTTATCACGCTTCTATTATTCAGCTCTTAAAGCATCCTCAATCCCTATCAGGTCGTCTATTTGTAAACTGAAAAAAAGGGGGGCGGCATGTATGTAGGTAGGGTTGAACCGAACAGCCCTGCAAAACCCTCAAATATCTATTTGAGAGTCACTCGTTTAGATTTGCATATATTCTTATCCTTGGTCATGCACTTCATGTTGGACGGGCAGGCCTTGTTTTTCATCTCAGGATGGTTGCGAATAACCGCGTAGACCTCATCCATCCAGTCTCCTTGACGCGGATTCTTACCTTCACGATTGTAATGGTGAGTACTCCATGCAATATGGGTGGCGCCGATCTGTTGGCTCTGGTAACGGTAAACATCTTCTAGGGATTCGCTGCTTATCAGATAGGTTGTATCCCCGTTCGGGAACACAGGAATCGCCCCTTTGTTGCGAGCGGCAACTTTCTCGCCAAGCAAAACGCGGCTTGGTGACGAGTCCCCCCAGGCTATACCGCCCCCATTCTGCTTCATGATATCGATCATTTTTTGAATGCCCGGCTCTTTTTTACAATAGAAGGTGAAATTCGACCAGAATATTGTATGTTTGAAGTAGCTCTGGGCTTCACGTGTGCGTCTCGTGAGTTGTTGATCAAATTTATCGCAGGAATAACCGTGTCCCTGACGCTCATGAACGCCGGATAGCGATTCCCAGGTTATAACCCCTTCAAAATTCGGATGGTTGTCGTATCGCTCGGCAATTGCTTTAAGTAGTGCGAGGTGGCGGTCCATGACCCATGGTTCCCACATTTTGATGGTGCGGGATTCGTGACCGACCTTTTGTATGGCTGTGCCACCCCTTTGCACTATATAGTCCGGCTGGTTATAGTCCCGGTCAAAGATGCGGAAGGCAAGCTGTTTATTCTTGGGTTCCAAAACTTCCAGGTATTGATCTATCAGCGAAAAATCGTATTGCCCTTCGTATGGCTCCAGGGTTTTCCATGCAACCTTGGCGACTGCGCCTGTTACCTTTGGATGGTCCGCAGCCTTTTTCAAGCGGGACGGTGGGGCGTCTTTCCCAAACTGGAGATAGTGCCCTGGGTTGAACTTCATGCCCCCGCCGTCGCAGACATATTCGCCGCTCTCGCCAGACATATTAGCAAGGGCCTTCGAAGCCGGCAAGGCCGTTAGCGCCATAGTCAACAGGTTCAGAGCTAAAGTTCCGGCTAAAATCTTCGCCGTACAAGTTCCGCGTCTGGCCGTAGATCTACGCAGGTTCGTGTGGATAAACATCTTTATCATTGCCTCTTAAAGAGTTTAGTTACGCTTGTCTGAAACTGTTCGGTAAAGTGTAGCCACATCAGTTTACCGAGGAGTTAGCAACTCATCAAGAAAACGTTAGCTTAGTGCCGTGTCCTGCTTCAAACTCGAGCTACTTCGCTTCTTAAAGCGATGTCTGCTTTTAGGACCTGCCTTTACCAGCTTTCATGACATTATGGAAAGTTGATAGATGATAAGATCGCTTGTTTCCATACATAGCCCTCAAGCTTGATGATCATCTTGTTTATCTTCAGAGGTTGACACCTGAGTAGACCAGGCTTTTTGCTCTGAAGTATGTTCAACAATCATTTGCTTGTCGGTCACTTGATCGTGTTCATTTGACAACTCCGATGACGAAGATTCATCGTTTTGATTGAACACTGCTTGGTTGGTGTCTTGTGCATCTTCTTTTACATGGACAGTTTGTATCGGGTCATTATTTGACTGAGTAATCTCAGCCTGCACAGCCTCGGCCTCCTGGACCTGAGGGATAGCCTCATCCTGAGGGATAATCTCGGCCTCAGTTACCGTGGATTTAGTTTCTTTATTATGCTCGTCATTCTGAGGACTACTGGTTGTGGGATTTGACTCAGAGGATGAAGCGGATTCTTCAAAACCACTGGCTTCCGAAGCAGACGGTAACTGCTGGGGGTGATTATCCTGTGCAACTTCTAAGGTCGTTTCCTGGGTAGAGGATGGTTGCGTTTCTAGAGAAACATCTACCTGCTGTGGCGCTTCTTGCTGGTTGTTGGACGTTGATAGCGAGCCTGTTAGCAGTGTTTCCTCAGCAATTGGCGAGGCTTCCTCAGTAGCCTGAGATAGCTCTGTGTTCTCAACACCCTCGTCGTGTGTTCCCTTAACAATTTGATTATCCTTCCCTTGATCCGAAGTTGCTGAGAGTTCAACTGAGGCGTCCTTTCCATCATCAACCCGCAGTTGCTCAGCGGCGTTTTTCTCATCTGCTTGCAACTCAGTGGATTGCTCATCTTGCGGCTGACGCTGGGATGCTGCTTTGGGGATACGTGGTCGGCCAGTGCGTATTCTCCGCTCAGTGGAGATGGAGTCTAGAGCATCTTCCTGGGCAGCAGATAAATCGTTATGCGGTGTTGCTTCACCATTGACCTTTGCAACAGATTCTGTGAGTTTGACCGTTTTCGATTCGGTTTCCTGCTCATCTACAACATTCTCATCAGCCTGCCCCCGCCCATGCCCTGTCTTGTCAGCCGTAGTGTCGCTTGCGGAGGCTTCAGGCTTGCGGCGGCGCCGACCACCTCGACGACCACGCCGACTGCCACTACGGGGTAACTCCCTTTGCTCCGCTTCAGACGCAGGTTCCGGTTTTGGACTAGCAGCCTCTTTAAGTGGCTCTTGAGAGGTGGTTACAGGGGTTTCAGGTATGGTTTCTGGGATCGTTTTATTGCGCCCAGATTCCTCTGGGGATTCTCCCCCACGGCGACGCCGACCACGCCTACGCGGTCGTAGCGGCGGTACACTTTCCTGTGAATCTCTATCCATTTGCGGGGTTGCAGTATTCCGCTGGTCCTGGGTTTCTTGAGCGTCCTTGTCAAAGTCAGAATGGGAATAGTTTAGTAAATTACGCCATAACCATTTCAAAAATCCAGTAGGATGTTGGTTCTGATCAGACGTCACAGCAACAGAAGGTGGTACCGGTTTTGTCGGCTGCACAGATCCAACCACGGGTGTTTCAGCGCCACGGAGTGAAATAGCCGATGGCTCGATGGTCTCTTCTTCTACCTGATCGTGGAACGTATAGGAGGCTTCCTGGAAATCCTGTACTTCGTCGTTGCGCCGACGGGTAATTTTAAAATGTGGGGTTTCCATAGACGCTTGTGGTACAACAACTACCTTTACGTTATGGATTATTTCAATAGATCGAATGGCTTCGCGTTTTTCATTCAGTAAAAAGGTAGCCACTTTGAGGGGCAGTTGAACAAAAACCTGGCCTGTTTTATCTTTGATGGCTTCTTCCTCGACAAGCCGCAGTACCGAAAGGGCTACTGATTCAACACTGCGAATAGTCCCTTGGCCATCACAGCGTGGACAGACGATATGGCTAGCCTCATCTAACGAAGGTCGCAAACGCTGGCGGGACATTTCTAACAAACCAAATCGAGATATGCGCCCCAATTGCACTCGAGCTCTGTCCATTTTCAGTAATTCCCGCAATCGCTTTTCCACCTCACGTTGGTTTCGGGAATACGTCATGTCGATAAAGTCAATCACAATCAAACCGCCCAAATCCCTCAGACGTAATTGTCTGGCAATCTCATCAGCCGCTTCTAGATTTGTGTTAAGGGCTGTCTCTTCAATATCACTGCCTTTGGTGGCCCGTGCTGAGTTGATATCGATGGACACCAACGCTTCTGTATAGTCGATGACGATGCCGCCCCCTGAGGGTAAAGCCACTTCTCGTTGATACGCGGTTTCAATCTGGCTTTCGATCTGAAAACGGGTAAATAGCGGTGTTTGATCGCGATACAACTTTAGTTTGTTGAGATAGGTGGGTGTCACCTGTTGGATAAAATCCTGTGCCGTTTGATAGGCGTTAGGATCATCTATCAAAATCTCTCCGATATCGACACGTAAATAATCCCGCAATGCGCGGATAATAATATTGCTTTCTTGATAGATAAGAAATGGCGCCTTTTTTTCTTGAGAAGCCGTCTCGATGGATTTCCAGAGGTGCAATAGGTAATCAAGATCCCACTGCAACTCTTCGCCGGAGCGACCTACACCCGCTGTGCGCACAATGAGTCCCATACCTTCAGGCACGTCCAAATTATTCATGGTTTCCCGAATTTCTTGGCGATCGTCACCTTCGATGCGGCGCGATACGCCGCCAGCCTTGGGATTATTGGGCATCAGTACCAGATAGCGACCGGCGAGGCTGACAAAGGTTGTCAAGGCGGCGCCCTTTGTTCCCCGCTCTTCCTTGTCCACCTGAACCACTACCTGCTGCCCTTCTTTGACTAAGTGCTTGATACTCGGGCGACCACCTTCACCGCTTTGGGATTCAAAATGATCCCGCGTAATCTCTTTAAAGGGCAGAAAACCATGCCGTTCGGCGCCGTAATCCACAAAAGCCGCTTCTAGACTCGGTTCAACCCGGGTAATAAGCCCTTTATACACGTTGGCTTTTTTTTGCTCTCGACCTCGAGTTTCAATATCCAAATCATAGAGTCTCTGGCCATCGACCATCGCGACACGCAACTCTTCCTGCTGCGTTGCGTTAATAAGCATTCTCTTCATAATTCGCTCCATTTTATCGAGCGCTCAACCTTCACCTATTTATCTTCGTTTGCTGCAAAACGTCATGACTCAACGTTAGCGCCAGGAAGAAACTAGATCGGTTTAGATTGGCAAAAAGCCAAACTTTTTTGCTAAAGCCGATCGCAGGCGGGGAGCGCCATCTGTACGACCTTGCTAACTAACTTACAGCTAGCTAGGACCGGGTGTGTGGCTAAACCCTTGGTAGTAGTACATACACAATCTCAATGATGGGAATAGCACCAAAAACTATTCATATTTCGGCAAAATATAACCTAATATCATTAGCAAGGTTGTAATTATCGTTAAAATAACTCCGCAAGTAGTAAATGTAAGTAATTTTGTTAAGTTATTGGGCAACAAAATCTTGCTGCAATTCAGTAGGTATTTGACGCTGCATTTTGCCTGTAACCCATTATGGCTAACCGCCAACCCCCATCGTCTATAAACTGTTATTATCGTTTGATATGGAAAATCTGTCACCGCATAGGCCCAGCGTGCGTATTGTTGAAGTTTGCTCTGAAAATGCAGGGCAGCGTATCGACAACTATTTATTACGTATGCTAAAAGGCGTACCAAAAAGCGTTGTTTATCGCATTTTGCGCAAAGGCGAAGTGCGTGTAAATCGATCTCGAACCCGACCTGACTATCGTCTGCAAACTGGCGATAAAGTGCGCATCCCACCGTTGCGGATGACAGACCCATCAGCGCCCGTTTATCCACCGCAGACCCTATTGACTCAACTAGAGCAAGCCATCTTATACGAAGACCAGGATCTGCTAATTATTAATAAACCGCCAGGTCTTGCTGTCCATAAAGGTAGTGGACTCGGCTTTGGCATTATTGATGCTCTGCGGCTACTTCGTCCAGCCGCACCGTCTTTACAGTTAGCCCACCGCCTCGACCGGGATACCAGCGGTTGTCTTATATTGACGAAAAATTTGGCTACTTTGCGGGCAATTCATACCACATTTCAAGAAGGTACTATGGAAAAATGTTACCTCGCCCTCGCCAAAGGCCATTGGCAACACGGTGTTTTGCATTTTTCCATGCCTCTTCGCAAGAGCCTACGGGGCCAAGAGCGTGTGGTCAAGACGGCAAGTGATGGAAAATCCGCTAAAACGTATTTTCAACCCGTTAGTTTGTTTAAACAGGCGTCATTTTTAAAGATAATTTTGACAACAGGGCGTACGCATCAGATTCGAGTTCATGCCAGCAGTCTGGAACATCCTTTAGCTGGCGATAACAAATATGGTGATGTTCACTTTAACCGAAGGATGGCGGGTTATGGGCTAAACCGTCTTTTTTTACATGCCCATAGCCTAGATCTACTCTTAGGTCATCGTCTTATTACTGTCAGCGCCCCTTTAGATCAGGACCTAAAGCGAGTTATTGAACAATTGGAGAGTACATGATGAATGAACCAGGAAAAGCAGCCTCACCTTCTTTAAATCAAGGTCATGAAAACGTAGGTCAGGATATGTTGGCTGAATTAGCCTTTGAGGCGCTAAAAGAAAAACGCCGGACACGACGTTGGGGAATTTTTTTTAAAAGCCTTTTTTTTCTTTATCTTGTGGTTATTTTATTGATGATCTATGCGCCTATGGCTCAAGATACCGGAAAAACCGACGAAAATCATACTGCCATGGTCAGCATAGAAGGACTCATCGCCAGTGGCGCGGATGCCAGTGCCGAGAATATCATTGCGGGTCTTCGGGCTGCTTTTGAAAGCGATAATAGTGAGGGGATTATTCTTCACATCAACAGTCCAGGTGGCAGTCCTGTACAAGCGGGTCAAGTATATGATGAAATTCAACGTCTGCGCGAGGCGTTTCCAGATAAACCCATCTATGCCGTCGCCGCTGATCTATGCGCTTCCGGTGGTTATTATATCGCTGCAGCAGCACAAAAAATTTACGCCAACCAAGCGAGTATCGTTGGCTCTATCGGTGTACGCGCCGATGGCTTTGGTTTTGTGGAAGCTATGGATAAACTGGGTATTAGTCGCCGTCTCTATACCGCCGGTGAAAGCAAAGCTTTTTTAGATCCCTTTAGTCCTCAACAATCAGACGATATACGCCATATTCAAGCAATGCTGGATGAAATTCACCAACAATTTATCACGGCCGTCCAAGCGGGACGCGGCGAGCGGCTTCAAGATAATCCACAACTTTTTAGTGGTTTGGTCTGGACTGGTGACACCAGCGTGGCTTTGGGCTTAGTGGATGAATTAGCCGACATCCGCTACGTTGCTGAAGACGTGATCGGTGCTGAGGAAATTGTCGATTACACAAAACGACCTAAGCTTATCGAACGCCTTTTCAACGGCCTTGAAGCGACGCTAACTGGGTCTTCAATACCCTTTGCTACCGGACCCAAACCCGTTCTACTTCCATAGCCCCTTATTGACAGAAACAATATGGTTGTCCGTATAGGCTTTCTAAAACACTATCAAAGGCGTATGGCGTATGCCTTTTGACGTTATCGTTATGGGTTCCGCCGGCATGGATGTGTTTGTCAAAACCGCTGCAAAAATTATCCAGATTGAAGGGATGGATCATGGTCATGCCGTACTGGAACGCCTACTCGCCTACCCTTTGGGTAGTAAATTATTGATTGAAAAGCTGGTTTTTCATCCCGGCGGAGCCGGAACCAATGTTTGCGCCACCTTGAGCCGGCTTGGCTTTCATATCGCCTTTGTGGGTAAGCTGGGTACAGATACCCATGGTCAAGTATTACTGGATTGGTTACAGACCAACCATGTCACCTTTCTTGGCGAAAAGGGAGGTGAAACAGGTTATAGCCTTATACTCACCAGCCAAGCCGACGATCGCACCATTCTATCCTTCAAAGGCTGCAATAACGAGCTGGAGTTTCAGCACCTCCCAACAGGACGTTTACAGGCACACTGGCTATACGGAACCTCCATGCTGGATAACAGCTTTCTTGCCCAAAAACAGCTATTTGCCCTAGCCCACCGCACAGGGATGCGCACGGCTTACAATCCAAACCCCTATATTTGTAGCCAAGGTCTGGCCTATATACAGGACATCCTTGACTATACCGATGTGCTTATCCTAAATCGAGAAGAAGCGAATCTTTTAATGGGTAAAGGCGAAACCATAGATTTAGCACGACGACTTGCAAATCATGGTCCTAGCATAGTAGCTATATCCGATGGCGCCAAAGGGGTCAGTGTTTTTGCCAATAACCCGTGGGGCAATGGTGGTTGGCGCATATTACCCGCATCGGGAATCAAAGTAGTGGAAACCACCGGCGCCGGCGACGCCTTCGGGGCTGGGTTGGTAGCAGGACTGTTGCTAGATAAACCCTGTAAAGAAGCCGCTTTAATGGGGGTGTTAAACGCTGAAGAAGTGATTAAAGCCTATGGCGCTAAACAACACTTGATAGATCGCACAGGGCTAGAAGCCCAACTCCGTGCTGAGCTTGCCAATCCACAACACGAAATTCACAATCTCATATAAGGAGCGCGTGGGCAACAAGTTGCCCACCCTACCTCAACACTCACGTTGCGCCCCGAGCAGGTTGCCCTTGGCGAAACGCTGTTTATCGCCCACGGAGGCTAGGAGCCGAAGTGGGCGATAGTCATACTGGCCAATGCAGGAATGCATTGGCCGTTTGCGCAAAGCCAAGGCGCACCTGCTGAAAGGAGCGCTTTAAATCTACAAAGGATAGATCTTACGTGCATATTCATCCACCATGCGCGTGGCGCAGAATTGTGGCGCAATGGTGCGAATAGAGGCTTTCATCCGTTTTACCCAACCGTGGGGCACACCGTTTTCATCTCGGTCGTAAAACAAAGGTATGACTTCATGTTCAAGTAAATCATAAAAGGCGGTGGCGTCCCGGTGATCCTTAGCGCCTTCGTCAGGGTCTTCTGTACCGTCAATACCCCAGCCATTGCTGCCATCGTAGGCTTCTGCCCACCAACCATCCAACACGCTGAGATTCAGGGTGCCATTAAAAGCCGCCTTCATACCGCTGGTGCCACTGGCTTCCAAGGGGGGTCTAGGTAGATTACACCACACGTCGCAGCCAGACACTAGAATACTGGCGGTCCCCATATCGTAATCCTCGAGAAATACCACGCGACTGGCAACCCGAGGGTCCGATTTTAACTCAAACATGCGTTGCAACATGCGTTTTGCATCCTCATCCTTAGGATGGGCTTTGCCCGCAAACACTAGCTGCATAGGATGTGGCCCTTCCAAAAAACTCAGGACACGATCCACGTTGTGGGTTAACAGATAAATGCGTTTATAGGTGGCTAAGCGGCGAGCAAACCCTAAGGTGAGCACATTGGGATCAAAGATCTGCGCTGCCTTTAACACATAGTCCATGGTATCGCCCCGGGTGAGCCGATCCGTCACGCTTTGGGATTTTACCCAGCGTATCAAGCGGTTACTTAGTTCCATCCGTACCGCCCAGAGTTCTTCGTCGGGAATATCTTCAACTGCTTCCCAGGTAGCCGGCTTCATGACCTTTTCCTGGCTATACCATCCTGGTTCCAGATAATGATCTAAAAGACGCCGCAGAAGCGGCGCGATCCAACTGGGCAGATGAGCGCCGTTGGTAACATGGGTAATAGGCACGTCGTCAACCCCGTGATCGGGGAATAAACCTTGCCAGATTTGTCGTGATACATCACCATGAATACGACTGACACCGTTAACACTGCGACTCATACGAATGGCTAAGGCAGTCATTCCCGGCGGTTCATCGTGATTGTCCGGGGTAATGCGCCCTAAGCGAAGCAGCTTTTCCAAGTCGATACCCATGTCTTGGGCTACCGTAGGAAACACGGTACGGATTTCATCGGCTGTATAGGTTTCATTCCCGGCCGGCACGGGGGTATGGGTAGTAAACACCAGTCGCTGTCGAACCCGTTGACAAGACTCTTCAAAATCGGCGCCGGCCACCATTTCCCGGCGCACCAACTCAATGGCTGCCGTCGCTGGATGGCCTTCGTTCATATGGATCACCGTAGGTTCCACCCCCAATGCATCTAGCACACGTAAGCCCCCAGCGCCTAACAGCGTGTACTGGGCAAGGCGGATCTCACGATTACCGTCATAAAGACGTGCTGTTACAAACCGTTGGCGGGGAGAGTTTTCGGGTAATTCGGTGTCCAGCAAAAACAAAGGCACACGTCCCACGTCAACCCGCCAGACATGCACTTTGACCTCTTCACCCCAAATGGGCACCTTGATGGTGATGGGCTCCCCCCGATCATCGGTGATCTTAGCGACAGGGCGACGATCCGGATCGGTACCATACCAATACTCATGCTGATAGCCGGAGATGTCGATACGCTGATGGAAATAGCCTTGGCGGTAGAGTAAACCGACGCCCACCATGGGTAAGGCGCGATCCGACGCTTCTTTGACGATATCACCGGCTAAAGCCCCCAACCCGCCGGAATAAACCGGTAACGAGCGATGTAACCCAAACTCAGCACAGAAAAAGGCCACCGGATGTTCTGGGCTGATACCGTCTTCAGAGGGAGAACGATTAAGCTCATCTTCCAAGGCATCTCGTAATGCATCGACACGATCCACCAATGCTAGATTGCTGGCGGCCCGTTCTAAAGCTATTTCCGGCGCGTCCAGCAAAAAGCGCACCGGATTTTGTCGGCATAGCCGCCAGCGGTGCGCATCGATGTCACGAAAGATCTGTTCTCCGTCCGGATGCCAAACCCAACTGTAGTTATAAGCGACCCGTGCCAGGGGCGCTAGCCGAGCCGGAATATGGGCAGCCAAGGCTTGGGCTGCCCGCCGGATATCCTTCGCCCCACTTTGCACAATCCCATTTTTTAGAAAATTCTTAGGCATGCATCGCTCTCTTTAGATGTCAGACTTATGCCCAAAGGACTTACGTGTTAATCCCCAAGGCTAATACCCATATCCCGAGCCGTTTCCAAGATATCCGAATCCATGGGCACCTGCCGCATACGCCGGGTTGCCACTTCCAGGGAAACCGTGCAAATTTTGCCGCTCTGCAAACCTACCATGGTGCCAAAATTACCGGCTTCGATTTCCCGCACCGCCGCTGCCCCTAAACGCAACGAGAGCAGACGGTCAAAGGGGGTTGGTTGACCCCCACGCTGTAGATGACCTAACACCAGGCTGCGGGTTTCTTTACCGGTATTTTCCGAGATCTGCTGGGCCACCCATTGGGCTATACCGCCTAATAACACCTCGCGACCCTTCTCTTGCTCTTTTTGAACAAACCGTTGACCACCGGCGGGCGTTGCACCCTCGGCGACCACCACTAAACTAAAATGCCGACCTTTAGATTCCCGATCGCGAATTTTGCGATACACCGATTCCATATCAAAGGGGATCTCAGGCAGCAAAATCACATCCACTGTGCCGGCAATACCCGCGTGAAGGGCAATCCACCCTGCATAACGTCCCATAAGCTCCACCACCAAGACACGCTCATGGCTTTTAGCGGTAGGATGCAATTTATCCAAAGCATCTGTTGCCGTGGCCACTGCCGTATCGAAGCCAAAGGTGTATTCGGTGGCTTCTAAGTCATTATCGATGGTTTTTGGCACCCCGATGACAGGCATACCATGACCTTCATACAATTTACGGGCAATGGACAAACTACCGTCGCCACCGATGGCCACTAAACCACTAAAACCCCGTTCCCGGAATTTTCCCACCACCCGTTCGCCGCTGTCTTCGGTTTCGCCTTTTTCATTGACAAACTGAAAGGGATTACCGCGATTATTGGTGCCTAAGATAGTGCCGCCAATATGAGTAATCCCAGCCACCGCATGGGCGTCTAGACGGATTAAACCATCATCCCGCCACAGTCCTTCGTAGCCACGCTTGATGCCATATACTTCCCAACCTCGGCGGGTGCCGGCTAAAGCCACAGCCCGGATTACCGCGTTGAGTCCAGGAGCGTCACCACCCCCTGTGTTTACTGCAATACGCACTGCAGCCATAATCAAGTCTCCACTAGCGCCTTATCAGACAAAATAACTTTGCCTCAAATGTGGGTATTACCCTAAACCCGCTCATCAAATATCTTAAACACGTTTCCTACGGTAACCTTACAAAAGCCATTAACGTCCTTCAGGTGTGTAAGGGTTTTTATATTTTTCCAATATTTTTATGTAATTAGCCCGCTCAAAGGCATCCGGATCGGCCACTTTCTGCTGACTCATGGAGCCCTTCATTTGCTTAACGGAGGCATAATCTCTTTTTTCCATCCAGCCTTTAAGTCCTTCTACCAACTTCCCCATGTAATCGCCACCGTTCTTTAACAGCGCCGAGGTGGACATGACCGCATCAGCTCCTGCCATAAGATACTTGATGACTTCTTGCTCGCTTTGTACACCACTAGTGGCCGCTAGGGAAGCGTTAACACGCCCATAGAGAACAGCAATCCACAAAAGCGGCAGACGGATTTCGTTGCTGGTACTCAGCTCTAAATTGTTCAGCACTTCCAGCTGATCCAAATCGTAATCCGGCTGATAAAAACGGTTGAACAATACCAAGGCATCGGCATGGGACTCATCTAAGCGTTTTGCCATTTCCCCCATAGAACTAAAAAAGGGACTCAACTTTAGGGCAACTGGAATAGACACCGACCCCTTAACCGCCTTTAATACGTCCAAATAACGCTGTTCCACATCCCTACCTGAAGTATCTAAGTTTGTAGGGATGTAATAAATATTTAATTCCAAGCCTTTAGCGCCCGCATCCTGTATCTGTTTGGCATAGTCAATCCAACCTTCGTTGGTGACGCCATTAAGACTACCGATAATAGGAATATCAGTCGCTTCAACGGCTTTCTGGAGTATATTCAGATACTCTTCCGTGCCCGTGTGATAATCTTCCACTTCGGGAAAATAGCTCAACGACTCGGCATAGGTGTCTGTTGTGGTCTCCATCATATAATCAAAACGCGCTTTCTCGTGACGAATCTGTTCTTCAAAGAGTGAGAACATCACCACCGCTGAAGCACCGGCGTCTTCTAACTTTTTAATACCATCTACAGAGTTGGAGAGTGGCGATGCGGATGCGACCACCGGATGTTTCAACTCCAGCCCCATATACGTTGTGCTCAAATCCATAAAATCCCCCTAATTTATTGTCGTCAACTGGGCTACGTACGCCTATAGCATATTCAGCAAGTCCCCCTTAACGGTAAAGCTAAGGGGGACAAAGTTTAGGCGTTTAAACTAGCTTGCTTGTTTAGGGCGCAGGCTGAAACTGTTCGCCACTGCGGTTTGCCATATCTTCATAGGTATCCCAGCGTTGATAAACAGCTTGTTGCGCCAAACCCATCAAACGTTCTGCCTCCTGGGGATTAGTTTTGGTAAGCATCTTATAACGCAGCTCGTTATAGGCATACTCTTTCAACGGAATCCTGGGCCGCGGCGAATCCAACACAAACGGATTGTGTTCTGTTTTGCGTAACTCAGGATTATAACGAACTAACGGCCAATATCCGCTTGCCACCGCCAAATCCTGCTGTTTGAGGCCAAACTGCAGATTATATCCGTGGGCAATACAGTGACTGTAGGCCAAAATCAGCGAAGGCCCATCATAGGCTTCGGCTTCTCGGAAAGCCTGCAAGGTCTGCTGGGGATTAGCGCCCATAGCGATACGCGCTACGTAGACATTACCGTAGGAGATGGCTTGCATGGCTAAATCTTTCTTACCAATCTGCTTACCGGCGGCGGCGAATTTCGCCACGGCGCCTAAAGGCGTTGCCTTGGACATTTGCCCACCGGTATTAGAGTAAACCTCCGTATCCATCACAAACACATTCACGTTACGGCCACTAGCGAGGACATGATCCACACCGCTGGAACCAATATCGTAGGCCCAACCATCACCTCCCACGATCCAGACGCTACGCCGCACCAAATGATCCACTACCGATAACAGATCTTTAGCCTTCTCCGAATCCATTTTCATCAGACGGACCTTAAGCTCCGCCACCCGTTCCCGCTGGGTACGAAGCTCCGACTCAAAAGTCTGCGGAGCGGTGAGAATCTCTTCCACCAACTCAGTGCCTAACTCGCCTTTAAGTTGCGTAGCCAACTGTTGCGCCATGGCCAGATGATGATCCGCAGTGAGGCGAAAACCAAAACCAAACTCAGCATTATCCTCGAACAACGAGTTCGACCAAGCAGGACCGCGACCTTCTTCGTTGATGGCCCAAGGCGTGGTGGGCAAATTACCCCCATAAATAGAGGAACAGCCTGTCGCATTGGCAACCAGCAAACGATCCCCAAACAGTTGCGATAATAGTTTGAGATAGGGAGTTTCACCACAACCAGCACAGGAGCCAGGGAATTCGAACAAGGGTTGCAGAAATTGCGCCCCACGTACCGTGGAGAAATCCACCCGGGAGCGGTTGTTGACCGGCAATTTTTCAAAGAAATTGATGTTTTCTCGTTCAGCTTCCAAAATAGGGGCCTTAGCGCCCATGTTGATGGCTTTTTTACCGCTTTCTTCTTTGCTCTTGGCCGGACACACCTGTACGCACAAACCACAACCGGTACAGTCTTCCACCAATACTTGCAAGGTATAGCGGGTATCCGGGAATCCACGGGCATCGATGGGCGCAGTTTTAAACGCTTGAGGAGCTGATTCTAGTTTAGCCTCGTCGTAGAATTTAGCGCGAATCACACTGTGGGGACAGACAAAACTACAGTTGCCGCACTGGATACAGATTTCCGGTTCCCAAATCGGGACAAACTGGGAGACATTGCGTTTCTCCCAGCGAGTGGTACCGGTGGGATAGGTGCCATCCACAGGCAGCGCACTGACCGGCAGTTGTTCGCCTTTGCCCGCCATCATCATGGCCGTCACATTCTGCACAAATTCTGGGGCTTGCGCGGGCACCGCTGGCGGCATCTCGCGCTTGCTGGTGACACGGCTAGGCACATCTACCTGATACAAATTGGCGAGAGTTTGGTCCACAGCTTGGAAGTTCTTTTGCACCACTTCCTCGCCTTTTTTCATATAGGTCTTTTTGATAGCACCTTTGATCTTTTCAATGGCCTTGTCTTTTGGCAAAACCCCGGAGATGGCGAAGAAACAGGTTTGCATCACCGTGTTGATGCGGTTACCCATGCCCGCTTCCCGAGCTACTTTATAGCCATCGATGACATAAAAAGACAGTTTCTTCTCGACGATGCGCTCTTGCACCTTACGGGGCAATTGATCCCAAACTTCATCCGGTCCATAGACGCTGTTGAGCAAAAACGTGGCGCCGTTGGCTGCATTTTCTAGGACATCGGTTTTTTCTAAAAAATTAAATTGATGACAGGCGATAAAATTAGCCGACTGAATCAAATAGCTGGAGCGGATGGGATCGGGGCCAAAACGGAGATGGGAAACCGTTTGGGAACCCGATTTTTTGGAGTCATAGACAAAGTAACCCTGGGCATAAAAGTTGGGATCTTCGCCGATGATTTTAATACTGTTCTTATTGGCGCCCACGGTACCATCGGCACCGAGACCATAGAACATGGCCCGCACCACTTTGTCGGATTCGATCATAAAGCCAGGATCGTAAAACAAACTGGTATGGGAGACGTCGTCGTTAATACCAATGGTAAAATGGTTTTTCGACTTATCTCTTTTTAGCTCATCAAAAACCGCCTTGACCATGGCCGGGGTAAACTCTTTGGAAGATAATCCGTAGCGTCCACCAATCAGCTTAGGCATGGCCGCCATGGGCAAGTTACCATCGGCCATACTTTCCGCGAAAGCGGTTAAGACATCCTGATACAGGGGCTCACCGGCGGAACCCGGTTCTTTGGTGCGATCTAGCACAGCGATGGCTTTGACGGAAGTCGGTAACGCTTTGATCAACTGCTCAGCCGGGAAGGGCCGGAACAGGTGCAACTGCAGAATACCCACCTTCTCGCCCTGGGCTTCTAAATAATCTACCGTCTCGCGGACCACATCGGCGCCAGAGCCCATGATGATGATGACCCGCTCGGCATCTTGAGAGCCAAAATAGTCACACAGATGATATTGACGTCCTGTCAACCCGGCAAACTTATCCATGACTTTTTGGACAATACCGGGAATTTTGGCGTAGAAAGGATTGACCGTCTCCCGACCTTGGAAATAGGTATCGGGATTTTGCGCGGTGCCGCGCATAAACGGGTTATCGGGGTTTAAACCTCGGGCTCGGTGAGCACGCACCAAATCATCGTCGATCATGGCGCGGATTTGCTCATCCGACAACAAGGTTAGCTTATTGACTTCATGGGAGGTTCGGAAGCCATCGAAAAAATGGATAAAAGGCCCCCTTGCCTCTAAGGTTGCCGCCTGGGCTATCAGCGCCATATCATGACATTGTTGCACCGAGCTTGAGGACAACATAGCCCAGCCGGTGGAACGCACCGCCATGACGTCTTGATGATCCCCAAAGATGGATAACCCCTGGGCCGCTAAGGAGCGGGCCGCCACATGGAAAACCGCCGAGGTGAGTTCACCGGCAATCTTATACATGTTAGGGATCATCAACATAAGACCCTGGGACGCCGTAAACGTCGTGGTCAGCGCACCGGTCTGCAGAGCGCCGTGAACCGCACCAACAGCCCCGCCTTCGCTTTGCATTTCGGCAACAAGAGGAATATTTCCCCAAATATTGGTCTTACCCTCGCTAGCCCATTGATCAGCTAGCTCTGCCATCGTAGAAGATGGGGTAATCGGATAAATACTACAGACTTCGTTGACGCGATAAGCCGTATAGGCGGTCGCTTCATTGGCTTCAATGGTGGTTACTTGTGTATCACCCATTCTCAAATCTCCAGCGCACTATTTTCATTAAGCGCTTGCAGGGGCAGTACCCGCATCACCGAATACTGCCCACGTTTCCCCATAAATAAACTCAATCACCGGTCATCTGTTGACCGGTGTCAACTTGGTTCCGGCACCATTTCGATGGCATGGCAAGGACACTGTTCATAACACACAGCGCACCCGGTACACAGAGAGTAGTCGTACTTGTAGCGATTGCCCGGACCGAGTTTAATAACTGCATCCTCTGGACAAGCTCCATAACAACCGTCGCATTCAAAACAGTTGCCACAGGATAAACAGCGTTTTGATTCATAGGACGCTTCTTTCTGGCTTAAACCTCCAACCACCTCTTGGAAGCCCATCTTGCGCTGGCCAATTTCCAAATGACTCTGGGGTCGCTGGGCCGCATCGGTGAAATACCAGACATGGAGTTTATCGAAAGACGCTATCTCATGCTTAGGTGGTTTCACATACTGTGTACCACGTAGAAAAGCATCGATGTTACGGGCGGCCTTTTTACCATGACCCACTGCGACAGTGACGGTACGCTCGCTGGGCACCATATCCCCGCCGGCAAAAATGCCTTCATGGCCGGTCATCATGTTGCTATCCACATCGACGGTACCGTCATTTTTGAGGGTAACATCAGGCACTTGACGCAAAAAACCCGTATCAGTCTCTTGACCTAAAGCCAGGATAAGGGAGTCCGCTTCCAGAGTTTCTATTTCACCGGTGGGTTGGGGTCGACCATTTTCATCCAAAGCCATGACCTCAATGGTGATTTTACCTTCTCCCATCTCTTTGATGGTACGCAGCCAATGCATCTTAACCCCTTCTTCGGAAGCTTCTTCGGCTTCAAAAGCGTGGGCGGGCATTTCGGCTTGGGTACGTCGGTAAATAACCATGGCTTCCTGGGCCCCTAACCGTTGCGCAACCCTGGCTGCGTCCATGGCAGTGTTTCCAGCACCATATACGGCAACCCGGCGGCCTAACTTAGGCGCTTCACCTTGGCCAACACTGCGTAAAAAACTCACCGCATCGAACATTTTACCTGCATCACGGGCAGGGATATCTACCTTTTTACTGAGATGTGCCCCGATGGCGATAAAAACCGCATCGAAATTGCCTGCTTTTTTCTCGGCTAGGATATCGTCCACCTTATGATTGAGGACGATTTTTACCCCCATATCCTCAATGCGCTTGATCTCTTTATTGAGCTCTTCCCGGGGCAGACGATAGGCGGGGATACCAAAATGCATCATGCCTCCGGCCAGAGGACCCGCTTCGTGAATTTCCACGCTGTGCCCTAACCGGGCCAGGTGATAAGCAGCGGAAAGACCGCTAGGTCCGGCGCCGACAATCAGCACCCGCTTGCCGCTGGGTTCCGCGGCAAAACGCGGTTTCCAGCCTTGCTCAGTAGCCATATCCCCTAGGAAACGCTCCACCGCGTGGATACTGACGGCACTGTCTAATTTGGCGCGATTACAATTGCTCTCACAGGGGTGATAACAAACCCGTCCATGCACAGCAGGCATGGGGTTATCCTCCACCAGCTTTTGCCATGCCTCTTCGAACCGGCCGGCTTGGGCGTGGGCCAGCCAAGCTTGAATGTCCTCGCCGGCAGGACAGGCATTATTGCATGGCGGCAACATATCGACATAAATGGGACGCTGAGTGCGGATCGGGCCAGCAGTTCGCTTCTCCTGCGTCAAGTCCAACGGACGTACGATATCAGTTGGCTTATCAGTCATTGGCTTTCTCCTCGCGCTGGCAAATTAGAGAGTAAATACAAATAGATGGCATAAGCACCTGGGGCTGACTGTTCAAATTCAAAAACAACATTCCAATCAAGTCCTTCGCTAAACGATGTTGTTGATAACACGCTAGTAAAATAAAAAACCTCCGGCTTATCTTGTAACTGGCACTTTGGGTGATTCATCAGGGGAGGTATCCCGCCTCCCCTGACTACTAACTACCTTTCGAAAGAAAAAATGCTAACGATTATTTATTTAACGCCCAACTTTTGTTCTGTCTCCAAAACCACCTGGGTCATGGGTAACACACTGTCGGGGTTGAGGGACATGGACTCGATACCTCGCTCCACCAACCAGCGGGTGATTTCCGGGAAGTCCGAGGGCGCCTGGCCACAAATACCGATGTATTTGTTGTGTTTTTTACAGGCTTCAATGGCCATATCCATGAGCTTCAGCACCGCTTCGTTGCGCTCATCACCACCGGACATGCCGGCATCCCGGTCCATACCCAAAGCCAGCTGAGTCAGGTCATTGGAACCGATAGAGAAACCGTCGAATTTCTCTAAGAACTCATCCGCTAACAAAGCATTGGCCGGAATCTCACACATACAAATGACTTGCAGACCATTGCTACCTCGGGCGAGACCATTTTTCGCAATGATTTCCAACACCTCGTCGGCCTCGTGGAGGGTACGCACGAAGGGAATCATGATCTTAACGTTATCAAGACCCATGACTTCCCGCACATGCTTGATGGCTTTACATTCCAAACCAAAGCTTTCTGAGAAGGATTCAGAGGGATAGCGATAGGCGCCCCGGAA
Source organism: uncultured Candidatus Competibacteraceae bacterium (assembly GCA_964423745.1). Classification (GTDB taxonomy): domain Bacteria; phylum Pseudomonadota; class Gammaproteobacteria; order Competibacterales; family Competibacteraceae; genus CAYRGG01. The sequence continues at coordinate 12,892 of CAYRGG010000030.1, read as the reverse complement.
GCCAATCATGGGATTTTCTTCCTTAGGCTCGTAGTCCTTACCACCCAGAAGTGCGGCATATTCGTTGGACTTAAAATCGCTCATACGCACGATAACGGGTTTGGGATACACCGACGCGGCGATGGTACCCACCCCTTCCGCTAGACGCATCACATAGTAATCCGACGGACTTGGGTAGCCGGCCATTTTTTCATGAATCTGTTTTCTGACTGAGCGATCCAACTTATCGTAGTTTAAAAGCGCATTGGGATGAACGCCGATACCGGTGGCAATGATAAATTCCAGACGCGCAAGACCTACCCCTTCTATGGGCAATTTGCAAACCTCAAACGCCATATCAGGATTAGCTAAGTTCAGCATGATCTTGGTCTTGGGCGTAGCCATGTTGCTCAAGTCCATTTGTGATTTTTCAAAGGGTAATAACCCTTCGTAGACATAACCCACGTCGCCTTCGGCGCAGGAAACGGTCACGTCTTCACCGTGTCCAATCAACGTAGTGGCATTACCACAACCCACCACGGCGGGAATACCCAGCTCCCGAGAAATAATGGCCGCGTGGCAGGTGCGTCCGCCGCGGTTAGTGACGATGGCGGAAGCCACCTTCATCACCGGCTCCCAGTCCGGGTCGGTCATATCGGTCACCAGGATATCCCCTGGCTTCACTTCGTTCATATTCTCGGCACTGGCGATGACCCGGGTTGTACCCGAGGCAATTTTAGCGCCGACACTCTTGCCTTCGCAGACAATAGTACCCCGCTTATCCAGCTTATACACCTCGTGAATCATACCGCTCTTACCGGACTGTACCGTCTCGGGGCGTGCTTGTACGATGTATAGCTTACCGTCGAAGCCGTCTTTCGCCCATTCGATATCCATGGGTCTGGCTTTGCCGGCCTTCATGGAGTAATGCTCTTCGATGGTCACCGCGTATTTCGCTAGGGTAAGCGCTTCGTCGTCGGTAATGCAGAAGCGTTCTTGATCCCGTGCATCCACGTCGATATTACGGGTGGACACACCGGCCGCCGTATCATCGCCATAGATCATTTTAATCAATTTACGACCGCGACGACGCTTGAGGATGGGCTTAAAGCCATCTTTCAAGGTGGGCTTGAACACATAGAATTCGTCAGGGTCCACCGCTCCTTGCACCACGTTTTCACCCAGACCATAGGCGCCGGTGATAAACACCGCATCCCGGAAACCGGATTCCGTATCTAGGGTAAAGATAACCCCGGAGCTGGCTTTATCGGAGCGCACCATCTCTTGAACACCGATGGACAGGGCGACATCCATATGTTTAAAGCCTTGGTGAGTACGATAAGAAATAGCCCGGTTGGTAAACAGAGAAGCAAATACCCGCCGACAGGTGTAGAGTAAATTTTCGGCGCCACGGATATTCAGATAGGTTTCTTGTTGTCCCGCGAAAGACGCATCGGGCAAATCCTCTGCTGTCGCAGAACTTCGCACGGCTACGTCCCGGTCAGTGGTGTCACCACCCAATTCCTTATAAGCGGCAACGATTTCATCGGCCAGATCTTGGGGAATGGTTCCATTGCGAATCCACCCGCGGATTTGATGACCCGTTTTGGCAAGCGCATCAACATCGGTGGTGTCCAGATTATCTAAAGCCTCAGAGATCTTGTCGAATAAACCATTGGAATCAATATAATACCGATAAGCATCCGCTGTGGTGGCAAACCCATTGGGCACCATGATGTTCTTCTCGGAAAGCTCTCGGTACATTTCCCCCAAAGAGGAGTTTTTACCTCCTACTTGAGGTACGTCCTCGACACCGAGTTCAACAAAACGTTTGATGTGCTTGTACTGCTGCATATAAAGCTCTCCTTCGAGTGGCAGGTAATAACAGGACAAGACCCGCAGCCGACATAGTCGGTCCGGATCGACCTAACAAGGTACTACAAAACGTACAAAGGTTGAGGGGGCTCAAATGGGCTATGGTGTAACTACACGTGGTTACTGGTTGTTGAACTTGATCGTTTAGCAACGATTAAGAACCATTATCATGATAAGGTAAGCAGCAAATGTCATACCACGCAAGTATATTCGTAAAATAATTTCTTGACCCAATTAATAAAGTTAGATTTTTATCGCAAAATAGAAGAGGCTGTACTACCCAGGCGCATCCTGTCTTGATTAACACCTGTGCAAAACACACTAATATTGCACCATCACCGATCATGAGCGTGTACTCATTAAAATGCTGGGAACTTCTATTTAGGAGCGCATTAAACACCTTTTTTATGACAAAAAAAAGTCTTCTTTACAGCGAATTTGATTTTTATCAACGTTTGTTAAAAACAAACCGCAAACATCCCTGATAAACTTCAATACATGTCTCAGGTAAGAATCATGACTAGCGTTGCTTTGGCAAGAAGTGTCGGCGGTTTGGACAGTCGTCATCAAGTCTACAGGGACGTGTTCACGGTGTTTTCTAGAACCAGCAGTAATAGTCCTGAACAAATGATGTTTTAGCTGCCATACTTGCTAAAGAATTGTTTTTAAAATAAACCTTCAATCCAGGTGGTTATTAAAAAACTATGTGTCTCGGTATTGCAATGCAAGTTATTGCCATTAATGGCTTTAATGCTCAGTGCGAAGCTAAAGGTGTCCAACGCGAGGTGAGTCTGTTTATGCTGCAAGACGAACCCATCAACGTCGGTGACCACGTCATGGTGCATGTAGGCTACGCTATCCAAAAACTTACCGAACAGGAAGCCCGTAGTATGTGGGAGTTACTAGATCAAGTTCTCACTGCCGAGCAAGAAAGTTAAACACGATCGATTCCCTATCAGTCGTCTTTGTTACCGAGGTTTAAGGTTATGGCTACCTCCGCCCGTGATTGGTTAACGCGCATCCATGCGCTACCATTGCCGCACCGAATAAAGATAATGAACGTTTGTGGCGGCCACGAAAGATCCATTTCCATGGCGGGTCTTCGTAGCGCAATACCAAAATCCATCGAACTGATACCTGGTCCGGGTTGCCCGGTATGTATTTGCCCTGAAGAAGACATTTTTCAGGCTATTCAATTAGCTCTGCACGAAGGAGTTATATTATTGGCGTTTGGCGATATGTTACGGGTGCCCGTCAATGTCTCCAAGAATCAGGTAAGATCCCTTGAACAAGCCCGCGCAGCTGGCGCTGATGTTCGTCCCATCGCATCGCCCCAGGAAGCGGTGCAAATCGCAGCTGCCAACAGGCAACGTTCCGTAGTCTTTTTCGCCGCCGGTTTTGAGACTACGACCGCGCCGGTGGCCGCCATGATGGCTCAAGGGTTGCCCGCCAATTTGAGTATTTTATTATCGGGTCGACTGACCTGGCCTGCGGTAGCTATGCTGTTGGCCGCTGAAACAGCGGGTTTCGACGCCCTCATTGCGCCGGGTCATGTAGCCACCGTGATGGGCCCAGAAGACTGGGACTTCGTGGTCCAGCAACACGGTCTGGCGACGGCCATCGCAGGGTTCACGCCGGTCAGCTTATTAGCTGCCACCTATTCCGTATTGCGGCAAACCCTTGAAGGTAAAGTCTTTCTGGACAATTGTTATCCCGAAGTTGTTCGCCCCGGCGGTAACACCACGGCCCGCCAGCATCTCCACCAAACTATGGATGTGGTAGACGCCACCTGGCGCGGGGTTGGCGTCATTCCCGCTTCGGGATTTGCCTTAAAACCTGCTTATGCCGTCCATGACGCTCGTTACCGATGGCCTGATTATAACGACACAGCGCGTAAACGCGCTGGCCAAATGCCCCCAGGCTGCGATTGTGCCCGGGTCGTATTGGGCAAGATTTATCCCAATGAATGTATCCTCTTCGGTCGCGCTTGCACACCCCGCACCCCCATCGGTCCGTGTATGGTCTCCGACGAGGGGGCCTGTCGTATCTGGTGGTCTACGGGAGTGCGGGAGTCGATACGCACGAAACCGGTACCAGAAAAAGAGTCTATTGCAAGTGTTACTGATTAAATGATTTTTCCCGGATTTCGTTACACTTCATCCGGGCTACTTACTCAGCAACATAAAGTGTGGAAGCTCAGCAATATAAAGATTTTCCCCGGATTTCTTTGCACTTCATCCGGGCTACTTACTTACGCAACTCCTAATTAGATAAACAACCTCAATGGTTTACAGGTAAGCAAGGATCTATGCTTGACATCGCAGCATTACTGATCACCTTAGCCGCCGTTTTCAGTTATCTAAATTACCGTTTTATACGGCTACCCACCACCATCGGCGTTATGCTGCTGGCTTTAGTAGCTTCGTTGATCATGGTTTTGCTAGGCCAGCTAGGTTATCAGGGTATCGAGCACCGGGTAGAGGCTCTAATTGCCCATGTGGATTTTGATGAAGTGCTGATGCATGGCATGTTATCCCTGCTTCTTTTTGCAGGCGCTATGCATATCGATCTGGCTGAACTGGCTCATTGGAAATGGCCTATCGGTGTGCTAGCGACAGCGGGTGTTATTGCCTCGACGTTCATTATCGGCATCACCTCGTGGTTGATCTTTTCCGCTATCGGCATCGAGATTGCTTTCATCTATTGTTTATTGTTCGGCGCTTTAATTTCTCCCACCGACCCCATTGCGGTACTGGCCATCCTTAAATCCGCTAAGGCGCCCATCAGTCTAGAAGCCAAAATTGCCGGTGAATCATTGTTTAATGACGGGGTGGCCGTTGTGGTGTTCACGGTTTTATTGGGCATTGTCACCGGCAGCGAAACGCTGACGGCTTCTAGTCTGACGTTGTTTTTTATTGAAGAAGCGGTGGGTGGCATCGTTTTCGGACTAGTGATTGGCTATATTGCCTATTGGCTTATCAAGAGTATCGACAGTTATCATGTGGAGGTTTTAATCACTCTTGCCTTGGTGCTAGGGGGCTATGCCCTTGCTTTACAGTTACACGTTTCTGGACCCATCGCCATGGTGGTGGCCGGGTTGATGATTGGCAACCACGGCCGTGCCCTTGCCATGTCTAATATAACTCGTCGAAATCTCGATACTTTTTGGGAATTAATGGATGAAATTCTGAATGCGGTGCTGTTTGTACTGATCGGTTTTGAGGTCATCGTATTGACGTTTAGCGGCCAATATCTCTTTGCCGCGTTGTTAGTTATCCCCATCATTTTGCTTACCCGCCTTGTCTGCGTGGGCATACCTGTGCGTATCATGCGGCAGCGCTTTCAGTTTGAATTTGCTTCCCATGCGATCAAGATTCTAACCTGGGGTGGGGTCCGGGGTGGCATTTCAGTGGCCTTAGCCCTGTCATTACCCTTTGGGCAGGAGCGGGAGTTATTGGTGGCCGTCACCTATATCGTGGTGTTATTTTCCATCCTAGTACAGGGTCTCACCATGGGAAAACTGGTCAGAATGGCGCTTGCCTCGGAAAGCGATACCTTTTCACCCGAACACAAGGTTTCCGATTTGTCTAACCCAGGGGAAGATTCCTAGCTATGTATACAGCGGATCATCATCCTCTTACTAGTAGTCATGTGCGCTCTATAGCTCGGCGCGTGTATGTTCACGGTCGCGTCCAGGGGGTAGGATTTCGCCCCTTTGTCTATCGACTAGCCCATGATTTTAAGTTGAAAGGTTGGGTGCAAAATTGTAGCGGTGAAGTGGTTATACACATCCAGGGGGAACCCGCTGTCTTGGATGCCTTTCAGCAAGCACTTATTCAGGAAGCGCCTCCCCTGGCGCAACCCTACTTGGGAGACATTCAAACGGCGCCGTTGGAATCCTGTACAGGGTTTGCTATTCAAATTAGCGCCTCTCACGGAGAACCGGATATCCATGTGCCGCCGGATGCCTTTACCTGTGAGGATTGTCTAGCAGAGTTGCAAGATCCTTTAGCCCGGCGTTATCGTTATCCCTTTATCAATTGCACCCAGTGCGGCCCCCGTTACACGCTTATTCGCGCCCTCCCCTATGACCGTCCGAATACTACCCTGGCCGATTTCCCCTTGTGCCCTGCCTGTGGATCCGAATATCAAAACCCCCTAGATCGCCGCTTCCATGCGCAACCCCTCGCCTGCAGCCAATGTGGTCCGCAGGTGACGTTTTCCATAGACGATAGTGATACTAGTCAAGGAGAACAGGCTCTCGCTGACTGTTTAACCGCTTTAAAGGCAGGCCAGATTGTCGCAGTGAAGGGGGTTGGAGGATATCATCTACTGTGCGATGCCACCCGTGAATCGGCCGTTCAGCGTCTCCGGGAACGCAAACGCCGTCCCAACAAGCCTTTAGCGGTCATGTTTCCTCAGCAGGGCGTCGACGGTCTCGCTAGGGTGCGCACCTACACACATTTAACCGCTGCTGCTGAGCAGCAACTTAAGGATCCCATGCGCCCTATTGTGCTGGTACAGAAAGGCAATTCTGCTGATCTAGCTCCAAGTCTTGCTCCAGGTCTTGATGAATTGGGAGTATTTTTGCCCTACAGCCCACTCCACCACCTTATTCTCGGTGATTTTAAGAAACCTTTGGTGGCCACTTCGGGCAATATCAGCGGCGAACCGGTGATTACCGATAACCGCCAAGCGACAATTCGCTTGGAAAAAGTGGCGGACGCTTTTCTCCACCATAATCGACCCATTCAACGCCCCGCCGATGATCCCGTTTATCGGGTTATCGCCGGGGCAGCAAGACCGTTGCGCTTGGGACGCGGCAATGCGCCTTTGGAGCTGTCCCTGGCGACACCCCTGCGCGAACCCCTGTTGGCATTGGGGGGTCACATGAAAACCACCGTGGCGCTGGCTTGGAGCAATCGCGTGGTGGTATCCCCCCATATCGGTGAGCTCGACTCACCTCGCAGTCTAGAAGTTCTGGAACAGGTTTGTCATGAGCTGCAACAGCTTTACGGTGTAACGGCGCACCGCTTAGTTTGTGATGCTCATCCCGGTTTTATCAGCGGCCGTTGGGCTGATACGCAAGGACTTTCCGTAACAAAAATCTTTCACCATCACGCCCACGCCGCCGCCCTGGCTGGCGAGTTTGCTAGCGTCAAACAGTGGTTGATGTTTACCTGGGATGGCGTTGGTTTTGGGCCCGACAGCACCCTTTGGGGAGGCGAAACCCTAGGGGGACGGCCTGGCCAATGGCAACAGTTGGCCAGCTTGCGGTGGTTTCGACTACCGGGTGGTGACCGGGCTGGGCGTGAACCTTGGCGCTCCGCTGCAGCCTTATGCTGGGAGACAGGCGTCAACGCGCCTACCCTCGCCGGATGGGAGCTCGCCTATCATGCCTGGCAGCGGAATCTAAATAGCCCCGTTACCTCCGCCGCCGGACGCCTGTTCGATGCCGCTGCAGCCCTTATAGCAGGTATCCAATACACCAGCTTTGAAGGCCAAGGGCCCATGTTGCTGGAAACCTTGGCTGGCGATTGTGACGACAGCGTAGACTTACCTTTGCTAACCGACGGGAAGCAGCCTATCCGCGTTGACTGGTCACCTTTACTGGGTGTAATAAGAGATACAGAACTTCCTGCCCCGCAACGGGCAGCCATTTTTCACAACAGTATGGCCGATTGTGTCGTGCAGCAAACCCTGCATTTCAGAGAAATCAGGACTTTTGATGGCGTAGGACTGACCGGTGGCGTATTCCAGAACCGAAAACTGGCGGAACGGGTTAAAGATAAACTTGAGACGGCTGGCGTGCAGGTCTATCTTTCTGAAAAGCTGCCCTGCAATGATGGGGGCTTGAGCTATGGCCAAGCGGTGGAAGCAGCTGCACTGCTCGCTTAAATAATTCCTAGTTTCTTACTAATAGCCAATTTCATTTTTAATACCAATAAAACCATGCAACGCGATCGCTGGATTACCCTCGCCCACGGCAACGGGGGACGCTTTATGCGCGACCTCATCGACTCGGTATTTGCCTGCCATCTTGGCAATCCGGATCTCGACATTCAGGCCGATGCCGTACCATTGGCGCTAACGGGTGAAGTTATGTTTAGCACGGACAGTTTTACGGTTCAACCGCTGGAATTTCCTGGCGGCGACATCGGCAAACTGGCGGTGCATGGGACCGCTAACGATCTGGCGGTAAGCGGCGCAACCCCCCGCTATCTGAGTCTTAGCGCTATTATCGAAGAAGGTTTAGAAATCAGCCAGCTAGAGCGGATTGTGACCAGCTTAGCCGAAGCCGCCCGGGAAGCGCAGGTGCAGATTGTAGCTGGCGACACTAAGGTAGTGCCCCGGGGCCATGGCGGCGGCTTATATCTCACCACTACAGGCATTGGTGTGCGGGCAACCCAACGGGATCTGGGCTTACAATACATTCAGTCAGGGGATCGCATTCTGGTCAGTGGCCCAGTGGGTGATCACGGTGTCTGCGTTATGTTGGCCCGGGAAGAATTTGGTCTGCAGGGGGGCTTACATTCGGACTGCGCTTGTGTACTACCCCTTACCCAAACTCTTCTCCAGGTAGCGGGTTTACGTTTTATGCGTGATCCTACCCGGGGCGGGCTAGCCACCGTGGCCCATGAAATAAGTCGAGCCACAAACCTTACTATACGCCTCTTTGAGACCGCTATCCCGGTACGTGATCCGGTGCGCTCGGTGTGCGAAATGCTCGGCTACGACCCCTACTATTTAGCTTGCGAAGGGCGCGTGGTGGCCGTGGTGGAAGAACCGGCCGCAGAACATGTCTTAGCCTGTTGGAAGACCCTGCCCCAAGGCGAGGCGGCAGCCATCATCGGTTGCATCGAGACAGCGCCGTCTTCGGGAGTGATATTGGAAACGGAATTGGGCGGACAACGCTTTTTGGAAGAACTAGAAGATGATCCTCTACCACGGATTTGTTGATGATAAGTGTGATTACTCAGAGCTAACCAAACATTAGAGCTTTTTCGCTTCAATTGTAAACAAGGCAGTCGAGGCGAGGGGCGCGGAGTGTACATTTAGTACATGAGCACGCCGAGACCGAAGGCTAACGCCGTGTACAGTTGAATGGGAAATGCTCTAGCCATAAAACAAACGCAATCCTAAAAAGGTGATTAGGGAAACCGCCATAACCAACAAAACTGTCGCCCAAATTGACGACGGTTGACTCGGTGGCAAGTCACCCTGCAAGATCGGCATCGGATCGGTGTTTTCCCCCAAATTTAGGGTAGAAACCGGTTGCGTGTCGGATTCTGGTTCATCTTCAGGGGCTTCGCCAATGGCAGGCACTAACAAAACGGTAATATTGTCCCGGCCCCCTGCGTCCAGCGCCGCTTGAATTAAACGCTCTACCGTATATTGGGGTGACTGACGTTCATTTAATATGGCCGAAATTTGCCCTTCGCTGAGTTCCGTTGTTAGGCCATCGCTACACAGCAACACCTGTTCTCCAGGCTTAAGGGTTCCAGACACGGTGGCCACCTCGATTTGCGGGGTTTCGGGGGGACCCAATGCGCGGGTGAGTTGATTACGGGCGGGATGCAAACGCGCTTCCTGACGATTGATGACACCGGCGTCCAGCAGATGCTGCACAATAGTATGATCTCGAGTCAACTGGCGCAGTCGTCTACCCCCCCACAGGTAAGCTCTGCTATCACCCACCCAGGCGATCTCGTAGGCATTATCCTCCATTTTTAGCACTACTACCGTGCTGCCCATACCCCGTACGCCAGTCCCCTTTTCCACGACATCTTGAATGGCATGGTGAGAACGGATAACGGCTTCCGCCAAAGATAATCCTTGTCGAATTGAGGCGCCGACGGCTTGAGCGACAACTTGGCTCGCCACATCACCAGCGCGACGTCCACCCATACCGTCGGCAATCAGCCATACACCGGCATTTAGGTCTACTCTAAAAGAGTCCTCGTTATGTTGCCTGACGTAGCCGGTATGAGTGCCTGCGCCAAACTGAAACTGATGTTTTGATCGTTGTGAATTTTGCACAGTGTGAATTTTGCACATTGCTTAGAACAAGCCATGCGGTATAGCTTATATGCAGGGCTACATAGTATTTTATAGTAGATCTAAAAAAATAGACTAATTGCCGCTTTATTGGAATCATTGCAACGATGAAATCTGTTCACAAACCACTAAGGTTTCCAACACGTTCATTTAATGAAATACTACCTGGTATGGACTTTCCAGGCTATCGAATCGAACGCGAGATTGGCAAGGGCGGCATGGCTACGGTTTATCTCGCGATACAAGAATCCCTCCATAGGTTAGTTGCGTTAAAGGTCATGGAGCCGCGCCTCGCGGCAAACGAGAACTTTGCGGAACGCTTCCTTAAGGAAGGGCGTATTATCGCATGCCTAGACCATTCACAAATCGTGACGGTCTATGATTTTGGCGCTTATAAGGAAAATTATTATTTATCCATGGAGTACTTCCCAGGCGGGACATTGGAACAGAAGATCCGTAGCGGATTGTCCCTAGAGGAAGTCATATCCATTATCAAAATAATCAGCAAGGCGTTAGGCTATGCCCATAGCCAAGGTGTATTACATCGGGATATAAAACCGCAAAATATCCTCTTTCGTAAAGACGGCTCCCCCGTACTGACCGATTTTGGCATCGCTCGCTTTGTTGACGACACCATGCAATTGACCGCGCCGGGATTCACGGTAGGCAGTCCTCTTTATATGAGTCCAGAGCGCATTATGGGTAAAAAGATCGATGCCCGCTCTGACTTGTATAGCCTCGGTGTTCTATTTTATCAGATGCTGACTGCTCAGCTACCTTATCAGGCAGATAACTCTATTGGCGTCGCCCTAAAACAATGCTCCGCGCCGGTTCCCGTGCTTCCTCGGGAGCTAGCAAAATTTCAAACTATTTTAGAACAGTTGCTAGCCAAAAATCCTGAAGATCGTTTTCCTACAGCCGAGACCTTTGTTGAAGCACTAAACAGTGTGGAAGTAACGCATTTGCCTAGCTTTTGGCGGTCTTTAGCTAAGCTTCCTGCTACGCTAAAGGGCAGTTTCTCTAAAAAATCACGGTTATCCTACAAGCGCTGGGCGCTTGCCGGTATTGTCGCGGCAACGTTGACAGCTGGCATTTACTTTGCCGTAGATTTTGCTTATGAAACGCCGGACGCATCCCTGGCCAGCTACCTAGAAGCGCTACCCGCTGCAAACAACCAACGTAGCTCAATTGCGGCTCGCTATGAAGCATTGGCCATCGACCATTTTAACGAACGCAATATAGATCAAAGTCTTAATATAATCGCCATTGGACTGAATGCGGCACCTGAAGACGAGCGCTTACTAGCACTACGTGAAAGAGTGCAAAATTTTCGCCAAGCCGAGAATTTTTTGCAACAGGCCGAACAGGAAAAACAAGCAGGCGACTTACGCAACAGCTTGCTACTGATTCAGAAAGGGTTAGGCTTAGTCGCAACACACCCTGACTTGTTGGCATTGCGAGAAGACATCAAACCTATCGTTCAGCGCCAACAACAAGATGTCCGTGAGTATTTACAACAGGCCCAGGATTATGAGCGGGATGACCAGTTGCCAAAAGCCCTAGCCGCACTTGAAAAGGGTTTACGACTGGTACCCGATCATGAATCCCTATTAGCGCTTCGCCAAGAACTCAAGGCTAAACAGCAACAAACCCTTTCTCGCATTCTTCGTCAAGTGGGCGAATACCGCCGTAGCGGCGCCTTAAAAGAAAGTTTGACGGTTTTGCAAACAGGTCTTGAATTAGCGCCAAATCATCCCGTATTACGCAAGCTAGAGGCACAAGTCACTACCCAGATCGAGGAACAGGAAAAAGCTACAGCGTTTCTTGCAAAAGCGCAAAAGAGTTACGAAAACAAAGCCTATGAAGATAGCCTAGAAATTATTCAACAAGGTTTACAATTAGTACCGGGTCATCCCGGTTTACGAGATCTTCAAAATAAAGCAGCCAACGCCCTTGAGCAACAAAGAGAGATTGCCCAGCTGCTTGGCCAATGCACCGATCACTTTCGCGCTAATCGTTTAACCTCGGGACGGCAAGGCAATGCCGTCACTTGTTACCGATCTGTTTTACAACGGGATCCTGCTAATACCAAAGCCATGGCAGGCTTAGAACAAGTGGCGAACCGCTATATTATTTGGGCCACGGCCGCGTTACAGCGGGGTAACTTGAATGTTGTAAAAAGCTATGTAACGCGTCTTGAACAAGTCGATCCAAACCATCCCAAACTTGCTACGCTGCAAGCCGCCCTGGAAAAGCCTTCTGTTAGGGCTGCAACAGAAGGCGTGGCCCGGGCTCAGTTCACCACAGGCATTGAGGCCCGGGAACCCATTAACCGTATGGCTTCCGTTATCCCTGTGCGAGAAAATGCCTTGCCCCTGTATTATTTCACTGAGATCCGCAACATGTCGGGTGAAACCATTACCCACCTTTGGAAATACAACGGCAACATCGTTTCTAAAAAAAGTTTTGCTATTGGTGGTAGCCGCTGGCGGGTTTTTTCGCGCAAGGATTTAGCGCCTGAAATGACCGGGCGTTGGCAGGTTATCGTGGTGGATTCTTCCGGTCAAACTATCGACAGCAGTTCGTTTGTTTACGATTCCCATTCCCTAAAGAGTGCTGAACAAAACAAATTCTAGTCCAAAACCCCATACCCCATATAGATCTTAAAGGCTGCCTGCCTTCGCCTTCATTCAATTTGCCTACTGGATACGGGTATAGGTTTTGCGGTATCCACCGTAACGGTTTCTTTAGGCCATCCACCCCCCAACGCTTTATAGAGTCTCACGGTGTCACCGAGAATCAATTGATGAATGGCTAATAAATCCTGCTCTGCCTGCAATAAACTCCGTTCCGATTCAAAAACGTCCAATCGCGATACGATACCTATCTCTAACTGAGTAAGAATACGTTTTCTGACAGCTCTTAACTGGGCCGCTTCAGCTTCTAACTCTTTTTTCTGCTCCTGACGGAAAGCGAGATT
>CAYRGG010000029.1:0-47246 GCA_964423745.1 uncultured Candidatus Competibacteraceae bacterium | reverse complement strand
ACACATCTCGCTGATAGCGCTTATCCCGCTGCATGGATTTTAGATAATCCATGGCTCGTTCTTCAGAAAATCCCCCTTCCGTTTGAATAATTTGTAACAGGGTGTTGTGTACATCGGGGGCCATGCGGGTGGCATCGCCACACACATAGAGGTGAGCGCCTTCCTCAAGCCAGGCGAAAAACGCCTGACGTTTCTCCCACATGCGCTGCTGCACATACACCTTCTCGTTTTGATCTCTCGAAAAAGCCACATCGATGGCGTTCAATAGACCTGCTTTACGATAGCGTAACCATTCGATTTGATAGAGAAAATCGGTGGTAAAATGCTGGTCGCCAAAGAACAACCAGTTTTTACCTTTGGCTTCGAGCTCTTCGCGTTCTTGCAAAAAAGCCCGAAAAGGTGCCACCCCGGTACCTGGACCAATCATAATGACAGGGGCATCAGGATTTTGCGGTAATTTAAAATTTTTATTGGTGTCGATATACACAGGTACCGTCTCTCCACCCTCAACCCGATCGGCCAAATAAGTAGAGGCGAGACCCTCCCGCTGCCGTCCAAAGGACTCGTAACGCACCACCGCCACGGTGAGATGCACTTCGCCGGGATTAGCTTTATGACTGGACGCGATGGAATATAACCGCGGCGGCAGTTTACGCAGCATATCGATGAACTGCTGGGCCGTTAAACCCTTGATGGGATAGGCTTCTATGACGTCGATGACATGACGGCCTAGAATAAATTGCGCCAGCGCCTCGCGATTAGCTTCTTGCAACAGAGCGCTAAGCTCACTGGATTCTGCAACTGCTGCGTATTTCTCTAAAAAAGGTCGCGTGATGGTGGTCATTTCATAATGATGGGTCAGCGCCCGGTCGAGGCTCATCTTACCGTCAAAGGTGTTGACTGAGTCGTTTGCCTCTAACCCTACCTTTTCTATCAGCTCTCCAACATGCTGGGATCGGTGACAAGGCATTATCGCTAATGAATCCCCCGGTTCATAATCCAAACCGGAATCCTCAATGGACAGTTCAATATGGCGGGTTTCTTTAGCAGAACCGCGACCATTGAGATTGATGTTGCTGAGCACAGTGGCTGGAAAGGGATTTTTGCGGGAGTAGATGGATTTAATAACAGCCCCTGGGCTGGGTACGGCAGCCACCGCAGAGACGGCCGTTTCGCTATCCACCAACTGCTCTGACAGCTTTTCCAATACCCCCTCAATCCAGGTTTCAGCCAGGTCCTCATAATCCACGTCGCAATCCACGCGATCATGGATTCGAACAGCTCCTAACGCCTCCAAACGGGCATCGAACTCTTTGCCGGTCTGACAAAACTGTTCATAACTGCTGTCGCCTAACGCCAACACTGAAAAGTGTAAGCCTTCAAGGCGTGGCGCATTATTCCCTAATAAGAACTCATGAAACTCTTGAGCATCATCAGGGGGATCACCCTCCCCGTGGGTACTGACGAATAAGAGTAAGTTTTTGTCCTTTTTGAGCTGATTTTTCTTATATTCGCCCATGCTTTTCACGGCGACTTGAAAACCTTTCGCCTCTGCACGGGTCTTCACTTCGTCTGCAATCTTTTCGCTATTGCCGGTCTGCGAACCAAACAAAAGGGTAATAGCAGGTTGCTCCGTGCTCTGTACAGCCGTTTGCAGGGGTTGCGATAGGACAGGGTTCTGCTGTCCCGCAACCGCGTTGACCCCGGCTAGATAACCGCTGATCCACGTCATTTGACCCGGTGATAGATTTTCCATAAGGCGATTGAGGTGTTCCGCCTGCTCCCGGTTTAAAGGACTCGTGTATTCATCGACACGCCCAGATGTCATTACCATAAATACCTACTACGTTTATATAAAGACAACGATTGCTGATCAACTTTCAAACCAAAAAACTATCAACATATTATGATAACCGTATTTTCATATACTTAATAAAAATAAATTTATTATTTTTTTATAAAAAAAAGTTATATAAAAGGAGAATATTCCGTTAAAAGGCCATAAACTCTAAAAAAAATTAGACAATGGCATAATTTTCGCTACAACAGTTCATCACGATTCTATATCACCTTACTCAATCAGCAATTACATGGAAGCGATGAGAGGCCAATTTCAATGATCAACTTGGCAAGCGAACTTGAAAATTACATGAACCAGGAACAGCGAGTTCATTTTACAGTCATTTTAAAGGCTTGGCGCGAACAACTGGTTCAGGAAAGCCAACGGACGGTGACCCATATGCAGGACGAGCACGCCCATTTGGCTGATCCTAATGACCAGGCCAGTCAAGAAGAAGAGTTTTCTATTGAACTACGCGCCCGGGAACGCGAGCGTAACCTACTACGTAAGATTAATAGCGCTCTGCAACGTCTCGCCAGTGGCGACTATGGTTATTGTGAAGCCTGTGGCATAGAGATCGGTCTTGAACGCTTAGAAGCACGACCCACCGCAGACCTCTGTATTGACTGCAAACAATTAGAGGAAAAGAAGGAGAAAAGCCGCGTATTCTAGCCTATCAAGGTGGAATAAACGCTGAAAATTTCTAAAAAGGGCTGTGACAGGTCGCTCTATGCTGTAGCCTGTCTTAATAAAACGACAAATGCGACGGCATAATCCAATTCGTCGGAGAGACTCAGCAAACTTCGGGTAATGCGGATTTTTTCGGTGTAAGCAAGTGCGCCACCCAGATATACAAGCTCTGGTTTACCGTACTGATCGTGGGTCACGCCGATGGAATTAAAGGTTAATCCCTCTCGAAACCCTAAACCTAAGGCTTTTACCGTTGCTTCCTTAGCCGCAAATCGTTTCGCCACAAAGCGCTCGGGTTGGCGGCTGGCTTGATACTCGGACAGTTCGGCGTCGGTCAACAGGCGGCGAACAAAACGCGCTTCAAAACGCGCTAAGCTCTCTTGAATGCGAGCGATTTTGACGATATCGGTGCCGATTCCGTGAATGACCTCAGCCGTCACAGGATCAGCCTTTTGCGGGATGGATAGTTGAATGCATCGGTGGGCTCAACGTTGGTGAGTAAGTTCTCATAATGATGGAATTAATAATGTATGCAGATACACCGTCGCCTCCGCCGCGTAAACGAAGGGTATTTATCATTTACTACATTTTATTTTTTACCGAAGCAACGACTCCATGACTATTTCTCCTCCGCGGGCCTCGATGTAATCCACTGCCGTGTCTCCTGTTAAAGGATGTTGCCAATAATGGAGACTGTTCGATGTTCCCGCCCAGAGCTTGTCCTTAGCCCGTTCAAACAAGGCGGCGCAATGCAGTTGAGGCTGATGCCGCGATACGTAACGAATCCCATCCGGCTGGCTAGGATGACCATGAAAAGCCCTCGACCACGCCTGGGGTAACGACAACTCCCGGGTGCTGGTCAAACGCATATCCACCCGCAGCCGAGCAAGCCCATCACCGGTTAGGTCTACAAGCATCAACGGTTGCTGACATTCAATCGCCCAAAGCCTGCGTTCCTTAAGTTCCAAGTCGGAAAAGACCTGCTTTTTAATGTCATAGCCGAGGGTTTCGTAAAACGCACCTTTGGGTTCTAAAGCGGTATATAACACTCCATAAAGCGGAACCGTACCAACTGGGCAGTCCCAGCGATTTAACCCAGTTTTGCCGAAGAACAGCGGGTTATGATAAACCTCATGCTGGATTCGATACAGCACCTCGGGGAGATTCAAAATAGATAAAGGAAGATCCTGATCGGTTAGATCGTTAGGTACTGCCAGTTCACCTAGCAGGGTTGTCATAAATTAGCGGGCGCCGTGCTTGCCGAAGCCTTGGGCCAACTGTAAAACTGTCTCATGCTCGCCTGCTTTCAAGGCATCCAGCGCTGAACGACCGTCCAATGATTCCTGAGATGATAAAAAAAACCGAACTTTGGCGATTTGGCTAGCGGTTTCCAGGGCTTGCAAAGCCTCGACAAAGTGAGGCACGAGTCCAGTACCCTCAAACTGCCACACTGGATAGACCAGGTTCTCACCCTGGTGAACCGCCAACAGCTGGTTAGCGCGGGTGCGTTTATGGACAGCCTGGCGTGAAATCCCCAGTAGCTGGGCCACCTCGCTGGGACTGTAGGCTCCACCATGGTCAGCCAATAGCTGACGTAAGGCGATGATACCTTTCAGATGGGCTTTTGCCAGCTTTTCGTTAGGTGTCAAGGACCGCTGTCCGGCTTCGTTGACCAGGGCGGCGTTGGCTAGCTCGGCCAACAGCAGACCGGAAGAGGTTCTGAAACCTCCGGCAAACCGCTTCATGCCTGAGTCAGATAGTTTAGCCACTTCTTGGACGACAGCTTCCAAACCCGCCATCAACAGCCGCGCTTGTTCACTGGTCTTTATATCATGGGCAGCGGTATCCAATAGGCTGTGCAAATGGTGAAGATCATTATTAGGTAATGGATTGGACATAGCATTGCTTTTGATTGGAAATTTACATAGTAAAAAATACTTCATTTAATTTACTATGTAAACATTAAAGAGAAATTGAATTCCGCCAGTAGCCCGGATGAAGTGCAACGAAATCCGGGAAAAGCAACTTTATCAGGACTATTGCTGCCCGTTTCAAAGTTCATCAAGATGTATCAACGGTCCTGCATCATATATAGACAGCAACACAGAAAAGCGTATTAGTCTTGGCCACGCAAACCCCATTCAACGTCCTCAAGAATGAAGGTTTGGGTAAACTCAGCCGAATGAGATTCGAGATAACGCCGTAAGGCTTCTGTCAGCAATTCATCGAAATCTTTAGCCCATCCCTCCTGCACGTAATTTTGCGCCTGATTAAATAATGCCTCAGGCAATTCGGCACGAATGGCAATGGTCATGATCCATTAACCTTGGTTGAAAAAATAAAATCTTTGTTCAGTATCATTAAGTTTGCCATATTGTCTCGAGTAGTGGCGGGTATTAAAAAACAATAAAAAAATTTACGGGTGTGCAACTTGTTGTCCATCCGTCATGAATGGCAATATCAAGGGTTGTTCTCGTAGAAATTCCACACAGCAAACCTAAGACTAAGCTTAAGAGAAATGCACCTTTTCTCTAACCCATCACAATCCTTTAAAGGCTCGCTTATTGTAGAGTTCAGTGGTGACAGTCACTAACTTCAGGTATTGACAATCTGGATGGCGGGGATTGAAGACCGCAATGCGCTCCAGTCCGGCTGGAACAGCAGCACTTGGCACTAGCAAGCTCAAGGTCTGGCACTGGTGGAGCCAGGCAGAGCCAAGCGTTTGCGTAGAGTCTGGATAGGGATAGCGGGACCAATCCTCAGGAAGCTGATGAATTGCTAATTCGGCGTAAGCAACAGAATCCGGCAGTTGGTAAATCCCTAGACGGTAACTTTTAGGCACCAACCGGGGTGAAGGTAAGTAATTACCCATTTCGAGCAAAGCAACGGCAGGGGACAAGGCAAAATAGAGTACCGGGATGCCTGCCCTGTTCCAGCGGCCTCCATCCCGATAGCTAGCCCCTAATCCCGAATAATTCTCTAGAAACGGTTCTGGGCAGATGCAAAATAGCTGCACTAACTGAACTCGCCATGTTCTAGCTTGCGCAGCGTCGCTCGAACCAGATGACGCCCCTCAAAGGTATCGAAAAGATCAAGAGGTCGCTCCCCCGCCAAGGCGGGAATGGGCATGGCCAACCAATCCCTAGCCATCTGTTTGTCACCAAAAACGTTTAAAGCTTGTAGGTAAACACGTAGGGTATCGAGGACTTCTTCGCTGTCAGTACGGTCCAGAACTTTCTTTCGGTAGTAACGGCTTAGGTTAGCCGCCGTGGTATTGAGAAGCTTTATAAAAAGCGCTCGATTACCGCCTAATTCATCGATGGCCTGCTTGACGATAGCGCCCGGAATACCAGCACGGACCATTCGAATATAAACTACTGGATCAGTAAAAACGGCGCCAGGAACATTAATGCCTTCTATAACCGTTTCGGTTACCTGTTCTATTTGTTTTGCCATAACAAAAACCTTTGAGACAAAGCAAGATGATTGCGCTCTCATAGTATACGTCATAATGATGCGTTGTTTTAGTCATTTTGATTATTTTACAGAATGACCGCTGTTATCCAGTAGATAATAGTTTAAGTCGGACGAGAGAAAGAGGAAAACGTGGAACAACAGGTAAGATTACTCGAGCTCTGTTGTGTTAAAAGGGAAAGCAGCTCAGCGGCTAGGCAACGTGTTGCTCACCTGAAGCTTAGACGTCTATAGTTAGATTCATACCCTGAGACACACCACGTTGAGTTCAAGCTTGACATTTTGGGATCGTAACAAAAAAAGGACGCATTTTTTTATGATAACCGGCACATTAAAATCACAGATCGACCGGGTCTGGGACGCCTTCTGGTCCGGGGGCATTTCCAACCCCCTCACTGTCATCGAGCAAATCACCTACCTGCTGTTTACCAAGCGCCTGGACGAGCTGCACACCCTGCGGGAACGCAAGGCCAACCGCCTCGGCAAGCCCATCGAAGACCCGATTTTCAGCGCTGACCAGCAGCCGTTGCGCTGGTCCCAGTTCAAGGACCAGGAAGCCGGAGAGATGTATAAACTGTTTCGGGATGAAGTGTTCCCCTTCATCCGAAACCTGCACGACGGCCGGGAGAGCGCCTACAGCCGTTTTATGAAGGATGCTGTGTTCGTCATCCCCACCCCCAACCTGTTGCAGCGGGTAGTGACGATGCTGGATGCCATCCCCATGGAAGACCGGGACACCAAGGGCGATCTCTACGAATACATGCTCTCGAAAATCGCTAGCGCCGGGCAAAACGGCCAATTCCGCACCCCGCGCCATATCATCAGCCTGATGGTGGAGATGGTGGCCCCCGGCCCACAGGATACGATTGCCGACCCCGCCTGCGGCACCTGCGGCTTCTTGGTATCGGCAGGGGAATATCTGCGCGAGCATCACCCGGCGCTATTCCACGATGCAGACCAGCGCGAGCATTTCAACCACGGCATGTTCCACGGTACGGATTTCGACAGCTCCATGCTGCGCATCGGTTCAAAAACTGGTGGCCCCTAACCTGTTCAATCAAATCCGCCTGATCCATAAAATCGGCAACCAAGCCGTGCATAGCGACGCTAGTATGCGTCACAACGAAGGGGTACAACTCACCCGCGCCACCCACAACCTACTGAGTTGGTTGGTGCGCGTCTACACCAAAACCAGCGGCGCGCCGGTGCAGGTGCCACCCTTCAACGAACATTTACTACTGCAGCCCATCAACCAAGCCAGGGAAGCAGACAAAAACGCCGCTGAACTGGCTCGTCTGCAGGATCAGCTCAAGGGCAAAGACGACGCTTTCGAAACCACCCAGCAGCAACTCGCCGCCTCCCAGGAGGAAATCGACCGGCTGAAGGCGCAGATCGACGCCATCAAGGCCGAAAATCAAGCCGCCCTGGGCGCTGTCACCTTTGACGAATCGGAAGCTGAAACCCGCGATTTATTCATCGATGTGTTGCTACGGGAAGCTGGTTGGGACCCGGATGGGGAGCGGGTGCGGGAGTACAAAGTCCAGGGCATGCCGTCCAATAACGGCAGCGGCTATGCCGATTATGTGCTGTGGGGCGACAACGGTTTGCCCCTGGCGGTGGTGGAAGCCAAACGCACCCAGCAAGATCCCAAAGCGGGGGAGCGTCAAGCAGAACTGTATGCCGATTGCTTAGAGAAAATGACCGGACAGCGCCCCGTCATCTACTACAGCAACGGTTATCAAACCTGGCTCTGGGACGACCGCTTTTACCCACCCCGGGAAGTCCAGGGGTTTGCCGACAAGGACCAGTTGCAGCTCATGGTCAACCGCCGCCAAACCCGCAAAGACATCACCAAAACCCCCCTCAACCGGGATATTGTCGAGCGTTACTATCAAGAAGAAGGCATCCGCCGCCTGATGGAGCGCTTGCAGGAGGACCGCGCCCGGGGCAGTCTGCTGGTGATGGCCACCGGCACCGGCAAGACCCGGGTGAGCATTGCCGCCGTGGACATCCTCATGCGTGCCAACTGGGTGCGCCGCACGTTATTCCTGGCCGACCGCACCGCCCTGGTGCGGCAAGCCAAGGCCGCCTTTGCCGCCCATCTGCCCCATGCCTCCCTGGTGAATCTGGTGAATGAGAAGGAGACCCCTGAAAGCCGCATCGTGTTTTCCACCTACCACACCATGATGAATCTCATCGACGAGACCAAACGGGACGGCGGCAAACGCTTCGGCAGCAACGCCTTTGATCTCATCATTATCGACGAGGCGCACCGGTCGGTGTATCAAAAATTTAAGGCCATCTTCGATTATTTCGACAGCCTGCTATTGGGTCTCACGGCCACCCCGCGATCTGAAGTGGATCGCAACACCTACCACCTGTTTGACCTGGAGGACAACGTGCCCAGCTATGCCTATGAGCTGGAACAGGCGGTGGCCGATGAGTATCTGGTACCGCCGAGGGCGGTGTCGGTGCCCCTCAAGTTTCAACGCCAGGGCATTAAATACGATGAGCTGAGCGAGGACGAGAAGAACGACTATGAAGCCACCTTCTTCGATGAAGAAACCGGCCAATTTCTCCCCGAAATCGATGCCGCCGCCCTCAACGCCTGGCTGTTCAACGAGGATACGGTGGATAAGGTGCTCGCCCAACTGATGGCCCATGGTCTCAAAATCGAGGGAGGTGACAAACTGGGCAAAACCATTCTGTTCGCCAAAAACCATGCCCATGCGGAGTTCATTGCCCAGCGTTTTAATACCCACTATCCCCACCTGGCGGGCAAATTCTGCCGGGTGATTGACAACCAGGTGAGCTATGCGCAAAGCCTCATCGATGATTTTAGCCTGCCCGAAAAGGACCCCTTTATCGCCGTGTCAGTGGATATGCTGGATACCGGCATCGATGTGCCCGAGGTGGTGAATCTGGTGTTCTTCAAACGGGTGCGCTCGAAAACCAAATTCTGGCAGATGTTGGGGCGTGGCACCCGGCTGCGCCCGGATCTGTTCGGCCCTGGTCTGGATAAACAATTCTTTTGCGTGTTCGATTACTGCGAAAACCTGGAATTTTTCCAGGCGAATCCCGACGGCACACGGGAAGCGCCAGTACAGGAATCGGTCAAGCAGAAGATTTTTAAACGCCGTTTAGAACTAGCCGCCGCACTTCAGGAAAACACGGAGCTAGAAGACCCCGAGGAAAAACTTAAGCAGACACTCCTGGACCAGATGCACGACATTGTCACGCGAATCAACCCGGACAATTTCCTGGCGCGACCCCATCGCCATTACTTAGAAACCTTCTCCCAGCGGGAACGCTGGAACCACCTGAGTCCCGGCGATCAACTGGACGTTGCCGAGCGTTTAAGTGGCTTGCCGTGGCCCGATGATGACGACGAATTTGCCCGCCGTTTCGATCTGCTGACCCTCAACCTGCAACTGGCCATCCTGGAAACAGCCCCCAACCTGGAACGTTATCAAACGCGGATCAGGGAATTAGCCCAGGGCCTAGAGGAAAAACGGGCTATTCCAGCGGTGAACGCGGAGATGGCGTTGATCCTCGATCTGCAAAGCGATGAGTACTGGCAGGACGTAACCCTGCCCATGCTAGAGCAGGTGCGTTGCCGGTTGCGAGATCTCATCAAATTTGTGGATAAAGCCGGACCTCGGGAGAAGGTTTACACGGATTTTGAGGACGAGCTGGGTGAAGTAACCCACATTGAGAACCTCGTTCAGGCTGATCCCAGCCTAAAGAACTACCGCCTTAAGGTGGAGAAATTTATCCATACTCATCAGGACCATGTCACCATCAAACGCCTGCGCAATAACCAGCCTATCACCGCGAAAGACTTAGAGGGGCTGGAAACCATCTTGTTCTCCGCAGACGGCCCCGGCGGCAAAGAGGATTTTATAAAAACCTATGGCGAGCAGCCCCTAGGTGAGTTGATTCGCCGCCTGGTGGGTCTGGACCGCAACGCAGCTAAAGCAGCCTTTGCCGAGTTTTTATCCAGCGGCGCCCTCAAAGCCGATCAAATTCGCTTTATCGATCAGATCATCGAGCACCTGGTTCGTAACGGCGTCATGGATTTGGAAACCCTTTATGAGCCACCCTTTACCGATATTCACCATGAAGGCATCGACGGCGTGTTGCCGGGCGAATATGCGGATAAGGTAGTTTCCGTTATCAAAAAGGTAAATGCCAATGCGAAGGTGGCGTAGCTCTATTTCATAAGCAGCTGCACTGGCTAAGAAGGGTAAAAAGCAGCTTTGTCGTTCTTCGGGTTAACTCCTTTTTGAACAAACATATACTTACGGAAAAAAGGACTTGCGTAGCTCGTAAAAGAGGTGTTTGCGGCCTGGATGGCCGCAGTCAAGCCGGCGAAGCATGGACGTATTCACGGCGTCCTCTGGAACGAGCTGCGTAAGTCCTGGCTGATTTCTTACCTGCTTTCTTGACGGAAATGAGATTCGAGCAAAATAAAAAATCTGCAGCCGGAACCTTTGCAAGGTAGCAATTTTGCATAAAAATTATTATGGTAATGAAATCATTGGAGTTGAAACATGTCGACAATCGATGAAATTGCTGCCCATGCGAAACGCTTGCCTGAGGATCTGCGTGTTCAAGCTTTGCAGTTTATTAAATTTCTGGAAACAAAGTTAATCGATCAGAAACAGGATACTGAAGATAAGACCGAACGTGGACAGCAGGTTGCTGCAATTTTACAAGAACTAGCCGATCTTGGAGCGTTTTCAGAAATAGAAGATCCGGTTAAGTGGCAACACAACATACGTGCGGATCGCTCTTTACCAGGGCGAGACTAAGCCATGCTGGTGGACAGCAATATTATCATCTATGCCGTCAGCGCTGAAGATAAGATACTGCGTCCCTTCTTCAAGGAGCAACTGCCTAAGGTATCAATTATTAGCCGTGTCGAGGTATTGGGTTATCACAAGCTGACCAAAGATGTACGAAAACAACTTGATGCGCTATTCAGTTGGTTACGTCCTCTACCCCTCACTGATGGAATTATTGAACAGGCTATCCAGCTTCGTCAGCAACGCAAGCTATCTCTTGGGGATGCTTTGATAGCAGGTACAGCGTTAGAAAATCGTTTAACACTGGTGACACGAAACACCCATGACTTTAGGTGGATTAATGGCCTTGCGCTCTTAGATCCATTTCACGATCCTTTACCTGGTACAAAATAAAAGCTTTAGAGAACTTGCTCACTTTGGCAAAAAGCTGGGACAAAGCTTCACTTGTGCGCAACTAGACGGGCGGGTGAAGCTTTAGCTTTTCCGATACCGGTTTCGCGGCGGGTGTACCTTGTCGACGGCGACGAATTTAACCGCACCCCGCGTTTTTAATCACGCTTGACGCCGCCGGTGGTAGTCACTCAGCAGTTCTCGGGTTTTTAAAGGACGGCCTTGTAATTGCACATGAATTGCTGCTCGGGTAAGCTGTTTCGTCTCTCGCAACATGTGCCTATCCTGGGTGTTTAACGACTCGCTGTGTAAGGCCAGTAACCCGTTACCAGAGATTTGCAGACCCTCTTGAGTTGCGCCAGCGGCAATAGGTCCCTGATCTAAAACATACCGATAGGTGTGATCTCGCTCAAGGGGTTGGCCAGTTAATGCTTCGCGCTCCAAATGCAGACCATAGCCAATCTCGCTGAGTAAACGTTTTTCAAAAATCCGTAACGCCGCTTCTTGGGAGGTTTGTTGCGCCAAAGCTAGCAATACCTGCTGATAAGCTGCGAATAAACCCGGATGGGGATCATGGCGTTTCGTCAAACGCCAGATGAGTTCATTTACGTAGAAGCCACTCCATATCCGTTCTGGCGTTAATACAATAGTAGCGCCTGCTTCTTCAGCGGCTGTCAACGTGGGCAACTCCCCTTTACCTGACCAGGACAAAAAAAGCGGCAGAAACGGCTGTAACAAAGGCTGTAATCGAGATCGCGATGTGCGGACCCCTCGCGCCACCAAACCAACACGGCCATAGGCTAAGGTCCATACTTCTAGCAACAAGCTGGTATCCCGATAGGCTTTGCGGTGGAGAATAAAAGCGGGTTGTAAAGAGACGCGCATAAAATCGTCAGACTTTAATCTTAGCTATAACCAAAACTATGCAGGGCGTTTTCGTTGTTAGACCATCCTTCGCGTACTTTGACCCAGGTTTCTAGAAAAACTTTGCAACCAAACTGTTTTTCCATATCTTCCCGAGCTTGCCGACCGACCTCCTTGAGGGTAGCGCCTTTGTTACCGATAATGATTGCTTTTTGTCCAGGGCGTTCGACCCATATGATGGCGCCAATATGAAGTAGCGAACCCTGTTCAGCGAAGGTTTCAATGTCTACGGTCAACGCATAGGGTAATTCTTGCCGTAGGCAACGGGTTAGTTTTTCCCGCACCAACTCAGCAGCCATAAAGCGCTGGCTCGCTGTGGTTATCTGGTCTTCGGCAAAGAAAAATTCCGACTCAGGCAAGAGAGTGCTGATGACGCCCTCAAGGGCGTCGACATTATGCCCCGTTTTAGCAGAAATAGGCACTACTTCCGTAAAGGCGCTTCGCTTACTCAGCCTCTCGATAAAGGGCAATAACTTTTCCTTAGGTGTAGCACGATCTACTTTATTGACCACTAAAAGGATAGGTCCCTGGAAAGCGCTCAAGCGGTTTAACACCTCATCATCCTCCGAGGTCCAACGCAGGGCTTCCACGAGAAACACCGCCACATTCACATAACTTAGGACATCGCAGGCGGTGCGGTTCATATAACGATTGATGGCGCGCTGGGCATTGAGATGCACACCGGGCGTATCCACATAAATAGTTTGCGTATCAGTTAGCGTCTGTATGCCGAGAATGGCATGGCGGGTGGTTTGCGGTTTAGGTGAAGTAATGCTGATTTTTTGCCGCAAAAAACGATTCAGCAAGGTGGATTTACCCACGTTTGGCCTCCCCAATAAGGCCACATAACCTGCGCGTTTGGTCATGGCTGTAGAATCATTTCCAAAGCTTGACGCGCTGCTTCCTGTTCGGCTTTGCGGCGGCTACTACCGACAGCGGTTGTGCGTACCGCTTCCGGCACATGGCACTCAATGGTAAAACATTGCGCATGGGCTTCACCGGCCACCTCCAAAACCGTGTAGACGGGCAACGGTTGCTGACGAGCCTGTAGATGTTCCTGTAAACGGGTTTTAGGATCCTTTAATTCTTCGACCGTTGGCAGTTTAGCCAATAAATTGTCATACAAATCTAATATGAGCCACTGACAAGTCTCAAAATTACTATCCAAGTACACAGCACCAAAAATAGCTTCTAACCCATTGGCCAGTATGGAGTCGCGCTGAAATCCACCGCTTTTCAGCTCGCCGGTGCCCAACCGTAGGTAATCTCCCAGTTTCAGGTTTCGTGCTAATTCGGCTAGGGTATCCCCTTTCACGAGGTTTGCCCGTAGCCGACTTAATTCACCTTCTGTTGCCCGAGGATAACGTTTGAACAATTCTGCGGCGATAACAACGTTGAGAACAGCATCCCCTAAAAATTCAAGACGCTCATTATTAGGCCGCGCCGCGCTACGGTGAGTTAGCGCCTCTTGTAAGCGTTGCGGCTCTTTAAAGTTATATCCCAGTGCTTTGCATAGCCTGTCGGTAGACAAAGTCACGAGGGGACGTTATTGCGACAATTCAACATTGACATTAAAGCGTGCAACCACATCCACATTACCTATAACAGGCCGTCTGTCTTCATAGTCCAGCACCAGCATGCGAGCGTTTCCCTGCTTACGGATTTTTACCTGCTTAGCGTTGACGATATCCACATACCCGATATTAAAGCGTTTCTCGATGGCAGAGCGAATATCAGTGGATGTCATACGCCCTATTTGCGGTTCCTTTTTGAGCCCCTCCAAGGTGGATTTCACCGTGAAATAATCAATATAAATAGGCACTACCCGTAATCCAATAAGCGCAACAAAACCCAAGGCAATAAGAATTAAAAGCGCACCTATTATGGTAATACCCTGCTGTCGATTAACCCAAAACCCATTACTGATGTTATTCCCTACCCTGTTCATTTGATAAACCTCCCATAATTCATCCCTACCCTATTCACTCAATACTTCTCCCAATGCGGCCACATTGGCCTCTGAACGTTACACAGTCCCAATTCATCCAAATCAAAAAGGCTTTACCGATTAAATTTTCTTCGGGCAGTGGTCCCCAAAATCGACTGTCTCGGCTATTGTCACGGTTATCGCCTAGCACAAAGTAATGATCTTCGGGCACCACATAGGTCCACGCTAAGTTTTGCTGGCCTTGCCTTGCCAAAGATAAGTGTGTTGTGTCGCCCAATTTTTCTTGAAACAGGTCATAACCGTCAACAGCATCTTCGCTATCCGGTGGCAAATCGGTCTGAGGCACCAGCTCGCCATTAATGTAAAGTTGATTATTTTGATACACCAGCTCGTCCCCCGGCAACCCCACAATGCGCTTGATATAGGCCACGGAAGGTTCTTCAGGATAGCGAAATACAGCCACATCCCCCCGTTGTGGTGAACCAGAATCGAGGATTTTCGTGTCGATGACTGGTAATCTAACACCGAAGGCAAATTTATTGACTAAAATAAAATCCCCAGGCAACAAAGTTGGCATCATGGAACCGGAGGGGATACGAAACGGCTCCACGATAAAAGAGCGCAATATCAATACCGCCAAAATTATAGGAAAAAAGGAACGGGAAAAATCCACGTACCAGGGTAACTTACCTTTGTCCTTTTCGGAGCTTACAGGGCGGCCGGTTCCGGCTGGTTTCGCCATAGCCCGCCGCGGCGCAAGCACAAAGATATCCAACACCCAGATGCTACCCGTCACCAAGGCCAGTAACACTAAAATCGTTGCAAAATCCAAATTCATCATAAATGTAATTGAGTTGGTCTATTTTTTGTTATCCACTTGTAGGACGGCCAGGAAAGCCTCTTGAGGGATTTCCACTCTTCCCACCTGTTTCATACGTTTTTTGCCCGCTTTTTGTTTTTCCAACAGCTTACGTTTGCGGGTCACATCGCCACCGTAGCATTTGGCCGTCACGTTTTTTCGCAGCGCTTTAACGGTAGAGCGGGCGATGATTTGATTGCCCAGGGCGGCTTGAATGGCCACTTCGTACATTTGCCGAGGAATCAGGTTGCGCATGGTTTCCACTAGATCACGACCTCGATAGGGAGCTTGATCTCGATGGGTAATGATAGACAAAGCATCGACCCGTTCGCCATTAATAAGCACATCTAACTTCACCAAGGGTGCTGCCTGGAAACGTTCAAAACTATAATCAAAGGAGGCAAAACCACGGCTGACCGACTTAAGGCGATCAAAAAAATCCGTGACCACCTCGCTTAAGGGCAGTTCAAAGCTCAAGGATACTTGATTGGCCACATACTGTAAGCTTCGTTGCACACCCCGTTTCTCGATACAGAGGGTCATCACAGCGCCTAAATGAGCCTGGGGCAATAGGATATTAGCGAGGATGATAGGTTCACGAATTTCAGCGATTTTATTGACCGGAGGCAACTTGGCGGGGCTATCGATGGATAAGATATCGCCACTGGTGGCCACCACTTCGTAAATCACCGACGGCGCCGTGGTAATTAAATTGAGATCGTATTCCCGCTCGAGACGTTCCTGCACGATTTCCATATGCAACATGCCGAGGAAACCGCAGCGAAAACCAAACCCCAGGGCCTGAGAAGTCTCTGGCTCGAAATAAAGGGCCGCATCATTGAGCCTAAGCTTTTGTAGAGCTTCGCGAAATGCCTCATAGTCATCGGAGCTAACGGGAAAAAGTCCAGCGAACACCCGAGGTTGCACCTTCTTAAAACCCGGTAACGGCGCTTCGGCGGGTTTTGCAGAGTCCGTCAAAGTATCGCCCACCGGTGCGCCTTCGATATCCTTAATCCCGGCAATGACGTAACCTACTTCGCCGGTGCTCAGCACGGCTTGGTCGCTACGCTTAGGTTTAAACAGACCTACCTTGTCCACTTGAAAATCTCGCCCTGTGGACATCACCCGCATTTTCTTACCCGGCGTAATCGCACCATCCACCACGCGAACCAATGAAATGACACCCACAAAGTTATCAAACCAAGAGTCAATAATAAGTGCTTTTAAAGGCTTTTCGGGTTCTCCCTGGGGAGGTGGAATACGCGCCACAATGTCTTCCAACAAATCCCTCACCCCAAGACCTGTTTTAGCACTTACCTGCAGCGCCTCACTGGCGTCAACACCGATAATATCGCCGA
Source organism: uncultured Candidatus Competibacteraceae bacterium (assembly GCA_964423745.1). Lineage (GTDB taxonomy): Bacteria > Pseudomonadota > Gammaproteobacteria > Competibacterales > Competibacteraceae > CAYRGG01. The sequence goes on along the minus strand of CAYRGG010000029.1, from coordinate 30,955 downwards.
TTTCATGGGCCACCCGTTCTGGTTCCGCCGCCGGCAGATCGACCTTGTTTAAAACCGGCAATACTTCTAAACCTTGCTCAATGGCGGTATAGCAGTTGGCGACACTTTGCGCTTCCACACCTTGGGCCGCATCCACCACCAACAAAGCCCCCTCGCAGGCGGCTAGCGAACGGGAAACTTCATAGGAAAAATCCACATGACCCGGTGTATCGATAAAATTTAACTGGTAAACCTGACCATCACGACCAGGATACTGCAAAGACACACTCTGCGCCTTGATCGTAATGCCTCGCTCCCGTTCAAGGTCCATGGAATCCAACACTTGGGCGGCCATTTCCCGTTCACTCAAGCCGCCGCAGATTTCGATGAAACGATCCGCCAAGGTGGATTTGCCATGATCGATGTGGGCAATGATTGAAAAGTTACGAATATGTTTCATCATGAAACGACGTATGGTAGCAACTCGGTAGACTCAAAATTTTTTGATGTTACCCTAACGGAAGCAGGGTTGCCATCACCGATCATTATTGAGTTGGCGATGAATCAAAGCAATGGCAAAAAACAGCAAACCTTTATGGGCATTTACAAACTAACTATATATAAGCTTAGAGATAGTGAGCTACTGAGAAGTTGTATGCAAGGATAATTACCGTAAAGGAGTTGAGAAGGCTGCACTCAATTTAGCCGCAAATTTAGTTGTCGTTTAAGTGTATTTTCCCTTATCCGCTATTATCACGTTAATCGTGTTTTCCATAACTTACCGTTACTGAAGGGTTATCTGTTGTTCGCTAACGGCGCCCTTACTTTGATAAAGACGCACGACAACGGGTTGAAAGTGGACATTTCCGCGAATGCGTAACCCAAAGATCCGCAACCAAGCAAACCCTACCAGCAATCCTAGCAGTCCCATCAAAACGGACATGTGTTCACTACCGCTTAGCCACTTTCCAGACAATGCCCCCATAAACATCATTAAGAGAGGAACCACATAAACCGCTAACGACCCCTTTACCAGGGCATCTTCTGCAACACCGATAATCACTTCATCGCCCACCTGAAGCGGAATCTGCGAGCGTGCTTGGACACGCATTTGGCGAGCCCCAAAGACTTTGCCCAAAACCGCTGTTCCACAACCTTTGTTAGCTGCACATGCTCCACAGGTGGACTGTCTTTCCGTCTCAACCCAAACCTGATTGTCGTCACTGATACTTAAAACCTGCGCACGTTCTTCAATCATCGGAATCAGACACCACATTATGTCGTAAAGAATTAGCGATTTTTCTGATGGTTTGTTTTGGCACTTCACCCACCACCAGCGCTTGATGATTATCGATAATTTTACCAAACGCATGCATAGCACCCAATTGCGTACTGCCTTTGAGAAGCGGTTTGGACTCCATCAAGGGTTCGAGAAAAACAGATACGGTGGCTAAACCATCGGTCAAAACCATGTGTTCAGTAGCGTGAGAGTCCACATTGCTTTGAAACCGGCTGTGCATGACTTGTTTAAAACCCAATGGCAAACCGGCAATTTGCCATGGCGATTCAGAGACTTTTTCTTTAATGGGTTTTGCCGTAGACGAAGGGGTTTGCGGTTTTGGGATAGATGCCGAAGGCAATAGCAATGCTTTATCGATTTCTGGTTTAATTTGTAGGTCGGTAAACATCAACTGCTCTAGCGGGTGGGCTTTTCCATCAAGCAAAACTGACCTTAGCACGATACCCGTTTCTTCGTCTAACCAAAGTCGATAACCAAAACGCCATTTATCACGGGGTTTTATGGCCACTACTTGGGTTTTTCTACCAGCCACACGATCACTACCGAGCATTTCAAAATCGTAACTTAATTCTAGATTATCGAGATCCCGGGGCAACGAAATAGGAAAAGGAGAACGCTGGTAGCCAGTCGTATCCGATTTTTTCTTTGGATTTAATAATAGTGAAACAACTTGATTCTCCGACACGATGATTTCCCGCGGCGAACCACTCAAGGAAAACATCCGCTGACGCTGCCCCTCGTCACCACCCTGGTGAATAATGTGCATGGATTCCATATGGGGGCCACGCACATAGACAAATTCACCTTCGTAATTAAAGTCTCGCGTGGCGAGAATCATGCGTTCTAACCATTCCTTAGCTTCATCAGGTGATTTTCCATAGATCAATCCAGCTTGCAGCAGTGCCGCCAATAACACTGCTAAGCGCCATACCGATATATTCATAAACCCGCTATTGCTCAGTTTCGTAACCAACCATGCGGGCGTAAGGCAGTACCCCATAAACGGTAGTCATGGAGGCATATTCGTTGTGATTGACGAGATAACTACTCAACCCTGACGGCAGCATCGTATCATCTTCAATTACTACTGATTCCACTGTCTGCAGTCCCCCTGACGATGGGGCACTAGCATCAACCAGACCAACCGATGCCCGATTGGACAATTCAGTACCTTGCAGGGTCCAAAGGGTAACGACCAGGGCTACTGAGGCCGCTACAGCAAACCCTGCCGCCGGTTTGAACCAGGAAAACCCTGGTGAGACCGATTTACTTGAGGGAAGAGATTCCCTTTCAACCATTTGCTTAACCCGATCAGCAAAGCTGTTATCGATAACATCGGGAATATTGCTCTTCATCGCCTCGCCAATTAGATAATAGCGTTGCCATAAACCGTTGAGGTTTGCATCTTTGCTGAGGCGACGAAGAGCTAATTCTATTTCTTCCGCTTCGTATTCACCATCTACAATTGCCGACATTTGTTCGGATGTTTTATCTGCTTCAGATGTTTTATCTGCCATGACTTTATCCAAATTTCATTAACTTAAAAGAGGACGTAACTTGGCGTCGATGGATTCCCGCGCTCGAAAAATTCGAGATCGCACGGTCCCAATCGGGCACCCCATAGATTGCGCAATTTCTTCATAACTCATGCCTTCTAACTCTCGCAGCGTTATCGCTGTGCGCAGATCTTCCGGCAATTCTTCAATTGCCTTAAAAACTGTTGCTTCAATCTCATCCTTAAGGAGCAAACGCTCTGGGGTTTCATACTCTTTCAGAAAGACCTGCCCCTCAAATTGTTCCGCTTCCTGCGCATCAATATCGGCTCCAGGCGGACGTCGACTCTGTGCCACAATGTAGTTCTTAGCTGTGTTGATCGCAATCCGATAAAGCCAGGTATAAAAAGCACTTTCGCCACGAAAACCCGGCAATGCTCGGTAGGCTTTAAGAAAAGCTTCTTGAGCCACATCTGATGCTTCACTAGGGTCGTGTACATAACGCGATATCAACTTGATGATTTTGAATTGGTACTTACGGACAAGAAGATCAAATGCTGATTTATCACCTTGTTGCACCTTTTTGACCAATTCGCGGTCTACATTACGTTCGCCCATGCGGGCTGACCCCTTTTTAACAAAGTGGCAATATCCCTACGGCCAATAGGGTAGACAAATGGACTACCCATTAGTTCGCAGCATGCCATAAAGCTATTGTACTTTTTACATTCAGTTTAATATCAAAACAACACTACGTAAGCTAGCGTATCTTCAATGATACATGCTTTATGCCATAATACTCTAGTCCGGAGTCATCTTATACCCATGGGCAGCAACTCACCTATTACCACAGATGTTCTTGTTATCGGCAGCGGAGCGGCAGGCTTAAGTCTAAGTTTACGCCTCGCAGACTTTGCCCAGGTTCGTGTTCTCGCCAAAGGTCCCCTCTCAGAGGGAAGCACCCTTTACGCCCAAGGCGGTGTGTCGGCCGTCCTTGATGCCACGGATTCTGTCGCTTCCCATATCGAGGACACCCTCATCGCAGGGGCTCGCCTGGGTGACTCCAAAATCGTGCAGTTTACCGTAGAGTCTGGTCAAGCCGCCATAAAATGGTTAAGTGAACAGGGTGTCGCTTTTACGACCGAAGCGAGAACGGATGGTTCGGTGGACTATCACCTTACTCGGGAAGGGGGGCATAGCCATCGACGGGTGGTGCATGCGGCTGACGCCACCGGTCGGGCCATTCAGACGGTGTTGGAAAGCCGCGCCCAGGCTCATCCCAATATAAGTTTGCATGATCATCACATTGCAGTGGATGTGATTACCAGCCGCAAGCTCGGCTTAGGGGATAATCGTTGTATAGGCGCCTATGCGTTAAATCGGGAGTCGGGCAAAGTGGAGGTTTTTCAGGCTAAGTTTGTGGTGCTCGCCAGTGGTGGGGCTAGCCGGGTTTATCTGTATTCCAGCAACCCTGATGGCTCCACCGGCGATGGGATCGCCATGGCTTGGCGGGCCGGTTGTCGAGTCGCCAATATGGAGTTTATGCAGTTTCATCCCACCTGCCTCTATCACCCCAAGGCTAAATCATTCTTGATTACTGAAGCCGTGCGTGGCGAGGGCGGCCATCTGTTGCTTCCAGACGGAACACGTTTTATGGAACACTTCGATAAGCGTTTAGAGCTGGCACCTCGGGACATCGTGGCGCGGGCCATCGACCATGAAATGAAACGTTTGGGGATTCCCTGTGTATATTTAGATATCAGCCATAAATCGGCGGATTTTATTCGTTCTCATTTTCCCACCGTGTATGCCACCTGTTTGGACTATGGCTTTGATATGACCCAAGAACCTCTCCCTGTAGTGCCTGCTGCCCATTATACCTGCGGCGGTGTCACCACTGACCGGTTTGGCCATACGGATATTGCCAATCTCTATGCCATTGGCGAAGTGGCTTGCACGGGTCTTCATGGCGCTAATCGTATGGCCAGTAACTCGCTGCTTGAGTGTTTGGTTTTTGCGACAGCTGCCAGCGATGACATTAAAACTCGCCTAGATCAAGCGCAGCCATCGCCATCTGTTCCAGCATGGGACGAAAGCCGCGTCACGGATTCCGACGAAGACGTGGTGATCAGCCATAACTGGGCAGAGTTACGCCGCTTTATGTGGGATTATGTGGGCATCGTGCGCACCAACAAACGGCTACAACGAGCTAAAAACCGGGTTAATCTATTGCTGCGGGAAATCGATGAATATTATGGCAACTATCGCATTACTAATGACCTGATCGAATTGCGCAATCTTGTCTTAGTGGCAGATCTGATTATCTTGAGCGCCATGCACCGCAAAGAAAGCCGTGGGCTGCATTACACTCTGGATTACCCTCACCCCAATGACTTGGAACCCCCGCAAAATACCACGTTAGTACCCGAGAATTTTGACGCTAGCCATGTCGATGGGGTTTGACCGGGCAGTACATTTTCCCATGATGCCGCTCATGCTCAAATCATTATTTTATGCGCACCTCTAGTTTAACGATCTCACCATCATCCAGCTTAAAGAATGCCTCGTCGAAACGAGGAGCACGCATTTTCGGGCGAATATTATTGGAGACGCCCCAGGCTTCTGTAGGAATGCCAAAGACGTTTAAGTCAACATGCCCGTTGTCATTTTCGTCATGGAAAACAGCCGCCGCATAGGTTCCCATTGGCAATCCTGCAAATCGGCATGTAGCCTCGCCTTGAACAGCGCGTTGACTATGAACAATCGCCTTAGAAGTATCTAATGGAAAACCCTTCTCGGCAGAAAATACCGCACAGGCAATTTTGCTCTTACCAGAAGGAACACCGGATACCAAAATGATAATTTCGGCAGTTGAGGTTTGCCCGGCAAAAACCGTCAAACACAGGGTAATTAGGAAAACCGTTGTTAATGGAAACCTTGGTATGTGAGTCGCAATCATGAGCTTAATTAGGAAAGTTTGTTTGGCGATAAATCCGCTATCTTAGCTATGCGCTTCCCGTATTTGTATATAACCTTCAATGAGTTAACCCAGCTACTCATAACCTGGTTTTGTACTGTACCAAGCTTTAAGAAAAATGAGCAAACCTTTAGTCGTATGTCAAAAATGGACTTTAATTGTCACCAAAAAGGCATATTTTGTTAACAATTTAAAATTATTTTTGATTGGTGTGGACAAAGTTTATATTTAAAGTTTTTTGAGTATAAATTGAATAAATGCAATAGCATAGCTCTTAATATCGGATCTCTCTTTGGTGCTTCTGAATTGAATTGAAAAAAACTGGCGTGAATAATGCTGTCCCCAAAATTACATTCATTATTTTAGTAAGCGATTGAAAATTACTTAAATTTTATACGAGAATAAAATTTAGGCATTTTTTATTAAGACGATAGATAAAGAGGTAAGAGAAATTGACGACCGAAGTGAACAAAGAAAGTTATGTTTATCAAAATCAACATGTAGACAAATTTAAAGTTGCTATTTAACACGGAACAAGGAGTCTTCAAATGTCATCAGATTTATACGAAAAGGACACTGTGAAAAGCCAGGAAAATCAGCTTGGCGAGTTTTTTAAAAAGCTAGTAGTAAAATGTTGGCGGACATGCTTTTATTTCTTTCATCATGTTGCGACGAAAAGTTTGGCATTATCGTTAGGAATTTCGCTTATTGGGATAAGTTTTTTTCAAGCACCGCAGACATGGGCGCAGACATATTCGTCAAGTTGCCTTCCTGCATTTCCTAGCGCGGAAGGCTGGGGACGATGCGTAACGGGAGGCCGGGGTGGACAGGTTGTTTTTGTCACAAACCTCAATGATTCGGGTAAAGGAAGCTGGCGGGAAGCCGCGACATTAAATAAACGTCGAATCATCGTCTTTAAAACCGGTGGGACTATTCGACTAAAACCAAAGAAAGTGGAAATTGCTCCCAATGCGACGATTTTTGGACAAACTGCCCCTGGAGACGGCGTACTTATTACAGGAGCTGTGACCTCGGTGGGAGAGAATGTCATCATGAGAGGATTGCGATTTCGCCCCGGAGATCCACCCAACGCCAAAGAGGCAGACGGATGGGATGCCTTAAAGGTACGTAATGATGACATCATTATAGATCATACTTCCGTGGGATGGGGGTCTGATGGCGCATTGGATATCACCCAGAAATCTAACGGTGGTCCGGTTAACAATGTCACCGTCCAGTGGTCAATTATCAGCGAAACACTTAACTGCAGCAAGCATCCAAAGGGATGCCACAGCTATGCAACCCTTTGGGGCGATAACATGCGCAATATCACCCTTCATCATAACCTTTGGAATCATAATAGCGCACGCAACCCGCTCATAAAAGGTGATCACCGGCAATTTGAGTTCATCAATAATGTCGCAACCAGAAATCTTTCCATAAATTGGAACCCTAGTATGCTAAAAAAGGTCTCTGGAGACGCCAAACAGGTGGGCCATGTGATTGGAAATTGGATTAAACCTGAGAAAGGGATTGTTATTGGAGATCTCATCTGGGGCAATTCATATCCTTCATCCAGCAGGATCTATTTAAGTGGGAATATTAGCCAAAAAGGAGCAACGTCAAAGGTAGAAATTGGGAAAAAGGGGTTTAAGAACATTGTTTCCTCTAAGCCGCTCTTTAAACCCACAGGGGTTACTACTCAATCCGCTAAACAAGCGCAGAAACTGGTGCTGCAACATGCTGGGGCGACTGTTCCCCGTCGTGATGCCGCGGATAAACGGGCAGCAGACATTTCCTCTTTCCGGTTGATCAACTCTGTTTCACAAGTCGGTGGAATTCCCAAGTTTGCCAGAGGCAATTACCCCACGGATTCAGATAAAGATGGAATACCCAATAGCTGGGAAATAGCCAGAGGATTAAATCCGAACAATGCTGCGGATGCTACCCGACTTTCCCCAAAGAAATATATGTGGATAGAAGAGTATGCCAATTCTCTTATCCAAATACCAACGGGTGCTGTTTCAACAAAAATTCCGCGGGCGCCTGCTAATCTTAGGTTAAATTTGAGCAAAAAATAAGTGAGCTCTAATTCCTGAGACTACTTTAATATTTGGTGTGAGTTAACTCTAGCAATATTCGGGCGGAAGGTGTCGAGGATCAAAATGGAAGTGCTTGTCTGGAAAAACGAGAAGCTTCCCTATGATCATTATCGACACCTTCCTAACGATTTTACCTCCAGTACGCTACAAAACCTAAGATTTTCGGTTGCCTTGTGTACAGTCAAAGCAAAAACGCTCTAGAAAATCAGCAATAGCCTTATTGATAAAAACCACCTAAATTTGTTTATTAACGAATACTTTGATTTTTTATTCCTCGACGTTGAGCGATGATGAAAAAGACATGGTGGAAAGAAGGCGTTGTCTATCAGATCTATCCCCGCAGTTTTTACGACAGTAACGGCGATGGCGTTGGCGATTTAGAGGGTATTATCGCCAAGCTCGACTATTTAAAAGCCTTGGGCGTTGACATCATCTGGCTGTCTCCTATTTACAAGTCTCCTAATGACGATAACGGCTACGACATTAGCGACTACCAGGACATCATGGATGAGTTCGGTACTTTAGCCGAGTTTGACGAACTGTTGGCGCAGATGCACCAAAGGGGTATCAAACTATTGATGGATCTGGTGGTCAACCACACCTCCGACGAACATCCCTGGTTTGTGGAATCCCGCAAATCCAAAGACAATCCTTACCGAGACTGGTATGTCTGGCGCTCCGGCAAAGACGGACGCGAACCCAACAATTGGGCTTCGTTTTTTGGCGGCTCTACTTGGCAATACGATCTCCAAACCGATGAATATTACCTGCATCTGTTTTCTAGAAAGCAACCGGATTTAAATTGGGAAAACCCTAACGTCCGGGAAGCTGTGTATGGGATGATGCATTGGTGGCTAAAAAAAGGCGTCGACGGTTTTCGCATGGATGTGATCAACATGATCTCCAAAGTGCCAGGGTTACCCGACGCCCCCATCAGCGGTCCGGGACCTTATCAATGGGGAGGTCAGTATTTTCTCCATGGCCCACGGTTGTTAGAATTCCTGGGAGAAATGAAAACCCAGGTGCTGTCTCACTATGACATCTTCACCGTGGGCGAGATGCCCATGGTCACCACCGAACATGCTGTGGACATCACCCATGAAGAACGCGGCTCCCTGAACATGCTATTTCACTTTGAACATGTGATGTTGGATCAGGACCGCTCCAGCAGTCTAGGCAAATGGCAACCTCTACCCTTGCGTTTGACAGATCTCAAGCAGGTGATGACCCGCTGGCAGAAGGATTTAGAGAACAAGGGTTGGAACAGTCTGTATCTCTCCAACCACGATCAGCCTCGGGCGGTCTCCCGCTTTGGCGACGACGGAAAATATCGATTAGCGTCGGCTAAACTGTTGGCTACCTTCCTACACACCCTGCACGGCACACCCTATGTCTATCAGGGTGAGGAAATCGGTATGACGAACGTGGCCTTCCTCACTATTGACGACTACCGAGACATCGAAACACTCAATATGTACCGGGAATGCGTCGATGAAAAGGGTATCGATGCGAACACCGTGATGCCGATAATCCATGCCAGGAGCCGCGACAATGCCCGTACACCCATGCAATGGGACGACAGGGAGCATGCCGGCTTCACCAGCGGTACGCCGTGGCTAAAGATCAATCCCAATTATCCGGCGATTAACGTCAAGCAGTCTTTGAACGATCCCCATTCAGTCCTGCACTATTATCAAAAACTCATTCGACTGCGTAAAGAAAACCCGGTGATTGTCTATGGGCGTTACGAATTAATGTTAGACGCCCATGAACAGATCTACGCCTATACCCGCACCCTTGACAAGGAGCGTCTACTGGTGATGCTCAACTTTAGCGCGGACACACCTGTCTTTGCGTTGCCTACGCATATTGAATTCACAAACAAAGCGCTGTTGATCAGCAATTACCCCATCGATCGCGAAGAGGGCATCGACTTGTTGACGTTGCGGCCTTTCGAGGCGCGGGTGTATTGCCTGATGTGAGCATCACAGTACAGTATGACCTAACCTATATTAGGTTTTGCGGCACAACAAGTGACACAACCACTAAATGGTCGTGAGGTATAAAGTTTGTTATTGCTATAATAATAAAATCTAATTCCAGCCCAATAGTACCCGCCAAAAAACAATTTTTTTGATATTACAAAATATGAGCCAAATTATCATATGAGCCAAATTATCATCGATGTGCCTGAACAAACTTTGCTTGCACTAAACCGAACACCTGAAGAACTTTCCAAAGTGCTTCGTATGGCGGCCGCTGCTAAGCTCTACGAACTTGGAGAGCTATCCTCAGGAGCAGCAGCAGAATTAGCAGGCATACCCAAACCTATTTTTTTGTCGCGCTTAGCAGATTATGGCGTTGACAATTTTACCTATGACGCTGCATCGCTAAAGCGGGAAATCCGGTTTGCCTGAAGTTGTTTGCAATACCTCTCCTCTCCAGTACCTTCATCAACTGGGTCAGCTTGAGTTACTTTCCAGTTTGGCCAAGCGTGTTATCGTACCAGATGCTGTAGTCGGTGAGCTGGCAGCTGGTACAGCACAAGGACTTGATTTACCTGATCCAAATCAGCTTGAGTGGTGCATCATTCGTACACCTCGAAACACTTCAGTATTGCCGTTGATGAATGAGCTAGGGGCAGGCGAGATAGCTATGTTAGCGCTGGCATTGGAAATGGATGATGATGTTGTCGTTGTTCTTGATGATGCTCAAGCACGTTTTTTTGCAGAAAAACTTGAGATTCCATTGACGGGCACCATCGGATTGCTGCTTGATGCAAAAAGGGCAGGCCTAATCGAGGCAGTTTGTCCTTTATTAGATGATTTGCATCGTCTGCGTTTTCGACTATCAAAATCAATACGGCAAATGGCTTTGGAATTAGCTGGTGAGTTAAGTCGCTAAGATTAAAGCTTAGATACAATACCCAAGAGAAAGATTATGCTTGCATAACGGCAGCGACTGGTACAAAGCGCTGTGGTGCTTGTAGACATGACGCTCATAGCGCACTGTGATGGGGCAAAAGTTTTTCAATTAGGCAAACAACCGCTCCACTTTCCAATGACGGTGCGCACGGCGCAGCGCTAGACCATCCTGGGTTGAGGGTTTTTTACGGAGACCCGCCCTACTAAACCGGCTGCGCGACTACATCGACGCGCACCTGGACGAGCCTTTGGGACTTGATGACCTCGCTAACATGGCGCATATGAGCCGCTTTCACTTTACCCGATTGTTCAAACAAACCACCGGCGAGACACCCTACCAATACGTGACCCGTCGACGCTTTGAGGAAGCCCAACGGCAACTGCAGGAGACCCATGCCAGTATTCTCGACATCGCCTTAGCCGTCGGGTTTAGCAGCGCTGCTCATTTTGCCAGCCAGTTCAAACGCCAACTTGGCGTGACCCCCTCTGCGTTTCGCAACACACCCTAGCCATTCTTAAAGCCATTAGGTTCGCAAGAAAGTAAAAGGTTTGCGCAAGGTTTTGAAAGTGTGTCTCGATAAAACCGCTTAAGCTAAGGTCATCCTCCACAACCGAGCGCTTTTTATGTCATGGACGAGGTTAGGGTCGCCATGGCGGCTTACCCTTTTTATGGATTAAAAAAATGCACCATACTTTCTTAGTACCTGCGTCAATACGATGCTAACTTGAGGAGATCATCCATGACGACTTCACTGGAGAACAAAATCGTTCTCATTACGGGTGTCTCGTCTGGCATAGGCTACGAACTGGCAATACAATTACTGACCCAAGGCGCTAAGGTAGCCGGCACGGTCTGTAAGGACAACCAAATAGCTGCCTTTGAGGCCCTTGCGCCTGGCAACACGTTGGCCGTGACCATGGATATCACCGATGATGCCGCCGTGCAGGTAGGTGTGCAGCGGGTGATCGATCAGTTTGGTCGGATAGATGTATTAGCAAACAATGTGGGCGCCGCTGCTATCGGCGCGGTGGAAGAAACCAGTTTGCCAGAAGCTCAACAGATCTTCGATGTGAATTTCTTTGCGGGTCTGCGGGTCACCCAAGCCGTGTTACCCCATATGCGTGCCCAGCGGTGCGGCCACATTTTGCAATTCTCTGCCGTTGGTGGCTGTTTAGACTATCCGGGGCTGGGGCTTTACGCTGCAGCCAAAGGCGCTGCGAGTATGCTCGGCGAGACATTGGCCGATGAATTGAAACCCCTGGGGATTCATGTCACTGTGCTGACCCTTGGGATCTGCCACACTCAGTTTGCCGGTACTTCACTGGCTTATAGGGATGAGCCTATTGAAGACGCTGGGGAGACTTCAACCGGAAAGTTCCGCAGCTTTATCGAGAGTCTGCAGGGTAAAAAATCCAATGACTTGGTGAAGGGGACAGCGGCGATTATCAACCTGCTGCAAAACGACAACCCCCCAGTTTACACACGGCTTTAGGTATGGATGCGATGGAGGGTATGCGCAAGAAAATGACTCATATCAAGGCTCAACTTGTTGTCTGGAAAGCCAACGCCGCACGGCACTCTAGCAATACATTGAAAGGTAGTAAATGCAAACTAAGTTCCAATCGGTATTAACACTGAAGAAGAGGTAAGTTTTATGAAATATTTCGTCGTTCTACTACTCGCAACTTTAGTTGGTTGTACTACACCCCCAGCCGATCAGCCTCAACCTGAGACCGATAGGCAACGCATCATCCTGGGTCAAGTGGGGCTTTCTTTTTACGCTGTTGTTGGTGGTGTTGTGCAGGAGCTTTTAGAGCAAGAGGGTTATACGGTCGAAGTTGTGGAAGGCCCACACGCCGAGATTTTCCCGCAGCTTGGGGCTGGCGAGGTGGATATCCTTGCTGCCGCCTGGTTGCCTAGTGGTCATGGGGCGCTTTATGAGCCGGTGGAAGATGTAACCTTCCGCATCGCACCCCTCTATGAAGACGCCCGATTCTTTTGGGTAGTGCCCGCTTATGTACCGGAAAATCAGGTTGCATCCATTGGTGATCTGACAAAGCCTGAGATACAAGAGAAAATGCCAGCAACCATCGTCAGTCTTCCCGAGGAGACTGGACTCACCGTTGGTGGTCGCCGGGTCATGGAAGCTTATGGGCTTAGCGAGGCCGGTTATGAGCTGGTGGCGGCCCCTCCTACTGAATGGTTAGGCGCCTTCCGTGAAGCCGTTGATAAAGAACAGTGGGTCGTTCTTCCGCTCTGGCAACCGCAATGGGTCAATGCAGCCTATGATATCCGCCCCTTGGACGAGCCAGAAAACGCCTATGGCGACCCAGATACTGCTTATCTGCTTGGCCATACTTCGCTGCGAGACAAGGTTTCGGACGAAACCCTTACACTGCTTTCAAATATCCGCTTACCCGTCGCCGCAGTCACCGAGATGGACCGCATGGTCAATGTGGACGGCATGAGTCCACGGGAAGCCGCCCAGGCCTGGCTGAAAGCCAACTCTGACCAGGTTGCAATGTGGTTTCAAAACAGATCCTGATGACCTTGATTAACATTTTTTTGAAATTTCTTTGACAAAATTTTCACGTATCCCTGCCTACTATAAATAATAAATAAAAATAGGAACTCTGCTGAGTCAAGGTCCGTCAATACACCTAATTTTGATTTATTTAGCAACGCGGATGATAATCTTATGACTGCATTTACGCTTAACGGCAATTCCGTATCCGTCGAGGTAGACCCTGGCACACCCTTACTCTGGGCGTTACGCGATAGCCTTGAATTGACGGGTACTAAGTACAGTTGTGGCATCGCCCAATGTGGCGCGTGTATGGTTCATGTGGACGGTGTTCCGATGCCGGCTTGCGTGACACCCATAGAAGCAGTCGCTGATCGCACGGTAACCACCATCGAAGGTTTATCAAAAGACAATTCTCATCCAGTGCAACAAGCATGGATTGAACTGGATGTACCCCAATGCGGCTATTGCCAATCTGGCCAGATTATGACTGCCGCCGCCTTGCTCGCTAACAATGCTAACCCCAGCGACGCCGATATCGATAATGCCTTGGGTCGTGTTATTTGCCGCTGCGGCACCTATTCGCGTATCCGCACTGCCGTTAAGCGCGCTGCTCAAATCGCTAAATCTTAATTGAAAATATCACCCACATCCCTGCAGAGTGCCTCCTATGCGCCCCTTAACACGTCGTCAATTTCTTCAATCCAGCGCGATTGCCACCCTGACCGTCGCGATTCCCCTACCCTGGCCTAAGGCAAATGCCGCGTCGGAAACAAACGACCCTCTAGAGAACCCTTACTTACGCATCACCAGCGATAATCAGATTACAGCGGTGTTGCCCACCGCCGAGATGGGTCAAGGCACCCATACCGGTCAACTGATGATTCTCGGCGAGGAGCTGGGTGTCGACCCACACACTATCCGCGTCGATATGCCGTTGCGTCCCTCGGAACCGTATCGACTATTTTTCGGTCAGATGCGCAGTGTCGGCTCCTACGGTATCCGCGCCTGGTATGATCCACTCCGTAAAGCGGGGGCCCAGGCCCGTGCGGTGTTGATCGAAGCGGCCAGTAATCAACTCGAGGTGGCCGCCGATGAACTCAAAACCGAAGACGGCGCGGTGGTGCATAAAGCCAGTAAAAAACGCATCCCCTTTGGAGAACTGGTCGCCGAAGCCGCGCAGTTACCGCTACCCGAAAACCCACCACTTTTGCCCGAAGACGAACATCAAATAACCGGCCGCGCCATGCGCCGGGTGGACACCCCGGCAAAAGTCAACGGCAGCGCGGTGTACGGTACCGATGTCAAGGTACCCAATATGGCCCATGGTGCGGTTCGTATGAGTCCAGTCTATGGCGCTGATGTGGCCGACGTCGACCGCGATAGCATTGCAGACTTTCCTGGCGTTATTGACGTTGTACCCATACCCAACGGTGTAGTGGTGGTAGCCGACACTTGGTTGCGGGCTAAAAAGGCAGCCGATGCCCTTACCATTCGCTTTAGCGAAACTCCCAACGATACCTTGAGTTCAGCAGATTTGACAAAAGCAATGCAGGAAGGTTTGTCGGAGGATATGCCGCCGGTGCTGCGCCAAGGGGACGTGGTGCAGGGTTTAAAAGAAGCGACGCAGACCGTTGAAGCCACCTACGAGGTGCCCTTCTTAACCCATGCCTGTATGGAGCCCATCGTCTGCACCGCTCACACCCGTGATGACCATGTAGAGCTGTGGATGCCCACCCAGGGTCACGATATCGTGCGCATGACTGTGGAACGAGTCACGGGATTTAGCAATGATCAAATGACTCTCCACACGACTTATTTAGGCGGCGGCTTTGGCCGCAAGACCCATGGTGAAATTGCCGAGCAAGCCATCTTGGCTAGCCGTGCTGTGAATCGACCTGTCAAAGTGATGTGGGCACGGGAAGACGATATTCAACAAGGCTACTACCGTCCCATTATGATGGTGCGTTTTCGCGCTGGTCTGAACGACGAAGGTAAGTTTACTGCGCTGCAGGCACAGTTATCAGGACCGCAGATGGGACAAACCTTTGAACATGTCACCGTGGAGAACAACAACGATTTCTTCTCAGTGGCCGTTTTGGATGATCCACCCTATGCCGTCAAAAATTACGCCCTTGACCATCGCCACCTGGATGTACCCATGCCCCTCTCCCCATGGCGGGCTGTATCCAGTTCCCAAAACGGTTATTTCCTAGAAGCTTTTATCGATGAAGTGGCGCAAGCCGCTGGCAAAGATCCGGTTACTTTTCGCCGCGAGCATCTAGCCGACCAACCCCGCCACTTGGCTGTGCTAGACCGGGTAGTCGAGATATCCAATTGGGAAAAACCAGCCTCTGAGGGCATCCACCGTGGCGTAGCAATAGTGGCTAGCTATGACAGCGTGGTAGCACAGGTGGTGGAACTACGCATGGAAAACGCCACACCGAAAGTGGAACGGGTATATGTGGCTATCGACTGCGGCCGCGCCATCAATCCAGACTCAGTGGTTGCGCAAATGGAAGGTTCCGTGGTGGAAGCCCTAGCAGCCGCGTTACGTCACCAGGTGGAAATCGCCGACGGTCGTGCGCAACCCTCTAATTTTAATAATTATCAGCTTCTGCGCCTTAACGAGATGCCCATCGTCAAGGTGGCCATCGTCGACACAGGCGCACCCCTGGGTGGTGTCGGCGAACCGGGTTTGCCACCCTTGGCCCCGGCGCTGACCAACGCCATCTTTAATGCCACTGGTCAACGTATTCGGAAATTACCCATCTCGAGTGGCAATCAACTCAACGCTTAGATTCGCCAAAATAACCCACCTAAACGAGAACACTGCCATGACTAAATTACTTATCCTTTACTACAGCATGTATGGACATATTGAAACTTTGGCCCAGGCGGTTGCCGAAGGCGCACAGGATGTGGATGGAATCACAGTGACCGTAAAACGGGTAGCCGAATTGATGCCCCGCGAGGTTGCAGAAAAAGCCGGTGCTAAGCTAGATCAAGCTGCACCCATCGCCGAGCCTGCTGAACTGACGGAATATAATGGCATTATCTTTGGCACCCCGACCCGGTTTGGCAATATGTGCGCACAGATGCGCAATTTTCTGGATCAGACTGGTGGGATCTGGATGAAAGGTGGACTTATCGGCAAGGTGGGTAGCGTATTCACCTCGACGGGTACCGGTGGAGGCAACGAGACCACCATCACGTCTTTTCATAGCACTTTACTGCATCAGGGTATGGTCATCGTCGGCTTGCCTTACACTGCCCAGGACTTGACGAGAATTGACGAAGTACGCGGCGGCTCCCCCTACGGGGCCAGCACCATAGCAGGAGCCGATGGCAGCCGCCAACCCACCGACCTGGAAAAAGGATTGGCGCGTTTCCAAGGCCGTCATGTGGCTGAGATCACAAAAAAGCTGACTGCATCATCCTAGCTTAAGGCATAAGCTCTGTTTGTAAAAAACGATCTCGGGTGTAGTAGCACAACGGGACAGCATCTCGCTTACTGTTCGTGCATACTGTCCGAATAGTGTGACAAACTCAACGGACCCTGTTGCAATTACCGAACAGCATTTAGAAGAACAGACGATGTAGGGGAATTTTTTTATGCTTGTCGCTAATCAATGGTCCGTTTTTTTCGGATTACTAGCCATCATCCTGGGACCTTATGTAACTTTTGCTCAAGATAGCGAGCAAGGCGCTGCCCTGTACCAGCAACAGTGTAGTGGCTGTCACTCGGTGGAGCCCAATATGCACCTAGCTGGCCCTAGTCTATGGGGTGTAGTGGGTCGTGAAGCAGGCAACAGTGAAGCTTTTGACTATTCTACGGCTCTCGAGGAGGCGGATACGGTCTGGAACAGGGCGACACTGGATAGCTTCCTCGCCGCACCCAGTGAATTTATTCCGGGCACTTCAAAAGTGGTCGCGGTGCCCGATGAGCAGCAACGCAACGACTTGATCGAGTATTTACAAACTTTGTCAGAATAGACAGTTCCTTAAGGATAGGCCAATATATTCCTCTGGACAACAATTCAATCATCGCAAGGAAGAACCGTACCGATGTCAAGATCGTTGCTATTTAGTTACTGGGGTAAGGCGAAGCCACAATCCGATCATGGTCCCCAGTGGCATCTGCTGGTTTATCACTCATTGGATGTCGCAGCGGTGGCCGAAGTTTGGTGGCGAGAAAGCTCTATCATTCGAAACCGCTTTTGTTATGCGACAGGACTAGCGGAACCTCAAGCTCATGCATGGGTTTTGTTCTTTATTGCCCTGCATGACTACGGTAAATGGGATATACGCTTTCAATTTAAGGCTCTTGATACTTTAAAGGCGCTCTACCCAACATTTGAACCCGACATGATCGAACCTGAGGGAAATTATTTTCATGGCTCGCGTGGGCATAATTGTTTCCTCAGCGAGGCGTTTTCAACGTTAGGGTTTTCTGAACAGCAGCTAGATTACTGGAGACCTTGGTTAGCTGCTGTGACCGGACATCACGGCAGTTTACCCGACGCGGAAAACGCTCAGGAACCCATGGCGGAAGAGTTTATCATCGAACGCGACCGCATCGCTCGCCAGGAATGGTTACAGGTGCTTGAAACCCTATTTTTAACACCTGCAGGCTTGAGCTTAAAAGATAGTCCGCCCGATTGTCCGGATATGCTTGCCGGGTTTTGTGCAGTTTGCGATTGGCTAGGTTCAAACGACCAGCATTTTCTTTACGATATGGGCGACCATGACATCGCAAATTATTGGAAAACAGCGCTTAGCAGGGCACAAGAAGCATTTGTGGAAAGCGGCTTGTTTCGTCCAGTACAAGGAATGGGCGGAATGACCCAGCTATTCCCCGACAAACAACCACGCCAACTGCAAACAATAATTGACGATTTGCCGATAACCGCCGGACTCACGATTGTCGAAGCACCCACCGGTTCGGGTAAGACTGAAATGGCATTGGCTTACGCCTCTAAGTTGCTGGCAGCGGGCGTTGCAGAGTCGATTGTATTCGCCTTACCCACCCAGGCTACCGCAAACGCTATGTTAACGCGGCTTGAAGATACCGCCGGTAAACTTTTTGCCGACGGTTCAAGTGTGGTGCTCGCCCATGGTAAAGCGCGTTATAACAAAAATTTTCAGGCACTAAAACAGGCGGCGATGCGTCTAACGGTGCAAATCCATAAGGAAGAGCGCGATGCCAGCGTACAATGTATACAATGGTTGGGCGCTAGCCGTAAACGGGTTTTTCTCGGACAAATCGGTGTGTGTACTATCGATCAAGTATTGTTATCGGTATTGCCGGTTCGGCACCAGTTTGTACGCGCCTTCGGTGTGCGCAAAAGTATACTGATTATTGACGAAATTCATGCTTACGACGCTTATATGTACGGCTTGTTAGGCCAAGTACTGAGTGGTCAGCAGCAGGCAGGTGGCAGCACCCTACTCCTGTCCGCGACCCTGCCTTTCCAACAAAAAGAAGCTTTGGTATCCGCTTGGGGTGCTGAGTTGCCGTCTGGCAGGAAACCTGAAGAGACGCCTTATCCGCTAATTACTCAAGCTAACGTATCAGGCCAAGTTACAACACTCCAACTACCGGACACTGAGCTACCCGAGTCCCGCAGGGTGCAGATTGAACGCTATACCGTGTCCGATCTATTACCTGACGATGCACTCTGTCAGCAACTGATTGCGGTCGCTGAACAGGGCGGACTCATTGGTGTTGTTTGTAATCTTGTAGCGGATGCTCAAAAGCTAGCGCAACACCTACGCGAAATGACAGACGTTCCCATTGATTTATTTCACGCTCGCTTCCGCTTTATGGATCGACAGATACATGAGCTTAATGCCATTGAACGCTATGGCGCTGGTGATAAACGTAGCTTAAAGGGACGAATTTTAGTGGCGACTCAGGTCATTGAGCAGAGTCTTGATTTGGATTTTGATTGGTTGCTCAGCCAGCTTTGCCCCATCGATTTACTGTTTCAGCGGTTAGGTAGACTACACCGCCACAAACTTGATAGAAGACCGTTAGGCTTTGAGCAACCCCATTGCACGGTACTCATGCCACTCGATGCCAATTTCGGTCTACATGGTGTCGTTTATGGCTGCGAGCGAGTGCTTTTGCGCACCCAGCAGTTACTATCGGAACACGACTCAATCCCCTTTCCAAGCGCCTATCGGGATTGGATTGAGCGGGTTTATCAAACCGATCCTTGGACTAATGAATCCGAACAAGTAACAGCGGCTTATGAAACCTTTGCTGATGAACAGCTAGGGCGCTATTTTTCAGCCCGTCAGGTTTCCAAAGCCGATGCAACCCCGTGGCCAGATACCGAAGGAGCGGCAGCGAAGCTAACCCGCGACGGTGATTCGAATCTTAACGTTTTATTGATTCAAGATACCCCTCAAGGTCTTGCCCTTTTGGATGGACGGCTAAGGGATGAATTGGGCGAGGATGAACGCGATGAGGCCATCGACCTTAATACTGTCGGCGTCCCCACTAGTTGGTCTAAAAGCCTAGGAGTGGCACTGGACGACGGCAGTTATCAGCTCGTACTAAGGGCCACTTCTGAAAACTGCTGGGAAACCGTGCAACAGGATATGCGGTATTCGTACAGCCCGGATTTGGGTTTAGTTAGAACCGAAGAGGCGTAATTACACTTGTTTCGAGCATTTGCTAATTATCTCAGCCATCACTGAGACAGGCATCACAAGTCGATGAGTGGTTCTTGTCAATCTAGGGTTGAAAGCCTCAAACAGCATCTGTAGAGATAATCTTGTTGTATTTCTCTGCTGCTCTTTGCATGTGTGCCGTTGGCTCGGGGGGGTGCTCTATCATGTCAAAGAACATACGCCAATCTTCCTTGGAAAATCGCGTGGCCTCATGCTCTGCGATAATTGCCTGTGCTTTTTCACGGATGCTCTGGCGAATAAACTTGCTCTTATTCACTTCTACGTAAGTTCTGGCACGGTCGAGTAATTCCGCCGTCATATCATCTATACGGAATCGCACCATGGTGTCTTTTGTTGCTTCATTTGCCATAAGATTACTTATTTACTTAAACGTGATAAGCGTTGCTAGTTGTAGCGACAAATATAGCCACAATAAAGGCTGTTTCCTTCTTGTTCTGCCGCAGACCCTTACCGTTATGTGTAACTATTCTGCAAAACTTTGTTTTTCGGTTTCTAGAGAACGTTAAAACACGAGTAGCTGATAACTTGGAGCATGACCGTCCCAATCAAATTCCTAACATTCTAGAAGAATGGCCGCAAAACAAAGATGATTTAGAATGGTAATACCTTAAGATGGCAGAACGAGTTTAAAAACCAAACTTTCTAAAGGTGAGATTATGGCAGAATTACGATTTGAAAATGTAGATAAAATGAGCCCAGAAGAAGAAGACGCTTTTTTTGATGCGTTTCTGTCGGAGTTACAAAAAGAAGACGACAGCGCAGTACGTGCTAACCTGGCTGCTGGTTTTCCAGTTTATTATCGGCATTCATCTTTTCCCGACCCCGAACACCTCGTTAAAGAATATCCATCTGGACGTATGGAGCTAATAACCATGAGTGATCAACGTGAAGAAAACCTAATCAAGGTGTTACGTCCGTGAGCCAACCCCAATTATGGGTTGTGGCTGGTCCTAATGGAGCTGGAAAAAGTACCTTATCGGATAAGTACCTCAAGGGTCGTTTGACCCTCGTTAATCCCGATGAAATTGCAAAACAGCTCAATCCCACGAGCGGTAGTGATATAAGTGCGGCTACTATAAAGGCAGGACGGTTAGCTGTTCAGCAACAAAATGATCTTTTAAGTAAGAAAACCAGTTTTGCCGTAGAAACTACGCTAACCGGTAAGCGTGAGTTGAGGTTAATGGAAGTTGCCAAAACTCAAGGTTACAAAGTAAATCTAGTATTTATTGGCGTTGATGCGACTACGGTTAGTCAGTCAAGGGTAGCAGCTCGTGTACAATTAGGTGGTCACGATGTGCCGGCTGCGGATGTTGCCAGGCGTTATCCGCGTAGCCTGGCAAACTTGAACAAAGCGCTGCAATTATCCGATCGAGCCTTTGTGCTGGACAACTCTTTTGCCCATCCCCGTTTGTTGCTTTCCTTGGAGAGAGGAAGTGTCAAGTTTAAAAGCCCTCATATGCCTGAATGGGCTGTCAGGACCATCGCATTAATTCGAGGAGTTGATAAAAGCTGAGCTGAAGAGCAGTTACCATGATCATAAAGCCAAATTACTGTTCAACCGCCCCGCTATGTATGGCTTGGCTTCGATTAAGTATGAGGATAACAGCGAGGAAGTCGAAGTAAATCTCAGTACCGTTCACTGGTAGCCGTTGTTGAGGCGTGAGGTAAAACAGCTATTTTATCCCCAGGGATCCGGGGAACTCATAGTGTTGGCATGTAAATCAAGCGTAACACTGAAGCGGAGCGGATCATCCCCACAGAAATGGGGAAGCATGTAAAAATACATGATCTCCAATACCCATTAAACATAACACTTTGACAAATGAATTTAGGCGTATTATTTTTTGCCTAATTAGGTTTTAGGAATCCATTATGGTACCAAAAATTTTTGGGAACTAGTGAAAATTATTAGTTAGTTAGACACTTATGCATGATGTTGTTAACATCAGCGATTGCATGGATTTTAGCATTAAAAATATAGGGAGTTGGCATGGATTTATTAACATTCGAATGGATACCCGTCCGACAAAACACGCACTTTCGTCATATCACCTTCGAGCATTTACTTTGTAGCGACAATCAATACCAGCTCAGTTTGCACCGGGATGATATGGAGCTGGCTGCCTTGCAGTTGTTGATTTCTCTCGCTCAGGTTTTGCTGCTACCAAAAGACAAGAATGAACTGCGCCAACGGGTTAAAGAACCGTTGACCGTAGAGACGTATCGCCAGGCTATAGAGTTCCATAAAGACTGGTTTGTACTCGACCATCCAACACAGCCTTTTATGCAGAGCCGGGGGGTAAACGCCAAAGATTTAACCCCAATCCAGAAATTATTTATTGGTCTGCCCGAAGGTAACAACCATGCGTTTTTCAATGAGCAAGGCGAAATCGATTACGTCTGTGGTGGTTGCGCCGCTATCGCGCTATTTAATCAGGCGTCAAACTGCCCAAGCTTCGGCGGGGGTTTTAAAGGAAGCTTACGCGGCAGCGCACCTATAACAACCCTCATTGCTGGACAACATCTTCGGAAAACTATCTGGTTCAACGTGCTAAGCAAGGATCATGTCGACGATTTAATAGATAGTGCTAATGCGAATTCTAAACCAGTCTGGATAGATCCCATCCCACCGAAAGCCAAACTGTATACCCATAGTATGGGACTTCTGCGAGGTCTGTTTTGGCAGCCAGCGCGGGTAGAATTAGTTGTGGAAAAGACGGCTGGTCGCTGTACTGCGTGCCAACGCACCACCAACCAGGTTTTTACTGGATTTCGTAAAGAGAAGTTCACCTACAATCTGGAGGGACTATGGCCACACCCCCATAGCCCCAAAATCTGGGATATAAAAAAGGAAAATAAAGACCGAGAGCGGTTTTTATCATTCACCACCACAGCGCCAGCCTGGACGCAACTTAATTACTGTGCCCTACCGCAAATAGAACAGAAAGCGGGTAGCATTCCCGCACCCATTGTCACTCAATTTCGCGAAACCTTTATACCGGAGTACCGCCTGAATTTGCTGGTATCCGGCTATCGCAACAATCAAGCGTCCATACTGGAACGGCGGCACGAACTGTTCTCTATGCCCCAGAACTGGCACGGCAACAGTCGCTATGTCGAAGGCGCAATCCATTATGCACGGACTGTGAAAGACGAATTGCGTCGCAAACTTTATGGTTTCGCCAAACAAGTAGGTCCCCAAGTTCACGAAATAGCGGAACGCCAGTTCTTTTTTGCCAGCGAACCCATGATTCATGAATTGTTGCGGGAAATGAGCCTTCGCGAGGGACAAGCCGTGTTAAGTGAGTTCAAGGGAAAAATCAACCAACTAGCAAGAAGGCTTTTTGAGACCTTAACCGCACCTTATCGCCACGACCCGGAGGGGCTTAAATACTTTGTTTTATTTAAGGGTAGCTTTGAAGCCGCGTTAGCAAAGCTCAACGCTTGAAGGGAGTTCTTATGAAATTACTTGAACCGAGGCAAGATAATTTGCCTGATTTTGTTACGCTCCAGCATGGTTTCGAGACACTGGGCAATGGCCCTAAAGCCGAACTGCGTCGTGTTTCAACCCTTGATCGGATAGCCGATATGCCTGCCTATTACCGTTGGTTAGCAACTGCGGGACAATCACCATCAAGGACCATGGAGCGTATCGCATTCCTTATCCCTTTAGTGGCCCATAGCACAGATGCAGACTCCATAGGGCGGCAATTATTCAAGGGTAAAATTAGCGAAATGCGTTTATTCCAGATGTTACGCGCGGAATCACCTCGCGATATTGAACATCTGCGCCGCCTTATCCGCCATCTCGAGCATCTACGACTTAATTGGGAACGTTTTGGCCGGACACTTTATTACTGGGGGCCGATGGCCAAACGGGGCATTTTACAAGAGTATTTCACCACCGAAACCAAGCAAAGGGACAAACGCGATGGCTAAAAATTTCTTCAATATGCACGTATTAATTTCCCACAGCCCATCATGTCTAAACCGCGACGATATGAATATGCAGAAGTCCGCCGTATTTGGCGGTAAGCGGCGCGTTAGAATCTCTAGCCAAAGTTTGAAGCGGGCAATACGTTGGAGTGATTATTACGGGCAAAATTTAGGTCAACCATCGCTGCGAACGCGTGACTTGAGTCGTTTAAAAACAAAATGTGTAAACGCATTGGGGGAACGGTTTTCTGAGCAAACTATTGTGCAAGCCATTGAATGGATTGCTGGACGAGAAGGTTTGGCAGAAAACGAAAAACTACAGGCTGATGCAGTGGCGCCTTGGATTGTTGAGGAGATCGCTGCTTATTGTAAAAACATCGAGGCACACCGCTCGGCAGGTCTCGAAGATGACAAAATCAAAAAACAAATCGAAAAAGATGCCAGCGGCTTTCGCGATGCATTGGCAAATGGGCTTGATGTTGCCCTCTCGGGACGGATGGCCACGTCGGGATTGATGACGTCGATCGATGGCGCCCTGGCCGTCGCTCATCCTATCACGACCCATAGCGTCGATGCCGATATCGATTGGTTTACCGCCGTGGACGACCTAGTGCAGGACGAAGGCGAAGTTGGCGCCGGCCATCTCAATACCCAAGAGTTCAGTGCCGGCGTATTTTACCGTTACGCAAGCCTAAACATCCGTCAACTACAAGATAACCTCGGCGGCGTACCCCGAGATAAGGTACTGGAAATCGCCTCGCATCTGGTGCATTTGTTTGCAACTGTGGTTCCCAGCGCTAAGCAACAGTCCTTTGCGGCGCATAATGTGGCTGATTTGGTGCTCACCAGTTTTAGCGATATACCCCTGTCTCTGGCAAATGCTTTTGAAAATCCAATCAATAATAACCAAGGAGGCTATTTAAAACCGTCCGCTGAAACGCTAGTTCGCTATTGGAATAAACTACAAAAAGCCTATGCGTTAACGGATCATGCAAAAACGTTTTGCTTGATCGACGACATTAAAGTTGAAGATGAAGCCGATAGCTTGCCTGCCTTGCAGGACTGGATTACCACCGCAGGCCGTGAATAGGAAAGTTACCGTGCAAGCCTATCTTATCCTTAAACTCAAAGGACCATTGCAAAGCTGGGGCACCCATACTTACGAGGATTATCGTCCTAGTAATCTATTCCCCACACAAAGCGGCATTCTTGGGTTACTCGCCGCTTGTCTTGGCATCGAACGGTCTGACAGTGAGCAGTTACAGGCATTAGACCAAAGCATTGAACTGGCGGTACGAGCAGACCAAACAACTATATCCACCAACGAAAAAGTTATATCACCGACTAAAATAACGGATTTTCATACAGTCATGAATGCTCGCAAGGTGGATGGCAAAGTTAATAAACATCCAGTGGTTTCACGGCGCGAGTACCTTTGTGACGCTGAATTCACCATCGCGTTGCGAGCATCAGCTACACCGAAGATTAGCCTCGATCAACTGGAAACTGCCGTCCAAAAACCCTACTATACCCCCTTTCTTGGCCGTCGCGCCTGCCCTCTATCGCGTCCGCTATACGAGTCTCGATTAACCGCTGACTCGTTCGAGCAAGCGCTCTCGCAAATTGAGCCGAAACAGGGTGTCATTTACAGTGAGTGGCTAGCGCTAGAACACAGCCGTTTACAAGTGCGCGACGTGCCTTTACGCACGGCTAAGCGCCAATTCGGAACCCGCTACGTCATCATCGGAAACATGGACACTGGAAAGGAGAACTCCAATGTACCTGAGTAAAATACGGGTGGCATGGTCCAAAGCACGCAATCCTTATGATGTTCACCGTGTCTTGTGGGGGTATTTTCCCGACCAAAAAAACATTGAGCGTGGTTTCTTATTTCGGGTCGAAACGGAACAGCTTGGCATCGGCATTGAATTACTCGTTCAATCCCGCTGGCAACCACAAAATCATTCCCGCGAGAGCCAACTGATTGCAACCCGTCCTTTCATTCCAAAGCTTACCTCGGGCCAACGCCTGCGGTTTCGCTTAAGAGCTAATCCGATAAAAGCGATAAAAGATGACAGAGGTCGTAAGAATACTAAAGGAGAAGTTAAGACCTGCCGCGTGCCACTCGTTCAGGAAGAGCAACAAGTTGATTGGTTAAATCATAAACTACATGATGCGGCACGGCTGGAAGTAGCACAGATTACATCCATCAAGCCTTTATACTTTCACAAAAACGGCAGAGCAGGCAAATTGCTAATGGTCACCTTTGACGGCGTACTGCAAGTACACAGTCCCGAACCATTCTTACATAAGATGCAAACGGGTATCGGTCCCGCAAAGGGGTTTGGTTGCGGGTTGTTATCAGTGGCTAAGGCTTAATTAAAGATATGACGATGCTATGCTCCCACCACTAAAACCGATTCCCATGAAAGCACGAGTATCGATGATTTTTATTCAGTACGGACAGATTGACGTCAAAGACGGCGCGTTCGTAGTGATCGATAAGAACGGTGAACGCACCCATATTCCTGTCGGTAGCGTCGCCTGCATTATGCTAGAGCCGGGAACCCGCGTGTCGCACATGGCCACAGTTCTTGCGGCACGCGTTGGTACGCTTCTGCTCTGGGTCGGCGAAGGTGGGGTGCGAGTTTATTCCTCGGGCCAACCAGGTGGGGCGCGGGCAGATCGATTATTATATCAAGCTAAGCTGGCACTGGATGATGATGCCCGGTTAAAAGTCGTGCGCAAGATGTATGAATTGCGGTTTGGCGAGAAACCCCCAGCGCGACGCAGCGTTGAACAGTTGCGTGGCATTGAAGGAGCGCGGGTGCGCAAGCTTTACGAGTTACTGGCTAAACGCCACGGCCTAAAATGGACGCGACGCAACTATGACCCCAACGACTGGGATGCCAGTGACAAGCTCAATAAACTGGTCAGCGCTGCTAATGCATGTTTATATGGGGTTACAGAAGCCGCTGTGCTGGCGGCAGGGTATGCGCCAGCGGTGGGTTTTATTCATACTGGCAAACCTTTGTCGTTCGTCTATGACATTGCTGATATGTTCAAATTCGACACGGTTGTTCCTGTTGCTTTTCAAGTCGCTAAACGTCATGTGGCGGACCCAGTGCGGGAAGTGCGGTTAAAATGTCGGGATATGTTTCGGCGTGAGAAAACCCTGGCGCGGATTATTCCGACCATTGAGCAAGTATTAGCGGCGGGCGAGATACATCCTCCGAAACCGCACGCAGAAGCCGTACCGGTTGCTTTTCCAACTCCTGAAAATATCGGCGATGCTGGTCATCGTAGTTGAGAACGCGCCGCCCCGGTTACGCGGACGGCTGGCGATTTGGTTGCTAGAGGTGCGTGCTGGGGTATACATTGGAAAGCCTTCCCGGCGGGTGCGAGAGATGCTCTGGCATCAGGTGGAAGAAGGTATCGAAGACGGCAATGCTGTCATGGCATGGGATACTAATACCGAATCGGGCTTTGACTTCGTTACTATCGGTAAAAATCGGCGAATTCCAGTGGAAATGGATGGTTTAAAGTTAGTATCGTTTATGCCGCCACCGGAAAGTGACGATGATGGCTCCTTAACAAATTGGTAATACTTTGATTTTATGATGGTTTTATTTGGTAGATTTTTTCCAGTTCAAAAAATAAAGCAATAACAAGCCATTATGAATGGTGTGTTCCCCACGCCCGTGGGGATGAACCGCCAACGATTTGGCACCCGACATGTTCACGGTTGTGTTCCCCACGCCCGTGGGGATGAACCGAGAGTTTATATTGGATTTGATAGGAGAGATAAGTGTTCCCCACGCCCGTGGGGATGAACCGTCCCTAGCGTAACCTCATCTATGTAGCGGATGGTGTTCCCCACGCCCGTGGGGATGAACCGGTGGTCTTGCGAACTAAGGGCGAATATCAAAATGTGTTCCCCACGCCCGTGGGGATGAACCGTACCAGGTCGGGGCCGTCCTTAGCTTTGACTTGTGTTCCCCACGCCCGTGGGGATGAACCGTCACGGCAACTCTAAATGTTCAGTCTGGTACAGTGTTCCCCACGCCCGTGGGGATGAACCGTGGTGAACAAGAGGTTCACTGGGGATCGCATCGTGTTCCCCACGCCCGTGGGGATGAACCGTCGATAGGTGCCCCTGTAAACAAAACATTTAGGTGTTCCCCACGCCCGTGGGGATGAACCGCCCAAAACCGCCTATCGGGTCCACACTGCTGTTGTGTTCCCCACGCCCGTGGGGATGAACCGTTTGGCGTAAAAGTGATACGCTGTGATGTCAGGTGTTCCCCACGCCCGTGGGGATGAACCGACACGTCTGACCTTCACTCCGAAATTGTGGATGTGTTCCCCACGCCCGTGGGGATGAACCGATTTTCGCCTCGGGAGGCCATGCAAAAACTAGGTGTTCCCCACGCCCGTGGGGATGAACCGGCGCCTCAGGCGCATCGTTTGAGAATACAGAGGTGTTCCCCACGCCCGTGGGGATGAACCGTAATATATTAGGATCCGTGTTTAGCGGATCTGGTGTTCCCCACGCCCGTGGGGATGAACCGCGTTAAAATCTCTTGGCTGTATCCCGGCCACAGTGTTCCCCACGCCCGTGGGGATGAACCGAATATTGGCAATGATTAATGATGAGTAAAATCGTGTTCCCCACGCCCGTGGGGATGAACCGCCTCGGGCTTGCACTTCTTCAAGACGCTCTTGGTGTTCCCCACGCCCGTGGGGATGAACCGGTGTTTGGACCTATGCAGTGGTGTGTGTGTCAGTGTTCCCCACGCCCGTGGGGATGAACCGCCTGGCAGGATCATCACGGCCATCTCATCAAAAGTGTTCCCCACGCCCGTGGGGATGAACCGCATCAATGTCTCTGATGAAAAAGCCACTGCGGGTGTTCCCCACGCCCGTGGGGATGAACCGTGTTTTGTAACGCTGACACTCGCGCAAATGCAGTGTTCCCCACGCCCGTGGGGATGAACCGATTTGCTCCTGACTATAGGGGCACATATCGGGGTGTTCCCCACGCCCGTGGGGATGAACCGCGTTTGAGCGTGGTTCTTGGAGGGTTATTAACGTGTTCCCCACGCCCGTGGGGATGAACCGTCGATTGATTGCGTTTTCCGATCCATCCCCGCGTGTTCCCCACGCCCGTGGGGATGAACCGGTCCGAAAGGCGATAAAGGGGATCAGGGGGAAGTGTTCCCCACGCCCGTGGGGATGAACCGACTATCCAGGGACAGTTTGCCATTACCATGCAGTGTTCCCCACGCCCGTGGGGATGAACCGACTATTGAAATTGTGCAATTCCATGATGTCCGGTGTTCCCCACGCCCGTGGGGATGAACCGAGCATGTCAACCCATTTGACGCGCTTGTGCTGGTGTTCCCCACGCCCGTGGGGATGAACCGGCATTGATCCTGATGAGTTCTACGACGAACTGGTGTTCCCCACGCCCGTGGGGATGAACCGAGCATGTCAACCCATTTGACGCGCTTGTGCTGGTGTTCCCCACGCCCGTGGGGATGAACCGGGATACAAAATGGGAATTCTACGCAGAAACACGTGTTCCCCACGCCCGTGGGGATGAACCGGCATGAACTTAATAAGCACGAACGGTGATTCCGTGTTCCCCACGCCCGTGGGGATGAACCGTAGCTGTTCGTTACTATGCGTGGCTGTATGATGTGTTCCCCACGCCCGTGGGGATGAACCGGTGGTGCCCGCAGGCCGGCGTTCCGGCAAGACGTGTTCCCCACGCCCGTGGGGATGAACCGGCCAGTCTCAACGGCTCGTTAAAGAAAGCGCAGTGTTCCCCACGCCCGTGGGGATGAACCGTTTACTCATTTATTGGACCTCTTTTTGCACTTGTGTTCCCCACGCCCGTGGGGATGAACCGTCGAGCTTGGGTTCGCTGAGGACGCAGTGGAAGTGTTCCCCACGCCCGTGGGGATGAACCGTCGCTGAATACCTTAAGGAAACCGCTAGCGATGTGTTCCCCACGCCCGTGGGGATGAACCGACTATCCAGGGACAGTTTGCCATTGCCATGCAGTGTTCCCCACGCCCGTGGGGATGAACCGCCCCCAGTCATAGATTGTGCAGTACACGTCTAGTGTTCCCCACGCCCGTGGGGATGAACCGGCTCATAATGACGTAGGTCGTATTGAGTGCTTGTGTTCCCCACGCCCGTGGGGATGAACCGGCCATACTTATCGCGTATGGCTTCCTTTTCCTGTGTTCCCCACGCCCGTGGGGATGAACCGACGCTCGTTTCTTAGCTCGTGTTGCTGCTGCTGTGTTCCCCACGCCCGTGGGGATGAACCGTGGAACTATGTGGCTCCTCTCGTTGAATCGCGGTGTTCCCCACGCCCGTGGGGATGAACCGCGGGCACAGCCGTGCCCCTGGTTTATGGTTTTGTGTTCCCCACGCCCGTGGGGATGAACCGCAGATCTCGTCATACGTATGCATAACAACTCTGTGTTCCCCACGCCCGTGGGGATGAACCGCAGTGTCCCGAACTACGTCAACGCAGCGTAAAGTGTTCCCCACGCCCGTGGGGATGAACCGCGTTTTCGATTAGCGAATGGTCATCAAGTTGAGTGTTCCCCACGCCCGTGGGGATGAACCGTAACCGTGCTTACTGGCCAACTTGTGCTGAGCGTGTTCCCCACGCCCGTGGGGATGAACCGTCCGAGTTGTCCGAATTAGCCCAGACACGTCGGTGTTCCCCACGCCCGTGGGGATGAACCGTACAGCAGCAGACAAGTGGCGGAAGTTACAGGGTGTTCCCCACGCCCGTGGGGATGAACCGCGCTCCACCAGTTGGGAGGTGACGATACGCCGGTGTTCCCCACGCCCGTGGGGATGAACCGCCGCGATTCTTATTATCTCGCCAATGCCGCTAGTGTTCCCCACGCCCGTGGGGATGAACCGAAACAGGAATGTGATGTGTCAACACTTTTCCGGACAAAATTTCAAGCTGCCTTGTGGAGCTGCTCA
>CAYRGG010000028.1:0-47628 GCA_964423745.1 uncultured Candidatus Competibacteraceae bacterium | reverse complement strand
ATGCTAAGAAAATCAACTTGGTCACGCGCCACTGGTCGGGTAAGCACCATGCGGTAGTGGAAGGGATCAATCTGATCACGCTGCTGTGGAGCGATGGGGACCGTCATGTGCCGGTAGACTACCGGGTGTATGACAAAGCCGGTGATGGGCTGACGAAGAACGATCACTTTCAGGCGATGCTTACCACCGCCCGCGAGCGGGGTTTTGCACCGGAGTGTGTGGTGTTTGACAGCTGGTACAGTCGTCTTGAGAACCTGAAGTTGGTCAATGATTTCAACTGGGTGTGGCTGACACGGCTGAAGGCCAATCGGTTGGTTAACCCCGAGCGCCAGGGGTTGCGTGCTGTCGCCGAGGTTAGTACCCCAACCGAAGGCTGTCTCGTGCATTTGAAAGGTTATGGCCTGGTGCGTCTGTTTACGATCGTCGCCCCAAACGGCGACAGTGAATACTGGGCAACCAATGACCTGTCGATGAGGCCGTTGACGCGCACCCGCTTTGCCGGTTACGCGTGGACGATCGAGCACTATCATCGTGGCCTCAAGCAGTTCTGCGGCGTCGAGCGTGCTCAGGTGCGCGCCGCTCGGGCGCAGCGTAACCATATCGGCTTGGCGCTGCGGGCGTTCTTGCGCTTGGAGTCGCATTGCTATCACCGTGGCCTCAGTTGGTTTGAAGCCAAGCACACTATTATCCGCCATGCCGTGCGGGCTTATCTAGCCTGTCCAAGGTATCAACTAATATCAACTGCGTAACTCCTAAAAGGTAAATAAATTCTATAGATTTACTACTTTGAACCTTTTGATCGATTTTCATCTTTATGAACAATTTGGAGGTTTGAAATATGATCTTTTCCTCCTTTTGAAATAGGATTAATATGGTCGACCTCAATATCGTCGCCAAAATATATTTGTGTACCAGAAATTGGACTAATATTCCCTTGTTCTTTAATAATTTTTTGTTTTTCCTCTTGTGTTAATTTCAACCCTCTATTGTCTGTTTTATATTTGTCTCTTAGGTCAACAATTTCATTTACAATATAATTATAACCTTTGTTTTCGTACCATAACTCCTCTGGGATATTCTTTGCGGAGAAATATATCTTAGTAATATTTTCTTTTATTTCCTTTCTATATTCTTTTATCATCTCAAAGTTAATTTCCGCGATCATTACCCACAACAGATAAAAATCTTGCATTGTTCTTCGTGTATAGTCTTCGGTTTTACCTCCTTTAAATACGACATCTAATTCCTTTTCAAGGAAGTTATCTATTTCTTCATTTAAAACATCTTGGTCCAATAAAACATGTTTAACTTTTTTTATAAAAGATGAAACAAGCTTTATACAGTTCTCAAATTTTGTTTTAACTTCTTCGTCTTTACTCGCAAGCGAAAGGATTGAGCTAATGTTTGCTTTGTCACTTATTCTTGCGTTGATTCGATCTGTTTTCTGATAAATATCTAAACGTTTTGTCTTATCTTCAATTTGAGTGTGGTATTCTAAATAGGCAATCGCTGTAAGCAACTCTTCGTTTTCCATCCTATCACGGTCAGTTGGCTTTTTAATCCTTCTTACATAAAACCAGCTTTTGTTGTTGAATGTGATATCTTTTATTTTTTGAACAATATCAACATTTACCCATGAATTCCACATTTCGAAAGAGTTGATTCTGATTGGATATGGCTTATCATTTAGTCGAATGAATAAATCAATTGGATCAAAATTCGGGCTTTGTTTCTCATCAATTTCAACAATATATAGTTGAAAATCTAAGATTCGATCTCGTTGTTCATCACTTAATTCATCAAATCCGAATTTATCTAGTTCCTTTAATATCTTTAGACTCCTTAATGAAAATTTGTGGTTTTTTGAAAATGCTGTATTACCTCGTTCATCAACATAACCAGCACCAATAAATCCTAGTAAAGTAAGAATTCTTTGTTGCCCATCTATTACCTCACTAATTCCATCAGTTCTTTTAAAAACAAAGATTGCAGGCAAGGTAATTCCAAGCAGTATGCTTTCAATTATTGAAGATGCTTTTGTAGGATTGATTACTTCTTTACGCTGATATGAGGGTCTAACCAAAAAACGCCTTCTTTGCATTATACGGTGTATGTCATCTATCGATATTCTTGAAGGCTCTGGTTTATTTAACCTCAAAGTCTCTAGTTCAGTGAGTTTGGTTACAGTGTCTTCCTTTTCCTCTCTAATTTGTTTGATCCTATCCCTACCCTCCTCATTTGCATTAACATAGAGAGATAAATCAACATTGTATTTTTTAGTTATGAAATCAGCGGATTTTGAATATCGTGTAATAATTTGTTTTTGGAATGCATGATCTTGTTCTGTATAACTTTCAATATTTTCATTTATGAAAGATGCAATTTCATAATGTAATTGTTCATCCAAGTAATCAATATTAATTTCTTCAAGTTGAGCAACCCCAAGAATCCAAAGGAATGTTTCAAGAGCAAGCCTATTTATCGAAAAACCATTCTTAATACTTCGGATTTTAATTTGCTCGACAAATTTTACTTTTTTTACAAACTCGGCGATAACGCTATTTTCATCTTCAACAGAATCAGAAAAATACTCATATAGTTTTGACAGTATCTCAGTTCTTCCAGTACCTCTAGCAAAATAGGTGATTGGAAACTGGTACAACACCAAGAATCTCCGTA
Source organism: uncultured Candidatus Competibacteraceae bacterium (assembly GCA_964423745.1). Taxonomy (GTDB): domain Bacteria; phylum Pseudomonadota; class Gammaproteobacteria; order Competibacterales; family Competibacteraceae; genus CAYRGG01. The sequence goes on along the minus strand of CAYRGG010000028.1, from coordinate 44,949 downwards.
TAAAAGACATAATCATTTCAACAGGAGGATCGTCTTTTTGACTTTCTTTAACTTTGAAAAACGTTGAGTAAATACTATATTTAAATCCCTTATCAGAGTTTAAGTAGTTCTTGAAAAGATTAGACAAAGTATCATCATCATAAACAGCATTATCAATTTCTGATTTTTTAAGAGGAGAAATACCTGTATTGTATCTAGAAAAAATTTCTTTTTTGATTTTGTCCTCTAAATATTTATCTAGAGGTGGCTCATTTACTAGCTTAAATTCTATAATCCTTATTTTTGCGTCTAAAAAGCTTTCAACAATATTTCCGTTCAATTTAGCTAAATCATCATACGTTGACTTACCAAGCTGTTTGAGAGTGTAAAGACCTTTTGATGTTAAAGAAAATTCATTTTTCATAAACCTAATTATCGTCTCAAATCGCTGCCTGCCATCGATGATTTCTATATCTGTATTGTTGTCAAAAAATATTAACGGGGGAACTTCAGTCCCAAGAAGTATACTCTCTAAAAAATATGTAGCCTTATTCTTATCCCATACATAGTTTCTTTGGTAATAAGGTTTGTAATTAATTTTGTTCAACAAGCGAGGTCCAAATAAACTCTCAATAGATTTTGAGTAAGTTTCTATCTTTAGATGTTCTTTAAAGATTTTCTCAAATACATCTTGATTTTGAATTTGATTCATAGTCTTGTCCTTACTTTTTTTCATCCAACGACAAACTATCTGGCCGTGAGCGCAGCGAGCGGTCGGGTTGAGCGCCTATTTAGACCCTTAAATGTAATATTCTACAGCCGGTCATTTTCATCAGGTTCCACATTTGGTACCTTCTTTAGGAAATGCTCAAAATCCTTTCGTTGACCTTGTCTTGCCTCTCTTTCCAGATAATCTTCCGTTAATAACGCCGACATTTTTTCCGCCGCAGCCATGACTAAAAACTGATTAATGGATATACCTTCAGCGTGAGCCAACTCTTTGATCTTGGCGTGAAGCGATTCAGGTAACCTGACCGTTAGGGTACTCATGGCATCTTACCTAGGAAATAAATTTTAGAAACTGTTTCGGACTGATGGGGCAAACGTTGAAGTGTTCTTCAATGCCTTTTCTTACAAAATCTTTCAAATTGTGAGTCACGATGAATTTACTTTGCGACGCTACCGCTGCTTCCAACACCATGTCATCTTTTGGATCTTTCAACCAAGGGCGCCAAAGAAAGTAAATGGTCTGTTTATGGGCGATACTGCACAGGTAGCGGGTAAATTGGATCGCCTCATCTACTGTATATTGGCTACCCATCGTCTCAGGACGTGTCAGCGCATCCTGATATTCCATGTATAACGGTATCGTCAGAGCAATTTCGAATGTTGGCGAAGGCAGCGTGGAGACGATCGCATAGGATGCACCTCGACTTGAACGTGAAGCGGCAACGAGTACGTTGGTATCGAGAATTACCCTCATATGGTGGCATGGGTACCACTATTTTTATTTTTAATCAATATTAAGTTGAACGTCAACATTTATATAAGCTTTGATTTCATCAATCTGAATAGCGGTCTAACCAGGCAAGATAATCCTCCACACCGGATTCTAATGCTTGGAAATTTTCCTTATAACCCACTGCTCGTAATGCGTTTAAATCAGCTTCAGTGCAGTGTTGGTAGCGTTTTTTTAAATAATCGGGAAAAAGTGTGTACTCGATCCTGCCTGTTTTATAGTAATGCAGTAAAACCTGAGCTAATTCATTAAAACTACGGCTTTTGCCCGTGCCCACATTAAAGATACCGGAATGCTCGGGGTGCTGCATAAACCACAAGTTAACCGCAGCGACGTCGTCCACATGAACAAAGTCACGCCGTTGCTCACCGGCTTGAAAACCTCCATAGCTGCCGAACAGACACATCGTTTGGGAATTCAACAGTTGTTTGCGCAGATGCAACACCACACTGGCCATGGGCCCTTTGTGGTGCTCGTGAGGCCCGTAAACATTAAAATAGCGTAATCCCACCACCTGACTGGAGTGATGGGCAAGTTGTGAGCGCACATAAACATCGAACAGTAACTTTGAATAGCCATAAACATTCAATGGCGCTTCAAAACGGGGCTCTTCTTGACATGTGGAACTATTGCCATAGACGGCTGCAGACGAGGCATAGAGAAAGGCGGCACCGCGTTGCAAACAGTAATGCAACAGACGCTTGGAGAATTCAAAGTTGTTACGCATCATATAACGACCGTCCCACTCGGTGGTCACGGTACAGGCCCCTTGATGAAAGACCGTGTCGAGGGAAGCGCCAAAGTCATCACCGGCATCGATACGTTTTAGAAAATCGTCTTTATCGAGATAATCGTGAATATGAAGATCTAGTAAATTAACAAACTTTTCTCCCCGCTGGAGATTATCCACCACGAGAATATCCCGGTGACCTAAGGCGTTCAGCCCCTTTATCAAATGACTTCCGATAAACCCCGCGCCCCCCGTCACAATAAACATATTTCCCCCTTTGGTTTTGCGAACCGTTATGTTAATACTATCGCTCCTTAGCATTTGCTGCTGAACTCTTTAGTCGTCATGGCACCCTTTGTAGTCACTTCAACAAACACTATAAAAATCAATGCCGATTCGTCGCCGCGCTTTTTTTTCCTGGCCTGTTCAACCTAAATTTGTTTCAAGTAACCTGCTTTTTGACCCGCGGGTCATTACGGCACTACTGAGTTTTCTCTTGTCTATCTGGGCCGTTTATACTCAAGACGCCATCAACAATGACGGTATCGTATATGTGGGAGCTGCGGAAAGATTGTTGCGGGATGATTGGACCGGCGCCTATGCCCTTTACAACTGGCCTTTTTATCCCTGGCTAATCGCCAAAGTCAGTGAGAGCTTTAACAATCTTGGGCTAGAAGCATCGGCACAGCTCCTAGACGCCGCTTTCACAGCGCTTTTGGCAACCACGTTTGTAAGCTTTATTCAGGAACTTGGCGGCGATCGCAAAACCCAGTTTATTGCCGCTTTTGTGATTCTCTTTCAACCCTATCTTAACGAATTCCGCGCGGAAATTTTCCGAGACCACGGTTATTGGGCATTCTATCTTTTGGCTGTTTTGTTTTTTGTGCGCTTTTTCCGCCATCCCAACTGGGGTTCCGGGTTTGTCTGGGGTTTTACCATGGTTCTGGCAAGCCTGTTTCGTATAGAAGGCGTGGTGTTGCTGTTACTGCTGCCAAGTATCATCTGGTTACGTCCCGAAATCTCCCTAAAAGCACGTTCAAAGCAGTTTTTGCTAGCCCATAGCGTCACTCTGCTCATGGGCTTGGGATTACTCATATGGGTGGCATTGGATAGTAATTTTCGCGATTTAGCAGGCCGCCTCTATGAACCCCTGCCGAGATTCACCTGGACTGATATCGGGTCCGCGTTCACTAGCAGACTTGAGTCCCAGGCCGATCGTCTGGCAAGCGCTATTCTCAACCGCTATTCTGAGGAATATGCTTTATCTGCTGTGATGATGATCCTGTTAGTGATTATAGTAGATCAACTCATCAAAACCCTGAGCCCCCTTTATACCCTGTTGCCTCTATTGCCTGGTTTGCGCAGTTACTTTCAGCCACCGTCAGGGTTAAGAATGCTTTTTGTTTGGCTGGCTTTGCTTAATTTCGTGATTGTTTTTGCTTTCGCCGTGCATTTTTTCTTTTTGGCGAGCCGTCACATTGTGCCCTTGATGTTGATTGCTCTCCTAGTCATTCCCTTTATCCTCACAGGGATTCACAACCGTTGGCAATTACGCCATCAAAACCCGCTATCAAGACCTTGGTTGGTGGGTGTATTGGTAGCGGTTTTAGTGTATATGAGTCTCGATGGCTTAGTATCCGTGGGCGGTGCATCAAAAGTCTATATCCGCGATGCGGGGCACTGGTTAGCTGACCATGTTCCAACTCAAGCGCGGCTCTATACCAATGACCGTAAGTTGGTCTACTACAGTGGCAGACCCATCGATTGGCGGCAACGACCCACATGGCCCATCATTGAACCACTGCTGGAGCGGCGTTTCTGGGAGAATTACGACTATCTCGCGTTAGCCATGAGCCGCAAAACCCCACACATCTCTGCGCAGCTCAATAAATCTTTAGGTCCACCGGTGGCCATCTTTAAAAATCGTAAAAAAGACAGTGTGCTGATTTATCAGGTGCGAGATATTTAATGTAAGCATTTAATTTTTAATGAAAATAACTTAGTGACTAAGTCAATAAAAATAGTTGATTATAATTGACAATCATTCTTATTTACGTCTATGATTTATTTTATCGAGAAGTTATTATTTTAAATGTGTTGTTTAACTCTTTAATTTCTTTATATTCATTATGTATATATGTCTTTGCAAAGCAGTAACGGACCGGCAAATTCGCGAAGCGGTTGACCGAGGCAACACCCGCATGAGCGCTTTGAAACGTGAGTTGGGAGTATGTTCTGGCTGTGGCAAATGCGCACCTCAGGTCAAAGAAATTCTCTACGAGTCGCGACCTCAACTACCGGCTATTCACAACCGAGAGTTACGTTTTCAAAAAGCAACTTGCTGATTAACATAAAACTTCTAATTATTCAGCAAACCATGTCCTAAGCTTCGCTTCTTGGCAAAACTCAAGAGTTGACCACATCGTCCAGTGGCGCGTATCTTCGTGTGGCGAAAAAAAAATTTGCTAAAAAAATAGCCCCCATTGAGTAAATGGTTTAGAAAGGAGTCTAACGAAGAAGTCCAATGTGGACAGTGTGGCAAACTTGTTTGCAAAACGAAAATGAGGACATTTGGTTATGAAAGGTGATCCCAAGATCATTGAGTTTTTGAATCAAGCTTTAAAGAATGAGTTGACAACCATCAATCAGTATTTCCTTCATGCGCGAATGCTTGAGCATTGGGGTCTCAAAAAGTTAGGTGCCCAAGAATACGAAGAATCCATTGATGAGATGAAGCACGCTGATAGTTTGGTTCAGCGTATTTTATTCCTCGATGGTCTTCCTAACCTTCAGGATCTAGGTAAGGTCTACATCGGAGAAAATGTTCCAGAAATATTCAGATGCGATCTGAAACAAGAACAGATGGCCCACCCTCATTACAAGGAAGCCGTCGCCTATGCCGAATCTTCAGGGGATTATGTGACGCGAGAACTGTTAGGAACCATCTTGCAAAGCGAAGAAGAACACATCGATTGGCTGGAAACTCAGTTAGCGCTCGTTGAAAGCCTGGGCCTAGAGAATTACCTGCAGTCTCAAGTTTAGTCTTTTTTCTCCTAACCTCTCCTTCAACACCACCGCGTCGGGATAACCAACTAAAGTTATCCCGCGTTTTCTTATGCCCGCCGTTTAGTTTGGAACAATCATTGTCATCAAGATCAATGATGATAAGTTGTCCACTTACTCTACTTACCAATACAAAAAGACGAAAAAATACGCCCCAGCAGATCATCACTGGTAAACTCACCGGTGATCTCCGCCAGGGCATTTTGCGCGGCGCGGAGTTCTTCGGCGACCAATTCGCCCGCTTGAGTAGCCATGAGCTGCTGATGGGCGTTTTGCAGGGCTTCGTCGGCGCGGCGTATAGCGTCCAAATGACGCCGCCGGGCCATAAAGTGTCCTTCACCCTGGCCCCGATAACCCATACAGGCTTTTAAATGTTCTCGAAGTATTTCAAGCCCTATCCCGGTCTTTGCAGATAAACGAATTTCGCTACCCCACTCGCCCCTTTGTAAACCCGGTTCTGTACCGGTCAAATCAATCTTATTAAATACCACAATCAAGTCGGCGCCTACACTGAGTTTGTTTTGTAGATCTTCCTCGGCTGGGGTGATACCGTAACGATGGTCCACTAGCAGGATAATGCGATCAGCCTTTTCGATCTCATGCCAGGCGCGGCGCATCCCCTCCTGCTCAATAAGATCGGCGCTTTCCCGTAATCCTGCCGTATCGATAATATGCAGGGGCATTCCGTCGATGGCAATCTGTTCCCGCAATACATCCCGAGTCGTGCCAGGAACTTCAGTAACGATGGCCGTCTCGCGCCCAGCCAATTGATTGAGCAAACTGGATTTGCCTGCATTGGGGCGACCCGCAATGACTACGGTCATACCATCCCGGAGTAATTGTCCCTGCGCGGCGCTTGCCAGCAGTTCGGCAACCTGCTGGATCAGTTGCTCAAGACGCATGGCGATATGGCCATCGGCGAGAAAATCGATTTCTTCTTCGGGAAAATCCATAGCTGCCTCCACATAGAGACGCAGTTGGATAAGCGCCTCCACCAGCGCTTGCACCCGGTTGGAAAAGGCCCCTTGCAGGGAGTGCATAGCGGCGCGAGCCGCTTCGATGGTGCTGCTTTCAATCAGGTCGGCGACCGCCTCAGCCTGGGCGAGATCCAATTTATCATTAAGGAAAGCGCGTTCCGAGAACTCACCCGGCCTCGCCAAGCGCGCACCGGATTCTAAAACCCGCGCCAATAGCAGATCCATAATCACTGGACCCCCATGACCCTGGAATTCAAGGGTATCCTCTCCCGTAAAGGAATGGGGTGCAGGAAAATAAAGCACGATTCCCTGGTCGATGACGTCACCGTCAGCGGTATGAAATGGACTAAAAACCGCTGTGCGAGGGGGTGGCGTTTTCCCCACCAAGGCTTCGCTAATCCTTTTGCTATGGGGACCCGAAACCCGCACGATGCCGATGCCACCGCGACCAGGTGGCGTGGCGATGGCGGCGATGGTGTCTGCTTGAGTCACGGACGGGCTGTTTATTCTATAAACTCAGAAATCCTAGCGAGTTAGGCTTTGGCAGTACCCGCCTCGATACGTTTAGTGATGGCATACTGTTGAGCAATGGAAAGTATGTTGTTTACTAACCAGTAGAGCACCAAACCGGCAGGAAACCAGAGGAAAAAGAAAGTAAATACAAAAGGCAGAGCCATCATCACTTTAGCCTGCATGGGATCAGGGGGAGGCGGATTCAGTTTCTGTTGTAAAAACATGGTCACCCCCATCAACAGGGGCAACACGTAATAGGGGTCTTTTAAGGAAAGGTCCCGAATCCATAGCATAAAAGGCGCTTGACGTAATTCAACGCTTTCCAAAAGCACCCAGTAAAGGGCAATAAAAACGGGAATCTGTACCAAGATAGGAAGACAACCGCCCAATGGATTGATCTTTTCTTGCTTATAGAGATCCATCATGGCTTGGTTCATACGTTGCTTATCTTGACCGTAGCGTTCTTTAAGGCTGGCGATTTTTGGCGTCAGTTTACGCATATTAGCCATGGACCGATAACTGGTCTCAGATAGTTTGAAAAAGGCTAATTTAATCAAGATAGTGAGAAAAATGATGGCCCAACCCCAATTGCCCACGATGCTGTGAATCAGTTTTAGTAACCAAAACAAAGGTTGCGCCAGGACTGTCAAAAAACCATAGTCCACGGTAAGGCGTAAGTTAGGGGCAAGGTCTTCCAACCTGTCTTGAATCTTGGGCCCCAGATAAAGCTGTGTCACGAAGTCTTGGTATTGACCCGGCGCCACCAATTGCTGAGGACCCAGCATCCCCAGCACATAACGATTGTTACCGGCGGTTTTCGTATAAAAGGTGTCCACCTGATCTTGGGGTGGGACTAAGGCAGCCACAAAATAATGCTCGATCATGGCCACCCACCCACCGGTTGTACTGAGTTTTAAGTTTTCTTTGGCCATATCGTCGAAGCCTATTTTTTCATAACGCTTTTCTGGCGTGGAAATCACCCCTCCTGTGTAGGTATAGGCGCCACCCAACATGGATCTCCGGGTTGCTGGCGGCGTACGCTGCAACTGCCGATACTGTTGGCCGCGCCATTCAGCTTGGGTAGCATTTTCTACCCGTTGGCGGAGTTCAACATTGAACTGGCCGCGGCGAAATGTGTAAGTTTTTATAACCTTCAATCCGCTATCATCGGTCCATGTTAAGGACACATCCAAGGTGTCTTGTCCCTCTTGAAGCCGATAGTCGGTTTTTTCAGGGACAAAACGGGCGTAATGATTAGGCGCTGCAGATCCGCCGCTGGCTAGGAGACCTGATTGTAAGATATAGAGTTCTGCACCACTGTCTTGGAGCAAGTCAAAGGGCTCATCTTTGCGCTCTAATGATTTGGGATAGGTGGGCAAACCCACATAACGTAGATCACCACCGATGGTATCGATTTCAGCCTCGAACACGTCAGTGGCGACCCGCACCCGCTGACCACTGCGCAGATTTGTTTCCGGGGTCGGCGCCGCACTCGGCGCCAGGGTGTCCGGCACATCTTGTTGCTGGGGAGTATCCTGTTGAGCTTGGCGGCCTTGTTCTGACGGCGCCACGGTTGAATCACTTGTAGCGGTGGGCGGTGGAGAGGGATGCTTGCGGGCTTGAAACTCAATCCACTGCTGCCAGATGAGAAATAAAACAAAGGTAAGGGCGATGACGAGAAGCAGTCGTTGGTTTTCCATTAGTAAGGTTTCTTAGAATCTTCTGGAACAGGATCAACACCGCCTGGATGCCAAGGATGGCAGCACAGCAGGCGTTTTAGGGCAAGCCAAGCGCCCTTTCGGGGACCGTGGCATGCAATGGCTTCCATGGCATAATGGGAACAACTGGGATAAAAACGACAGTGATGACCAAGCAACGGGCTCAACAGCAGTTGATAGATACGGATACTAAAAATCATTACGCTACGCATTGTTTTACGAGCCTCGCCCAATGCCGGTGCAGGGAAGCAAAAAGTATCTTATTGGTGTGCTCTGTCAACTTAGGCTGACCGAGAACCACAATATCAAGACTACCCAGAATATGTTGATGATGACGAAAGCTCTCGCGTACAACTCGCTTGATGCGATTGCGATTCACCGCAAATTTCGCTGCCTTTCGGGAAATGGCAAGACCAAGGCGAGGAAATCCCAAGGCGTTGTGTCGGACAAGAACCGTAAAGTATGGGTCACGAGTCTTTAGCGGCCGCTGGAAAACGTGACGATAATCGGCTGGAACAGTTAGCCGGGTGCGCCGCTTAAAGCATGCGCTATTCACAATAACCTATGGCGTAAGTCGAGCCCGCCCCTTGGCACGGCGCGCATTGATGACACGGCGTCCCGCCTTGGTGGCCATACGGGCACGAAAGCCATGGGTTCTTTTACGATGAATAATACTCGGTTGAAACGTTCGCTTCACCGTCATCCCCTATGAATGAGTTAAAATAATTCAATAACTGTACGTTAGTTAAAGCCGTAGGAATGTAATGCTTGGCATCTATTCCTGTCAAGTCGTATATGACATTGTACCTAATCGCCCAACATTGATTGTGAAGCTATCCTAGCTGCCCACTTTAAAAGCTTTTAACACATGGCACCCTTTGCTAAAAAACTTATAAGTGAAACGCCCTAAGTTATCCGGTGTTATGTCAGGAACGCGGTGAATACATCCCTGTACGCTCCATCACCGTCTCCCAACGGCAAAGGTCCTTCTATAACACCGGACAACTTACAGCCAGGTACTTATGAAGCGTTATAATTCAGCCATAGACAAGGTTTGTTATAATGCCAATCCTTGCCAAAAAAAGGTTACCCCATGATGCATGATGTGACACCGGTTAGCGCCTTTAAAGACAACTATATTTGGTTGATTCACAGTGCCGATGGTGCTAATGCCGTTATCGTTGATCCGGGGGATGCACGCCCCGTTTTAGATTACTTGCAAAACCAAGCTATCACCCCAACCGCCATTCTGATTACTCATCATCATTGGGATCATACCGGGGGTGTAAATCAATTGTTAGACCATTACCCGGATCTTCCCGTTTACGGTCCCGCTAACCCCCGCATTGGGACGATTACCCATCCCCTCAACGAGGGCATGACAGTCACGCTGTCAGAACTTAACGCTCGTTTTCAGGTGTTGGAGATACCAGGACATACCCTAGATCATATCGCCTACTATGGCGAGGGTATGCTGTTCTGTGGGGATACGCTTTTTAGCATAGGTTGTGGGCGTTTATTTGAAGGCACACCGGAACAAATGCATAGGTCGTTGAGTAAACTGGCTGCGTTGCCCGGAGATACCTTAATGTATTGTGGTCACGAATATACCTTAGCTAATATCGCCTTTGCCAAATGGGTGGAGCCTGATAACAGCGATTTGCTAAAACGTGAACAGGATACCCAAGCACTGCGTCAACAAGACCTTCCCAGCTTACCCTCGCAGCTGGATTTAGAGCGCCGCACAAATCCTTTTTTACGCTTTGATGAACCTAGTGTTATTCATGCCGCGGAAAATTTTGCCAAAAAACCATTAAAAGCGGGCGCGGAGACCTTTGGCGTTGTACGCTTTTGGAAAGACTCGGAATTCGATTGATTGATTAAGCATGTTTCAGAAGAACTTTTTTTATTATCGTCAAAGGGGTTTTTATTTTAGCAACCATAATATCTACAGGGAGCATAACCCCTTATAACTTCAACGTCCATAGAGATGGTTTGGGTCAATTAAGGGATCATCAGTAATTTCGACTTGATCGCCACGCACTACCCGGTAAAAGCAGCTACGACGCCCTGTATGGCAAGCTGGACCGGTTTGATCCACCTGTAACAGTAGCGTATCGCCGTCACAATCGATGCGCATTTCTTGAAGCATTTGAATTTGCCCGGACAATTCCCCCTTACGCCAAAGTTTACCCCGCGAGCGGGACCAATAACACACTCGCCTTGTGTGTAAGGTTTCTGCAATGGCCTCCTGATTCATCCAGGCCATCATAAGTATCTGTCCGCTATCATGCTGCTGGGCAATGGCGGGAATTAAACCGTCTTGGTTAAAACGCAACAAACTCAGTAAAGCCGATAGGGACAACGGAGGAGGATATGTTATAGGTTTACTCTGTTCAACCATAGCAGTGCAGCCATTTTGCTAATGAATCTGTCGCTGTACTAAGTACTTGCCTATAAATTATCCGGTGTTATATCAGGAACGCTGTGAATACGTCCATGTACGCTCCATCGCCGTCTCCCAACGGCGAAGGCCCTTCCATAACACCGGATAACTTAGGGCGTTTTACTTAGTCATTTTTGCTCCGCCATTTGCGCCTGAGCCACGGTCATGGCGCTCATATTGACTAAACCACGCACGCTGATGGATTGTGTCACCACATGGACGGGACGGGCAGCGCCGAGCAAAATTGGACCCACAGAGACCCCCTCACCCAACATGCGTACTAAATTGAAGGCGATGTGAGCGGCATCCACATTTGGCATGATTAAAAGATTAGCCTGGCCTGTTAAACGGGAATCTGCAAAGGTGGTCTGACGAATATCTTCAGACAAGGCCATATCTGCATGCATCTCGCCATCCACTTCTAGATCGGGCGCCCGTTGGTGAAGAACAGCAATCGCTTCGCGCATTTTTTGCGACGACGGTGAATCATGGGTACCAAAATTAGAACGGGATAATAACGCCACCTTGGGGGTAAAACCAAAGGCTTTTACCTCTTGGGCAGCCAACAGCGTCATCTCCACAACCTCCTCCACCGTTGGGTCTGGGGTAACATGGGAATCACAGATAAAAAACGTTCCTCGGGTTAGTATCAATACACTCAATGTGGACAAATCCCGAACCCCTTCGCGTTTACCAATAATCTCTAAAACAGCCTGTAAATGTCGCGTGAAACGGCCTACAACACCGCATAGCATGGCGTCGGCGTCACCCCGCAGCACGGCCAATGCCGCTACCACCGAAGCATTGGTGCGCACCACAGTTTTGGCTTCCTCAAGGATGACGCCTTTGCGTTTTGTTAACTGATGATAGATCTGCCAATAATCCTGGAATCGATCATCCTGTAAGATATTGATGAGCTCATAGTCCTTCTCCGGCTGCATGCGCAGCCCCAATTCATGACGGCGGGTTTCGATGACATCAGGGCGACCCACCAGAATGGGACGCACCATGCCCTCGTCGATAACCTGTTGCACTGCTTGTAATACTCGCCGTTCTTCACCCTCTGCGTAAACAAGCCGTTTGGGATACTGCTTTGCCATCGCAAACACGGGCTTCATGACTAACCCTGAACGAAACACAAACTGATTCAGGCGTTGGATATAACCCTCAAAATCTGCGATGGGTCGGGTTGCGACGCCACTGGCCATAGCGGCTCGCGCCACGGCTGGAGCGATCTGCAGAATAAGCCGCGGATCGAAGGGTTTTGGAATCAAATAGTCCGGTCCAAAACCCATGGTCTCGGTGCCATAGGCCTTAAGCACCAATTCCGACGGTTCGGCCATGGCGAGATCCGCTAATGCCTGGACACAGGCTAGCTGCATGTTTTCATTGATAGTGGTGGCGCCTACATCCAAAGCGCCGCGGAAAATATAGGGAAAGCACAAAACATTATTGACCTGATTGGGATAGTCCGAACGCCCCGTGGCGATAATCGCATCGGGCCTTACCGCTTTGACATCTTCAGGCAAGATTTCAGGATAAGGATTAGCTAACGCCAGAACCAGCGGTCTGGGGGCCATACGTTGAACCATCTCAGGTTTGAGCACACCGCCCACGGACAGACCGAGAAAAATATCAGCGCCTTCGATAGCCTCTTCTAAGGTGCGAGCTTGAGTGTCTTGAGCAAAAGCCGCTTTCCAGGTGTCCATTTCCTCGTAACGGCCTTTGTATACCACTCCCAACCGATCGGTCACGATAATATGCTCACGGGATAAACCCAGATTGATGAGCAGGTTTAGACAGGCCAGCGCCGCTGCGCCCGCCCCCGAGGTAACCAGTTTGACATTGGCAATATCTTTCCCCACTAAACGCAACCCATTCAGTACAGCAGCCCCAACAATGATGGCTGTGCCATGCTGATCGTCGTGAAAAACTGGAATTTGCATGCGTTCCCGCAGGGTTTGTTCAATCAAAAAGCATTCCGGCGCTTTAATGTCTTCTAAATTAATACCGCCGAAGGTGGGTTCTAGACGGGCAACAGTTTTAATAAACTCATCGGGATTAAGTTCATCGATCTCAATATCAAACACATCGATATTGGAAAATTTTTTGAATAAAACCGCTTTACCCTCCATCACGGGTTTAGCGGCCAACGGGCCGATATTGCCCAAACCCAGCACGGCTGTGCCATTGCTGACCACGGCGACTAAATTACTCCGGGCGGTAAGGTTGGCTGCCTGCCGAACATCATCTACAATGGCCTCACAAGCAGCCGCCACCCCAGGGGAATAGGCAAGCGCCAAATCCCGCTGTGTGGCTAGGGGTTTAGTGGCCATAATTGCTAGTTTTCCGGGTGTATCACCCCGGTGATATTGAAGGGCTAACGCTGATAAGTTTGCCCCTTGATTATTTTTCTCTCCCATAGTGGTCCCAATTTTAGCTAAGACAACAGCGATCTGTCTGAACGCCGCCAAATTCCATACCGATTACCGACTGCTGAAATAACATGGCGTTCTGCACTAAAGCTCTTTAATATTAGTCGTCGTCTTTAGATGTTTTAACAGTTGTTACAACAAAAAGAACAAAAAAATTTTCAAACTTACGCTCCCTTTAGTACAAAGATTACATTATTGAACCACACAGAACTCCTTACCATGGCAAAACAAACAAAGAAAAAAACAGCACCGGTTAACGCTCAACAAACCCTCAACGAGACCTTTGGCGCTATTTTGCAGCAAAACTTTGCTTATTTAAAAAGATGGGAAAAAACAGCCCGCTCTTACGAAAACACCGAAGGGGTTCATCAAATGCGCGTTTCCTTTCGTCGTATGCGCTCGGCCCTTAAGACTTTTCGGTTTGTCATTCCGCGCTCTATCACCGATCCTTGGTCGCAAGACATGCGCAACTTAGCCAATCAACTGGGGCCGGCCCGGGATTTAGATGTCTTTATAGAAGAAGGCTTAGACGCCGCTGCCGATAAACTACCCTTACCAGGTCAGGATAAACTCGCATCACTGGCGCAAGCCAAACGCAAAATGGCTTATAAACAGGTTCGCAGCATGCTCGATAGCAAAGACTATAGCCATTTTAAAAGCGCTTTTGGCAACTGGTTGACCTCCCAAGGGTGGTTAGAGGAAGACACCTTAAGCGAGGTACAACGCAAGCATCTGCTGGCTAACGTGGTGCCTAGCGCACAAAAAATTTTAGATAAACAAGAACGCCGTGTGTTAAAGATCGGCAATAAAGTTGACCAGGATTCACCCCCAGAACTGCATCAGTTGCGTATTGAGTGTAAAAAGTTACGCTATGCCGCTGAGTTTTTTGCGCCTCTCTTTAAAGGTATGGATAACTTTATCAGTCGCATGAAAAGACTCCAGGATTTACTGGGCACATTAAATGATGTCGCCGTCATGCAGCAGTTGCTGGAAACACTGCTAGCCGAGGAGTCGGATCCCGAGGTTTTACAGTACAGCGGGGGTTTAGTAGGCTGGCGCGTTCGACAATACTATGAAATTAAAAACTCATTTAATGACCGTTGGGAAGAATTTAACCATGCAGGCCATCCTTGGTGGGACAAATCCGCCGTTATTCACTAAGAAGCTGTTTCAAAACCGCCTCATGTCCGTGACTTAAGCGTTACAGCACCTTCTCCACTGCTCATTTACCTTGTGACTAACTTCATGTTAACCCCAGCAATTGTACTTGCCAATGGCTGTTATCAGTCTCCCAACGGTAAGGTTGCCCACGGTCTCGTTAGGGGCAGCGACCGATTTCGCGTATTGGCGGTGGTGGATCCCACTTCAGCAGGACAAGACGCTGGCACACTTCTGGATGGCATACACCGAGCTGTCCCCATCGTACCTTCTCTTAAAGCAGCCTTGGCCAGCTGTGTTGAGCCACCTAGCTACTGCATCGTCGGCATTGCTACCCATGGTGGTCGCTTTACCAGCGAATTACGGGAGTTGTTGCTGGAGGGAGCACGAGCTGGGCTTTCTTTAGTCAATGGCCTGCATGACCATATCGCTGACCAGGTGGAAATTGTTGCGGAACTACAACGACGGGGTTTACACAGCATTGATTTGCGTAAACCTAAACCTAAACAGCAACTACACTTTTGGACCGGCGCCATCGCTAAAGTACGGGCGCCACGCATCGCGGTGCTTGGTATGGATTGCGCCATCGGCAAACGGACCACTGCCCGGCTATTGGTGGAAACCCTCAACGGCGCGGGGGTTCGCGCAGAGATGATTTACACAGGCCAGACCGGCTGGCTGCAGGGCGGGCATTATGGTTTTGTGCTGGATGCCGTGATCAACGACTATGTGAGCGGTGAATTGGAACATGCCATCCTATCCTGCGATCAAGAACAACGGCCTGATGTTATGATTATTGAAGGGCAGTCGTCTTTACGCAATCCTAGTGGTCCTTGTGGTGCAGAGTTTTTAGTATCGGCAGGCGCCCAAGGGGTTATTTTGCAGCATGCACCGGGACGTCAGTTCTTTGAGGGCTATGAATCCCTAGGCTTGCGTATTCCTCCTCTGGAAAAGGAAATCGCCCTTATCGAGCTCTATGGCGCCCGCACCTTAGCGATCACCCTGCACCCTCAGGGTCTC
The DNA here is from genome assembly GCA_964423745.1 of uncultured Candidatus Competibacteraceae bacterium. Lineage (GTDB taxonomy): Bacteria > Pseudomonadota > Gammaproteobacteria > Competibacterales > Competibacteraceae > CAYRGG01. Next base: position 29,391 of record CAYRGG010000028.1, on the reverse strand, counting down.
GACAGCGCACAATTAACCCGGTATAGACAGGGTCTTCAAGAGCGTTTAGGCATTCCCGTGCTTTGCCCATTGCAGGAGTCCCTTGACCCGTTAGTCGAGAGGGTGCGTCAGTTTATACAAGGCGAGCGGGCGTGAAAATCACTGCAATCAGCAGCCGTGTCGAGCATTTTCCGTTACGCCGTCCCTATGTTATCGCCTTCCGAGCCATCGATGCCGTTGACAATGTTATTGTGGAACTGACCACTGACAAGGGCCTGGTGGGTGTTGGAGCCGCTTCACCAGAACCTTATGTCACCGGTGAAAACAATCAAACCTGTCAATCCGCCCTAGAAGAATCCGCGCTAGATTGGTTACGAGGTGGGGATGTGCGGGAACTTCCCGCCCTTTGCCGGGAACTGGCCGAGCGGCTGCCAACAACACCGGCTGCCCGGGCTGCCGTGGATATGGCGTTGCACGATTTGCTGGCACAACAGCTGGATGTTCCTTTAGTAACTTTGCTGGGTCGCGCCCATACTAGCCTGCCCACCTCCATCACCATTGGTATTAAATCCCCTGGGGAAACGGTGGCGGAAGCGCAGGAATACATAGGCCGTGGCTTTCGGTGTCTTAAGGTGAAACTGGGGCATGATTTAGAAACCGATATCCTACGGCTACAGCGTTTGCGTGCGTGTTCTGGATCCGGCATTAAATTACGGGTAGACGCAAACCAAGGCTATAGTCGGGATGACTTGTTGTACTTTCTAAATCATACCACTACCCTGGATATCGAACTTATAGAACAACCTTTATCCACCACGCAAACCCATAGCCTACGCGCTCTTCCCGAAACCCAACGCAAGCAACTGGCGGCTGACGAAAGTTTACTCACAGAAAGTGACGCTTTGCAGTTAGTCATGCCACCCCGTCCCTACGGGATTTTTAATATCAAATTGATGAAGTGCGGTGGCTTACGACCCGCGTTACGTATTGCAGAGTTTGCACAAACGGCTGGCGTTAAATTGATGTGGGGTTGTATGGACGAGAGCATCATCAGCATCAGCGCAGCCCTGCATGGTGCTTTGGCTTCCCCGGCAACCCATTATCTCGACCTAGATGGTAGCTTTGACTTAGCCCAAGATGTTGTAACAGGTGGTTTTATTCTGGAAAACGGATTTCTTCGCACCACTGACGCACCTGGATTAGGCATTCGGCGATCAACCTAAGAAGCTGTTTCAAAACCGGCTCATGTCCGCTGACTCGGCGTTATAGCACTTTCTCCGCTGCTCATTTACCACCTGTAAACTGCGCTGCTCGAAGGCACTGCGCCTTGATTCAGCGAACCTATGCGAGTTTTTGAAACAGCTTCTAAGACCCTACTCTTGGGTTATTTGTTCAGGCGCCAACTGTAGTGTGAACACAGCGCCCAAAGCCTCACGGATCTGATTAATGCTCAAGTGGCGAGCTGTTATATTGGGATCTTGCAAGTGACCACAAGTCAAACGAAAAACCTGGGGCTGGTTGGCGGAACGTAAATCCATTTGCGTTCCATAAATCCTTGGACTTGGTTTTCCATTGTTTGAACTTTTCAAACTAATGCTGGCAAAAAGATGCTGACTGTCAAGATTTAGACCCACAAAATAATCGACAACACGGCGCGTGCGAGTAATGATAAACCGATCAGGCGTTATTAATTGGGACTGTTTTTTAGCTTGTCTGAGTTCAAACTTACAGAAGGGATAATACCGATTGGTGCCATAACCTAGATTTCCATTCTGAAGATAGATTTTTAAGCGATTAGCAGGAATTGCTACATCACTGCTATGTAAGATTAGCGTTGAGCCACTGGGCACTTTGTAAAAAGGCGAGTCGACATCGCGCTTTATAAAACTTTCACAACCATAGAAGAAAACCAATAAAGTGAGCGCTAACCCAAACTGAATAGTTTTGCCACTCCAAAAAACGACTTGCGACGTGACACAACCTGTGTGGTTTTGAGAAAAAAAATCTTTCAAAGTGTGCATTTTTAGAAAGTGTTTCCTATAATGTTTTGTAAGCTCAATCAGCATTCACTATTGGAATGTTTACTATTACTATTAAAGCTTATCAAATACCTTTGATAAATTGCTGTTTGTCGAAAATGTATTCAATTCTTCTAATAAGTAATATGACATGGTGTGTATTAAAAATTTAAACTTGTCATGCTGGCGCGTATCTGTAAAATTATCGTCTGATCATACGAATGTATAAAATCAGATTTTTATCAAAAAAATGCCTCGCCTTGTATCGTCTTTTGTATCAAAAAGTATAATTTTCCACAAAAGTTGTTGTTTAGACTTTCTTTACCATAACAATTATTAAGCAAGTCAGTGGTCACCAATCACATAAAGGGTTTTTCAATGGCTTCAGTAATGCGCAGAAACGATATCGACTTAACCGGTATGTGTCTGGATGAGTTACGCAGATTAGTCTCAAAGATAGAGCGCGAGTTAGAAGTAAGACGCTTTGAAGAAGGATTACGTAAAGCTGTACATGAATATCAACGACGCGATCCACAAGTGATCCATCTTTAAAGCCTGATCTATTCTGATATTTATCTACCTATCGGTCTATCGGTCTTTGTATTAAAACCAGTCATCGATAATCATGGCAGGTATATCTTCATGTCAGGTGTTAATTTAGACGCATTAAGCGATGAGCAATGGGATGAATGGATTGCCGGATGCCGAGTCCTGCGAACATTACGTGACCGCCAAGCTAGCACCGATCAGCTCACTGTTTCAGCAACGCCTAAAGCAGCGCCACAATCTTCAGAAAAAAATAGTACAAAAGTAAATAACTCATCGAGTCAGCGTCAACCCGTTAAAGAACATAGTCCTAATAGAGATTAAATGTAATAATCAAATTTTCTTCGTGTACAGTTATTGTTTTTAATAAAAGGCGAGTAAGGGTATGTTTAAGATTATTGTCTTCTAATCTATAGACAGGCACATCTGAAAAAAACATATTTAGCATTTTTTCTACAAAATAGAGAACCGATGCCACAGGCGTATCGGACACTTCGCCCTTTTCGTTGCTATAGATCTTAAGCTCTGAAAGATAAAAAGCGCCTGCTTCTCTGTCGTAATGAAGATGCCCATCCATTAAGCTACGCCAACTCCCAGTCATATGCCCTGCTGTATGAAGATAAGTCGTAAATATGATACCAACTCGGTTTTTTTCAGCATCGAGTTTTACCACAGGGTCTGCTAACGTAACCAGCAAAAAATACTTCTCTTTTTGAATAGGAAAACTTTTTTCGATTTGTCTTTGAAGATCAGACAAAGGAATTTTTAGTTTATAAAAATTAACTGCTTTATTGGCTAAAACAAGCAATCCATAAAGAGGTAATTTTTTAAAAAATTTCAATTATTTGATCTCTAAAAACGGTTTATCGTTAATTAAACCGAAGCTTATTATCCCGACAACTTAAATGATCCGCCTCGGCATAGATAAGCCACTAATTGCCATCAATATAGCTTATTTTACTTAGCCCACAGGTGCGGTAATCAAACCCTTCCAAAGAAGTGCCCCCCAAAGAGAAGAGGACCGGTGGCACCCACAACAATAGATTGACCTATTTGCTGACAACGGCCAAAAGTGATTGCATCATTAGGTTCAAGATAGATACCATGCCGAGTTACCCACACTGTTGTCGCGCTACCCATGAACTTTCTAGCCAAAACTTAATCCAGAAACCAGGGAAAAAATTCTACCAGATCCTTCTGCAAGACAGTGTATCCAGGATTGGCGCCAGTGAGATTTTTTTATCATAAAGAACGGCACTTTATACTAAAAACCATAGGACTTGTGGCAGGCATTTTGGTATTGCTACTTGTACTTAGCAGCATCTGGCTATATCAACAACTTCGTGCCAGCCTACCGGTGCTCGACGGCCAGGTTGATTTAGCAGGTCTCTTAAAACCTGTCAACATTCACCGGGATGAGCTCGGCATCCCTACGATTCATGGCGTGACCCGACAGGATGTGGCACAAGCCACCGGTTTTTTACACGCCCAAGACCGTTTTTTTCAAATGGATATACTACGGCGATCAGCCGCGGGAGAACTCGCCCAAATTTTTGGCAAAGCGGCCCTGGCGGCGGATCGTAAGGTTCGGATGCACCGTTTTAGAAGTCTGGCCCGCAAGGCCCTGGGGAATTTACCGGGTAACCACCGCCAATTACTAACGGCTTATACAGCAGGCGTTAACAGTGGCTTAGCTGCCCTCAAAGGGCGGCCGGTAGAGTATGTCATGTTGAACGATAAACCCATGCCTTGGCTACCAGAAGATACCTTGCTGGTCCTTTACGCCATGTATCTTGACTTACAGGGTAAACAGGCGGAGCGGGAATCCGCCTATGCATTGGTGCACGATCTATTACCAAAACCTCTGGCGCAATTTTTAACTCCTCTGGGTACGGAATGGGACGCACCCTTAGAGGGCCCCCCATTAACTACTCCACCCATACCTAAACCCCAGGTATTTTCTCTGCGTGATCAGGTGGGCTCGCTGGCAAGTAAAACTCGCGCTAAAGCTTGGCAGGAAAATGCTGGCAATTTCTTCCCCGGCAGTAATAACTGGGCCGTGGCAGGTCAACATACTCATCACGGCAGTGCGTTACTGGCCAACGATATGCACTTAGGTCTACGTGTGCCTAACATTTGGTATCGCGCTGTTTTTGTGTTTCCCGACCAGGCTGGCGGTGAGCGCCGAGTTGCTGGGGTTACTCTGCCTGGCGCCCCGGCCATCGTGGCGGGCAGCAATGGTGATATCGCTTGGGGTTTTACCAATTCCTATGGCGATTGGGCCGATCTGGTGTTGCTTGAGTTCACCACACCCGACAGGTATATCACACCCTATGGACCCCAATCTGTGCACTATTACCGGGAAACCATTCAGGTTAAAAACGGCTCTGCGCAGATTTTAGAAGTGCCCTGGACGATTTGGGGACCGGTGATGGATCAGGACCATCGCGGTAGACAACGGGCACTCCGTTGGGTAGCCCATGATCTGGAAGGGGTCAATTTAAAACTTATTGATTTGGAAAACGCCACCACCGTGGAAGAGGCCATCACTGTGGCAAACCAAGTTGGCGCACCTGCGCAGAATTTTCTTGTGGCTTCCAAGAAAGGACGTATTGGTTGGACTATTTTTGGTCCTATTCCAACCCGTTTTGGGCACGATGGCCGACTCCCTGAATCCTGGGCTGACGGTCAGCGGGGTTGGGATGGCTGGCTTGCGCCAGCAGACTATCCCCGCATCATCGATCCGCCGTCCGGCCGCTTGTGGACTGCCAATGCCCGGGTACTCAGCCCTAACAATCCTGTGCAACTGGGGGATGGCGGCTACGCCCTGGGCGCTCGCGCTCAGCAAATCCGCGATCACCTGACTACCCTTAAAAACATCACAGAAGCCGATTTATTAGCGCTTCAGTTGGACGACCGAGCACTATTTCTTAAACGGTGGCGGGACGTATTATTGGCTGTACTGACCCCACAAGCGGTTGCCGCTGATACCCGTCGACAAACCCTGCGCACCCTGGTAAAAAATTGGCGTGGTCAAGCCAGTATTGAATCGGTGGGGTTTCGTATGGTACGAGCTTTTCGGCTCATGCTTGATGAACGTGTTTTCAGTAGGTTGACGGCTGCTTGTAAACAGGCGGATGTACGCTTTACCTATACTCACCTGAGACAACGGGAAGGTCCCCTGTGGCGTCTGGTGTCAGAACGCCCCCAACACTTGCTTGACCCCCGTTACAAGGATTGGCAGGCTTTACTGCTGGATGTGGTGGATGAAGTCATAGAACATTTTACCCAGGATGGGGCAAACCTCGAAGAGCATACCTGGGGAGCCCATAATAAGGTGCATGTTCGTCATCCCTTGAGCGCTGCCCTTCCCCTGTTGGGGTATTGGCTTGACATACCGCCCGTGAGTCTGCCGGGGGACTACCATATGCCGCGGCTGCAGACACCCACCGAAGGCGCTTCGGAGCGTATGGTAGTGGCGCCAGGTCAAGAGGCTAAAGGTGTGCTACATATGCCGGTGGGGCAAAGTGGGCATCCCCTCTCACCATTTTTTGATAAGGGCCATAAGGATTGGGAGAATGGAGCGCACAGCCCGTTTATATCGGGGCGCATGCAGCATAGGTTAAGATTAGAGCCAACCCAGGAATGACCGTCCAAAAGATGTTTTAGGATGGCAAGTCAGCGGTGGTTCATTGGGTAAGCGTCTGTGGATTTATCGGTAAAGCCAAGCAACATCAGGTAACCACAGTAGCTATTTGAAGCACGGAAAAGTGTTTGCTTTGATAACCTTAAGCTGACAAAGTCAAGTCATGACAATTTTAAAGACATCTGCTATCGTTGCTTAATGATTGCAACGATCAGTCGTAATAGTTTTTACCCTTTAGAATCTAATGGGTCATTCCATTGGATTATCTGTTTTGTATAGGGTTTTGGAACAAGTCTAGTCGCCGATGAGTCTAGAATATGCAAAACATGTATTCCCGATTTGGGTAAAGCAAATGATTTTTAGCTTATCCCACTTTAGTTTATCCCATTCACGTTTCGCGATGCTCTCACCTGTAGAGCATGCCACCACCAACCGAAGGAAGTGAAGTATGCCTATCTATACTGCTCCTGTACCTGATATGCAGTTTGTCCTCTATGACGTCCTTAACATGGATCAACATAGCGATTTAAGTGGTTTTGCAGAAGCAGACCGCGATACCGTTAGCGCCATCCTGGATGAGGCCGCTAAACTTTCTCAAGAGGTGTTACAACCCATCAACCAAAGCGGCGACGAGGAAGGTTGCCATTTGGAAGGTGGCCATGTCACCACGCCTAAAGGTTTTAAAGAAGCTTATCAAACGTATATGGAAGGCGGCTGGAGCGGCCTCACGGGTGATCCAGAGTACGACGGTCAGGGTCTTCCCTATGTGCTGGGCGTTCTTTTAAATGAAATGGCCTGCTCAGCTAATTTCGCCTTCTCCATGTATCCGGGCCTTACCCACGGCGCTATCGATGCCATTGAACAACACGGTTCAGCGGAACAAAAAGCCCTGTATCTGCCCAAGTTGATCAGCGGCGAATGGACCGGCACCATGAACTTAACCGAGGCCCATGCTGGCACGGACTTAGGACTATTGCGCACCAAAGCTGAGCCGCAACCGGATGGTTCCTACCGACTCAATGGCACTAAGATTTTCATCTCCGCCGGCGACCACGATTTAACCGAAAACATCATTCATCTGGTGCTAGCGAGACTGCCCGACGCCCCTCCCGGTGTGAAAGGCATTAGCCTTTTCCTAGTCCCCAAAGTGTTAGTGAATCCTGACGGTAGCTTAGGCGAGAAAAACGCCGTGAGTTGCGGTTCGTTGGAAGAGAAACTGGGTATCCATGGCAATTCTACCTGCGTGATGAATTTTGATGACGCCACAGGCTACTTAGTGGGCGCACCCCATAATGGCCTAAAAGCCATGTTCACTATGATGAATGCTGCCCGGCTTGGGGTTGCCGTGCAAGGTGTCAGTGTGGCCGAAGTCGCCTATCAAAATGCCGCCGCCTATGCTAAAGAACGCCTGCAAATGCGTTCCTTGACAGGTCCTAAAGCGCCCGATCAAGCGGCTGATCCCATTATCGTGCATCCCGATATTCGGCGTATGCTGATGACTGCCCGCAGCTTTACGGAAAGCGCCCGGGCCGTATCCTGCTGGACGGCGCTGTATGTGGATCTAGCCCGCAAACACCCAGACGAGAAGGTGCGTGAGCAAGCGGAAGACATGTTGGGTTTACTCACCCCCATCGCTAAAGCCTACTTTACCGATATGGGTACGGAAGCCGCTAATCTGTGTTTACAGTGCTTAGGCGGTCATGGTTATATCCGCGAGTGGGGCATGGAACAGTTTACCCGTGACGCTCGGGTTGCCCAGATCTATGAAGGAGCCAATGGCATCCAAGCCCTCGACTTGGTGGGCCGCAAGCTGCCTGCCAAGAAAGGACGCGCCATGCAGGTTTTCTTTACGGAAATTGGCGGTTTTTGTGAGCAGAATATGGGTAATCCTGAATTGGCACCCTTCATTCAACCGGTCATGGGTTCCTTGGAACATTTGTTTGAAGCCGGGCAATGGCTCGCGGAAAATGGCCTCAAGAATCCGGACCATGCCGCCGCGGCCTCTATGGATTATCTCTATCTCATGTCTTTGGTAACGTTGGGTTACATGTGGGTCCGCATGGTCAAAGCAGCGCAAGAAAAACTCGCGGCGGGTGAAGGTGACAAGCACTTTTATCAAAACAAATTAACCCTCGCGCGGTTCTTTATGGAGCGTATGTTGCCGGATACCGCAGCCCATTTGGCCAAGTTAAAAGCAGGTGCTGACACCTTAATGGCTATGGAAGCTGAAGCGTTTTGATGGCTAAATCTTAGTAGTATTTCGGTTATGCTGCTTTGCATTCCCTCCTCCCTACAACGGAGGGGGGAATTGCTTTTCTAAGATTGGATAAGTCATAAATTACGCTTGTCTAGTCTAGCGACCCACAAATTGTAACCCATCTTGCTTGCCCTACTAGAAACACATCAGATTAGTAGCCGTATGAAAAATATAGCCTACAAATGGGTTATAAAATTAACCCTAAAAAACTATTTTTCTAAAACCATTCATGCCGATGAAAAGTTGTTGCGTTGAAGCAGATCATAACGTTTATGCTGGGCAGGTAGCGCTTCTTTATCGTAATGCGCCGCTTGCTTACTCTGCGACTGTGATCAATGGAACAATCCTTGCTCTGGTTCAAGCTACACAGACAGCTTCTCTCATTATTCTTTTTTGGTGGGCATTTCTTATTCTCGTCACTGCTGGTAGAAGCCTACTAGTACGTCGCTATCTAAAGGCGTCTGCGCAGTCGCAACAAGCACTCTATTGGGGGCGTCTATACTTGCTGGGCGCAGGCTTAGCGGGTTTAGCCTGGGGGGCCAGCGGGATTTTGCTATTTCCTCTGGATTCACCGGGTCATCAGGTTCTGATTGCTTTTGTGTTAGCAGGCATGTCTGCCGGATCGGTGGTGGTGTTGTCAGCAAGACTTGAAGTTTGTGTGGTGTTTCTAGTGCTTGCTTTGCTTCCTTTGTCCCTGCGCTTTTTTCTACAAGCCGATCAACTGTCCCTGATTATGGGCGCTATGATTTTAATTTTTTTAGTCGGTATGGCGATTGCCGCACGTACTTTACAGGGTTTAATCGCTAACATGTTGAGCCTACGCGTTGACAAGCGCGAACTGATGACGGAAATTACTAAGCGCCAACGTGTCGAAGAAAATCTGTTTCAGGAGAAAGAACGGCTCCAAACCACCTTAGCCTCCATTGGTGAAGCGGTGGTTATCACCGATGCCCACAAAAACATTAGGTATCTCAATCCTGTTGCCGAACAACTTTGTGGCTGGTCTCGGAGGGCAGCCAAACAGCGTTCTATTGGCGAGGTTTTTCTCAGTTTGGATGAGAAAACTCGGGAAACAACCTCTACTGCTGTAGAAGAGTGTTTAAAGCAGGCCTCACGTATTCATAAAAAGTCGTTATTATTGACGCCTACCCACCAAGAATATCTCATTGAGGAACTGGCCACACCCTTGTCGAACCGTAATGGCAAGATGATTGGCGCTGTAGCAGTCTTTCGTGATGTGACCGAAGCCCATAAGCATACTGCGCAACTGGCTTTTCAAGCAAACCATGATATTTTAACGGGATTGCCTAATCGTAATCTGCTGCGCGACCGTTTACACCATGCCATTGCCCATGCGCAACGCTCGGGGCAACAACTTGCCGTATTATTCCTGGACTTGGATCACTTTAAAACCATTAATGATAGTTTGGGACATGCTGCCGGTGATGATTTATTAAAAATCGTTGCTACCCGTTTAAAGACCAGTGTTCGCGAAACCGATACAGTTGCCCGCTTAGGCGGCGATGAATTTGTCGTACTTTTGGAATATTTAGATCACGAAGAGGTTGCCATTACCGTAGCGCAAAAAATACTCAAAGCGCTAGCGCAGCCTTTTCGACTGGAAAAGCACGAATACAGTGTTACTACCAGTATTGGAGTGGCATTATTTCCCAACGATGGAGAAGACCCTGAAACCCTGCTGGAAAATGCTGACACGGCCATGTATCGCGCAAAAGCCGAAGGCCGCAACAAAGCAAAGTTTTTTGCCCACGATAGCGCTATTCCTGAAGTTTAAAGGATATAAACTTGCTTAACCTAAAGTTTCTCCGGTGATCTCGAAGAACTGGGCATCCCACTCTTTGAATAATTGCGCTACCGGTTTGTTAGCACAAAATGCACACCCTTGCCCAGCCCAAAGAGCCATGAATTCCGGTCGTTCTTGGGCGGTTGCAGACTGCCGGATAGCATGGGTCAGGGCGTATTGGACTGGGTAGCTGGGAAGTTCAGCCGTATAAGGCGCTAACTCGGTAATCAAACGATTCTTGAGAACGCGAGTAAGCCTACCCGAAATGGTCTGGGTAAGCACTGTGGTGATCTCAGTACCTTCCGGTAGCATTTCCTTATATTTTGGATGAGCGCCGCTTTCTGGACAGGTTAAGAAAGCAGTCCCCATCTGCACGCCTGCCGCGCCTAGGGCAAAAGTTGCCGCCATGCCACGGCCATCCATAATACCGCCGGAAGACACCAAAGGCACACGAATATGGTGAGCTAGCAAAGGGAGTAACGCTAAATTCCCTACTAGACCTTGTTCAGGAGCGCCTATAAAAGTCCCTCGATGTCCGCCTGCCTCAGCGCCCTGGGCAACGATAATATCCACCCCGCTCTCCTCCAAGACAATGGCCTCTAGAAGATGAGTGGCGGTACCCAAGATAGTGATGCCTTGCTCTTTAAGCATCCTCATATCTTCAGGGTTTGGAACACCAAAACCGAAACTTAGAATGTTTACCTGCTGCTCAACAAGGGTTGTCAGCTGCGCCTTAAAATCCGGTAAAAAACCTTCTACATTAGGCGCCGTTGTGGCAAGACCCAGTTCAGTACGCAACGGCGCCAGCAGCTCATTGGCCCGCTCTATCCGTGTTGCATCATCCTCTGACGCCTTTGGCGGAACCAGCAAATTCACGGCAAAGGGTTTATCGGTGAGATTGCGGATCTCTTCAATGGCTGCTTGCATCTGTTTAGGCTGTAAATGACCCGCCGCTAAACAACCCAAGCCACCGGCATTAGACACGGCAGCCACCAGGCGTGGCGTGGTGATGCCATCAACCATGGGGGTTTGTAGAATAGGGTAACGAATCTGCAAACGGTCGCTTAAGGGAGTTTTAGGCCAGCTCATTTTTGTTAGACACTCTTCTTTTAGGTTAACCATAGGCAAAATTCTTGGCGGCATAATAGGCTTTTTTTAGTCAAGCTTCATCCAAAAACTGTTTGATAATTACCCCCGATAACATCATACCGAACAGAGGGGGCATATAGGAAATCGTACCGTTCACTGCCCGAGGTCGACCGGGTATATCGCCTGCCACAGGTTGATGAGGTAAGGGAGGACGGCGTGGTTCATCCGTATAAACCACAGGATAAGCTAACGTCCCCTGTAAAGCGCGTAACTGAGCGCGCATCTCGCGGGCTAAAGGACAACCCTGGGTATCCGCCAACAACGCCACCCGCACCCGGGTCACATCCAAGCGATTGCCAGCCCCCATGGCAGAAACCACAGGAATGCCATGCTTAGTACAAGCCGCCACTAATGCCGCCTTACAAGCGATGCTATCGATGCAATCCGCCACAAAATCATAGTTCTCGGCCAAAACCAAGGTTTCGGCTTGACTGGGCTGTAAAAAATCCTCTAATAAATTGATGTTTAATGTTGGGTTCACATCACGCAACCTGTCCGCCATGACACGGGTCTTAGGCTGATTAACCGTAGAGTGCAGCGCCACCAGCTGGCGATTGATATTGGAGGGATCCACCACATCGTGATCCAGCAAGGTGATATGACCTACCCCGGCCCGCGCAATAGCTTCAGCGGCATAACTGCCAACGCCGCCTAAGCCAGCCACTAGGACGTGTTTTTCCCGCAACTTGTCCAGGCCGTCTCTACCAATTAGGATTTCGGTGCGGGCGAAGAGATGGGACACGGCGGGATTCCAAACAGCTCGCGGGCATTGCGGGTGGTGACAGTGGCGATTTCAGCGGGATCTTGATCCCGCAAGTGGGCCATGATGGCTAAGGTTTCAGGCAAAAAACCTGGCTCGTTACGGTCACCCTGGTGCTGGATACCTGGCTGAAACGGTGCGTCGGTCTCCAACACAACGCTACTTAACGGTAACACTTTCACTAGATGACGCAAACGCGTAGCGCGGGGATAACTTAAGGGCCCACCGAAACCCAGCAGCATCCCTAGATCCAGTAAACGCCGAGCCTGTTGTTCACTCCCGGAAAAACTGTGTACAACCCCGCGCACCCCTGAAAAACGGCGTACATACTTGAGTACCTGATCCACCGCACGGCGAGCATGGATGATTACCGGAATATCATGGGACCGAGCCATACGTAGTTGCTCGGTAAAAAAATACACTTGCTGATCCGTCTCCAAGTTTTCCACATAATAATCCAGTCCACACTCCCCTATCGCCACTGGCTGTTCTCGAGCTATCCACGCCTCCAATTCATTCAGATGTTCCGGGCGGTGGTTAACCAGGGCGATGGGATGCAAACCGTAAGCAGCATACAAACCGGGATAGCTCCCAGCCACCTGCTTCAGTTTTGGCCAACCTTGAGCATCGACGCCCGGCAACACTTGCGCCACAACATGGGTATTCCGCGCCCGTTGGTAAACTGCGCTACGATCCTCATCAAACCGCGCCTCATCAAAATGGCAGTGACTATCGATAAGCTCCATAACACGGGCAGCATAACCTAAGATAAACTTAAAAGGTACCTTCTCTTACAGGTCAGTTTACCCCTCCTGTTGACTGTTTGTGGCCCAAGATTGAGCGTGTTTAGTTAAAATTTTTTGTAGCTTGCTGCGCACTAAATCCAAATGTAGTAGCAAATTGTACAAAATATCGTTGTAGGACAGGGGTACCGGGATGCGGCTTATCTCGATTTCCAGCTTGTCTAATTCTTGCAGATGATCTCGCGCCACATCCGTAGGCATATCATCACGCAGCGTCAAGTTAATCGCCTGTAGCTCATCATACCAACGATATATCCGCGATCGCATACGCCAGGTATAAAGGGCTGGCGCCAATTTGGCTAAGGGGATCAACAAAGCTAATAAAGGCAACAGCATAATTTTTAAACGATCGACTAATGTCGCCGCCCAAAAAGGTAGATAACGATGTAAAAAGGGAGGACCGTAATCGAAATAGCGTTGTGCTTCTGGGTGTAGGGGAAAGTTAAGATATTGCGAAGACGGAAACTCACCGACTGCTTCAAACAGACCGCCTTGTCCATGCACTTGGGTAGCCGCTTGCAGCAGCAAATCGATCAATGCTGGATGAAAGTCCTCCTGCGCTACCAGATTCGCTACGCAAGCTAACAGCGAAGTATCTTGTTGGGGAACGTTTTCCTTTAAATCGATCATACCCTCCGGTAACTTCACCTGGGAGAGAAAACGATAATGACGGATATAGGCTTCTGCCCGACTAAAATTCAGCAAGCTTACACCGTCCTCGCTGACAAGGCTTTGCACTAAGGGAGATTGCGCACCAGTCACCAATATCATCGCATCTATTTGCTCATCGGCTAAAGCCTTGGCAGCACTTTTGCTATCTAGGGTTAGCACCTGAGTTGGCGCTTCCGATAGCGCATTATCTGACAATAGCTGCAGAGCGATAGCGCGTGTTCCGCTACCCACTTCACCAGCCGCAATACGTTGCCCACGCAATGCAGTCAGTTGTTCAGGTGGCTCTGGGGTACGGGTAAAAATCCAGATAGGCTCATAGTAGAGACTCGCTAACGAGGTAAAAGTTGTCGTATTGGATCGAAAACCCCGTACCCCACCCTGCACAAAAGCAATGTCCACTTCGCCTTTTTTTAATAACTGAAGGTTTTCAACGGAACCGGACGTGTTGCGTAAGGTTAAGGTAATACCATGCTGCGCCAAAACTTCCTGATAACGCTTTCCAAACAGGTGGTAAGCACCGTTTTTATCACCGGTGGCCATGACGATTTGGGTGGGGGGTGCGGGTTGTACGAATTGAAAGGCGATAAAAAAACCCAAAATAGTCAGTACCAGCGCCGAACCAAAAATACTTATATTATCTTTGCTGAATAAACGGGGTTTGCTTCCTGGTAAGGGTTTTTTGCGCTTCATGCGTTATGCAACTGGGTCGTTGGTTGGAGATGATAAATAAATTTGTAGGCTCTCTCAGGGCTCATAAAAACGATGTTTCCCTATAAAGCAGCTACACCATTGCAAGCCATTTATGATGCCACCCTGATTCGATACGGCATAGAACTTTTTATTAAACGCGATGACCTGATCGATACGCATATTTCCGGCAATAAATGGCGCAAATTAAAATACAACCTAATGGCGGCAAAAAAGCAAGGTTATTATAAATTACTGACCTTTGGCGGCGCCTATTCTAACCATATTTACGCCACAGCGGCAGCCGGATCACGCTGGGGATTTGACACCATCGGGGTTATTCGTGGCGAAGCCCATCAGCCACTTAATCCTACCTTGCGTTTCGCCAAAGATTGCGGCATGACACTTTATTATTTAGATCGAACCCGCTACCGGCAAAAAGAAAGTCCCGCCCTGTTAGCTGAACTTCAACATCAGTTTGGCGATTTCTATTTGCTCCCCGAGGGAGGCACTAATCCCCTGGCTTTACAAGGTTGCGGTGAAATCGTCGCTGAACTCCGCCAACAAACTGGCGGCGCGTTTGACGTTGTTACAACGGCGTGTGGTACCGGCGGCACCCTAGCTGGCATAGCCAATCATCTGCCAACTGGGAAAACAGCCTTGGGTTTTTCTGTACTCAAAAATGGAGACTTTTTAGCAGATAACATACGAGCTTTGTTGGGCGTTACCGATCGCCATAATTGGCAGCTCTACAGTAGTTACCACTGCGGTGGTTATGCTAAGTGTCCACCCTGGTTAAAAAATTTTATGGATACCTTCACAACCCAACACGCTATACCTTTAGACCCTATTTATACGGCTAAAATGTTTTATGGTCTCTACGATTTAGTCACTCAACAGGTTTTTCCACCAGGCACTCGGATTGTGGCCCTTCATACAGGCGGTTTACAAAGTCACTGAGACAGCACTTCCCTTTAACCTTCCGAATCATGCTCATCGGTTGTTTCCTCGTCGTCTATGTCATCGGCATTTAAGTTTTCCTGTTCAGCCGCGAAGTGTAACGCCATTTCAAAGGCCGCTCGGGTAAACGCCAACACCCGCTCAAAACCCTCATCGGATAGTTTTCTAGCGGCATCATGACGCCGGTAAATATTGATAAAGTGCCTCTCTCGTTCAAAATGCAGCGATAACCGTCCAAATCCCCAATCTTCGAGAATTCGCCAAAGCTCTGGGTTATAGGTGCGGGTAAATTTTAAAATAACGGGGATGGGATCATGACGGGCTAAGACAGCAGCCAAGCGCAAAATCAGTTCAAACGAAAGAATAGCGGTTCCATTTTCAACAGCTTCGATCAAGGAGTGATCTTTTAAGTCCAATGCTTCGCTGAGTTCATCCCGGGTGAGCCCGGTAACTTCCCGCAAATCCTTGAGCATTTGCCCGGCTTCCTTCATGCGGTCTTGCTGCTCAGGCTTGAGGAACAATGCTTTGCCCACCCGCAAAGGCACATCCGTGGTTTTCACAACCATACGTAGGGCGCTGTCCGCCATGGCGCCGGGTAGACTTGTCAATTTGCGAATTAAAGACGGATCAGCATTTTCAGGGATCACCACCGTTTTAGTGTCCTTAGCCGTTGCCGCTTTTGCATCTTTATCAGCCTTGGCGGAGCTTGTTTTATCGACAATCTTGGCGCTACGCGCCGTTTTTCTGGCTGTGACAGGTTTTTTTGAGTTTGTCTTAGTAGAACGAGTCGACTTAGCCGAATCGGTCGTTGTTCGTTTAGATTTACTTTCATCAGCCATTCGCTATTCCCCTAAGGTGGGTAACCTATCCCAAATTCAAGTAGAGCTTGTAACCTGAGCTCAGTATTTGTGCAACCCGCTTTGAAAATTTTGATTTGGTTACAAAGTTTTTAGCTATCTTACATTGTTTAAATTACAAAAACTCTAGGCAGTCACACTACACAATCCTCCACTTGAAGACTGGGCTGAATCACTTGAATTTTTAAAAACACCTGATCATGACTCACGAGAACCAAACCCGCCTCGAGGGCAGAGCTGGCGATCATGAGATCCACTGAGTCACGGGCCAGAGCTGTTCTCGGTAAACCGTAATGGTTTTGGTAGGTCGTTTTCAGTTCCCCGAAGATCTTTCCTCCCGCATCGCTTAGCGGAACAATCGGAAAGGTAGCAAAGACTTTTTCTTTAGTCCGAAGAATGTCAGGGTCAATGCTGTTATTGGCGTGGGAAAGACTGTAATAAAATTCATAAAGACCGAGCACAGAGAGAGAAATCTCATCATCCTTTGCAAGAGCTTTAAAACGGGTTTGCACCTTTTCATGAAAAGGGGATTCAATGTCGGCAAGATATGAAACGATGTTGATGTCGATAAGATATCTTTTCATAACCCTCGCTCGAAGGAAAATCCCTCACGGAATTCCCGAACTCGGTCATTCAGTTCCTCTGACCGTCCCCGGAGAGGGCTTTCCTGGTGCATCTGTTCAGCAAACCTTACCCATTTGTTGTCCTCCTGCCGGTGCTCATACAGAGTGACCTCAATATGGACGGTACCACCGGGCAATCTGCGGATTTTGATGGCGTCCACCTCCTCCGCAAGTGCTTTGTTAAGCACTGTTCGAACCTCATTTAGGAAAACCGCTGTGTCATTCTCTCGCATCGTCAATACATTCCTAAAAAAATAAAACAGTAAAAGAGTAACAAAAGCTGAAGATACCAACAAAAATATAGCAGTCTCCATTTACAGTACATGCTCAAGGAAACACCGACTTGGGTTTTACCGTTGCAAAGTTTTTGCTTATCGCTCTCTCGGGTATTGCTTTCCAATATGCCGCAGAAATCTTGACAACTCGTCAAGATACTTTTTGTTCTATTTTACATGGTCCACTTAATATGAATTTCGACGGTGAAAACTTTGACGATTGGTGAATCATGCCTAATGTCATATGTTAGAAAAATTTTCATTGAGCGATAAGGAATTGCTAGCATCATAGTTGTTCATGAATTATTTATTGGATACTCATAGTTTGTTTATGGACGGTATTTGAGCCAAAAAGCTCAGTAAATCTGCTCAAGATTTTATTACTCAGCCAAAAAACCGAGTTGTCGTCAGCAGCATCATCTTTTGGGAAATCACTCTCAAATCGGTGCTGTGGAATTTCAGGAAGAAGCGAGGGAACTTGCAAAGTGTTATATCGCTGAAGGTATTGTAGGCTCAAGTAATCTTGTGGATGCTCAACAAATACCCATCGCAACGGTCGCTCGTGTTGATGTGCTCGTGAGTTGGAACTTCAAGCACATCGTTAATCTGCAACGGATTCATGGCTATAATTCTGTTAATCTTCGACAGGGTCATCCCTTGTTGGAAATTAGAACACCGCAAGAGGTGATCAGTTATGGAAACGAATGAAAAGCAGTTTGATGCGGTGAAGATTATGCGGGAGATCCGCGATAAGCTCAGCCATGACTTTGAGGGTATGAGTTTTAAAGAAGAAAAGGCTTATATAAAAAGATATGTAAATGCATTCGTATGTCAAGACGCCAAAAGAAAAACGCAAAGTACCAAATAACCGCTTCAATCGGACCGGCTTTGACGCTGGCGTGGCAAAGTTTATCGGATAAGTAGAAAAGTTATACGGTAAAAAGATTTTATCCCTTTGATCTAGCTCTATCTTCCAGCAATCCTACTAATTTATCTAAATCTTGACGAATGCTTTTTGTTCGTTCTTCGCTAGGATGAGTAAAATTATTAGCTAAATACGCGATATATTCTCGGTCGCGAGGTGCCAACAAAAATTCTTGTAATTCCTCTCGCTCAAAAAAAATGTTTAAAGATAAATCAGTTGATGTATTTACCTTGCCTGGATCATAATAAATATTCCTAGCATAAGAGTAACCTAGTACTTTTTCTATATCTAAATTTTCCGAAGATAAAGCCTCTTGGCCAGATATATAAAAATACAAATAACGTTCAGAGCGTAAAATATCCATGCTTATTCTCTGAAAATGGGTATCTATTTTTGTTAATTCTTGTTTTACTTCTTTCTGTCGATCTCTAACATCTTTAGAAATATCAAATGTAATTTTGACAACAAACCCTGTAAAAATAGCTACAAAAACGGCTAACATTCGAGTTAGACTACCACCCTCAATGCCATTAGCCGCGGATAAAGGAATTGCTTTAATAGACAACAAAAAAACGATAAAGAAACAGGTGCCAAAAAAATAAAGACAAGCAATCCCAAGAGTTGATCAACATTTAGTCTTGTTAAATCCAAAATAATACAATGCAACACCAAAACCAGCACTCCCTGCGGCAACCAACCAGTGTAGAAATCCCGCTATAAAAGCTGCCGAATCCATGTATCCCCCCCAATTAAACATTCATAGCTTCGCTCCGTAACATCTTCTCAATGGTAGAAACAACCTCCAATAAAGGTGTTTTTAATTTATCAATTACCTGAACAGAATTTCCACGATGTTCTAAGTCTGGGTTTTTATCGGGCAATATGGTGTAGAAAACAAATTTTAGATCTTTTCTGCCATCAATAATCCAGCTGGCAAGAGCTGCACCATATAATTTGTGCTCCTTCTTTGGATCATTTAGGTTAGGCAGTAGAAAATATTTCAACGACTCTGGAAGCTCGTCATTAAACCTAAGATCAATAATAACCAGATCAAAAGCCTCCTCGGTTTCGAGTCTCTTTTTTGCTTGATCAAGTTGACTTTCATAAGTAACCCATGCTCCCTTGTTTCTCAAAAGAGCACGTAGAGGGGCGATTGTAGATTCATCATCATCCACGATAAGGATTTTTTTATCTTCAAGTATTTCTCTCATCTTAAGAATCTCTCAAAAATTATTCTGTAAAAGGCCATTCCAGAGTGAAAATGACCTGTTTTGTCGTTTCTCCAGAATCTTTTAGTACTAGATTACCGCCATGGAGACGAACAATACGACGAGCGATGGCCAATCCCATACCCAAGCCATCCCCTCGTGCATTTTTTCCCCTTTTATCTAAATGAAAAATTTTTTCTTTATCAGTTTTATCGATGCGACCAAGGTTGCTTATTCTCAAGGTCCAGAATTGGTTATTCTGGTTTTCTGCGACGAGCTTGATTGAACCGTCTTCCCCATGCTGCAGCGCATTACATATGAGATTTCCTAACACAAAATCAAAAGCCTGACTATCTCCCTTAAGGTGCATAGTTGGCTCTATAACGGCTGAACATTCCAACCGATTGTTACAATCAGGATAATCTTTTCTCAATAAATCTTTAAGCTCTGAAAAACGCTTTTCCCACTCAAGCGCAAATCGTCCCTGTAAATTCCAACGATGGTTTTGGTCTCGGATGTTCGCCAGGAGATCACGTAGAAGCGTGGCTTGTTCTTGAGCAACATGTAAAAAGTCACTTTGCTGATTAGGTATCAAATTAGCCAACTCCAGGTTGCTAGATAAGGCATTGATTCGTGAGCCCAACCTATGTATTGCTTCAGCCATCCAAAGATCACGATCCTCTTTTTGCGTCTCGCTTTCTAAGGCGGGAGCCGCTAATAATAGAAGCTCTTCCAGCAAAGTAGTACGATAATAGTCAAAATGCATAGGTGATTGATGATGTAAAGTTACCGCTCCAATCACCCGTTCTGCGCGCTCAAGGGGGACACTTAATTCGCAGCCCAGCTCGTCTAACCACTGTCTGACTTGTTCAAACTGCTTGGGCTCTGGCGCAAGAAACTGCCAGTGATCCGTTTTTAATAGCACTTTTTTGGTTTGTGACTCGTGAAATAAAGGCACCACAAACGCTTTTCTCTGCCGATAAGCCTTAACTGCTGTTAAACTATCGGTTGAAACGGGAATATGACTAGCAAAGTGCTCTTGCACAGGTCCTCGCTTAGCGCTAATTTCTAACGATTCGTCACTACCCTCTACACCTGTCAGCAAAATACCGCCTTCGGCTTGGGTAAGAGACATAGCTTGTTCCAAAATAGCCTTTTTGAGATTTTCTAGTCCATTTGAGTTCAACAGCTTTTGCAGAGCAACTTGAACTTTTTCCCTAGCTTCTGTGCGTTTGGCTTTACTGTCCTCTCGTAGCAATCGGCTAAGTTCTGCAACTAAGCTTAGCAGCGAATTTTTCAACCATCTAACCGCTTCATCAGGTATTTGTCCCTCTTGTGCCCCTATTTTGAGTTCCTCTCCTTTACAATCACAAACTACAAGACCCAGAAGCCGGTGCTTTTCATCTCCATTCGAAAGGATCGGTATTTCTAACCAATTTTTTACTCCTTCGTAACCAATTATGTCATTCCAGTGTTGCCACTCCTTATCCTTATCTGCCTGTTCCTCATCATATATTTCATTAATTAATTGTCTTATTTTACCATCCTCTCTTTGCAGATATTCGCCCTGCTTTTTTTCTCGTATCGTTTAAGGCGTTCACTAATCTTGCCAATTAAAGGTCTAGAGTACGGCAATAAATCAGCTCGTTTTATACCTCCAACTTGCTGCTCTAAAGTGATACTGCCATCCCATCCAGGTAAACGATGAACCCTGTAAAAACGCGCACGTTTAAAGTACCCACTTCCGGCAACAACCTCCAGAAGCTGTTTTATCTTCGATTGCAAATCTATTTGGTTAGAATGATGCTCAATAAGACATTGTATTAAATACTCTTCGTTGATTACTCGTTGCTGTAAGGTGTAAAAACCGTTCTCTACATATTCATAATTAGTTGCCTTAGGCAAAGGTCCCCAACCATCGCATGTGTTCCATTGCTTCGAGGATTTATTAAAATCATGTTGGAGGTCCTCCAAATCTAACGCTGGCATATAAGGATTGTCTCGCCAGGCTAGGTTGGTTTCAACAACGTCACCTTCTCCATTGACGACACGTACAGGGTATGGGTAATCCTCGATCCATTTTGGTATTAGTCCATCGCCTTTTTTGGTATTAGATCCATTTGGTGGTGGTTTACTCCATTCTGTATTTCTTATTACACGAATAATTTCATCAGTTAGTCCATATTCTGTCTTGTCAAACCAACGTTCTTCAAAATAGAGCGCTGGATAAGTTTTTTTTAACCATTTAATATCCAAATCCGGCGTGCCCGTTATAATCCAAATGCGTGCGCGGTTTGCCAAATTCACATCTTTTCCGCATTCAGAAAGCCAATTTAGAGGTAAATTGAAATCGAGTAAAACCTCAAAATTTCCTGTTTCTGGTGCTGCTTTTTTGAAAGACTCAAAAGACCCAGGCTGCTCAACGATGACTATTTTTTGAAACTTATTCTGTAGATCATTTCGTAAAAATTCCTTCATGGAATCGTCATCGTCTACTATAAGAACCGTATCCGCCATTCAAATTATTCCTCTCCTTGAGCTGCCAATCGCAGCGGTAAACGAATCCTAAATGTAGCACCTAAAAAACGAAAGCTTTCTTCTTCTACAAACTCCAGCCTACCACCAGCCGCCTGCACAAGTCGTTCAGAGATGTATAGCCCCATGCCGACTCCAGTTTGTCCGCGGGTCGAGGTACGTGGTCGAAATAACCGCATTTGTTGATCCGCATTTATTCCCCAACCATTATCTTGCACTTCAATCCATAGTGCTAATTGGTCAACATCATCCAGCTTTTCCAAAATTCGCACTTCTATTAAACCGTCTCCACTGAGCGGCATGACATGATAAAGCGCATTATCTAACAAATTCATCAATGGCTGCTGCAGCACTTGCGGATTCAAAGCTAATTCAATTTCCTTGAGTGGGGCTTGACTCCACCAAATCATTGGCTCTTCATGCAGCCCAAGGCGCATTGTTTCAGATCTCGCCAAGCTTCTTGCCATCCGGATACTTTTACCGACTGATTCCTTAACCCTTGTGCAATCTTGAGATTGACGACGAACCCTGCCAAGTTCATAACGCACTGTCCGCTCTAAGTTTTCAATAGTTTCGGCAAAGTGTTTCACCTCCTGTCTAAGGGAGGCAGCAGGGACTTTGTCCAGAGGACCTGCTTCTTTGTGTAGCCAACTCGCTAATTTTTTAGCCTCTATCAAAGCCGGAGCAGTAGCATGACGGAGTTCATGAGCGTAACCACTCCAAAACCGTCCTAGGGCAGCAAAGGAGCGGGACTCATTCAAATAAAGGAGCAACTCTCTTTCTGTGAGTAATGTAGCAAAAGCCGCACCTAACCGATGATGCGCCTTTTCAGAAATTTTAGAAGAGGCAGCGATAAAAAATAACACGGCATGATCCGGATGGCCCTAGGGTTCAAGGCTCAAACCGTATACACGGCTGCAACCCAGCGGCAGTATTTCTTTGAGTGGACCGATTGCGGATACTGGAAGACTTTCATGCACTCTACTCTCAATAACGTTAGCCAATAAACTTTGTCCAAACGCATATCGAGTCTGGACCAAACGATCTTGGTCTAAGCCATGAAAGGCGACTATTTCATAAACACCTGGCCTTACTCGCTCCGCCCATAGCACAGCAGGGATGGATCCATCACATATATTGGACAAGAATTTACCAGCATCACAAATAAAGTCCCTGCTAAGAGCTTCGTCTACCCAAAGCGGATTCGTCTCGATGGATTGTCCTTGCAATTCAAGCACATTTTTGTTGGGCAAAATTCCGTTTTGTAACCAATCGCATAAAGACGTAAGATCCACTGGTTTTTGAAAACCAGGTAGATCAATATCTCTTAAGTAATTACTGTGACTACTACAAAGACATGTCGGCACTTCTGGCAAGTACTCCTCGAGAAGCTTTCGGCAGGCTTCCCATTCACCAGAGTGAGCTAATTCACCATCCAACAGAATATGAGTGGGACTGGCACAGTCACCAGCATTAACGCTAGCAATCGCCGCCTGCAACTCTCTGTCTCCGCTGAGAGGACAACATTTAGCACCTTTATTAGTTAACCACTCTCTCATCACCTGTCGAAAACGTAAATCATCATCCACTAACCAAAGGATAATACCATTCAGATCAAAGGCTTGATCAGAAATTTCTACTGCAGGTTCATCTTTCTGATCTTTATCCAATTTTGAACGACACTGCTTTGCATTCTCCTGCTTTTTTCGAACTATCGGCCGCAGGTCTATATCCACTTTTAGTCGATTCGGATCTGCCCGAGTGATTTCGCCCCGAAGCTTGTCCCCAATAAAAATTTCTTCTCTAATGTCTCGAAAACGAGTTCTTAAAGGCGTCACTTCATCTAATTCAATGGTCTGAGGCACTTGTTTGATATGCAGGAAAGCATCGATTTTGTTCTGAAGTAGCACTACTGCGGCATAGTCCGACACATAACTAACCACAATACCTTCTATTTCATGTCCAACAGTCGGCGGATTACTGAACCAAGGATTAAACTCTCGATTCACCCATGCTTGACTAACCTTCCAAAAATCCCGATCTCGCTCGCTAGGATTCAACAAAAAAACGGTTAATCGTGTTCCAGCTTTTTGGTTATCCCATACTCTCTGGAGATGTTTATCTGCATGTTCTTTGTGAAGTCGCCCGTACTGATTATTAGGAAGTTCCAGATTTAGGTAATCTTGACCAACCTTAGTAATCGTACCTTCGACGAAACGTTGCTCTAAGGGTATGCGGGGTCGTTCTGTATGATGGTACCGGTGGGTGTTCATGAATCCATTGCAACCTAATGTTTAATCCAGTGTGCGTTGAAATTTAAAATAATAGTTATCCGTGACTTGTAGTGCTAGTGTGCATTCGAACATTTATTTAAGGCCGTAAAACCCTTCAGATAATTGTTCATCAACGACTCAGTCAAATCCTGTATCGAGTCGACACCGGCGACGCCGATTTTTCCTGTCAATGCGAGCATACAAATGCCATGCACACCACCCCACAAAGCGCCGGCTGCTTGGGCAATCTCCGCTTGTGATCGGTTTTTCGCCAGTGGTATGAGTTGCGCTTCTACCATAGCGAACATGCGATGCACCTTATCTTGAAACCAGGTTGGTACATGTTGACCTTCCGGCAAACGGTGTTTGAACACCATCTCCCACAGATGGGAGTTAGCTTTAGCGAAGTCGATATAGGTCTGGCCTAGTTGCTGCAGACAATGACCGGGATTGCTACAGCTAGTTTGCGCTTCCTCCATACGCCGGTGGAGCCGGTCTAGCGTACGAGCGTTGATATGCAAAATAAGATCGTCGAGATTCTCGAATATTAAATAGAGGGTACCCACGGTATAACCAATAGAATTGGCTACTTTACGGGCGCTCAGCCCTTCAAAACCCAGCTCCGAGACAAGCTGCTCGGCAGCCACTAGCGCCATCTCACGGATCTCATCGCGACTGTGGTCACTGCGTCGTGCCATGGATCAATCCTCTTGTGTGCTCTAAAACGTTTTTCGATTAGCCCAATTCTTCAAACTGTTATCTTTCTATAAGCCCCTCTTTTTAAAAGCGTGTCACAATTATTTTAACTTAAATATTGAACAATGTTTATTTTTAGTCTATAAATAAATTGAACATTGTTCATAAAAGTCACCGTTTAACTGATAAGCGGTTTTTTTGAAACTATAATTGAACATCGTTTATTTAAGGTATACCAAGCCCTCCGCCAAATTTAGTAGCAGCGGCAAGGGTCAACAAAAAAATTGAACATCGTTCAAAAATGAGGTAATTAAAATGGTCAAGCATACAAGACATAATTGGCAAGCCGTATGCCTGCTTGCTACATTTCTTTTTGTAGGTAATGCTTCAGCTGCCGGTCTATTGCAGCCCTGCGACGGCAGCCTACCCGCCTTAGAGATCAAGAACCATCAGGTGGAAGTCGTTATCGAAGACGGTTATGCCATCACCCAAGTGGAACAAGTTTTCCATAATCCCCACGGACAAGATTTAGAAGCTCATTACTCGTTTCCTGTACCGGAACGTGGTTCAGTAGCCGAGTTTACCCTTTGGATCGACGGCAAACCCGTCACTGGGGAGGTTTTGGAGCGCCAGCAGGCTCGGCAAATCTATGAAGAAGAGAAGGCCGCCGGACGTGACGCCGGCATCACTGAGAAAGACAGCTATAAAACTTTTGATGCCCGTGTCCATCCAGTACGGGCCGGGCAAGATACCCGCGTTCGCCTGGTCTATCTACAACCAGCCCAGGTGGATACCGGTATCGGTCGCTATGTCTATCCCCTCGAAGAAGGCGGTGTGGATGAAGAAAAACTCGCCTTTTGGACCGCCAACGAGCAAGTGACCGAGCAATTTAGTTTTACACTACAGCTCCGCTCCGCTTATCCCGTCGACGCTGTGCGGATGCCGAACCAACCCCAAGCACTCATCCAACAACAGGACACGGGTGAGTGGCAGATTCAGCTGAGTAACGGATCAGCAGGTTTTAACAATGCGGTCAACGCAGAAGATCTTGAAGAAGAGCAAACTAACCTGCCATCACAGCATAATCCCTTAGCTTCTAGCGCCCCCGTCTTTACCTTAGATAAGGATCTGATAGTGTATTGGCGTCATCAGACGGGGTTGCCCGGCAGCGTGGATCTCATTGCCCACAAACCCGAAGGTAAAGATCGCGGCACCTTTATGATGGTAGTCACCCCCGGTGAAGACCTTAAACCCATCAAAGAAGGTAAAGATTGGGTATTTATCCTCGACATCTCCGGCTCCATGCAGGGCAAATACGCTACTCTGGCCGACGGGGTACAGCGGGCACTCAAAAAACTGCGCTCTGAGGATCGTTTTCGCATCGTACTTTTTAACAATGGCACCCGTGAACTCACCTCGGGATTTACTTCAGCCACCCCTGAAGCGGTAGCCCAGTATAGCCAGGCGGTAGCGGCTATTTCTCCCAACAACGGCACCGATCTTTATGCGGGCCTTGAACTGGGTCTGCAATCGCTGGATGCGGATCGAACCAGTGCTTTGGTGTTAGTAACTGACGGGGTTGCCAATATGGGCGAGACTGCACAGCGTCAATTCATTAAACTCATCAAAACCAAAGACATACGTTTATTTACTTTTATCATGGGGAACAGCGCTAACCGGCCGCTGTTGCAGGCCATGACCAAAGCCTCAAATGGCTTTGCCATGAGTATTTCCAACAGCGATGATATCGTAGGTCAATTATTGGCGGTGACGGCCAAAGTCACCCATGAAGCCCTACACGGTGTCAGTCTTGACATCAAGGGCGTCAAGACCGCTGATCTTACCCCGCAACACATCGGTAGCCTCTACCGCGGTCAGCAATTGATCGTGTTCGGACACTATTGGGGTGGAGGCATGGCAGACGTGCAGCTGAAAGGCCGTATCTCCGGTCAACCCAAGGTGTATCAAACCCGCTTCCCTTTTCCTGACCTAGCCACTGAAAACCCAGAGATCGAGCGTTTATGGGCCTATGCCCACATTCAAGATATCAGTCAGGAGATCCAGGACTTTGGCGAGAAACCGGATCTTAAACAGGCGGTGGTCGATCTCGGTGTCGAATACGGTTTAGTGACGGACTATACCGCCATGGTGGTGATGCAAGACGAGATTTTCGCCCAGCGTGGTATTCAACGGCGTAACCAAGGGCGGCTTGCCGTCGAACAGGCTGCTCAGCAACAACGGGCGCAACGCGCCCCCGTGTCGCGTCGTGTGGATAGCCAAGAACCCATGTACCAGTCCAGCCGTCCTAGCCACAGCGGTGGCGGTTCAGGCGCCCTAGACGTCTGGTTTTTGTTGCTGCTCGTGCCCCTCGCTTGGCTTAGTTTACGCCAGACCCGTGGGTTGAAAGCGAAGTAATGGTCACATTGGCTCAATCAGAAAAGCGCCGTGGCAGTTTGATACTGCCATGGCGCACCCTTTCACTCACAACCCTCGCCTTGGTGTGCTACCTATTTTTAGGTAGCGCACCAGAGGCATGGGTATTTGATCGAACAGCGATAGTTCAGGGCGAGTGGTGGCGACTGGTTACTGGCCACTGGATGCACAGCGATGCAAGTCATGCCTTTTGGAATATCGGCGCGTTAATGATTCTGGGAACACTGCTTGAAAAACGACTGCAAAACAATCTTATACTAGCCTTGGTCATCGGTACCTTTGGTGTCGATTTTTGGCTTTGGTGGTATGACAGCACACTACGGTATTACTGCGGCTTATCGGGCATTCTTAATGCCTTGTTGGCCGTGGGACTTGTGCATCTTTGGTATGACCTTCGCCAACCTTTGGTGTGGCTGGTAGGGTTAGGGGCTGTGGCGAAAATCTTTGTAGAAATCAGCGCTGGACAAGCCCTATTGACCCACACCGCCTGGCCGAGCGTACCGGAAGTACACGCTGCGGGCTTTCTGAGCGGGCTGGTTACTAGCTTTGCTACGAGAAAAAACATTGTATATTTGCAGTGTTTTTTGCACAGCCGTATTTACTACTTTATTTTTAGAGAAAAAAGACCATGCCGAGATGTTTGAGTCACTCATCAGTTCGCGAAGCGCCAAAACACCAGCAGAGAAACAACATTCCCTGAGATAGAAAACCTTTCTTGGGACTGACTAACACTTAGCTTAGTTGACAGAAACACCAACTTTTTATATCTTTTTTTATATATTATTATTTTTAATATAAA
Organism: uncultured Candidatus Competibacteraceae bacterium; assembly: GCA_964423745.1. Lineage (GTDB taxonomy): Bacteria > Pseudomonadota > Gammaproteobacteria > Competibacterales > Competibacteraceae > CAYRGG01. Next base: position 1,486 of record CAYRGG010000028.1, on the reverse strand, counting down.
AATTTTATCCTTCATCACAACCCTACCAACTCAACCATCACTCCAATGCTTTGTTTTAGATTAAACAAATCCCCCTGAACTCACGACTGTACTACCTCTTTTTCCATAGAACGATATGACTAAACCTGCAAAAATCCGCGTCGAGCACTTACATAAAATTTTTGGTAAGCATGCTTTAGCGGCACAGAAGCAGCTGGAAAAAGGAGCTTCTAAAGACGACGTCTACCGAGATACCAAAAGCGTGGTAGCGGTTGCCGATGTCTCTTTTTCCGTTCAACAGGGACAAGTATTTGTCGTTATGGGGCTTTCCGGTTCTGGCAAATCTACTTTGATCCGCTGCCTCAACCGGTTGATCGCGCCTACCTCTGGCCATGTTTATATCGACGACGAAGATATTCTCCAGGCCGATAAAAAAAGATTGCGGGAAATTCGACGTAGTAAGCTGACCATGGTTTTTCAGCACTTCGCCCTTTTTCCTCATATGACGGTGGGTAAGAACGTGGAGTATGGACTTAAGATTCAAGGTATGAACGCTGCAGAACGGCAACAGAAAGCTTTGCAAGCCCTGGACCAGGTGAATTTGCGTGATTGGGCCGATACGCTTCCCGAAAAACTCAGCGGCGGCATGCAACAACGGGTCGGACTCGCCAGGGGGCTTGCCGCGAACCCAGAAATCCTTCTTATGGATGAACCCTTTAGCGCCCTCGATCCCTTGATACGCCGTGAAATGCAGCAGGAATTGCTAAAACTTCAACATAGTCTGCATAAAACCATCATCTTTATCACCCATGATCTTCACGAAGCGCTTATTCTTGGGGATCAAATCGCTATTATGAAAGACGGCCGTTTTATTCAAGTAGGCAATGCCAAACAAATCGTTACTGCACCAGCCGACCCTTACGTAGCCGCCTTTACCCAGGATGTGGATCGTAGCCGCATGTTTACCTTAGGCAGTGTTATGAAAAAAACACCTACATTAATTGAGGATAGCTCAGTGGATGAGGCCAGATCCCGCCTGGCAGAAACGGATGCTAACGGACTTTATGTACTGAACGCTAACAAAGCACCCGTGGGTCTACTGCTCTCCAAAGATTTAAACGGTAGCCAAGACCCTAATTTGAGCACATTAATGCGCACTGACTTTCCGACCGGTAAATTAACGACGCCGCTGATAGAAACCTATGATCGTTGCGCTGCGGGTCTACCTATTGCAGTGATCGATGATCATGGACGGCTATGCGGCACGGTAAATCCTTTAGAAGTTTTTACTGAACTTGCTGCAGGTAACTCGGTAACAATACCTATATGAAATCTGCTATCTAATCATCTACAAATATCACTATATATTTACATAACATCTGGCATTATCTTGACGCTAGTGCGGTAAACTAGATCGAACCCAAAGAAACCGCAGACTTAATTAATTGTTCTCAGGAGAACGCCATGCCCGAGCCGTTAAACCGTTACAGTGCCCGCATCACTCAGC
>CAYRGG010000027.1:0-48309 GCA_964423745.1 uncultured Candidatus Competibacteraceae bacterium | reverse complement strand
GTAGCATACCTCAGTAGCTTCATCATTGGAATCCTAAAAATTAGGATTGGTATTAAAGTATGCAGAAGCCCTTAAGACCGCTGGGGTCGACGAGAACCAAGCGAGAGCACAAGCCCATGCGTTGGCGGAAGCTTTTAAAGAAGGTGTAGGCACACTAGCGACACGGGAAGATTTGGGTGAGGTTAAAAATATACTGCAAACCGAGATCGCGCAGGTGAAGACGGAGCTTCGCGCTGAGATCGTTGGGGTAAAGACAGAGTTTCGCACCGAGATCGCGGGAGTAAAGACAGAGTTTCGCACCGAGATCGCGGGAGTAAAGACAGAGTTTCGCACGGAGATTGCTGGGATAAAAGGCGATATTAAGTTACTTCGCTGGATGGTGGGATTTAATCTTGCCTTGACGGTTGCTGTGTTGTGGCTGTTGATCCGAAGCTGACAATTTTTTTCATGTGCTCTAGAGCATCAATTACCTTAAGGCTATTGATTAAAGTAATGGGCGAGAAATTCTTCTGGGGCGAGCGCCGCTATCGGTGAATTTACAAAATTTTTGAGTTATCAAAAAACTGATCACTTCAGCCGACACCTCATAAAGTGGCTCACGCCGTTGAATAACATCGAGCAGCACATTTAAATCCAGTAAAATTTTCATCGCTGTTTGGCAGTTAAAGCATCTTGATACGCTTTGACAGCGTCTACCTTGGCAGGCACTAAGCCACTGATATGTTCGACTTCAGGATCAATTGAGCTATGTTGCCTGCGCAAGTTTTCAAGATGGCGATTGATAATATTAGTCACCGTCGTGTGGTGAGTAGCTACGTAATGTTTCACATGGAAGCCCGCCCCAGCAGCTTTCGCCATCACGACTTCAGGTACCGATGTGATGGTTAACCCTATCTTATCGCTATCGGGTTAATCCATGAACTGGATGCGCCCATAATGGGTAACGGCGTTGCGATGAACAGAAACTCATTCCAATTGCCGTCGATCAAACGCTCCGTGGCGATATTTTCTAAGATATGAACACCGTGCTTGGCTAATAGAATTTGATGGACGGGGAAAAGGATACCGTCCCGTTCGTGGGGCATCGCCTCCATGGAACCACTGTCGCCACCGACCGCCACCACGCCTTTCGCGGCCAGGTACTCGGCAGCTTTGATACCAGGACCCGGTTGACCGGAGAGGAACTCATCGCGTTTGCCCTCGGCCAGCAATTGCCGATGGCCAGTATGAAAGATAACGACATCGCCTGCACCAATTTCCGCAATGCCCTGACGCTGCATGGCGGCTTCAATATCCGCCACTGTCACCACATAACCGATATCCAAACGGTCGACATCCTTTACGGCTGGGATATCCAAAACCATACCCCGCGTGACAATGGGTGGAGCGTTTTCAATGCCGAGTTCGCGCAGACCGTCGTTTCGATGGAAGTCATCGATATGCCGGCCACCGTAGAAGCGGCCGTCGACACCGAGATGCGCCAGACCATCTATCTGTGTCCCGGTATTGATGGGCGCATTCACAATATCCTCATTCCAGACGCCACGTCCTACGACGACGTCGAAGCGGCGCCAGCCATAAGCTGGCGTATCGCGATCTAACGGGACAGCAAGACTCACCACGTCGCCTTTTTTGACCAGTGACAGCGCTTTCATAACAGTTTGTGGGGTTAATAGATTAGCCGCGCCCCGTTCGTCCTTCGGTCCAAATTTTGATACGAGTTCGCCCTTATCCACTACCCAGGCTCCAGCACGTTGGGATAGTTCATTTGTGTCGGCGAGTGCAAACGTAGCAAATAGCGTTGCCACAGATAATAGAAAACGTTTCATTTGTGGTCCCCTTCTACTTCTACAGGCGCATACAGTTCGATGAAATAGCCATTGAGTTCTTTAAACAACACAATTCGGACCCCGTAATCCTCGCGGATGATGTCGTACTCTGCTGTTACGCCTTCGGATTTCAAATGCGCTAACGCTGCTTCCATATCGGCCACATAAAACCCCACATGTTTCCAGCCAGCGAGACCATAATCGGCTTTGATATCCTCGGGGGGTAACCCTGGCGGCGTGTTTACGCGCCCACCCCCAATCAATTCGATATGAAAACCGCCACTGATGTGCATGAGGGCTATTTCTGTCCCTGCGCTGATATTTGGGATCTGTGAACGGCGGACTTCTCGGGCACCCATCACCCGGTTCCACCAGTCCACGCTTTGTTCCAGATCAGCAACACGCAGCGCCACATGATGGGCGTGATAAGTCAGTCCTCGCTTTGAGGGTAATGGTGTGGGTGGGCCGAGCGTATCAGCTGCAGCCAGCCCTGGTATAAACAATAAAGCAATTAATACAATTACTATAAGTGTTTTCATAGCTTACTCGCTCAACCCAGCAGCCTTTTCAAAGACATAATAATTACCTTCGTTCCAGTGGATATGCTGGACGATTTTGTAAATCTTCCAGCCCTCCTCGGTACGTTTTAGCCAGTTCTCGTAATAACCAAACATGGTCTGCGTGGGATCACCCTTTGGGTTCGGTTGGTAGTGCGCAGCTCGAAGCAGCGAGACCACATAGGCTTCATCGCCTTTGATTTCGATCGACAGAGGAATGCCAATGTGCTGTGTGGCTTGTAAATTTTCAAAAAAGGGTTTGACAGCAACAACCCAGTCATCAGCTCTCATCGTGGTGAGTCCGTCGCCGATGGAGGCCGAGAAATCCATCTGAATTTCATCGGTGAAGACCGAGCGGTGCAGCTCCCAATCCTTGCGGTCAAAGCTGAGAGCATAATTGATGATCTGTTGGCTGATGTCGTCTCTATCCATCAAGTACTGGACTTTTTGCGCCAATGTCTGCCGTATTGTATTTTCTGCCGTGGTAGCAGGCGATGGCACCGCCAACGTGCCAGTCACGAATAAGATGGCTAACAACGTTTTCATGTAACTACCTCCAATTTTAAGAGTAACTTGCACAGTTTGTTTTAAAAGGGGGCGTCAACATCTCCCTATAAGCTTGACGACGGTCTTCCTACCGCTAGCACTGTTTCCACTTACTTCGTAAGTCCTATTTTTTGAGTTAACTTGGCAATCGACGGCATAACGAATGTTTGCATCAGTAACACCATCAGGCCGGAAAGGGTCAGGGCGCGAAGCCAAATTGGCCATTCCACCATCATCGGTTGCATCGCGTAGAGCAGGGTCGTGATGGTGACGAACGCTCCGATCCAATTCAATAAGAAGTGAATAGGCAGGTGTTTCACAATGCGCTCCTCGTCACATCAAAGTTGGTAAGATGTTCATGCACAATCCGCCAGCCGAGATGGGGCAGCTTCTTCCAGACATGGGTACCATATTGACCAAAGGGAATGGCTTCTCCATCCGCACCGCGGGTATCGGTACCGACCAACTTGAAGGTCGTGACCGCGAGATCGTGGGAGGCTTGTACGTTGAGGTCATCCAACCGCACGGACCACTGGGTGACGGGTGCCATAAACGGCATCCAGGTGTTGACATACTCGTCAACGCTAGTCAGCACAACCACGTCACCTTTGACATTATCGAACACATCGATGGCATTTTCGCCAGGCGCGAAGAGATCGCGAAAAACCTCGCCATCGAAGGGCTGATTGCCAATGTTCCAGCCATTGAACCATTTTTGCGTAAGATGGCGAATTTGCTGTTGTTCAGACATTGGGGGCTTCCTGTTGAATTTGTTTAACTGGAGAAGTTTTTACCTTTTTTACTTTCTCTCGAAAGCTGTCGAGGCGGCGTTTCCTTCCCACGCTTTGAGGCTGGTTTCGATATCGACCATTTTCTTGCGCATACCGCCCATCGCATCGGCACCGAGAGCTGCATGAATCGGAGGGTTGTCGGACTGGAGCAGTTTGACGATTGCTTCTGCCCCTTTTACCGGATCATTGGGCTGCTTGTCCTGTAGACCGCCGATAAAACCCCGAAATTTTCCGGCTGGTGTTTCCGCATAGTCTTCGATCTGCTTTTCTGTGTAGGCGAGTGAGGTGCCCGCAAACTGGGTATGAAAGATCCCAATGGTGAGTACCGTCACATGAATCCCCAAGGGTTTCAATTCTTCAGCCAACGCCTCGCCTAGGATGCCCGTGGCACCTTTAGCAGCGGAGTACACCCCCAGCCCTGGATAACCCAAAAAACCCCCAATAGCCGAGAATTGCAGAATATGGCCGGATCTTTGAGCGCGCATATAGGGCAGTACCGCCTGGGTCACCTGCAAGCCACCGAAGAAATTCACCTCAAAGATCTTTCGCGCTTCTTCTAAACTGGTTTCTTCCACCGCGCCTACGGTGCCTGCACCGGCGTTGTTGGCCAGCACATCGATGTGCCCGAACCGGCCGATCACCTTCTGTACACCTGTCTGCACGGCGGGGGCGTCAGTGACATCCATGTTCACGCCCAGCGCTTTGCCAGGCGCGAGGGCTTCGAAGGTGGCTATCTGCTCATTGTTTCGAACCGTTCCTGCTACCTTGGCACCGTGGGTTAGTAATCCAATTGCCAACTCGCGGCCTAAACCGGAGGAAGCGCCAGTGATGAGAACGACTTTATTTTCGAGGGAAGTAGTCATGAATAATCGCCTAGTTAAGTTTATCGACACCCACATCATGAGGATTTTGGGTATGTTTCTCCAATCGATTCGGTTGTCAGTCTTATCAATGTCATTTATAAGTAAGCCATGGAGATAAAACAGCTTCGCTATTTCAAAGCGGTAGCAGAGGAGTTGCACTTCCAGCGTGCTGCGCGGCGGGTGCATATCACTCAGCCTGCGCTTTCCCATCAAATGCAACGTTTAGAAGACGAGCTGGGCGTAGTGTTACTGGTGCGTGACCGAAAAAATGTCACGCTTTCCGAGGCCGGCAAAGTATTTCTGAGCCATGTCCGCGATATTCTTGCTCGCCTCGATCAGGCCGTGCAGGCTACACAAGACGCCGCTGGGCTGGAGCCAACAACCCTTCGCATCGGTACGAGTGCCTATCTCAATCTAGCCGTGATTGCCCGCAGCATCGTTGCGGCCCGTGTTGCTGCGTCGAATTTCACCATTGAGCAGATTGAGATGCCCACCAATGAGGTGTATCACGCGCTGAAAGAAGGGCAGATCGATATAGGTTTTGCGCCTTTACCCGCTACCCATGCTTCCTTGGTTGTCAAGAAAGTGGTCGACGGGTTTTGGACAATTGTTGTGCCTGAAAACCATGAACTGGCCATCGATGATGAGATCCCCATCAAGGTGCTGGAAGACAAGCCGCTGATCATTTTCGACAAAGCCCTCAACCCGCAGCTCTATGATAGGTGTATGGGTTTGTTCGATACCGCCGGCTTTAAGCCTCGAATTGTCCTAGAAACCAAACAGGTGCAGACGGCCCTGCGTATGGTCTCAGAGCGTATGGCCTTGTATTTTGTGGCATCATATGTCATCGCCGATCTGCCACCTGGGCTCGTTTACCGCAAACTTTTGGGATTCGATAATAAAATTTCTATTGGTGCTGTTTGGCATGAAGCTAATTTGTCTAAATCCCTAAAAGCCTATCTGCAGTATTTGAGGAAAGAAGTTTAGAGAAAAATGGTGGAGGCGCATTAGGGTGCTGGCGGGAAGGCAAGGGCGCTGGATTAGCGCCCTCTGATAGGGGCTCAATCAAACAACGGTTGCCAATGACCGAGGTCTAGGAACCAGGTTTCACCGGACCAGTCATCGACACCGTCATTGTCAGTGACGACAAAGGTGCGGCCATCGTCGGTGATGGCAACACCTTCCGGTTTGTCGGTGATCCAGCCGTTAGTGGCTTCAAGATCCGGGATGAGATCGTACACCGATTTTTCGCTGTTGCTGATTAAGTCGTCGCGAGCCGCCCTGGGATCCACCTTGACCAGCGTCTTCAGCTCTGCGAAGTCGCCGGTACGATTATCCCGCTCGATCACCACATAGGCGCCATTGGGCGCTTGGGTAATCTCGGACAGTCCCACCCAAGATGCATTTTCCGGCAGCGGTGCCAGTTCCCAGGCGATGTGATCCCAATGCTCGGTATGCGGATCGTAGATCCACAGACGAGTCTGGTTGGGCTCGCCGTTAGCGTTGAGGCCGTTGCCATCGTCGTCCAAGTCCTCGCATTCTGGCGTAGTGTAGTCCCAGCCCCGTTGCTGTGCCACGACTAGTTTATAACCCTCCCCATCCGGTAAGACAGCCACCCCCTCAAAGCCAGCACCTAGAGTGCCCGTGGCTTCGGATGTGGCGCGGCAGTCGAGGATTTCCTGCGGCAGACCCACTTCAGCGATGACATTGCCGTCGAGATCGGTCTGTAGCAGCCGATTAGGGCGTGAGTCGTCGGCATTACCTTCGCTGGCTATCCACAAAGTATGATCCGGTGCGATGGTGATGCCCTCGGGATCATAGTCCCCACTGCCACCCTGGATGGGGAACGAGCCGGTGATCAGGGCCGGTTCTTTGGAGGCGTCGATGCGGAAGATGCGGCTCTCGCTATAGAAGGAATCCCATACTGCCAGCAGTGCAGCGTCGTGATCAGGCACCGCTACCATGCCGGATAAGGCAGACCAAGGTATCGGCGAGCCGTCCACATCAGTGGAGACGATTTGGGGATAGGTGGGTTCGTCGCGCTTGAGCTGGTAGATCATAATGCTGGAGCGCACGCCGAAGCTGGGGTCATCGACCTCGCTGGAGACAATCAATAGATTGCGGGAGGGGATGGCGAGGAGTCCTTCAGGACCCAGCGGGCCGGGCAATAGCTGTTTGAACACGGGTTTGCCCCGTATTACCCGGTACACGGCGATGAAGTTGCCGCGTTCGGAGCTCACAAATAAAAATCGCTTATGACCATAGCGTCCGTATTCAATGGCCTCGGGTTCGGTGCCCTTGTTCTCGGAACGGTTTTCCGGGTAGTGGCCATAGCGCACGGCAAGCTCTTCCAAAGCAGTGCCGCTGTCGAACACTAGGTTGCCCTGGGCGGTGAACAGTGAGAAGCCCCGGCTGCCCCCAAACAAGTCGCCTTCGTTGGCGGTGGCGATCAAATGCCTACCGCGACGTGTGGGCAGCCAAGCAACAGCGTCGGGTTCCCGAGGCAGATCCTCCAGGGTTTCGGTCAAGGAGATGATATCATCTTCGGTGGCGTCCACCCCTTCGAGGGTGACGCTGCCGACATCGAAATCCTCAGTGACCTTTCCTGTGGCGAGATCGACGATGGCAATGTGGTTGTTCTCCTGCAGGGTCACCACCGCCTGGTTCTTGCGGTTGATATCCACGAACTCCGGTTCTGGGTCATCGCCGCCATAGCTGGCTAGGCTGGTGAGTTCCACTCGGCGAAGCTCCCAATCATCTGGGTCCGTGCCTTTGATATCGACGATGGCCAGATAACCCGCCGGTGGCTGCGGCAGGCCACCTTCGACACCGTCCACCACAATTTCCTCATCTCGCTCGTTCTCGATAGCGATGGCGACGTATCTGCCGTCTGGGCTAATCTTGATGGAATCCGGTTGTCCGTCTAGATCGATGCTGCCTACGATGGCTCCGGCATGGATATCCACCACAACCAGTTCGCCACTAGGATTGTCCAGCGAGGCGCTGGTGTTGATGGCGACCAGGGCGTATTGGTTACCCAGCACCTCCACCGAGGTAGGTTCGCCACCCAGCCCGGCAAAGACGCTGGCTGGCTGCGGATCCGCCGGATCGGTAATATCGACAAAGCCGATTTGATTGAGGGGGCTATCGGTATAGACCAGGGTCTTGCCATCTTTTGTCGCCGCGACGATTTCGGACACGGTCTCCTCACCGATCTCAGCGGGGTCGTTGTTGCGGTAGTTGGCCAGTGTAGCGATGCGTTGGAAGTTCCAGCGGTGACTACCGCGGCGCATCTCATGGGTTTTGGTGTCTTTACCATCCGCGCTAATGCTGATTTGGGTAGTGCCAGCAGCACTTGTGATCAATAGAATGCCTAGAAACAGAGTTATTTTTGTTTTCAGCATGGGTTATTCCCCGTTTGTTTTTGTATGACTGCAGTGTACACTCGATGATTGTTATTAATTCCATCCTCAGGTTTGATTTTTGTATCCATCACCATAAAAAAATAACTTATAAAACATACACCCAGCACATTACACTGGCATGACAATAAGGTAATGGTGAGATGGTCAATAGATAGTAGGTGGCCTGGATGAAATACAACAAAATCCAGGGAGTTGGTTTGTCCCGGATTGAGCTTTGTTCCAGCCGATAGAGGAGGTGGAATAAACGGGTGAAGACTGTGCTACCCCTGAACAAAACTAACACAACACAACCTTTTCTTGGAGCTGGGCTTAAATTTGCCGCCTGTATCAACGTTAATGTTAACCCTATTAGGGTGGTTCTTCAGGAACCACTTCCGGCGCTTCATCAGGTGGCGGCAACTTTTGCTGCGCCGGTTGTCCTAGCTCAATCTGAACTCGCTTGTTCAATGCCTCAAAGGCTTCTTCCAAGGTCGGTTCCATCACCGCCACCTGACCTTGGCTTACGATCAACCGGGCCAGCTTTGGAATTTGCGCTTGGGTCGTTGCTTTTAGAAAGACCCCTTGAACATAAGTAATCACCCCATCGATGGGGATAATAACCATCCTGCCCCGGTCCGCCCTGGATTCTTGCTGGTTCCAAAGGGTAAACTGCTGGGTGATAAGCGGGTCTTGTTTAACGATGGCATCTACCTGGGGTGGACCATAGACCAGTGTTCCCCTAGGAAAGTTGTAAGTAATAATTTTGCCGTAATCATCACCATCGCATCCCACCACGGCCAAGGCACGCATGTTATTCCTGCCCATGACGTTCATGGGTACGAATAAGCTGAATTCAAATTGACCGGGATCAATCAGGTTAAGGGTTAAATAATAAGAGGAGATTCTTTGCAGATCATGGCGCCACTGCACTTTTGGAAAGACCCACACATCTTCTTGTTTATAGAAAATTTCCGGATTTTTCTGATGATAACGCCCGTAGATGTCCATCTGCACATCAAAGACACTTTTTGGATAACGCACATGCGGTTTTAGGTCATCTGGCATCTGCTCAAATTCTTTGAATAGACCAGGATAAATTTGAGCATAAGCCTGGACGATGGGATCGTTACCATCGGCAATATAATAATCAACACTGCCGTTATAGGCATCGACGATAATTTTTACCGAGTTACGAATATAGTTAAAGTTGCGCTTATTGTAATAATTAAATTCGCCGTCGTAGGGACGGGAATAGGGATACCAAGAGGAATAGGTATAAGCATCCTGTATCCAATAAACCCGTTCAGGCGTCACCACCGCATAAGGGTCGGGATCTAACAAAAGAAACGGCGTTAGCTTGGAGATTCTTTCGGTGATATTTCGTCTAAACAAAATACGACTGTCATCATTGGTCTGAGCCGTATAAAAAATGTTTTCTTCATTAAAATAAAGCGCAAAGATAAGCTTTCTAAACAGATTAGAAATGCTGACTCCGCCTTCACCTTTGTAATCCGTTTCTTTTTCCACATCGCCGGTGGAGTAATTGATTTCGCGACTATCGTTGGGGGCAATAACCGGATGATATTTACCCTTTCCATAGTAAATGGCCGGTTCATCTACCTGCAAACGGTTATCTGAAGATTCAGGCGGAATACCCTGGATAAACCACTCAATAGCTCCAACGTTTGTCTGGGAAGCTGGATTCATCACGACCCCATACCCGTGGGTATATTTTAACCAGGCATTAACCCATGTTTGGGCGCCTTCGGGCAGGTCTTGAAAGTTAATTTCCCGCGGCGATAAGAAAACTTGCTGATAGATGTCATTAACCACATAACGGTCCACATCAATGCTATTAAAATGGTAATAAGTGCGGATTGATTGAAGTTCATGGTAAACCTTGTGTAAGCTTTCTTCGTCCCAGATGGGAATATTTTGCAGGCTCATCCGCACTTCCGGCGTCGTCATGTCCCAAGGTATTTGTTTGATGGGATATTGTCTGGTCTCTACATCCTGCAGATTGTAAGCCGTCAGCGTCGACAAAATATTATTGGCGATGTAAGGCGCTTCTAATGTGATTTCATTGGGTTGAACAAAATACCGCTGTACAAGCTCGAGTGTTATGGAAGAATAGCGGGCTCCTAGGGCCAGGAAAAAAAGAACCGTAATCGTGATAAGCCTTATAAAACCTTTTCTTGTATTAACAAAATAGATAAAAGTAGCAGCAACGGCTAAAAACAAAACCAAGCATAGCCAGATAAAAGGCAAGGTAACATGCATTTCAACAAAACCTGGTCCATAAAAAAGTGGCATATGGTTATCTGCATACAGCAATTGATGACGCTGCAAAATGAAATACCAGGCGCCGATTAAAAAAACTAACAACATGACAATGTTTAAATGAATCTTAGCGCTCCGGCGCAAATGCCCATGAGACTCAGATAACGTTTGGCTTTCCAGCCAGTAAAGCAGGATTAAACCAAATAAAACGATGAGAAAAGCAGTCAATAACTCCCGTAACAGCAGGAGATAGATGGGTAGCGAAAAAAGATAGTAGCTAATGTCTTTACTATAGACGGGATCGTCGATACCGGTACTTGGCGCAAAAAAGTAAAGTAACGCTCTTTCCCATTGATTAAAAAGCGGTAACGCTATAAAAATAGCCAGTGCTAAAGTAAGCGGAAGATAAACAAACAAAGAACATCCCTGAAAACGTTTATACAGCTTTCGATAGCGGCTAGGAATATCCGTATTTACCTTTGGCCTAGAGGGTATCTTAGCGCCTAGATACTTTGCTCCAATCCAGAAATTTAGAAAAAAGATAATAAAGAAAAGCAACGTAACGACAATAAAGACCACGTACCGATAGAGTAAACGTTGCCAGAAATAATAATCATAGTCTAGGGAGCTAAACCACCAGAGATCGACAATAAAACCGTTAAAGAAATAACCCAATACAAGGGCTAAAATGCCAGTGATGAGAACAGCGGCTACTGTATAAAGTAACACGCGTTTCCAAGTCCGCATTGCTATTTCCTCATTCTTACTTATGCATTTTTGATAGGTTGAGTATTGTAATTTGACATCAATTTTTTGAGGAATGAGGCTATTTCGCTGCAGACATGTTGACAGTATCCTTTGGCTTTGTGCTTACTTCTAGCTTTGAGACGCTTATGATGATAAGCATAATATTAATTGGACTTACGCAAAACTCACTCACAAACAGGACTTGCGGAGCTTGTGAAAGAGGTGTCTGCGGCCTGGATGGCCGCAGTCAAGCTGGCGAAGCACGGATGTCACGGCGTCCTCTGGAACAAGCTGCGTAAGTCCTGATTAAATAAAAAAAGCTATTACATTACCTTATAACCTTGGCTACGGATCCCTCGAATAATTTCTTCCACATGCTCTCTACCCTTGGTCTCTAACGTAAGCTCCACTTCCGCCTGACCCAGTTGCACGTCACTTAAGGGTCGGCTCTGGGATAAATCGAAAATGTTGGCCCGTTTCTGGGCAATAATTGCCGTTAATTCAGCAACACTGCCCGGTTTGTCTGGCACAATAATCTTTATCCGGGTTAACCGGCTGTCGATTTCCAAACCCCGGGCAATAATACGGGAGAGCAACGTCATGTCAATATTGCCGCCACTTAGAATCACCACCACATGGCGTCCCTGGATGGCCGTTATTTTACCTTGCAGGAGTGCTGCAAAACCCACGGCGCCAGCGCCTTCCGCCAAGGTTTTTTCCTGTTCTAAAAGCACCAAAATGGCATTGGCGATCTCTTCTTCGCTGACTGTGACGATCTCTTCTACGTAACGCTTAACAATAGGGAACGTATGATTGCCGACTACGGCCACCGAGATGCCGTCCGCAAGGGTGCTGGCGGCGGGTAGTGGATAGATGCGGCCTGCCGCTAAACTCGCCTGCATGGCGGGTAACAGCGCCGTTTCCACGCCGATGATACGCACCTGTGGGCGCACCGCCTTAATGGCCGTCGCAATGCCTGCAATGAGACCCCCACCGCCCACCGGCGCCACCAGCACATCCAAATCCGGCACTTGTTCCAACAACTCCAGACCAATGGTGCCTTGTCCGGCGATAACGGCGGGGTCATCAAAAGCATGAATAAAGGTATAGTCATGGGTCGCCTGTAATTCTTGGGCTTTAGCGAATGCCTCGTCATAACCGCTGCCGTGCAGAATGATGTCCGCCCCAAAGGCGTGCGTACCGCGGATCTTAGCCAGTGGGGTCGTCTCAGGCATGACGATGGTGGCTTTGATGCCATTGCTGCGAGCCGCATGGGCGACGCCCTGGGCGTGGTTGCCGGCTGAGGCGGCAACGATGCCAGCCGCTTTTTGGGCGGGGTCCAACGTTAAGATTTTGTTGAAAGCTCCCCGCTCTTTATAGGATCCGGTCATTTGCAGGTTTTCCAATTTCAACGATAAATGGCAGCCGGTCATTCGGCTTAAGGTAGCAGAGTAAGCACAGGGGGAAAGAAAAACCCGCGAGGCAATACGCTCCCGGGCGATTTGAATATCAGCGAGACTGATCATGGTTTTTCAATTAAAGAGCTTTTTAGTTCCTCGCCCTGGGAACCTTCATAGCGTCGACCAAAACCGGTGATCGCGGCGATAAGCATAACTAACACCAGCAACCATCCATGGAAAACATAGGGCACTACCTGGATAGAGTCCACCGGTTGCAGAAACCCAAATTCTCTAGCCAGCCCATTGATTGTAGTGACTCCCAACAGCACCCCGCCACTCCAGGGAAAGATATAACCTAGGGCTGAGGTGATAGAATCTAAAAAGTTAGCCCGTCGGTAAGGATGTAGATTGGATTCTTTGCCGATTTCCCGCACAAAAGGCGCGGCAGCGATCTCGGCGGCGGTGTTGATGGTGATAAAAACATTTAATAGACTGACCATACCCCAGATAACCAGTTCAGTACGCCGCACAATACCGTTGATAATGACCCGCATCTTATTGCGCAACGCATCCATAGTGCCGCCTAATTGAATCAGATTGCCCACGGACACAATGAGCAGAATCAGTACCGCCATGGGCACGTAGCCGATGACCCCGTCATAAATTGCCCCTTCAACGGTGCCAGCTTCCCTATTAAACCACAGTATGTCTTGTAGTGAGCCTAAGCCTAAAATAGGGATCAGCACTGAGGCCAACAAAATACCCCAGGTCAGGGAAGTGATCAAATGTCTTCCGCTCAAGGCCAAATAAATAACTAATGCAAAGGGGATAAGTAAAATCAATCCGTTGGGTTTGATAGAGTCACCAAAGGTTGCTGTTGAATCTTCTCCTACAATGCTGGATTCCGAACCGCCCACCAGCAGAAACAATATCAGCGCAGGAACAGCCGCGCAGATAGCATATTTAAACCGCGACCGAACAACCCCTGGCACGTCGGTTTCTTGAGTAACCGCAGAAACAATCGTAGTGTCAGACACCGGTGCCAGGTTATCGCCAAAGGCGGCGCCGCTCAAAATGGCGGCGAATAAAACCACGGGATCGGCGCCAAGCAACACACCTGCTGGGTACATTAGGGTACAAAAAGCCACCACTGTGCCGTACCCGGTTCCTACCGCAGTGGCGAATACCGCGCTAAGGAGAAAAGTAATCCCGGTAAAATAGGTCCCTTGTAATTCTGTCGCCACGCCTAACCAAACCAGCCCATCCACCAGACCTCCCGCTCTCAACACGGCGGCAAACATACCCGCCCAAAACCATGCAATGATAGCGACAACGCCGACAGGCTGAGCCATACCGTCAAAAATTGCCTGGGCATAATCATGCCAAGCGCTTTTTGAGAGAAACATGCCGATGGCCAGACCCAAGACCGCCCCGATAATGAGACCCTGCTCGGTGGATACGTCAAAAAATAATTTACTGATCAAGATCGCTCAGAGGATAAAAAATAACATGGGTACCGTCGGCCCAAAGTAACCGAGATGGAACTCAAGTCTGTGGACTTTTTTGGGACCGCCTTGCGGAATCGCGTCGACCACGGATTTATGGGTGTTCATGGCCTATCTCCCCGGTGCTGTTAAATGTAACAAGACTTACGCAAAAAGCACTTGGGCAGCTTGTGAAAGAAGTGTCGACGGCCTGGATGGCCGTCGTCAAGCCCACAGGGAGGTGTTCACGGCGTCTTCTGGAACAAGCTGCCCAAGTCCTGTGTAAGTTATTACTATGCTGAAGCCAGCTATACATGCGCTTATTGTCGTTATCCTTTTTTATTGTAGGGAATTAATGATTAAAAACTATCTCTTTAAAAAAATACTTTGCTAGATCATAAACAGGAATATGGATACCCACTCTAGATGGCTTCGACTAACGAAGTACATTTGTTGACAAACTTCCGTTACCATACGACCCAGGTTAGGTCTGATCTAATTTAAGGCACGGGGTAGCACAATGCCGAATTTACAAAACAACCTGCGAACAGAAGACGGCTGGCAAATCGTTGAAAAGTCCTTCGACCCCAATCAGTTTGTTACCACGAGTAGTAACTTTATGATTGGTAACGGTTACTTGGGCTACCGCGGCACCTTTACTGAATGGGAAGCCGATCGTTTTGTGGCTTGTACCGTGGCCGATACCTGGGACACCGCTCCCGGCAGTGAAATAAATGAGTTATGTAACGTTCCCAATGGACTGTTTGCACAGCTGGAGCTGGATGGCGAGCCACTTTCGGCGTTTACTGGTAAAACTGGCGAGTATCACCATGAATTAAATTTACGCTACGGTCTTAACCGCCGCTCGATGGTATGGCAGAGCGAACGTGGCAAGGGTCTACGCTTTGGGGCAGAGAAGTTCGCCAGTTACGCTAATCTGCATTTGGTGCCCCAACGGATCACTTTGGAAGCGTTTGACGATTGCGAAATCGCCTTATGCTGTGGTGTAGATGGTCGTATTTGGAGTCTGAATGGCGAGCATTTCAGCAGCTATGTGCCCTTTCAAAAAGATAACAAGCTAGGTATCGAAACCTATACCACTGAGTATCACATTCAGGTGAATGTGGTCACCGGACTGAAGGTACAGGGTGGTGCAGCACCTAGCCAAACCAACCGGGTAGCCGGCGAACGGCGTAACTTAAAGCACTTTACATGGCAACTGCGGGCTGGCGAACAAATCACCCTGGAGCAGGTGATGGTGGTTTGTCATAGCAATGCCGTCGTTGATCCTCGGGCTACCGCGTTAGCCGATGCCGAAACAGCCCTAGAAGCAGGTTTCGATGCACTTCTCGCGGCTCACCAGGCCCAGTGGGAACGCATTTGGGCTGTCAGCGATATTAAAATCGAGGGTAACATCGAGGTGCAGACCCTCACTCGCTTTAACCTCTACCAAGCCATCATTGCCACGCCGGCCCACGCCAAACTACCCATCGGGGCGCGCGGGTTATCCTGCCAGGTCTACCAAGGTGCGGCCTTTTGGGATCAAGAGACCTTTAATCTGCCCATGTATCTCTATACCCGGCCAGAGGTAGCCCGCAACCTGCTGGAATACCGCTACGACACCCTTCCCGGAGCCCGTCAGAAGGCTCATAAGCACGGTTATTACGGCGCATTCTATGCCTGGACCAGCGGCAAAACCGGTGTGGAACTGTTTCCCGATTATTTTTTTACCGATGTATTGACCGGACGCAAGCTTCATAATCACTTCAACAGTTGGCAGATTCATATCTCGCCGGATATCGTCTATGCCCTATGGCTTTATTATGAAGCCAGCGGGGATTGGGATTTTATCTTGACCTATGGGGCGGAAATCGCCTTTGAGGTGGCGCAGTTTTTAGTGGCCCGTAGCCACTTTAAGATGGATAAACAGCGTTACGAATTGATTCGCTTATTAGGGCCCGATGAGTATCACGAAAACGTGGACAACGATGCCTACACCAACTACATGGCCCAATTTGCATTGGAAAAGGCGGTTTATATTTTTTATCGGATGGCGGCGGAACAGCCCCACCGTCTCGATACGCTACTATCCCGTATCGGTGTGGGGCGGGACGTGGTGGCTGCCTGGGTGGACATGGCTGCCCGCATCTATCTGCCTCAACCGGATCGGGAAACAAGACTCATTGAACAGTGCGACGATTTCTTCACATTAGAGAACATTACTCCAGCAGCTTTGCGTAAGCGACTCATTCATCCGGAGGAATACTGGGGTTGGCCCAATGGTATCGCGGTGGAGGCCCAGGTGCTCAAACAAGCAGACGTGCTGCAGCTCTTTGCCTTGCTAGATGATAAATTTTCTGCTGAGGTCATGCGGGCTAATTACGACTACTACGAACCTCGTACTGAGCACGGCTCCTCGTTAAGTCCTTCGGTGCATGCCCTGGTTGCCAGTTGGGCGGGCTACCCGGATGAAGCCTACCGCTATTTTATGGAAGCCGTCACCATCGATCTGTACAACGCTAGCAAAAAGGTGATGAGCGGTGGTTCATTCCTAGGGGGTATTCACACGGCAGCGGCAGGTGCCGTGTGGCAGATGATTGTCAAAGGTTTTGCCGGTTTTAAATTAGTCGCGGGTGTCGTGCATTTTCGTCCAGCATTACCCCCAGCGTGGCAGGCTGTCACGTTTAAGGTGGTGGTGTGGGGCAATTGGCTGACTATCAAGATGGCTGCGGATGGATTGACTATGAGTGCCGCGGCGGATAACCCTGCTCCATTAAAAGTGCGTATCGATGAGCGGGAATTGGAAGTCATGCCAGGGACAACAGCATCGGTGTCGCAAGTAATACCTTCAGCGTCGACCCGTTAGACGGATCTGTCCAGTTTGACCAAACATCCGAACCTTGGAAAAAGCAACCGTTGGTATCTCAAGTAACAGGCTCACCACAAGCAAACCATAACGTTGTCTCATTTGGCTAACCCTTTATCGTCACGCCTGCGAAGCAGGGTTGGCATCCTGGTATTTTCCCCAGCTTCACTCCTGCTAACGCCGATAGCAGCAAGATTATCCGCAAAGCTAGTGGTGAAATCTAAACCTGCACGGTCACTGTTTACGACAAGGTTAGCGGGTTCGTCCAAGGTTAAGTAGGCACCGCAGGCTTCCCCCGGATCGCAGATGATACCGTCGTTATTCAAATCGGTACCGGCGAATACCTCATAGGTGCCTGCTGGTATATCGGTTAGTTGGTAGGTGTAACGGCCGTTCCCTAGGGCAGCGGCAGTCACGCTGGTTATTGCCTGGGCGGTTTCCACGTCGAAGATCACCACATATAATTGCCCCATATCACCGGGGCCGAGATTGTTAGACACTTGCATAATGACAGGTACCTGCACATTGCCTGCGTTGGAGTTAAAGGTGATGGTTGCAGTATATACCCCGTCATCTAGGTCGTTGCGGTTAACCGTTACCAGGTAGTTGCCCAAACCGTTGCTGTCCGTTGGCGGCGTAATACTTAACCAGCCGCCAGCGTTCTCGGTGGGTGGGTTTACGGTTAGTGTCCCGCCGCCGCCGTTAGCTACGGTCACGATGAATTGCGTTCGGCCAACGCCGAAGTTTAGGGAGGTTGGACTGATGGTGAGGATTGGTTGTGGTTGCACCGGCACTCCGCTGCTGGCGTTGATGGCTTCGGTGACTGCCTGATAAGCATTAAGCAGACCATGACCAAAGCGATCATCCCGTCCCGGTATACCCAAATCTTCAGTAATACTACCACTTGCTAGTAGATTGTCTATATCTTGTGGCGTCAGATCAGGATTCGCGGCCCGCATCAGGGCTATTATCCCGGATACATGGGACGTCGCCATGGAGGTGCCTTGGAGTATGCCAAATCCGGTGGTGATAGCATCCCTAGCCCCAGTGGCCAACGTGCTGAGCACGCCATCGGGTTGGCCATCGCCGTTGCTGTCCTGGGCCGTGTTACCCCCCGGCGCCGCCACATCCACAAAAGCGCCGAAGTTGGAATAGGGGGCCAACTCCTTGCTGATTCCCACAGCGCTGACCGATACTACGCCCTCATAGGAGGCTGGGTAAGCTGACTCTCTGCTGGAGCGGTTACCGGCCGCTGCGACTAGCATCATGCCAGTGGCTCGAATCTCATCGATGGCAGTCTGAAATGTCCCTGAGAAATTGGGACCCTCTAGACTTAGATTGGCCACATCGGCACAGCGCGGCGGTAGCGTGCCTGAGTCATTGGGTAATCCGGCGGCAAAGCGCAGTGCCTGTTCGATGTCAAAATCGCTACCGCCAAAGCGCCCTAATACCCGCAGGGGCATAATACGGGCATCGAAGGCAACGCCGGCGACACCCTGGCGGTTATTAGTAGCTGCTGCTACGGTACCGGCCACATGGGTGCCGTGAAAAGAACCACCGCCATCGGGGTCGGCGTTATCGCCGGGATCGTCAGCGTTGAGGTCTATACCATCATCATCATTGGCGTTCTGGGGATTGCTTATAAAATCATAACCGCCAATCACTTGCCCTTGCAGATCGGGATGGTTGAGCACAACGCCAGTGTCGATCACCGCCACGATGACGCCGCTACCAGTATTCAAGTCCCATGCTTGGGGCAGACTGAGCAATGGATAATGCCATTGCGCGGAGTAAAGGGCATCGTTGGGCACCAGAGATGCCTGACGCAAATAATTGGGCGCCGCCGCGGTTATGTCATCCCGTAGGTTCATGGCTTTGATGGCCCGCAGCGTGTCTAGTTTGAGCTGTAGCTCGGGATCAGTGGTTTGCAGAGCCGAGCCCACGGTACTGTTTGTGAGGTCCAGTGCTTGATAAGTAATGCCCCGTTGCACTCCCTTCAGCGTCAGTAGCATGTTGCGCCCTTCAGCGCCGCCCTTTGCCGTGAGACCAACGGCTGCGCCGCGTGCCGCTAGACCAACACCGAGTGGGGCACGGTCTGAACGGAATCGCGCGATGATTTCGCCAGCTACAAAAGAATCACTTAGACGCAGGCCAGCATCCGCAGGAGGCGGTGTTTGACCGACTATCAGTACGTAATTAGAAGCGCCACGGAACGCTTCTACCAGCAAAAGATATTCGTCTGCTCGGTTAATGGTCAAAGATTCAGTACGGTTCTGGCTAAGGGATGCGTCGAGTAGAGTAGTGCCTGTTGAGTCAAATAACGCTAAATCCAAATCATCGGTGCGGCCATTACCGGCGATGAATAGGGCGACGCTTTGACCGGCCACTAAACTAATTCGGTACCAGTCACGCACATCGCCGGTCACTTGTAAGGCGCCGCTAGGGCCAGTGCCAGGCTGGTTGGCATAACCTCCTAAGGTGACCGGATTAGGGATGAGTTGGGCTGTACTGGGCTGGTTATTGGCTGTAAATGGTGCAAGTGGATCATTCACATCACCATCGATGGCGCTACCGTTGGCGGCCTGGATGGAACCCCTGAGGGTAAAGGTTACAGGGGTCGGTTCTGGTCCATGAGTGACGTCATCAGTGTCGCCATCGCTGCTGCCACCGCCACAGCCTACCAGTATAAACATCATCAACAATGCCATGCTGAGGATAAAAGAGGTTGTCCATCTACGGTATGTCATGGTTGTCTATCATCTTCAATTGCGGCCCTAACTCAGCGCCGGCTCAGGGTGGATGATACAATGAGATCCTCTACGGGACAGGGGCGGCTGACACCATAACCCTGGGCATAATCGATTCCTAAGCCCTGTAATTTCGCAAAAATGGTGTCGTTTTCCACGTATTCCGCAATGGTTTGTTTACCCATCAGCTGTCCAATTTCGTTGATGGATTTCACCATAGCGAGATCAATGGGGTCGTCCACCGTATCTTTGACAAATACACCGTCGATCTTTAAAAAATCAACGGCAAGGGTCTTTAAATAACTTAACGACGACAGTCCGCTGCCAAAATCGTCTAAAGCAAACCGACAACCTAAGCTTTTTAAATTCTCAACAAAGGAAGAAGCATTTGACAGGTTAGTCACCGCAGACGTTTCCGTGATTTCAAAACAGATCTTTTTGGGAGGAACACCAGTCCTATTGAACTCTTTGAGCAGATGGTTATAAAAAATCTGATTACCTACCGACTGACCAGAGAGATTAATCGCGCACATGGCCAATTGATCGACAAAAGTGGGTTGCCGAGATAATAATTGCAAAGCATGAGTCACTACCCAACAGTCGATCTGGACAATCAGTTGGTAACGCTCGGCGGCAGGTATAAAAACGCTAGGTAGCACTAAGCGTCCGTCTTCTTCCACCAACCGCAATAGCAGCTCGACGTGTATGCCGTTTTTTGTGTTAGGTTCAAGGGCAGCAATAGGTTGTCCATAAAATCGAAAGCGGTTTTCATCTAATGCCTGTTGAATCCGTTGTACCCAATATGACTCGCTGCGCTGCCGAGTGACTTGTATATCGTTTTCCTGATAGACTTGGACCCGATTACGACCCGTTTCCTTGGCGATATAGCAGGCGCTATCAGCCGCTGACAGCACCGTGGCCATGTTTTTAGTCATATTATCGATGGGCGCCAATCCAATGCTTACCCCGATACGGAAGGTTATGCCATTCCACGTAAAGCGGTAATCATCGATGAGCTGGCGCAAACCTTGTGCGATGTGCTCTGCGGAAATTATTGAGCAATTTTCCAACAATACACCGAATTCGTCTCCGCCTAGCCGTCCCAACGTATCATGGCTTCTAATTTGGCTACGAAACAGACGGGTGACCTGACGCAACAGTTCGTCGCCAGCAGCATGGCCACAAGTATCGTTGACGATCTTAAACCGATCTAGGTCTAGATAACATAAGGCATGTTCGTTACGCTGGTTGTGGGTATTCTCGATTAGCTTTGTTAAACGGTGCTCAAATTCACGCCGATTCACCAAACCTGTTAACGGATCATGGGCTGCTTGATGAGCAATTTCCTTGACTAAACGGCGTTTATCGCTGACATCCCGAAAAACCAATACAGTACCTAGCAACTGACCATTTCGATCGCGCATGGGGGCCACTGAATCTTCAATGGCATATTCTCGACCATCCCGACTTATGAGTACAGTATGATCTTTCAACCTGCCTATAGATCCTGCTGTCAAACAATGGCTCACTAAATTGGGCAATGGTTTACGGGTACGCTCGTCCACAATATGAAACACCTGGTTTAGTAGTTGTCCCTGGGCTTGGGCAAGTGACCAACCTGTCAATGTTTCTGCAATGGGATTAAGATAGTGAATATGGCCGGTAGCTGTGGTGGTAATAACTGCATCACCAATGGATTCCAACGTGACTAAGAGACGCTCTTTTTCAGCAAATAGAGTGTCCTCCATATGTTTGCGTTCGCTGATATCCACAATGGCGCTCAAGGTCATGACGCCTTCGTTGGTGACCACCGGATTTAACCCGATTTCAACAGGAAAGGTGACGCCATCCTTGCGGCGAGCTAAAAGATCTCGACCCTGACCCATGGCTCGGACGTCGGGTCGCGCCGTATAACCTTTGCGATCTTCAACATGTTGAGCCCGCAGTGATTCCGGCAACAATATCTCCACCGGTTGACCTATTAATTCATCCCGACTATAGCCAAACAATTTTTCTGCTTGCTTATTCACCAACACAATGTGGCCTTGGTGGTTGACCATAATGATGGCATTGGGAAGTCCATCAATAATTTGTCGAAATAATGTCTCATTGGCGCCCATAGCGATCTCCATTGGCCGTGTGCATGTTGATTACAACGAACATCTTATGGTGCCCCAGGACAGGGAAAAAATAGGGTCAATATAAGGATGCGAAGAAGATGTCAGCAGCTTGACGGTTGTTAAAGAGAGGTCAATGAGGGGGTAGTAAAACAATAAGGATGATTGCGACATACCTTAATACTCCGTTGCTTTTTTTTACTTTTTCCATTTCATGGTTTTACGCTAACTACGAAAAAACTACATAGCATACTTGTTATGCAGTCGTACCTAACCATTTTCAAGATCATGTAATTAACTATCTATCTACATACATATATACCTACCTACAAGGTTTTTTGTAGTAGCAAATTTGATACCAAAAAAAAGCTCACTGCTACATAGGCATCCTGGTGTTGTAACCATAATACTAAAAGAACCCATGTTTATCATAAACACACAAGACTGCTCTACCTGAACTTTTTTTAAAAACTGCTACGCTTGTTATTAATTAGTGTCATTTTTACGATTTTTTTTATTTATGACTAACCCTACAAGGGAGGCCAAACCCAATAAAACAAACAAATTTAATGTGCCCTTGTGCAACTACGCATAAATTAAGGTGCAAAAGGCGATTGCTTTTTGCTACAGGAGGACTATTACAACATGAAGAGATGCGTGCGATCTTTGTTGCCTTTATTGTCTGCTCCACTTTTCTTATCCGCTTATAACGCTGCAGCGGTTGATTTTAGTGGTTACTTTCGTGCCGGTACCGGTGGCACTTCAGAAGGGGGTGATCAGGTTTGTTTTCAAGCGCCAGGCGCTGGCGCCAAATATCGTCTAGGTAACGAATGTGAAATCTTTGCAGAACTAGCGTTTTCCGAGGTGGTATTCGAGAGTGATGAGGGGGCTTATTTTAGACTCGACACCATGATGGCGTTTGTTGTGGAAGGTGAAGCGGACTTTGAGAACGACGATCCGGCTTTTCGGCAAGCCTGGGTCGAGGCGGGTAATGTGGTTGGGGGTTTTTTTGAAGGCGCTAAGTTTTGGGCAGGAAAACGCTTTTATCGTCGCCACGATGTGCATATCAACGACTTCTACTTTTGGGGGCAAGGAGGACGCATTGGCGCCGGTGTCGAGGATGTTGATCTTGGTTTTGGTAAACTTGCCTATGGTTATTTCCGCAATGCCAATGACGATTTCGATGAATTGAGCGCAACGGTCATCGATCCGGTGACAGGTGAGCCCATCCCAGGCGTAGTCCGCAATATTCAGGGTCAGAGAATCCAAGTCAATAACCGTGCCGTGAGCAGCCATGATCTTCGTTTTTACGATATCGAGGTTAACCCAGATGGTCTATTAACCTTGGGGTTTGACTTAAGGATGTCGGAAGAAGACGACCCTGATATTGATGGCCAAAATGGTTTTATGTTCAATGCCATTCATTTTCAAGACGGTTTGTTGGGTGGTTTTAATAAGTTGGCGCTACAGTATGGTCAAGGTGCGGCATCTACCCTGCAGGATGCCTCTAATGACGAGGCGGGTAGCGATGTGATTACCGCCCGTATTGTCGAACAGTTAGTTTTCCAGCCCACCCGCAACATATCCGGTTTGTTTGTTATTCTCTATGAAGAACGCAACGACGATGATCAATCCGGCAGTGGTGATCCCATTGATTATTGGTTTTCCACAGGGGTGCGACCAAAATATCATTTCACCGATTATCTCAATGTGGCTTTAGAATTGGGTTATGACCGAGTTAAGCCAGAAGACGGTGATACCCGCCGCCTTTATAAAGTGACCCTGGCCCCGCAAATCTCAGCAGGTCGAGAGTTCTTTGCGCGACCTGATCTACGTCTGTTTGTAACATATGCCAACTGGAATGGCGCCGCGGAACCTGGCGTCGTTAGGAGTGGTGAGTCACCCTTTGAAGATGAAACAGACGGTTGGACTTTTGGCGTGCAGGCAGAGGCATGGTGGTAGTTCAAATCAGCTCGTTAGCACTGGGATCGGGAGGCTCGTTCCAGGAGACGCTGTAAATACTTCCCTGTACGCTTGACGGCGGCCGTCCAGGCCGCCGACACTCCTTTCACGAGCCACCCGATCCCGTGCTGACTTCGATAACAAGTAGCCCGGATGAAGTGCAACGCAATCCGGGGAAACCGTGTCATGTTTAAATTAAAGTTCGCCGAGGATGGCGCGGCGTTTCTCCTGGTATTCTTCTTCCGTAATGACCTCCCGGTCACGAAGTTTGCTCAGAGTCTTGAGCCGCTGTTCAAATCGCTGATAATAAGCGTCATCGCTGCCTGCCGTTGAACTTGCGCTCGGTACAGCTAAGGGCTTTGCAGGGACGGCTGGCGATACAGAGGACGTGTTTATAGGGACCTGGGGCGGTACCCTAGCAGTACCCGAGTGGTCGCTAGTCTGCCTCGCTGACGAACCACCAGCGGTCGGTGCCGTGGGTACGCCGGCAGGGGCTAGTTCCTGGGGAGATTTTGTCGGCTTCTCCGACCATGCATAAGGGGTCATTTGTAACCAGTCCTCACGTTCAGCAGATGCATACTGCACCCCTTTCACTGGTTGCAGTTTAAGTTTTGTCGATGATATGGGGCCATTTCGGGAACCCGGTATAAAGTTTCGTAATATGCCGGTAGCCCGTAGGGTATCCTCAAACTCCCTTTGCACAGCCCCAAGAATAAGATTAAGTTGACCGTCTTGGTAAAAAACCCGTCCACTGGTTACTAATCGCTCGCCAAAGAGATTAAAAACGCCCTGTCCTTGTTTGCCAGTGACCGCGAAGGTGACATCCTGGTCAGGCTGGGCTTGGGTTAACCCTGTGGCAATGGGTTCGGCGATTTCATTTAAACCCTGCTCGGTGAAAATTGGCTTAGGCTCTTTTTCTCCCCGCTGTATCTGCAGTTCACTGAAGGCTGTACGGATTTGCTGAGGGGTAAAGGCAATGGGATGATCGTTACTTGCTTGCGCCGATGGTTCTGCTTCTTCAATACGCACATAGCCGTACTCTGCTCCGTCCCATAGGGTGGCCACGATTGGCGCATCGTCACCAATGACGATGGCAGGACGACCGCCCGTGCCTAGGGTATTGATGGATTGACCAGGTTTTTCAGCAGCAACACTGCCACATCCAGCGAGCATACACCCGATCACTATCCAAAAGCGTTTGGCAAACCAATCTTTCATATTCTCGTTACCTTTACAAAAAATTGTTTGCACAAAGTGTAGTGCATTTAGCCATGATAAGGTGTGCATGTGCCAATAGCAGCATGGGTTGCTGAGGTTTTAATAATTTCTTCACATCCCTTTGACGAAAATCTCACAACTATTAGGTTATTTTATCTCTTAACTTATCGATTTTTCATTGGGAGATAAAGTAATGAACGTTTTAGCACCCGTTTTAATGGCTGTTGGTTTAATCGTTAGCATGAATACCGTTGCCGATGATCGGATACCTTGGTCACAGCTTGCAGAACCCGCCGGTTCCTATGATGCTTTGGTGGAATGGCAAGGCAGGCTTAAACCCCAGACGAACTCGCACTATCGATCATCGGTACAACCAGGCACCAGTGATGGCGAAAGACAGTTGAGAGGTACGAAACCATCTTCCGGCGCCGTGCATCTTGCCGTCAGAGAGCCTTCTGGAACCAGCGATGCAGCCCGCGAAGCAATACGTATTGCGCAACGGTTGCAGCGGTTGGTGAATAAGGGTTCTAGGTCGATTAATATTTCTGCTCGGTAGGATTCGAGGGATACGGCGTCACCGTACTTAAATTTATTCTAGTGACGCCGTTGTATTTCATTTACCATAAGAATTAAGGTCTGCTAGCGCCCGGTTGTTTTAAATCGCGATATTCCCGTCTTTGCAGCTTTTCCAACCACACGGTTTTATAATTACCTTCCCGTTTGACGGTCAGTTATTGTGCCTGAATCGACACATCCTTGCTGTTAACCTTTTTATCCAGTAACTAACTAACTTGTAGGTCGAGATAAAATTTGGATGTCTTTATTGACGTTTGCGTGAAGAGAGTTACCCTTAAAGAAAGTAAATAATAAATTAAGTCTTTTTTGAATTTGCTTGTGCGGAGGCAAAAAACAGGGGTTCTCTCCTCTGAGTGTTCCTGTGACATAAAACATCAGGAGAAAAAATTCATGAACATGTATCAACAAGGTCTTTGGGGTCTTGTTATTTTTGCTGTGTCGCTTGCTAACCTCGCTACTGTTCACGCAGCGACCGTCACCGTTTCCTGTGGCGCCGTGGGAGCCGAGTTAGCCCTCTGCAGAGAAGGGGCTGAGGCGTGGGCGGAAAAAACCGGTAATCAAATTGATGTGATTTCAACCCCTAATTCCTCAACCGAACGGCTTGCTTTGTATCAGCAGTTGTTGGCGTCGGGGGCCAGTGACGTGGACGTGTTCCAAATCGACGTGATTTGGCCGGGTATCCTAGGCAGTCATTTTATTGATCTAAAAGAATTCTCGGAAGGTGCGGAAGAACAGCATTTTGCCACCATCATCGAAAACAACACCGTGGATGGTGCGTTAGTGGCGATGCCCTGGTTTACCGATGCAGGCGTGCTTTACTATCGTAAGGATCTGCTAGAGAAGTACGGTGAAGAAGTACCGACGACCTGGGACGAATTGACGGCTACGGCAAAAAAAATTCAAGATGCGGAACGCGCTGATGGGAATAGCAAGCTATGGGGTTTTGTATGGCAAGGCCGGGCTTACGAGGGGCTCACCTGTGATGCCTTGGAATGGGTGGCTAGCTACGATGGCGGCACCATTGTCAGTAATGAAGGCAAAGTCACCATCAATAATCCCCAAGCAGTGGCCGCAATAGACCAAGCCGCCGGTTGGGTTAACAGCATTTCTCCCACAGGAGTTTTAAACTATGGAGAAGAAGAAGCCCGGGGCGTGTTTCAGTCAGGTAATGCCGTATTTATGCGCAATTGGCCCTATGCTTGGTCGCTGGCCCAGGGTCCAGAAAGCACTATCAAAGACAAAGTGGGTGTGACTGCATTGCCGAAGGGGAATGAAGACGGTAAACACGCCGGAACTCTAGGCGGTTGGCAGTTAGCCGTATCCAAGTATTCTGAAAACCCAGAAATTGCCGCCGATTTGGTGATGTATTTAACCGGTCTTGAGGAGCAAAAACGCCGCGCCATTAAAGGTTCCTATAATCCCACCATCGAAAGCCTCTATAAGGACGAGGAGGTGCTTGAAGCCACGCCGTTTTTTGGCGAGCTGTATGAAACTTTTGTCAACGCTGTGGCGCGTCCCTCTACGGTCACTGGCACTAAATACAATCAAGTGAGCAGTGAGTTTTGGAATGCAGTACACAGTGTGCTGTCGGATAAAATGAGTGCTGAAGAAAGTTTGGCGCAGTTGGAAAGCAGCTTGAAGCGTATGAGTCGGGGTGGCAGGCGCTGGTGAGCCTAGCTATCTTAGGTCAGTAGATAATGCGGCGCTGGTGACAACATTATTGTCACCAGCTTTTCGCGGTCCTTTAAGGGGATAGCTTATGGCTAAGGAAACTGCAGAAGTCACTGCGCAAGCAGCCGAAAGGCTGATTTACGATCAACCCCACAAGTCTCAAACGAAGACGACTCACAAATCCCAATTGACTCGCAGCCGTGTACGAGCCGCCTGGCTGTTTTTAACTCCTATGCTCATCGTACTGGCCATGGTCGCCGCCTGGCCATTGTTACAAACTATTTGGTTCAGTTTTACGGATGCCAACTTGGCGGATTTGGATAGCGCCCAATTCATCGGTTTTGCAAATTATTTAGAATACTTTGACGGCGAGTGGTACGGTGTTTTAGCGGATGGCGAGTGGTGGAACGCTGTCTGGAATACCCTGAAATTTGCCATTATCTCGGTGTCTTTGGAGACCCTTTTAGGGATGATTATCGCCCTGGTGCTGAATGCCTCTTTCAGAGGACGGGGTTTAATGCGGGCAGCCGTGTTGATTCCTTGGGCAATTCCCACCATCGTGTCGGCCAAGATGTGGGGTTGGATGATGCACGATCAATTTGGCATCCTCAACCATATGATGATGACCTTAGGGTTGATTTCACAACCCCTGGCTTGGACGGCCAATCCCGATTTGGCCATGATCGCAGTCATCCTAGTGGATGTCTGGAAAACCACGCCATTTATGGCGTTGTTGATTTTAGCGGGCCTGCAAATGCTGCCTTCGGATTGTTATGAAGCGGCTAAAGTGGATGGCATCCATCCTGTTAGAGTGTTTTTTAAAGTAACCTTACCCTTGATCCGGCCCGCCTTAATGGTGGCCATCATCTTTCGTTTGCTGGATGCCCTACGTATCTTCGACCTTATCTATGTATTGACATCTAATAGCAAAGACACCATGTCCATGTCCGTCTACGCTCGCCAGCAATTAGTGGATTTTCAAGAGGTGGGCTACGGGTCAGCGGCCTCTGCGCTACTGTTTTTTATTGTGGCGCTATGCACCGTACTCTATATCGTCATCGGACGGGTTCGATTCGACTAGGGGAAGTAGATCATGAAACGGTTTTTTGCTATGGCTGGTTTTTACCTCCTGGTGGCATTAATTATTTTATATGCTGTATTTCCCTTTTATTACGCCATCGTGTCTTCATTCAAATCCGGCTCTCAATTATTTACCGTCAATTATTTTCCAGTGCATTGGCAATGGGATAATTATATCTCAGTATTTCGCGAACAGCCTTTTGCGAAAAATATTTTTAACTCTGTGTTGGTGTCCTTTTCGGTGGTGGTGCTGTCGCTGTTCTTTGGCGTGACGGCGGCCTTTGCCCTAGGGCGCGTACAGTTTAGAGGGCGGGGACTGTTGTTGTTAACCATCCTCGGGGTGTCCATGTTTCCCCAGGTGGCTGTGCTGTCGGGTATGTTTCAACTGATTCGCGGACTCAATCTTTACAATAATATGTTGGGATTGATTATTTCCTACATGATTTTTACCTTGCCCTTTACCGTATGGGTATTGACCACCTTTATGCGTGATCTTCCCAAGGAATTGGAAGAGGCGGCGATTATGGATGGGGCAAAACCTTGGGACATTATCACCAAAGTGTTTATGCCCTTGATGTGGCCGGCCTTAGTTACAACCGGGTTGCTGGCGTTTATCGCTGCTTGGAACGAATTTCTGTTTGCGCTGACGTTTACCTTGACCAACGAGCAACGTACTGTACCCGTGGCCATCGCCTTGATCAGCGGTGCCAGCCAATTTGAATTACCCTGGGGTAACATCATGGCGGCTTCGGTGATCGTCACGGTACCCTTAATAGTATTGGTGCTGATCTTTCAACGCCGTATTGTCTCGGGGCTGACCGCCGGTGCGGTCAAGGGCTAAGGTTTTCCTATTCAACCCTAAACTCTCCATTAAGTTGCCAGGCCATAAAACATCTTAATTTTTTGGTCGACTAAGCGGGTAGAAAGATCGGTATATCCTGCGAGATAACAAATAATTTTTTGCATTTGGAGTAGCAAGCGATGGCAGAGATTCGTATGCGGAATGTGTCTAAAGCGTTCAAGGATGTACGGGTTATAGAGCGAGTCAATTTAGATCTTGAAGATGGAGAATTTACTGTGTTTGTAGGTCCCTCCGGCTGTGGCAAATCCACGTTGCTGCGTTTGGTGGCGGGACTTGAGGATATTACCGGCGGCGATCTTTTTATTGGGGAAGAAAAGGTCAACGATTTGCCACCGGCAAAGCGGGGTGTAGCCATGGTCTTTCAATCCTATGCCCTGTATCCCCACATGACCATCTACGACAACATGGCTTTTGGTCTAAAATTGGCCAAAGAGAATAATGACGAGACCAAAAATCGTGTGCATTGGGCGGCAAAAGTCCTGCAAATCGAGCATTTGCTCAACCGCTTGCCTAAAGAACTCTCCGGTGGGCAACGCCAGCGGGTTGCTATCGGTCGGGCTATTGTGCGCAAACCCGGCGTCTTTTTGTTTGATGAGCCCTTGTCTAATTTAGATGCCGCCTTACGGGTGCAAACCCGTATCGAAATTTCCAAACTGCACCATGACTTAAAAGCCAGCATGATCTATGTGACCCACGACCAAGTGGAAGCCATGACCCTGGCTGATAAGATCGTCTTGTTAAACGCCGGCAAAGCTGTGATTGAAGATGGCAGTGTCGCCCAGGTGGGGCCACCTTTAGAGCTTTACCATTACCCCGCCAATTTGTTCGTGGCCGGTTTTATCGGTTCGCCGCGGATGAATTTTATTCCCGGTCGACTTGCTCATATCGAGCCCCATGGCGCCTTTGTAAAATTGGTGGACGGCGCGACGGTGCGAGTTGCTGTGGACGCCACCACCAGCCAACCCGATGATGCTGTGACGTTGGGGATTCGGCCAGAACATCTGGTGGTGGGTGATGGCCAGGGTAATAGCACCCAAGGGGAAGTGGCTTATATGGAGCACCTGGGTGAAGCTTCGTTTATCTACACCCAGGTCAACGGTGTCGACGATCATGTGATCATTCGCCTAGAAGGGGATGTTGAGGCGCAGATAGGTAGCCATGTACCGGTTGGCTTTCCAGCCGAAAATTGCCATCTGTTCGACGATGAGGGACGCGCCTATAGGCGGCTTGTGGAATCCGCTGCGGAAACCGAGCCGGTGGTTTAGTGTCAGGACTTACACAGCTCGTTCCAGAGGACGCCGTAAATACTTTCATGCTTCGTCGGCTTGACGGCGGCCATCCAGGCCGCCAACACCTCTTTTCACGAGCTATGCAAGTCCTTTGTGCGTAAGTCTTAAATATTAATAAACAGGGCCGCGATGGTTCACTGTGTCGTTACTAAAGCTAGGCGCGAGGAGAACACTTATGAAATCCTTGACTACTATGATTGCAGCGGTTGCACTAATTTTCGTCACAGGGTTTACGCCTGGGGTTTTTGCCTTGGAAGAAGGCAAACTGTTGGTTTGGATCGGTGGCGATAAAGGCTATCGGGGTTTAACTCAAGTCGGCGAAAAATTCACTGAAGAACTGGGTATCGAAGTCACTGTGGAGTATCCAGAAGATGCCCCTGGCAAGTTTCAACAGGCAGCGGCGGTTGGCAAAGGGCCAGACATCTTTATCTGGGCCCATGACCGGCTCGGTGAATGGGTGCAGGGCGGTCTGTTAAGCTCCATCGACCCCAGCGCCGACGTCAAGACTGGAGTGAGCGATATTGGTTGGCAGGCATTTACTTTTAACAACAAGCTATGGGGTTATCCCCTGGCCTATGAAGCGGTTGGGTTAATTTACAATAAAGAACTGGTGTCGGAACCCCCTCAATCTTTCGAAGAGATTATCGCTTTAGACGAAAAACTGGCGGCCGATGGTAAAAAAGCCATTCTCTGGGATTACGCCAATACCTATTTCACTTGGCCTATACTGGCAGCCAATGGGGGTTATGCGTTTGCTGAGGAGGACGACGGCAGCTATGACCCTAATGATACCGGGGTAAACAACCAGGGCGCCCGTAAAGGGGCTGAGATGTTGGTCAGGCTCATCAAAGAGGGTGTTATGCCCAAAGGTGCGCAATACAAAGATATGGAGGCCGGGGTCAATCAAGGTAGGATCGCCATGATGATCAATGGACCGTGGGCATGGAGTAATTTAAAACAAAGCGGCATCGACTTCGCCGTGGCTACCATTCCAGCCATCGACGGCAGCCCTGGCAAACCCTTTGTAGGGGTGTTGGGCGCCATGTTCAACCAAGCCAGTCCCAATAAAGACTTGGCCGTCGAGTTTATCGAAAATTATGTCATGTCCGTGGAAGGTTTAAAAACCATCGATGCCGACGTACCTCTCGGGGTGCCGGCCAATAAAACTTTTTACCAGGAACTTGCGCAAGACAATGCGAATATTCAGGCTACCATGGCCAATGTGGAGCTGGGTTCTCCCATGCCCAGCATTCCTGCCATGGGTGGTTTTTGGTCGGCCATGGCCTCTGCTTTAGAGAACATGACCCAAGAACGACAAAGCCCTGAAAAAGCCTTAGACGCTGCGGCTAAGCGAATTACCAATTAAGCCAGTAGGAGTTGTAGGGGCGATTTTGTAGTTCAGTAAGTGTCAAGTCGAGAGAGAATTTATGGCAAGCAACGCGGTCAAAGCGTTTCCATTGAGTGATCCAGTCCAAACCCCACGGGTTGATGGCACCCAAATCATAAAATGGAGTCTGTTTGTCGTTGCCGTTCTGGCTGCCCTCTATCTGGTGACCATTATGTATTGGGCAGGGCAGACGTTGCTGGCGTTTGCCTGTCTGTGTGGTTTTGCTCTGGCTTTTTTTGTTTATCTGTCCAAACGGGCTTATGCCTATCGTTATATGTTTCCAGGCTTGGCGGGGATGGCCATCTTTGTGGTGTTTCCCATGGTGTATACCATCGCCATCGGTTTCACCAACTACAGTTCGCCAAACCATTTGCAGACTTTTGCACGAGCCACCCAGGTTTTACTGGATCAAACCTATACATTGCCCGGTGGAACCAGCTATGCCTTTAGTGTCTATCGCACCGATGATGGGTTACAGCTGATCTTGCAACCTCAGGGTGGTGATGAGGGTTTTATAACCTCGCCCATCGACATTGACGATCTAGCAGCCAGCAATGAAATGGTCACTGTCGAGGCTGAACCACTGCTGACAGAACCCGGTGAGCCTTTAGGGATACGGGAAGTCATTAAGCTAAGGGAGACGCTGGATTTAATCTCTGTGCAGTTCCCCGATGGGAGTAGCGCCACCCGCAAGGGCCTGCGGGAATTCACGTCTCGGCAACCGCTATATGTACGTAACCCCGATGGAACCTTAACCAATCAACAAACCGGCGCAACCCTGACACCTAATTTCGAAACCGGCTTTTATGAGACATCTGATGGACAAATCATCCGTCCTGGATTTCGCACCGGGGTCGGTTTTGCCAATTTTATTCGTACTTTTACCGATCCAGCCTTTCAGGGGCCCTTTGTGCAGATCTTTATTTGGACGGTCATGTTCGCGGGTTTGACTGTATTGTTTACATTAATTGTTGGTCTTACCTTAGCGTGTCTGCTGGAGTGGGAGTCGCTGCGGTTTCGTAAAGTCTATCAAACCCTGCTTTTTTTGCCCTATGCGGTACCGGCCTTTATTTCCATTTTGGTTTTTCGCGGTCTGTTCAATAATAACTTCGGTGAGGTCAATCGGATTTTAGATGCCGTGTTGGGTATCCAACCGGATTGGTTTAGCGATCCCTTGTTGGCCAAGGCGATGATTCTCATCGTCAATACCTGGCTGGGTTATCCCTACATTATGGTGCTCTGTATGGGATTGATAAAATCCATTCCCGGTGATCTTTACGAAGCGTCCGCCATTGCCGGTATCGGTCCCTGGCAGAACTTCACCCGCATTACTGCCCCTTTGTTGGTGAAACCCCTCACCCCTTTGTTGATTGCTTCGTTTGCTTTTAATTTCAACAATTTTGTGTTGATCGCCCTGCTTACCGGTGGACGTCCCGATATCCTCGGCGCTCAGGTGCCAGCAGGTACCACCGATATTTTAGTGTCGTATACCTATCGAATCGCTTTTGAAGATTCCGGTCGCAACTTCGGCCTTGCGGCAGCCATCTCCACACTGATTTTTATCTTAGTGGCCATTATGGCCATCATTCAGATCCGTATGACCAAGGCCAGCGCATCAGCCGCTTAGGCTCCGGAGGTTGTCATGATTGTGCAAGACAAGTCCCATCGTTGGCGGGTGTTGGCAGCCCATGTGGCTATCATTGGGTTTCTTTGCCTGACGCTATTTCCTTTTTTTTCCATCATCAGTATCTCGCTAACGCCGGGTAATTTTGGCGGTACAGGTTTGTTACCTGATGAAATCACTTGGGAACATTGGTCTTTAGCCATAGGAATTCCCTATGAACGGGCCAACGGTCAGGTGATCCAACCTCCCTTTCCAGTGTTATGGTGGTTGTGGAATTCCATCAAGGTGGCCGCCATTGCCAGCGGGCTTATTTTGATCCTGTCCACCACTGCAGCCTATGCATTCGCCCGTATTCGGTTTAATTATAAAGAACAAATCCTCAGTTCTTTGTTGATTCTGCAGATGTTTCCAGCCGTATTGGCGTTGGTGGCCTTTTTTACCATTTTCGATACTTTGGGCGAGTATATCCCCTGGTTAGGTATCAATACCCACGGGGGTTTGATTTTCGCCTATGTCAGTGGCATTGCTCTACATATCTGGACCATCAAAGGTTACTTTGACACCCTGCCAAAAGAGCTCGATGAGGCCGCCATTATGGATGGCGCCACCCTGTTCCAAGCATTTCGTTATGTGGTCTTACCTATGGCGACGCCCATTCTGGCCGTGGTGTTTGTACTGGCTTTTATCATGAGTATTAACGAATACCCGGTGGCTTCGGTGCTGCTGCAAACCGAGGATCAATTAACTCTCGCGGTGGGTTCCAAGTTCTATCTGCAATCCCAGAATTTCCTCTGGGGTGATTTCGCGGCTGCGGCGTTGTTGAGCGGTATTCCCATTACTGTTGTTTTCTTATATGCCCAACGTTGGATTGTCGGTGGTTTGTCGGCGGGTGGAGTGAAGGGGTAGTCGTGGTTTAAAAAAGAAAAAACACTGGTTTATGCCGCATGAACCCAAGAAATGTCTTTTTGACATTTAAATAAATTCAATCATCTAATTAACGGACGGCACAATCATGTATTCGAAAATAGGGTTACTTATGCTGACCGCTGTGTGCGGTTTCGCGCTGCCCCTTTCGGCGGCTGAAATAACAATCTCCTGCGGTGCCGTGGGTCAAGAACGGGAATTATGCGAACAGGCGGCTAACACTTGGGCGCAGCAATCGGGTCATACGGTACAAGTCACCAGTCCACCGGAGAGCACCAACGAGCGCTATTTTAAATATCTCATCGATCTAGGGAAAGGGGATGACAGTGTGGATGTCTATCAGATCGATATTATCTGGCCAGCCCTATTGGCTAAATATTTTATTGATTTGCGCGAATATATCGATGATCAAGTTATTCAAAAGCACTTTCCTACCATCGTCAAGAGTAATACCGTAGACGGGCGCCTAGTCGGTATGCCTTGGTACACTGATGTGGGTGTTCTGTACTACCGTAAAGATCTGCTGGATAAATACGGTTTTCAGGTTCCCGATGAGTGGTCAGCACTGGCCGATATGGCCCTTTATATTCAAAGTGAGGAACGTAAAGCGGGTAATGACAAGCTATGGGGCTATGTGTTTCAGGGTGGCGCCTATGAAGGGTTGACCTGCAATGCTTTAGAATGGGTTCACTCCTACGGCGCTGGCACCGTTGTGAATGCCGATGGCGCTATTACCATCGATGATCCTAGAGCTACCTTGGCTATCGCTCGAGCTGCCAATTGGGTCAATATTATCTCACCCCAGCGCGTCACCTCGTTTCACGAGGAGGATGCCCGTATAACTTTCCAGTTGGGTCAAGCTGTGTTTATGCGTAATTGGCCCTATGCCTGGGCTTTGCTTAATGGGTCCGATAGCGCACTCGCTGGTAAAGTGGGTGTGGCGCCGCTACCCAAGGGAGGTGTTAAAGGGCAATCGGTCAGTACCCTGGGGGGCTGGCAACTGGCTGTCTCTAAATTTTCAAAAAATCCTCAAGTGGCAGCGGATCTGGTGCGTTATCTGACCAGCGAGACGGTACAAAAACAGCGCGCCATCGTGGGTTCCTATGCGCCTACCATTAAGGAACTGTATGACGATCCTGAAGTGATCGAAGCCAACGCCTTCTTTACCGAGTTAAGACCTATACTAGACAATGCGGTGGCTCGACCTACCCAACAAACCGGCGATCAATACATGGCGGTATCGACCCGTTTCTGGGAGGCGGTACACCGCTCTTTGCTGGGAGCCGATTCTACCCATAACAATTTGGCTGCACTGCAAGACCAGCTGCAATTGATTAAACAGCGGGGCGACTGGTAAGCACTGTGTTTCCATACCCTTGAGGACAAAAAGATGACCGCAATTCCTTCGGCTACTCGCTATCAGGACATGCCTTATAATCCCTGTGGACGCAGTGGTCTGGTCTTACCGGCTATTTCATTAGGATTGTGGCATAATTTTGGTGGCGTGGATACTTTCGAGAATGCCCGAACCATGGTTAACCGTGCTTTTGATCTGGGTATTACGCATTTTGATCTCGCTAACAACTACGGTCCACCACCGGGGTCGGCCGAGGAAACCTTTGGACGCATTTTGCGCCAGGATTTGTTTCCCTATCGAGATGAATTGATCATCTCGTCCAAAGCGGGTTACCGTATGTGGCCGGGTCCTTATGGGGATGGGGGTTCCCGTAAGTATCTCATGGCGAGCCTCGACCAGAGTCTAAAACGTTTAGGACTCGATTATGTAGATATTTTTTATCACCATCGCCCTGACCCCAAAACACCTCTGGAAGAAACCATGTCCGCCCTCGACCAGATGGTTCGAAGTGGAAAAACCCTGTATGTGGGGATTTCTTCCTACAACACAGAACAGACCCGCCAAGCTGCACAGATGCTACGCCAGCTAGGCACCCCATGTCTTATTCATCAACCCTCTTATAGTCTATTTAATCGTTGGATTGAAAACGGATTACTAGATGTGCTTACGGAGGAAGGTATGGGTTGCATCGTGTTTTCGCCTCTGGCTCAGGGGGTACTGACGGATAAATATCTCAACGGCCTGCCTGAAGACTCGCGGGCTGCTAAGGCCCATGGGTTTCTACGGCGCGAGGATATCACGCCGGAAAAGCTGGATAAGGTTCGCAGACTTAATGATCTTGCTCAGAAACGTGGCCAGACATTGGCCCAGCTAGCCTTGGCGTGGGTGCTGCGCCATACAAGCGTTACTTCAGCCCTAGTGGGCGCGAGCCGTGTCCAGCAAATTGAGGATGCGGTCATGGCTTTGAAAACATTGAAATTTTCGCCGGAAGAACTACAAGTTATTGAAGACATTTTAGCGGGCTGATTTTTTATACCGTGGCGACACAAGCTTTTTTTTGGGGCATCATCAGCGCCATCTCGCTGCCCTTGGGTGCCCTGCTGGGATTGTTATGGCGGCCTGGTTCACGTATTAGCTCGGCGTTTATGGCGTTTGGCGCCGGCGCTTTACTGTTTGCGCTGAGCATTGAATTGCTGGGTCATGTACCGCATTTTGTTGCAGAGTATGGACTCAATGCCCTCGCCGTGGCTATCGCCGGAGCTCTCGCCGGTGGGGCGATTTTTGATGTGCTAAATCAACTTCTAAATAATCGTGGTGCTTTTTTACGTAATCTTTCCAATGCCAAAAACCATGTGGCTCGCACCAAAAAAGCCCGCGCTAAACGCCTTTTGCGGCGTCTTTATCGGGTTGCGGCGCTTAAAAAGTTGCCGCCAGAAAATATGGCCCATTTGGTCAAAGTGGTCCATAAAGCGCGTTATCATGATGGCGACATTATCTTTTGCACGGGTGATCAGGCCCAGGAACTTTATTTTATACGCCGAGGCCAGGTCAAGATTGTTGTGCGCCGCGACGATACTGATGAGCGGGTCATCAATCTCGGCAAGAATGATATGTTTGGTGAATTGGCTCTGCTTAACAGCAATAGCCAGCGTTATGTTGATGCTAGTGCTGTTGGCGACGTGGAACTATATACCCTGGAAAAAGAGGATTTAGACCGGGCGTTAGCCGAACTGCCCCAGTTACAGCAGGCGGTACGGGCGTTGGCTAAGACACGACACCAGCAGTGGTTGGGGGGTGAGCGCCAAGATGACTGGGTGGATGAGGCCGAGGACCAGTTAGACAACCTCAATATGCCGATAACGGAGAACGACATCCGTGAGGAGAGTGCAGCGGCTAGCGGCGCGGCAGGGGCGGCAATGGCAATTTGGCTAGGCATTGCCATCGATGGTGTTCCAGAGTCCCTGGTCATCGGCACCTTGGCAATCGGCCCCGAGGGTATGAGCCTGGCCTTTATCGTTGGGGTTTTTTTGGCTAATTTACCAGAATCCATGTCCAGTGCCGTCAGTATGCGCAAAAATGGAATGAGTCGACGCCGTATCATGACCATGTGGGGGTCCCTGTGTCTCCTAACTGGGGTGGGCGCCTGGCTGGGTGCGGTGGTGTTTCCGCCAGATCCCCAGGGCGTCGTCTTTTATATCAAATTAGCTATCGAAGCTCTTGCCGCCGGCGCTATGCTTACCATGATCGCTGAGACCATGTTGCCAGAGGCGTTCGAGGAGGGTGGTTCCATCATCGGTTTTGCCACGCTGTGCGGTTTTTTGACCGCATTGGCGGTGGCGTCGGTTTGACCTCCTATATATCTACTTTACAGGGGAAGTTTGGAGCCAGTGATGACTTATTTAATCGACCATTGATATCAAAAAACGTGATATTGCCATTTTCATCGCACAACCAAAACTCTTTCGCGCCTTGAGCGAAATAAAGCGCCTTTTTTTCATTCATCTCCTGCTGGGAATTGCTATTAGAGACAACCTCAATGCAAAGCTCGGGCGCAACAGAGCACTCTATTTCTGTTTTTATGATTTTATATCTTTCATTGGAAACCCACACAATATCGGCAACTTTTGTTCCTTTGGCGGTGTGAATGGCGCATTCAGGGAATACTTCACCGGTTTTTTTAAATTGCCATAGTAAGTTTGCTATCTTTCCCTGAAAAATAGAGTGGTACAATTTTTGGGGAGACATCACGATTTTTCCATACTCATTAAGTTCTATTTTGTACGGCAAATCGTTTAACCGGGGATCTTCACAGACTTCTTGCCATTTCATGTTTTTTAGCCTCTTACGCAATCCTAGATTTGAATACCCACCTATAATGATAGGCTTTAAATCCTTGTCACTATTTAAATAATTATATTTTATGCTCCTATTTGAATTGAGCGAGATTTAATGGAAAATACCGACAATCAACAGACTCGACTTGTTACAGCACGTTTCGCAGTGCTTGCCATCTTTTTTGTCAATGGAGCAGCCTTTGCCAGTTGGATTCCCCATATCCCCTTTGTTCAAGCTCAACACAGTCTAGGCGAGGGCGCTTTGGGTTTAGCGTTACTCTGTATCGCTCTAGGGGGATTAGTGGCCATGAATGTCACCGGTTGGCTGATCAGCCGCGTGGGCAGCCGGATCGTCACGACGACGGCGACCATCTTGTTTTGTCTGCTGTTGCCCATGCCGGTATTAGCGCCCACAGTCACTTGGTTGGTGATCGCTTTGCTCATCTTTGGTGTCGCCAACGGTGCTATGGATGTGGCCATGAACACTCAAGGCGTCGCCGTCGAGCAGGGTTATGGTCAGCCGGTACTGTCCTCCATGCACGCTTTATTTAGCATCGGTGGGTTGACAGGCGCCGGACTTTGCGGACTGGCCTTGGCAATGAATTTTACACCCTCGGCCCATATTGTGATTGCTGCTGTGGTACTCAGTGTAGTAGGCATCATAGCTGCATTTTGGTTACTGCCGCCGGCGGCTGACGTCAAGTCAGAGGGTGCAAGTTTTGCGCGACCCACGGGTCCTTTATTAGGACTTGGCATTTTGGCGTTTATTTGTCTCATGGGGGAGGGGGCTATGGCGGACTGGAGCGCCGTCTATTTACGTTTCGTGGTAGGCGCTGATGCCGCTATGGCGGCGGCAGGCTTTGCCGCTTTTTCCATGCTCATGGCCGTGGGCCGTCTGCTGGGGGACAAGTTGATCCACTTATTGGGTTCTGTGTGGATGCTGCGGTTTGGTAGTCTGTTGGCAGCAGTGGGTTTTGCCCTTGCTTTGGCTGTGGGTGATCCGCTACTGAGTATTGTCGGCTTTGGATTGGTGGGGTTAGGTTTGGCTAATGTGGTTCCCGTGCTGTTTAGGGCAGGCGCCGCTGTGCCAGGGGTTGCGCCAGGTACAGGTATCGCCGCCGTGGCGACATTGGGTTACTGTGGATTTTTGGGGGGACCGCCGCTGATCGGTTTTACGGCTGAAGTGATTACCCTCCAGGGGGCACTGGCGCTGGTTGCTTTGTCTTTGGGGCTTATTGCCGTCCTTGCCAATTTAGTAAAAACAGCGGATTAAATAAAGAAGATCTGTTACTACTGGGATTATTAAGTAACTTAACTGCGAAAGTGACCCGGCTTGCCGATAGCTAGCCAATCTTGAAAAGCCGCTTCGGTGCCTACATCGCAAGCGTATTCACAGGATTTGAGATAGCGGTGATGCAATAAATTGCAATAGGCTTGAATGGGTTCATCAATACCCGTTATGCCTCGTAAGCGCTCAAGCATAGGCTCAAAAACTCCAACACGCCATTGCACGGCAGCTACCGCCTTGCCGGTGGGGGTACAAACGCCATTCTGGGCATGGTAATAATGTAAATCCGATAGAATCTGTCGGGCTTGCCGGTCGAGGGCATCGATACCCGTCAAGCCTTTAAGTTTGCTGGTGTGGAAGCTGCGCCCGCCGACTTTCACCTTCATACGCAAACGCCCACCCCCTTCAGCCGGAACCAGGTCCACTTCATCCACATTAAATCCCAAATTATTGAGGCGCTGAATCTTCTCAGTAATTTTATAGCGTTCATCGGCAGTGATAATTTCAGGATCATTGAGTTCCTGCCAGAGTGCTCGGTAGCGTTCGGCGATATCTTCTCCCAAGGTCAAATCAGCATCGTCGATGGCTATCCCCTGAGAAGCGGCGATGTCAGCCATGCCACCGGCTACATTCATAATCATAATCTGTAAATCTTCTTCCCGCTGTCCGGCAGATAGGGTGTCACGAATGACAGAGGTTTCGGCGTCGATCATAATGGGTTCAATGGCCTCGGCATCATAGCGATACAACACGTTGGCCAGTGAGCAGTCCCCCCAAAAACAACCAGCCAAATGCAGTTCCACCAAGAGTTCAGCAAAGGCGTCCAGCAACTGGTTGCGGCGTGTACCGAACCCCGGACCCTGGACCAGTTCTTGATAAGAAAAAGAAAGCTCTAAGTAACGGCTAATCAACGCAGCGGATCTTTCGGCGCCAAAATCAGGATAACGGCCCTCGACGATACCCACGGAAATGGCGGTTGCCACGTCTTTGAATTCCAGCAGGCGCAGTGCGTTATATTCCTGACGGGCAGCGGCTGTGGGTAATTCTTTAATGACGTAAATGCCTTCGTCATAGAGGATAAAACGGACTTGATGGCGGGAAGGTCCACGGGGAAAATCCACAAACCGCTCACAGTTCCAATCGGCAAGGGATTGCTCCCAGGGTAAATCGAGAAAATCTGGATGGCTTGGTCGTATCTTTAGGTTGACGGTTTCAAATCCTTTCATGATGAATACCGACAGTTAACGTTTAATCCTATAAGAAATTATTCTAACAACAACCGCTGCGAGAAATATTCCTTTTAAATTATGGAATAGTCTACTGAGGATTTTTATAAGTTATTGATATCAATAAATGTGCTTTTAACTCAGATCGTCAGGTTCAACACCTAAATCTTTTAACCGTTGCGTTAGTTTTTCTGCCCGTTCGCGTTCTTGCTCTGCCCGTTCGCGTTCTTGCTCTGCCCGTTCGCGTTCTTGCTCTGCCCGCTGACGTTCTAAATTAGCCGCTTCAGTGGGGGTAAGTACTTTATTGCCTTGAGCATCAAAATAACGTAATTCATTATTCTCAACACCCAGGTACAATCCCAGCACTTCGCTCCAACGCCAACCCCGTGGGTCCACGGGGATCGCTTCATAGTGTCCTAGGGTTAAGCGGAAACCCGCGAATTCTAATGTTACCGGTGAAAACCAAAAATATTCGGGTGTACGAAAGACGTTTTGATAAAGGGTCTTTTTTTTGTTTCTATCGACTGTAGCCGTGGAATCCGACAATAACTCGATGATCAGGTCTGGGTAGCGACCACCTTCTTCCCAGACGACCCAAGAATTGCGTGGTTCGCGTATCACATGACGCACGAAAAAGAAATCGGGTCCCGAAAAAGCCCGTTTACGCAATTGCTGATGATCGTAATACACGGTTAGGTTAGCGCCGATAAAAAAGTCGTTGCGCCGCTGCCAATACCATTCCAAACAACTGACCAGTAACGCTAATTGCTGATAATGTAGAGAACTTTCCATCTCGGGTTCATCGCTCAGTAACTGTCGGCCATCCGGCATTTGTTCGGCTAATTGTTGTGCAGTAAGGGACATGGTTGCCACCTGCAATAGGTTTAATTAATCAACTGTACTCGCCATCATATCAGCATCATCCATGAAAGCTTAGACGAAAAGGGTAACTTTATGAGGTTTATAGATGCTTTTAAAACAGTATGCTATAGGCTTGCGCCGCGCTACGAATATCGACATCGGCAAAAAGGCCACTGATCACCGCTAGAAAATCGGCGCCCGCATTCACCAAGGCTTGACCATTGCTAGGTGTGATGCCACCGATGGCGACAATAGGCACACCGAGACGTTGTTTTGCCTCCTTCAGCAAGGAAATATCCGCTGCTACGGCAGCAGGTTTGGTGGAGGAGGGGAAAAAGCTTCCAAAAGCCACATAGTCGGCGCCCATTTGAGTAGCTTTAAGGGCTAGATCTAGACGGTTATAACAAGAGACGCCGATAATAGCGGTATCGCCCAGGCTAACGCGAGCTAGTTGCAGTGATGCATCGTCTTTGCCCAAGTGAACGCCGGCGGCATTGACGGTGGCTGCCAACTTCACATCATCGTTGATAATCAAGGGAACG
This sequence comes from uncultured Candidatus Competibacteraceae bacterium, assembly GCA_964423745.1. Taxonomy (GTDB): domain Bacteria; phylum Pseudomonadota; class Gammaproteobacteria; order Competibacterales; family Competibacteraceae; genus CAYRGG01. The sequence goes on along the minus strand of CAYRGG010000027.1, from coordinate 5,977 downwards.
CCATATGCGCCACATAATATGTTTAGGGCTTGGGCTTGCTGTTGGCGCTGGTTTTGGTCGGTGCTTTTGTCGCGGTACTGAATCAACTGAGCGCCTCCCAAAATAGCTTGTATGACTGCTTCAACAAGTGAGGAAGTATTGGTTAATAACCCAGTATCCGTAATGGCATAGAGACCACGACAGGCGAGTTTCATGAACTTGAATTGTTTTTTGTGGCCCAGAATAGACGCCGTGGGATATGTTGACCCTTACCAGGCTGATAACCTGCCCGGAGCGCTTCAAAGGTGTAGTTTTGCGCCCGACGAATCGCTGAGCGTGGTTCTTCGCCATGGGCGATGAACCCAGCGATAGTTGCTGCTAGAGTGCAACCTGAGCCATGGTAAGAATAGGGTAGCCGCTCCCAGGTGAATGTCTCTAAGAGACGATAGTTGCCATACAATATGTTGGTGACTTGTGGAGAATCTTCATGGGTCCCTGTGATCAGTACAAACTTACAATTTGTTTCCAACAAGGCGCTGGCGCAGGCTTCTAGGCTGTCTGCCGCCGGGGCTAAACGACGCGCCTCAGGGCTATTAGGCGTCAATACTGTTGTCAAGGGTAATAGTAAGGTGCGCAGCGCATCCAAAAGATCCAGAGTAGCCAATTGTGTGCCACCGCCAGCAGCCAGTATGGGATCCAAAATAACCGGAATATGGGGATAATCCATTAATAAGGTATGAATCACTTCGGTGTTCTCTACACTACCTGTTAGGCCAATTTTGATGGCTGCGACGGGCATATCCTCCAGCACGGCGCGGGCTTGCGCAGCCAAAAGTCCTGGACTCAAAGGCACCATCTCCTTGACGTTTTGCGTGTCCTGAACGGTCAAGGCGGTGATAACTGGAGCAGGGTGACAGCCAACGCTGACTAAAGATTCAATGTCTGCGGCAATACCCGCACCGCCACTGGGATCATTCCCTGCCAAAATAAGCACAACAGGCATGGAAAAGGTAGATGTCATAACGGGTATGCGAGTCCTAAAGTCGTTTGGTCACTTAAAGGGTTTATGAATTTTAACACCTTATGCTGGGTTTTACTTAACGGATGAGCATGGGAAAATACCCTGCAGTAATAATTTCGCGAGTTTTTGAGGTATTCGCCTAACTAAAAAGAGCCATTCTTTTGCTGTTGTTTAACTGGTTATAGCGGTCTGTTGATAAGAAAATTGATGGAGTCATAAAGATTACATGAAAACTTATATGTGTGTGATTTGTGGATTTGTTTATGAAGAGGAAAAAGGATGGCCAGAGGACGGCATTGAGCCCGGTACCCGATGGGAGGATGTTCCTTTAGCATGGGTTTGCCCAGAATGTGGCGCCACCAAGGAAGATTTTGAAATGATAGAGATCTAGCTATTTTTCTCTAAAAATAACTTGCTTTTTCATAAATCACATTTTTTGAGCTTGTTGTGCAATAAAGGCAGTTTTAGCTGATAGCTCTAAAGAACAGGTCCATTTGTAAGCAAGATTAAGGGTGTCGCCCCGGGCGTAGACGCCATGGCCTCGCACAATAGCGATGGGTGATTCAGTGAGTAGTTCAGATACCAAATGGGGTGATTCATCCACATATTGCTCATAGGGAATGGTTATCACGGATACTCGACTAAAAAAGAGCTGTCCTTCAAAATCTTTGGGTACAAAAGCGTTGCCATCGAGGGTCATGGCCACGGTATAGGGGCCATGACTGTGAAGGACAGCGCGGGTTTTAGGGTTTGCTTGATAGACTGCCAGGTGTAGAGGGGCGTCTAGTGAGGCCCCCTGACCCAATGAACCTTCCATATGACAGGCCACTAAATCATCTTTGGCTAAGGTATCTGCACAGCAGCCCGTCGGGGTAATCCACAACTTATCTCCATCACGAATAGATGCATTGCCGCTGTGGGAGTCATTCAAGCCATATTGCCGCAACCACCGATAATGACGGACAAGATCTTCTTGATCAGTCATAGAGCACTGGGTCAGTGAACCGTAGGCATTGCATGATGTAGCGCTAACATACGCCCCCGAATAATCTGCTGGTCTTGGGCATTGGGCGCCAGCTCAAGGTATTGTTGATAATCATATAATGCGGCGTTAGTACATTCTAAATATTCCAAAATAACACCGCGATCACGGATCTCGGTAGCGCTCGTGGGGGTTACAATCATCAGATTGTTACTCATCGACAAAGCTCGATGATAATCCCCCTTTTGCATATAGATATTTTTTAAATTACGTAACATGCGGGCTAGAATCGCCTTTTTTCCTACTCCTGTCATTATGTTTTGTAAATCTAAATCCGCAGGATAACTACCAAACAGGGTTACGATACGGTTCATGAGTTCCAAATCGTTTAGGGTAACACCGCTGAAAAAAGGATCGATAACAATGTCACCCCCGGGAAGGGGGAGTTTAACTAGAAAATGACCTGGAAAAGAAACCCCTTGTAACACTAAACCAAGACGGTGTGCAATTTCCATATAAATAATCGATAAGCTAATAGGAATACCTAAGCGACGATCCAATACATGGTTGAGAAAACTGTTGCAGGGGTCGTAATAGTTTTCTGAATTTCCGGTAAATCCCTGGTCTTCAAAAAGCGTCTGATTGATAGCAGCGAGTGTGCTTTGGGGAGATTTGTCGCTACCCAGGCGCATGGCAACTGCCGCTGCAAGGTTATCTAATTGTCCTAGATAAGCATTGACATCAAGTTTAGGATATTCACTTTGAGCAATCAGCAGGCAGGCATGGGCTAAATCTAAGTCTGCCTCTGGAACGCTGATGCATTGACTAAAGGTCCCGTTCCCGTTCATCGTGTTAGCTCGCTTAAAAAATAATGACCAAAATTAACAAATTCTACTACTCAGAAAAAGCAATTTTTAGGCCATCAAGTAGTCTCATGATGATTTTCGCTAGTCTCAACAAATGAGGAAATTCGCTCTACGCCACTCTTAATATGACCATCTTCATGTAACTCAAACCAACGATAACCGGGCGTTAACGTATCTGCCTTTGGCGTTGCCTGAGCGGGTTGAAATTGGACACAGGTAGACGGTGCGCTCAGTAGTGCTATGCCGCGTCGTTGTTGTGCAAATGCTTGATGAATATGACCCCAAATCACCGCTTTTACATGAGGATGTTTATCCACGATGGCAAAAAATTCAGCGCCATTGCTGACCGTCATGGTATCCAGCCAGGCGCTACCAATAGGAACAGGCTGATGATGCAAGCACACCATCGTGTGGTGGTTAGTATAGGTCGCAAGCATACTGTCAAGGAACAGCAATTCAGATTCTGCTAGATAGCCGTTAGGAGAGTCCTTCATGGTTGAATCCAGTAAAATAAATTGCCAATTTCCAGCTATAGCGTGGCGTTGCTCACGCACTGTATTATCGACTAAGGTTTCACTAAGGATTGTTGGGTCATCGTGATTGCCTGGTAAACAATACACAGGTACTTCCAAAGGCGCCAAAAATTCATGAAACCGACGATAAGCAGCTGCCCCTTCATCTTGCACGAGATCACCGGTGACTAAAATGAGGTCTGCTGGCCAATGGTGTGTTTTAAGCCGTTCTATAACTGCCACTAAATTAGCGTCCACATCCACCTGCCATAAATGCCCGCCCTGCTTAGACTGAATATGGGTATCGGACAGCTGGATAACCCGCAAGGGTGAGACTTGTTTGTCTTTCAAATAAACTCTCCTGACATTCTATTTGTATTTTATACAATCCTTGTCAAGCACGGGTGAACTGATTTTTGAGGATATTTTAATGACTAACCAAACCATTCACATGAATTCTGCCATTTATCAGTACATTTTAGATATTTCTTTAAGGGAGCCAGACATACTTAAACAAGTGCGTTTAGATACCTTGAGCATGTCCCATGCCAATATGCAAATTGCGCCAGAGCAAGGTCAGTTTATGGCATTACTGGTTCGGTTGATGGGAGTACAGCGAGCCATCGAGGTGGGGGTTTTTACCGGCTATAGCGCTTTATCCGTGGCTTTGGCGTTGCCTCCTCAGGGACGCCTTATCGCCTGTGACATTAGTGAAGAATGGACCGCTAAGGCACAAGGTTACTGGCAAGCTGCCGGTGTGGCTGACAAAATTGAACTTCGCTTAGCACCAGCTTTAGAAACCTTGGACACATTGCTTATGGAAGGGCAAGCAAATACTTTCGACTTTGCCTTTATTGATGCGGATAAAGATAACTATATTCTCTATTACGAGCGGTTGTTGCAATTATTACGACCGGGCGGTTTGATCGCGGTGGATAACGTTCTTTGGTACGGTTATGTGGCTGATCCCGACAACAACGATCCAAACACGGTGGCCATCCGTGCGTTTAATGACCATATGCGTCAAGATGATAGAGTGGTTTTAAGCTTAGTGCCCATCGGTGATGGGTTGAGTTTAGTTATGAAGCGGACAAACTAGAGTATTTTCCATCTATGGTCTTATACTCTTGGGAATGGGAAGTAATGGCGAGTAGTCCAGCAGTTTCCATGCAAGGCGAAAAGGCAGTTCCCGCTCTTGCCAATCTTCCACCTCAAACTCCCAATAACGATGAGTTCCCCCTGTATTTCCTTGAGGATCGTCTAAATCCCAAAGAATCTCTGGCTGCCCGCTCAGTTGCAAAACATGGCCACCATCGAAGTCTAAAAACACTAGGCCAGCGTGGGGGGTGGCTGACAAAGTTGCCAAGGGTGTTGAACATACTGTTACCGGCATAATCTAGAATGCGGAGTCTACCTTGATTCAACACCTGAACAAATCGAATCCCGGTAGTCCGCCGCGATAGGACGCATCAACGCCTTGCTCAGGGTGAGCACTGGCCACAAAAAACGTATCAGCTTGCGCAATCCACGTCTGTTGCTCTGCATCCAGTTGTTTTCCCCGCCGACTACGTTTTGTTGACGTGGGTGTCGCAGCCCCAGGCATTTTCCATTGACGTCGCTGGATATATTTAGGGCAGTTGGGATAGGCCCGTTCCACATCAATCACGTAGTCTGCCGCTTGCGCGTGTCGCATGACACCATTTATTCGTAGCCGTCGGCGTGATGTTAAATCGATGAGCAGCAGACCAACCTGGGGTTTGTAATTTACATTGTTCCAAAGGGGTTCGTCTGTGGTCATGGAAGATTGGGAAATAGTTAACCTTAAGATATGGTCGTCCTGTGCTTGCAGGAATCCTGGCTTTCCAAACAGCGCTGATGCCCAAACCCGGCCATTGGGGGCGACGCTCCCGACAATCACCATGGGTTGCTGAGTAATAAAGTCGATCGCTTCCCCCAGCAGCCGCTCAACGGGTTTGTTGCTAAAAAACTGGGGCGTCAGGTACAACCGCCGGGACGAAGATGATAAATCCATCATACCTGTCACCATTCATGCAATTACACGTCAACAGATTAAATTCAGATTACAGACAAAGAGATTCGTCAAATGAGTAAGATGAGAATGAATTATTTTGAAGATGAAGATGTGCTACATATCGTTATTTCCGAAGAGAGGGAGTCGGGCAGCATCGAATTGAGCCCAAATATAACGGCTGAGTTGAATGACAAAGGCGAATTAATTGGTGTAGAGATTATTAATGCGAGTTCTTATGTCAGGGACAATATACTAGAGTCTATTCAAGGTAAATTATTAAACTTATTAAATAAAAAAGCAGCAGCAGGCTGAGCAAATATTGCGGAAAACACAGCCTAACAAAGCGCTCAACCCGACTGCTCGCCACTCATTCATACCGATGGGCGCTACAACAGTGACACAGGCGCCGAAGAGGAGTGATTCACATCACCCAAGGCTATAGTCGTGACCATCGAACGGATTTGAACCAAGTTAGTTTACAACTGATTGTCGATCGCCAGGCAGGGATTCCGCTATTGATGAAACCGTTGTCGGGCAACAGCGATGACAAAACCGCCTTTCGACAAACGCTCAAGGATTACCTGG
>CAYRGG010000026.1:0-54059 GCA_964423745.1 uncultured Candidatus Competibacteraceae bacterium | reverse complement strand
TGGTGGGATGCCTGTTCATTTATCTCGCGATCAGCAAGAAATTTGAGCCGTTGCTCTTAGTACCTATCGGCTTCGGCATCCTCGTCGGCAATATCCCCTACGATACTACTGCGCTAAGCCTGGGCGTCTATGACGGCCCAGTAAGCGAGGCGGATCTGCACTACTACCAAGTTACGGAAGGACAGACAACCGCTAACCGCACTGCCCTACAAGATTGGACGTTAATAGAAAATTCCGTGGAAGGGCGACGGTTGGCAGAGAGCGATGAAGCGATTATCGCTAACGAACACACCAAACTGACCTATTATGGCGAAGTCACCGAGCCCTCCATTATCGAAGTAGGACAAGGTCGGCGTATTCTCGCCCTGGAGCAAACTGAAGATAACCAATATCCCATTATTGTCACACCAGAATCTCAATATGTTCAAAACGCTGGCTTCTTTTATTTCATTTTTCAAGGCATTGGACTCGGCATTTTTCCGCCGTTGATATTTTTAGGGGTCGGCGCACTGACTGATTTTGGACCCATGTTGAGTAATCCGCGTACCCTATTACTGGGGGCTGCGGCACAAATTGGCATTTTTGGCGCATTACTGGGGGCAGTGGCCATCGGTTTTGATCTGGGTGAGGCGGCGTCTATTGGTATTATCGGTGGTGCCGATGGACCCACGTCCATCTTTGTCTGTACTGCTTTAGCGCCGGATTTATTGGGCGCTGTGGCGTTAGCCGCCTATAGTTACATGGCTATGGTACCCATTATTCAACCACCTATCATGAAGCTGCTAACCACCAAAAAAGAGCGCATGATTCGCATGAAAATGCCCACCGATGTGTCACGCCGGACCCGCATTATGTTTCCCGTTATGGGGTTTTTGTTGACGGCGTTTATTACCCCTGCCGCACTGCCCCTGTTAGGTATGTTGTTTTTCGGCAATCTACTGCGGGAAAGCTTAGTGACCGATCGTCTGTCAAAAACAGCCCAGTCTGCGCTGATCGATATCGTCACCATCTTGTTAGGCATCTCGGTGGGCGCTAAAACCCAGGCATCAACTTTTTTAACCCTGCAGACCATTGGCATTTTTGGTCTAGGCATTGTGGCTTTTGTCATTGCCACAGCCTGCGGCGTCCTGATGGCTAAAATCATGAATAAACTGAGCAAAAAACCCATCAATCCGTTGATCGGGGCAGCGGGCGTCTCCGCCGTACCCATGGCCGCTCGTGTTGTCCACAGCGTGGGTCAAAAAGAAGATCCCCATAATTTTCTACTAATGCACGCCATGGGACCCAATGTGGCCGGGGTTATCGGTTCTGCAGTGGCGGCTGGCGTGCTCCTGTCGGCACTTGCACAGTAATAAGGCGTTTAATTAGAGCGTTTTCGCTTCGATTGTACTGAAGCGCAGCCGAGGCGAGGTGCGCGGAGTGTACATAGAGTACATGAGCACACCGAGACCGAAGGCTAACGCCGTGTACAGTTGAATGGGAAATGCTCTAGACTGTTCTGGTGAGTGCTAGCCAGTAAAAAACGGCTCCATAAATTAATTGGGGCCGTTTCCTTTAGCTATCTGTTGTCATGTTGGTATTTCCAACATAGCCTTACCTTACCTTAACTGGCTAATTTCCAGCCTTCCTGAGCGATGGGTTGACTATTTGCGGGCCAAGCACAGACTAAACAACCCGTATGTAGTTGGCCGTCGATAAACTGAGCAAAGGGTTTTAAGGTTGTTCTGACGATACCAGCTTTAGCCAAACCCAGCAAAACCAATGCAGGATCATCGATGTTATCTTCTTTGTAACCCGAGTCATCGACCCAATGGCTTAAATATACTGTGTAGCTACCAAATTTTTCCACAACGTGCATAATTTCTTTGGCCCAACGGTTTTCGGAAAGGTTGTTAACGGAATTTTGCATGTTATCGGTCCTCTGTTGTCGCTTAAGTTATCTGTTGTAATATCTTCTGCAATTTTTTTGCCAAACCTAGTTTAAACCCACCTTTTTTAGAGGTATGGGCGAATATGCCGCTATCAAGTGGATTTTTGATGCCTGAGACTGGGTTTACTTTCTACTTCAAATGTCAAAAAGTCGACATAAAAGTTCCGTCTTACGACGTAAATTTGCCAAAGAGCCAATTGCGCGGATCAACTCAAATTTTGACACTTATTTTTTAATAAGATTTTCAAGTTATAGATAAGAATTTGATTTTAAATCAAATGACCTTACAACCTGGGGATAGATCAAAACCCAGCGGGAAATAGGGTATGGATGATACAGTAAAGACGCGATACGATACCATTCACTACAACAGCTACAAACAGTTTAATTGATTCATCAAAATGACGATCAGAAACTTCAACCACATAACAAAATGCTACTTCTCAAGATCTGATAAGACTTTTTCATAATGTCTTTTAGGAAAGCTGCTGAGACTCTTGTGAGTGTGTATGTGAACTTAAAAGTAAGGCAATTTTACTGATTATACGCCCAATTAGAGCAGTAGCGCTTATTAATAAAATAACGCCTTCAGAAACAGTGGCGAGTGTTGATAAAAGCGCAAAACCACTAATTATTAATAAAATAGCTATAACAATAGCAAGTGTTGTAAATTTCATCTTATTATTGTCCTTTCAATAAATATATTTTACGGTTCTACTAATTGTTGAGCATGAATCACGCCAGTTTTTTTAAAAATTTGTCAAGAATTTGACTCAATAAAGTAACTTTATGTTTAAAAAGCTTTTTTGATTTATCCAAACACTCAAAAGGAAGAAATAACTTTTTCTAAAAAGAGTCATCGATGAGTAGCTGACCAAAAAGAACTAATCTATAAGGTCACTTTTGGCCGCTTACTGAAAGGATTATTAATATGGGAACAATAAGTCACAAAACCGGTCTTGAATCACGGAGAAAAAATGTTTTATCTGCTGCTACCCAGTGGGGTTTTTTGCGAGACCGGATGGAGTATTTTGACAAACAGATTGATACAATCAAATTGACTTATTTCTCTGCAGGTTTATACAGAAACCTCATTATTGAGAATGATTCATTAATCAGCAGCATAGGATAAACTGCCTATGGGTGCCTACATTGTTCGCCGTCTTGCGTTAATTCCACTTACCCTCCTCGGCATCATTGCCATCAATTTTATTATCGTGCAGATGGCGCCGGGGGGACCCGTAGAGCAGTTGCTAGCGGAGTTCAGAGGTACCGCCGTAGCAGCGACTGCTCGTATTTCAGGCGCTGGAGGACAGGAAACTGCGAGTCGTCCTACCCAGAGCGCTGGTGGTGAACAGGGCGCTTACCGAGGCGCGGAAGGACTTGATCCAGAATTCATCGCCCAGATTGAACGGCAGTTTGGCTTTGATAAACCAGCCCATGTGCGATTTTTGAACATGTTGGGGAATTACTTTACCTTTGACCTTGGGGAGAGCTATTTCCGTGATCGCGACGTTTTAGATTTAATCATTGAGAAGTTGCCTGTATCTATTTCTTTGGGCGTTTGGAGTACTTTATTGGTTTATTTAATCTCCATTCCCTTAGGTATCGCCAAAGCCGTCCGGGATGGCTCTAAATTCGATGTGGCCAGCAGTTCAGCAGTGATTGTCGGCTATGCTATCCCCTCCTTTCTGTTTGCTATTTTATTGATCGTGGTGTTCTCAGGCGGGCGTTATTTGGACTGGTTTCCACTACGAGGTCTGGTCTCCGATAATTGGTCAGAACTGAGCTGGCCGGCTCGTATCCTGGATTATTTTTGGCATTTGACGTTGCCTGTGACGGCTATGGTAGTAGGTGGGTTTGCCGCGCTAACCATGCTGACGAAAAACTCCTTTTTAGAAGAGATTAATAAACAGTATGTAGTAACCGCCCGTGCCAAAGGCATTACCGAGCATCGGGTGCTTTATGGGCATGTGTTTCGCAACGCCATGCTGATCGTCATCGCGGGTTTCCCCGCCACCCTAGTGAGCATGTTGTTCACCGGCGCGTTACTCATTGAAGTCATTTTCTCCCTAGATGGTCTTGGCCTCTTGGGGTTTGAGGCAGTAATTAACCGCGATTATCCAGTGATGTTTGGTACCCTTTATATTTTTGGACTCATCGGCTTGTTGCTTAATTTACTGAACGACATTACCTACCATCTTGTAGATCCACGCATCGACTTCGAAGCTCGGCAATGAAAATAAATTTTGCTAAGTTAGGTGAGCATTTGACTCCACTCACCCGCAGACGGCTTGCTAAATTCCGTGCTAACAAACGAGGTTTTTGGTCGTTATGGTTATTTCTTGCCCTGTTTAGCATCAGTTTATTTGCGGAGTTTATTGCTAACGACCGTCCTCTACTGATCTATCATTCCGGTCAGCTACACTTTCCTGTGTTCCAAGAATATGCGGAAACCGATTTTGGTGGCGTCTTTCCCACCGAGGCCGATTATCGAGATCCTTATCTGCAAGCATTGATTGAAGCCGAGGGCTGGATTGTATGGCCACCGATTCGATTTCATTACGATACTCTCAATTATGATCTACCGGTGCCGGCTCCTGCTCCACCCTCCTCAGAAAATTGGTTAGGCACCGATGATCAAGGCCGCGATGTGCTCGCTCGGCTGATCTATGGGTTTCGTATTTCCATTTTATTTGGACTAGCATTGACGTTGATATCATCGGTCATTGGCATCGCAGCCGGCGCCGTGCAAGGCTATTTTGGCGGTTGGACAGATTTGCTTTTTCAGCGTTTTTTGGAGATTTGGGGTGGGTTACCTCAACTTTTCATTTTAATTATCGTCTCCAGTATTATTGTTCCTGGGTTTTGGACCTTATTGACCATTTTGCTGCTGTTTAGTTGGACTTCCCTGGTGGGCGTGGTACGGGCGGAATTTCTTCGGGGACGTAATTTCGATTATGTCCGTGCCGCCCGCGCCCTTGGCATGAGCGACAGTAACATCATGGTTAAACATGTGCTACCCAATGCCATGGTAGCCACCCTCACCTTCTTGCCTTTTATCTTATCGGGTTCCATTGTGGCACTGACATCATTGGATTTTTTAGGGCTCGGTCTACCACCGGGTTCGGCATCATTAGGCGATTTGCTCCGTCAAGGCAAGGAAAATTTACAAGCACCTTGGCTCGGGATTTCTGGTTTTGTGGTTGTGGCCCTCATGTTGAGCTTACTGGTTTTTGTGGGCGAAGCGGTACGCGATGCCTTTGATCCAAGGAAAAGTGTATCGTGAACGAGACAACGGCTCTCATACCCTCTACCATGCCCCTTTTAGCAGTTCATAATCTAGCTGTCTGGTTTGGTCGTTCAGCGGCTGTCCGGGGAGTGTCATTCACGCTGCAACGAGGTGAAACCCTGGCACTGGTAGGCGAGAGTGGTTCTGGTAAATCGGTAACTGCTTTGTCGATTTTACAACTGTTGCCTTATCCCCTTGCCCATCATCCAACGGGTAGTGTTAAGTTGCTTGGCGAAGAGCTTTTGGGCGCTTCTGAAGCTCGTTTACGGCAAGTGCGGGGCGACCGTGTCGCTATGGTTTTTCAAGAACCCATGACCTCTCTCAATCCATTACAATCCATCGAAAAACAAGTGGGTGAAATCCTGGCGGTGCATAAGGGGTTGATGGGCAATGCAGCGCGAGATCGAATCATAGAGTTATTGACATTGGTTGGCTTGTCTAACCCAGAAAATCGCTTAACAGCCTTACCCCATGAACTATCTGGTGGTCAGCGACAACGGGTCATGATGGCGATGGCTTTGGCCAACGAACCGGATTTACTCATTGCCGACGAACCGACAACAGCCTTAGATGTCACCATCCAAGCCCAAATCCTAACCTTATTAAAAAATCTTCAGAACCGCTTTGGTATGGCGGTACTGTTTATTACCCATGACCTGGCCATTGTACGTAAAATTGCCGATACCGTTTGTGTGATGAAGGAAGGAGAGATTGTCGAACGAGGATTGGTAAGTCCTCTGTTTCAGCAGCCCCAGCATCCTTATACGCAAAAATTACTGGCCGCTGAACCCAAAGGAGAACCACCCAAGACGTCTTATGAGTCGCCTGAGATTATTGCTAGCAAGGAGTTACGGGTCTGGTTTCCCATAAAAAAAGGTATTTTTCGGCGTACTGTAGAATATGTAAAAGCAGTGGACGGGGTCGATTTGACCTTGCATGAAGGTCAAACCCTGGGGGTCGTAGGGGAAAGCGGGTCTGGCAAGACCACCCTGGGTTTAGCTCTATTACGTCTAGTGTCCAGTACGGGAACAATTCGTTTTCAAAATTCTCGCATCGATACACTAACGGGTAAGGCTATGCGCCCTCTGCGCCGAGAAGTGCAAATTGTTTTTCAGGATCCCTTTAGCTCTTTGAGTCCACGCCTATCGGTGGGTCAAATTGTCGAAGAAGGATTGTTGGTACATGGTCTTAAGGGCAGTCGAGACCAGCGCCGCGAGCGTATTGCACAGGCCCTGACAGAAGTTGGCTTAGATCCAACTACGCAAGATCGCTACCCCCATGAATTTTCAGGTGGTCAACGTCAACGCATCGCCATTGCCCGGGCCCTCGTCCTTAAACCCCGTCTGATTGTGCTGGACGAGCCCACGAGCGCACTGGATGTGTCGGTGCAAGCGCAAATCGTTGAATTACTGCGCACGCTACAAACACGCCATCGTTTAGCCTACATTTTTATCAGTCATGATCTTCGAGTAGTGCGGGCCCTTGCCAATCATCTCATCGTGATGAAAGATGGAAAGGTGGTAGAGGCGGGAGAAGCAAAGCAGATTTTTCAAAATCCCCAGGCTTCTTACACCCGCGCATTGCTGGCTGCCGCGCTAAATCTAGAAGTAGAAGCAACAGCAGCTGTCGCAATATAAAGCTAATCAATCCTTGCTAAGCCAAACTGTAAGGTCAAATAGTGACAACTACAAATTATACGCCTCTTTGGCGATACCGCCTGTCGATTATAGGGACTAATCCCAAAACGTTTCCTCAAAGTATCGTAATGTAGAATATCAAGATTCCAGCAAAACAGTTTGTGAGTTTCCAATAAGGTCTAATACCTGTTGTTTGATACTTTTTTACTTGTACCCCACATTCAGAATCTTTACGTAATCCGTTCATTATAATGAAAAAATTTTTAACAAATAAACCAAATTTCGCTAGGTATAACAAAAACAATTACTTATGAACAAAGCCCTCTGAACATCGGTTATACTAATGGAAAAGATTTATTCTCATTACTAGAAATCATAGATTTACCATTTTGATTTTTGTAAAATAATAGTGCAAACAAATCTTATACTAAGTATAGGTTTTGATTTCAAATTTTGCTGCATACCATGAACACCATTCAACTTTCTTTCTAGAGAAGTTTAGCTTAATGTGGAAACCCAAAATTTCATAGTCAAAACTTCTGATTATTTTTAATAGTTGTGATAGAAAAAATTTATTAAAAGGTTTTTTATATGATTATAAGCCATAAATACAAATACTTATTTATAGAAACTCCCCAGACTGGTTCGACTGCAATTAGCAAAGAACTGCGAGAACACTACAATGGTCATAATATTTTGCGCAAGCATTCCTACTATTTTGAGTTTGAAAAAATAGCTAGTAGCGAGGAAAAAAAATATTTTACGTTTGCGGGAGTTAGAAATCCACTAGATGAAACTGTTAGCACATACCTTAAATATCTAAGTGATCATCGATCACATTATACAGATTCAAATAAATTACTTACTAATGGCAAGTTTATTACAGCAGGTATGATCAAAAAGTATAATTTCGTACAAGATAAAGAAAAAACCTTTCAAGATTATGTGAAAAAGTTTTACAACCACACTTACACAAACAGCATTGACATAAATAGTAAATATTGCGATCACATTATAAGATTTGAGAAACTGAGTGAAGGATTTTCAGAGGTTTTAAGAAAATTAAATATTAAACAGGTCAGACCTCTACCGCAAATAAATAAGACTGAATTTAAAGATGAGAAAAAATATGAACAATATTACACCAATGATATAAAAGACCATGTGATTAAAATATTCGGACCATTTATGCAAAAATGGGGTTACAATTTTCCAGAAGATTGGAATGCAGAAAAGCCTTTTTTACACAGCTTATTGATATATAATATGTCAAACATATTAAGACTGATTTATGTCAAGCATTGTAAAACTGGCTTTTTAAGAAACGCTGTCGCGATAAGAAACTTAATAGAATAAGGCTTAAGTTATCACCTAAATACAAGGCCCATCAAAGTCAGTCACTAAATTTCTTTAAATACAATAAAAACAATTACTTATTAAAAAAGGTCTTCGAATGTCTGCTTTAGAAGCTGTTTCAAAAACTCGCGACGTTCGCGAACTCAAGGCGCAGCACCTTATCCGCTGCTCAGTTTACAGGTGGTAAATGAGCAGCGGATAAGGTGCTGTAACGCTTAAGTTACGGATATGAGCCAATTTTGAAACAGCTTCTTAGGAGTTACACAGGATGTATTAATTCCCATTAGCTAGGTACTATTAGATGCATTTTCAAATTTGTAGGTTAATATCAAAATATTTTGTTATTGACCTACAAAGTTCTGAACGTTTGATGAGCTATTTTGCTAGCATAAAAAGTTTATGAAATAGCTAAAGAAAGCAGTGATATGTCCAGAGTACATCCTATCTTTGCAATTACCGGCTCGTCCGGCGCTGGTACTTCAACGGTGCGGGTATCCATGGAACACATTTTTCGCCGCGACGGTATCAACACGGCGATTGTAGAAGGAGATAGTTTTCACCGCTACAACCGCGAAGAAATGCGCCATCAAGTTACCGTATCACAAAAAGAAGACCGGATCTTGAGTCACTTTGGACCCGAAGGAAATCATTTCGATGACTTGGAAGGCTTATTTCGCGAATATAGTGAGACAGGTACAGGAAGAAGGCGATTTTATATCCATGATAGCGAACAAGCGGCCCACTACGATCGGCCTTTAGGTACATTTACCGATTGGGAGCAGTTACCTCCCGACACAGATCTTTTGTTTTACGAAGGTCTCCATGGGGGTTTGGTCATCAACGAGGTTGATGTGGCTTGTTATGTGGATTTACTTATCGGTGTGGTACCTATTGTAAACCTTGAATGGATCCAAAAAATTCACCGGGACACGGCCGAACGGGGTTATAGCGCAGAAGCAGTAACCGACACGATTCTGCGCCGTATGTATGACTATACCCATTACATTGCACCGCAATTTTCCCGGACGGATATCAATTTCCAACGGGTTCCTACCGTGGATACCTCTAATCCTTTTATCGCTCGGGACATTCCCACCCTAGATGAGAGTTTTGTCGTCATTCGTTTTCGTAATATAAAAAAAACACCGGTGGATTTCCCCTATTTGCTCAGTATGCTAAACGGATCTTTTATGTCTCGGCGTAACACTATTGTGGTGCCTGGAGGCAAGATGGGATTAGCGATGGAAATTATTCTACAGCCCTTGATCGAAAGGTTAGTACAAAAAAAATTGGCGTTTTGACGGAGACTAAAGGATCTGTTGAAAATAGCACCACAACGAACGGACCAGCGTGATGCAAACCGGCGTTACCTTTACTCGTTTTCTTATTGAAGAACAGCGTCACAACCCCAGTGCGACGGGCGATTTCACTTTTCTCGTTAACGATGTCGTCACGGCGATTAAAGAAATTTCCCATCTCGCTAATCGAGGGAATTTAGTCGGTGTTCTAGGTTCAGTGGATCGAAAAAATGTTCAAGGAGAAGTACAACAGAAGCTCGATGTAATTGCCAATGACATTTTTCTTGATGCCTTAGAATGGACGGGGCTTCTTAAAGCCCTCGCATCCGAGGAGCTGGAAACGGTTTATTCTATTCCGAAGTGTTATCCCAAAGGCAAATATCTGTTGGTTTTTGACCCCTTGGATGGCTCTTCCAATATCGATGTCAATGTGGCCATAGGCACCATTTTCTCGGTGTTACGCTGCCCAGACCAGGTCACTGAGCCAACGTTGGAAGAATTTCTGCAACCTGGGGGGCAACAGGTGTGCGCTGGTTACGCCATCTACGGACCTTCTACCATATTAGTGTTTTCCAGCGGCCATGGGGTGCATGGCTTTACTTTAAACCGCAGCGTGGGCGAATTTATTCTCACCCACTTCGATATGTGTATAGCGCCTGACACTCAGGAGTTTGCCATCAATATGTCTAACGAGCAATTTTGGGAAACGCCGGTACAACGTTACGTGCAAGAGTGTGTCGCGGGGGCAGCGGGACCCCGTGGCAAATATTTTAATATGCGCTGGATTGCGTCCTTGGTTGCCGAAGTACATCGGATTTTAAATCGGGGAGGTATTTTTATGTACCCACGGGATACTAAAAAACCCCTTAAGCCTGGTCGGTTGCGACTGTTGTATGAGGCCAATCCCATGGCTTTTCTGATCGAACAAGCCGGGGGCGCTGCATCAACCGGCTATGAACGTATTCTCGATATAAAACCCACCGCACTGCATCAGCGCATCCCTGTTATTCTGGGCGCCCGCCATGAGGTAGAACGGGTTGTAACTTATCATGGTCGGTGACATCGCGTGGCAGGTTTGGCTGTCTGGGAATAGCCTCTAGCGCCCAAAATAGGTCGTGGCCATCTGCTGGTGGATGTTGCCCAGTCCTCGTTGTACCTCATCGACAAATACATGCAGCGCACGTTTGTCCAGGTCTGCCACATGAGTACTGCTAACCTGTCTTTTAAGGTCAGTGATAGGTTCTAATAAAGGTAGGCTTTTTGGCAGCTTGCGCAAGCTTTTTTCCAACTCACTCAAACAGTGACAAACCGTGCGGGGAAACCACGGGTCTTGCAATAAAAACTTGATAACATCGGGTCCCCTAACTCTAACCCGCACCTGCTGACGATACATTTGATAGGCGCCTAAAGATTTAAGCACGCTCATCCATTGAATATTCTCAAAAGGATTTAATTCCGTTTGCTCCTGGGTTTGTCCGCCTTGGACTTGCAGGGCACTCTGACCGGGTAATATATTGCCCGAGCGTACATCGAGAATCCGGCTGGTCATATCGGCGCGTTCCAGATTACGTCCAATCCGCACGAAGTCATAGGCATAGGTGTGACTCATGGTGCCCGCCAGTAAACCGGTGACCTGCTGAACCCCTTGAATGATGCGCTTGAGAAATTCATAGCGACCGCGCCGTGACATACCCATCTGCAAATGATCCCGCACATACAGAAAAAGGTCATTGACCTGCTCCCAAGCTTCCCTGGGTACTACATCCCGGGTTGTGCGCAGATTCTCCCGAGCCGACGATAAACACGCAATAATCGAACTGTGGTTTTTTTCATCACTAACCAAAAACCGGATGACGTTAGGTTCATCGGCGGCGTTATATGATTCAAAAAATTGCTGTTCGCCGCCGGTGATAAAAATCAACGGCTCCCAGCCAAAGGAGGTGTCCGGTGGTAAATCCAGTAGCAGAATAGCATTGACGCTAATAATCCGGGCTGTCCCCTCAGTACGTTCAATATAACGGGACATCCAGTAGATATTTTGAGCCACGCGAGAAAGCATGATTAAAACCCCTCCCCATCCACGATCCAAGTATCTTTACTACCACCTCCCTGGGAAGAGTTCACCACTAAGGAGCCTCGGTTCAGGGCCACCCGGGTCAACCCACCGGTGGTGACATAGATATCGCTGCCCGATAGAATAAAGGGACGTAGATCCACATGGCGAGGCTCTACATGATACATTGTGTGCGTTTCATCTCCGTGGAACCGGCGTAAGGCAGCGTATTTAGTATCTATAACACTGCTATGGCCAAACAGGGTTGGCACCGTGGACAAACTTAAGGTAGGCTGCGCCATGTAGTTGCGCGGGTTTTGTTGGATCAAATCGACAAATTTATCCCGTTCTTCTTGTTTAGCGTGTATGCCCACGAGCATTCCGTAGCCGCCAGACTCGTTGGCAGGTTTTACCACCAGTGTGTCTAAATTATTAAGCACATAACCCCGATCTTTTTCGTTCATGCACAGATAGCTAGGCACATTCGGAATAATAGGCTCTTGATCTAAATAGTATTTAATGATGGCTGGCACATAGGCATAAACCACTTTGTCATCGGCGACACCTGCCCCTGGCGCATTGGCGAGTGCCACTTTGCTGTTGCGCCAAGCACGCATGAGACCGGGCACACCTAAAGCTGAATCAGGGCGGAAGACTTCTGGATCCAGAAAAAGATCATCGACACGGCGATAAATAACGTCTACCCGTTCCCGTCCCTGAATGGTGCGCATATAAACCACATCATCATCACCCACTTCGAGATCTGAACCTTCCACCAGCTGTACACCCATTTGCTGGGCCAAATAGGCGTGTTCAAAATACGCGGAATTATAGATCCCTGGCGTCAATACTACGATCTGCGGATCATTGCCTGGCCTGGGTGAGAGGGACGCCAGCATATCGTAAAGTTGCGAGGGGTAGTCGTCCACCGGCTGAATACGCTGGTTTTGGAACAGCTCTGGAAAAACCCGCTTAGTCACCACCCGGTTTTCCAACATATACGAAACGCCGGAAGGCACCCGCAGGTTATCCTCCAATACGTATAGGGTCCCATCTTTGTCGCGCACTAAATCGCTCCCACAGACATGAGCCCAAACACCGTGGGGCACTTTAACGCCAATACATTGCGGACGGAAATTGACGGATTGGGCCAACAATTCCGCGGGAAACACCCCATCGTGGATGATACGTTGGTCACGATAGATATCATCGATGAACAAGTTTAAGGCTTCGACCCGCTGCTTTAATCCCGCTTCCGTGCGATTCCATTCTTGCTTTGGGATAATGCGAGGCAAAATATCAAAGGGCCAGGCCCGATCGATGCTGCCCCCTTCGGTATAAACCGTGAACGTAATGCCCATAACCTGGATAGCTAATTCGGCAGCTGTTTTACGGGCTTGCAATTCTTCATCGCTCAAGGAGGCTAGATAATCGCATAACACACGGGCTACCGGTCGCGGTGCGCCCGGTGTGCTGATCAGCTCATCATAGAATTGCGCCGTGGAATAATGCTGCCAATCGATTGTCATGGGTTTCCCTTTAGGGCGCCGAGAAACGGTGAGTAGTGGTTTTGGTCATTGTCATAAAACTATAACCTAACTTTGCAAGGGGTATACCAGTAAAGCGTCGTGGGAGCTATGTAAGGCGCTTTGCTGGTATGATCGGTCATACTGGGACGCAAAATAATGCTTCACCTGCTCACCTGCACCCATAAGGTGCAATAAAACCGTCTTAGTGCTCCGTTTTATGGCAGGAACACCATTTATATAAGTCGTAAGCATGCTTTCCCTGGGAATGGTTGTTGCATTATATGTTTGCCCGATTAGTGCTCGCGAAAACTCTTAAAAAGGTTAGCTCATGACCATACGCGTTGCCTTAAATCATAAAACTTCTTATCACTTCGACCGACTGGTCGGCGTTTCACCCCACGTCATCCGGCTGCGTCCTGCAGCTCATACGCGCACACCTATCCATGCCTATTCCCTAAAAATACAGCCTGCTAAACACTTCATCAACTGGCTCCAAGATCCGTTTGGCAATTTTCATGCGCGGGTGGTGTTTCCAGAGAAGGTTCGGGAACTGGTGGTGGAAGTGGATTTGGTGGCGGAAATGACGGTCATTAACCCGTTCGATTTTTTTGTGGAGGATTATGCGGAATATTATGGTTTTCACTATAAACCTGAACTGCGTGAAGAGCTTACCCCCTATCTAGAAATCAAAGAACAAGGGCCTTTGTTGTTACAGTGGTTAACGAGTGTAGACCGCAAACGGCAGCGCAACGTGGATTTTTTAGTGGCCCTCAATCACCGCTTGGAACAAGATATCAATTACATTATCCGCATGGAACCAGGGGTGCAAAGCTGTGAGGAGACCTTAACGAAGGGTAGTGGTTCATGCCGGGATTCCGCTTGGCTTTTGGTGCAGATCTTACGCCACTTGGGTTTGGCGGCACGGTTTGTCTCGGGGTATTTGGTTCAGCTTAAACCGGATGTTAAATCCCTGGATGGTCCATCCGGCACGGATCGAGATTTTACCGATCTACATGCCTGGGCAGAAGTGTTTATACCCGGCGCCGGTTGGATCGGCCTCGATCCCACCTCCGGCTTATTTGCCGGGGAAAGCCATATTCCCTTGGCGTGTACCCCTAACCCCGGTAGCGCCGCCCCGGTGACGGGGCATACCGACCGCTGTGAAGTGGATTTTCACTTCGCCATGCAAGTAACGCGCATTCACGAAGATCCCCGAGTGACAAAACCCTACACCGATGACCAGTGGCAACGTATCCAAGCACTGGGTCATCAGGTGGATCAGCAGCTTAAAGCTGACGATGTGCGGTTAACCTTGGGCGGTGAACCCACCTTCGTCTCCATCGATGATATGGAAGGCGCTGAGTGGACCGTAGCCGCACTGGGCTCCACCAAACGTAAACTAGCCGGACAGTTGCTCAAGCGTTTGCAACGCCAATTTGCTCCTAACAGTTTTCTCCATTATGGTCAGGGCAAATGGTATCCAGGAGAATCTCTACCCCGCTGGGCGTTTGCCTGTTACTGGCGCAGGGATGGCGTTCCCCTATGGCAAAATCCCCAACTCATGGCGGATGATGAAAAAGACTATGGCTATGGGCCCAATGAGGCTAAGAAGTTTGTGACAGCCCTCACGCAACGTCTCGGCGTGCGCCCGGAACGAGCTATTCCTGGCTACGAGGATGGCTACTATTATCTCTGGAAAGAACAAACGCTACCGGCCAATGTGGACCCTCGGCACCACGATCTAGAAGACGATGAAGAGCGCCGCCGTCTCGCCCGACTGCTGGAACAGGATCTTGGCCAGGTGGTGGGTTACGCTCTGCCCCTGCGCTGGCAAACCGCCAAAACCGGCGGCCATTGGTTAAGCGGGCCGTGGGTATTACGCCGGGATCATCTGTTTCTTATTCCCGGCGATTCGCCCATGGGCTATCGGTTGCCCTTAGCTGCCTTGCCCTGGGTTGAAGAAAATCAACGGGAAACACCCCAGGAACAGTCTTTGTTTGAATTCAGGCAACAGTTGGGGGATAGCCACGGTGAAGTCATGCAGCGCTATAGCCGATGGCTTAAAACCGACGTCCACCCTGGGGATTTTCAAGCGCAACCCACAACCGATAGCTCGGAGGTCATCCATACAGCCCTTTGCGTCGAGGCCAGAGACGGGTTGCTGCATATTTTTATGCCACCCTTGGATACTCTGGAACGCTATCTGGATCTGCTGGCCAGTATTGAACACACTGCCGCGGAACTGGCTATGCCGGTGCGCATTGAAGGCTATACCCCACCCTCGGATTGGCGTTTAAACCGGTTTTCCATCAGTCCAGACCCAGGCGTCATCGAAGTAAATATTCATCCGGCTGAAAACTGGGCGGAGCTTGCACAAAACACCCAAATCCTCTACGAAGAGGCCCGCCAGTCGCGACTTGCCACCGAGAAATTTATGTTAGATGGTCGCCACACGGGCACCGGTGGCGGCAATCATGTGACGTTGGGTGGCGCTACACCGGCGGACAGCCCCTTTCTGCGCCGACCGGATTTACTGCGTAGCATGTTGATTTACTGGCAACATCACCCCAGCCTATCGTATCTCTTTTCAGGGCTGTTTATCGGCCCCACCTGTCAGGCGCCACGGGTAGATGAGGCCCGGCATGAAAGCCTTTATGAACTGGAAATCGCCTTTCAACAAATGCCTGAGGGGGAAGTGCCACAACCCTGGCTGGTGGATCGACTGTTGCGCCATCTGTTAGTAGACCTGACCGGCAATACCCACCGTGCTGAATTCTGTATTGACAAGCTTTACTCCCCGGATTCCGCGTCCGGGCGGTTAGGTCTCGTGGAAATGCGCGCCTTCGAGATGCCCCCCCATGCCCGCATGAGTCTCATGCAGATGCTGTTGCTAAGGGCTTTAGTGGTGCGCTTTTGGGAACAACCCTATGAGCATCGTCTGGTGCGTTGGGGAACCGCCCTCCACGATCGCTTTATGCTGCCTTATTACATTTGGCAAGACTTTAAAACGGTTTTGGAAGACCTTAACCACTGGGGTTTTGCCTTTGAACTGGCCTGGTTTGCCCCCTTTTTGGAGTTCCGTTTTCCCCGTTATGGAACCGTGCATTATCAGGGACTGGAGCTGGAATTGCGTCAAGCCATTGAGCCTTGGTATGTGCTGGGGGAAGAGTCCATGCTGGGAGGCACCGCCCGGTATGTGGATTCTTCGGTGGAACGTCTTCAGGTGACGGTGCGCGACATGATCGGCGAACGTCATGTGGTGACCTGTAATGGCCGTCGGGTACTCTTGTCATCCACAGGTGTGCCCGGTGAATATGTAGCCGGGGTCCGCTATCGGGCTTGGCAGCCCCCTTCTGCCTTGCACCCCACTATTCCTGTACACGCGCCTTTAGTGTTCGACATGGTGGATACCTGGAATAACCACTCCATAGGCGGTTGTACTTACCATGTGGAACATCCGGGGGGTCGTAACCCGGACACCTTTCCAGTCAATGCCTATGAAGCCGAAAGCCGACGAATTGCCCGCTTCTGGGATTATGGCCATACCCCTGGACCCATGACGGCGCCACCCGAAGAAAAAAACCTAGATTTTCCACATACTTTGGATTTGCGCCGTCGAGAATCACTCTAAAAAAACAGAAGTTTTTGTTTTGTTGAAAATGTGATACGTTTCATGTTCATCTTTAAACCTGTTAGTAAAAATGCTTAATAAAGATTTTTATTTGAATAATAAAAGTACCTTCAAAATTCATAGCACTGATGGCCACCTGCAGTTGCAACTCCCAAATTCTTATTTGTTTAATTATTACAATAAACCCTCTGAGATTGCGGCATCAAGTGTTGAGTCTCTCCTTCTTCAAACACATTTGCTCCTTTCAAAAAGTTTTATCCTGCGCTGTCTTGCGGCAGATTTATATAAAGTTGATTATTCTAATTAGAAAATGAATTACGCGGACTCGATTTCAAAATCTTCAATATAAGATAATCCATAATCAACATTGATGTATCCCCCGTCTCCATAGGCAAAAACGGAAGTGAGAAAAAAATATTCCCAATTTCTTTGGTACTGGAATCGTCTAACGGCGATGACACCCTTTGAGTTGCTCATGAGAGTACGGTTTACACTCTGGAAGAGTTGGTGGAAAAAACAAAAACAGTGGGAAAGTCCACTGCCTACCCTAAGAAAAGTAGACCGATGGAATCCAAAGATTGCTTTCGATCGGCTTAATAAGCCTCGTCAGGCCATCGTCGAAAACGCGGATAGTTTAATAAATGGAAAATTGATCCTTCTAAATACTGTGTTTAATATAGATGCATTGGGCTGGCATTTAGATCCTGAAAGCGGAAAACGAAGTCCACTGAATTTTGCGTTTGATATCGACTATCGCAACCGTAACAATGTGGGAAACATCAAGAACATTTGGGAGATTAATCGCCATCAGTATCTGGTACCAGCAGCATATGCCTATGCCATGACTAAAAATGTAAAGTATGCTGATGAAATCACAAAACATCTGTCTTCGTGGTTAGAAAGCAATCCTTTTCTCAAGGGCGTTAACTGGCATAGTTCATTAGAACTTGGTTTACGTTTAATTAGTTGGGTGTGGATTGAACGTTTGCTAAGAGATTCACCCAATCACGAAATCTTGTTCGGCCCGCATGGTAGGTTATGGCCCGCTATTTATAGACATCAGTGGCTCATACACAAAAACCCATCTTACGGATCTTCCGCTAACAATCATCTCATCGGAGAGCTGGCCGGTTTGTTTATTGCGGCGACCGTGTGGCCCTATTTTTCCGAATCGGCGCAGTGGGCGGATCATTCACAACAGATTCTTGAACAAGAAATTACAAAACAAACCTTTGCGAGTGGTTTAAACCGAGAGCTAGCGTTTTCTTATCATCTATTTAGTATAGAGTTATTTCTTCTCTCGGCACTAGAAGCAAAACGTGCTGATAAGCCATTTTCCCGTCAGAGCGAAAATGACATCCGGCGCATGGCGGAAGTAATTCCTTTGGTAACTGATGTTGCATCCAACCTGCCCCGCTATGGCGATGAAGACGGCGGCGTGGCTATTTGTAATTTTCCATACATTTCTCGGCTAGATTGGATATATAGTTTTGCCCGCATTGCCATCGAAGCCAACGTACCTGACCCTTCGGAAAACAGTGCTTTCACCGAGATTCTAGACTGGTATCAAAGTGAACAGCATGAACCTTCGTTCTGTCCTGCAACGGGATCTAGTGCATTAGAAGATGCTGGGCTTTATGTTCTAGCTAACCGCCGTAACCAAGCGGATGAAATCTTCTGTTTGGTAGATGCTGGACCGCTTGGCTTTTTGCGAACCGCCGCCCATGGTCATGCCGATGCCCTAAGCTTTACCTTGTCGGTCTCAGGAATACCTATCATTGTCGATCCGGGGACGTACACCTATTTTACGGAAAGCTATATCCGCGACTACTTCCGGAGCACTCTGGCTCATAATACTATTGTTATCGATCAATTAAGCCAATCAGTTCCTGAAGGGGCATTTCTTTGGGGAAAAAAGGCTAACTGTAATGTGTTGGACTGGTCTATTGCTGAGAACTATGTAGAACTATGCGCGGAACATGATGGTTATCTACGTTTGCCGGGAAGAGTTACCCATCGGCGGCGATTGCGCTTGGATCGAATTAAAAATACGCTGTTAGTTAGCGACCAAGTTATAGGCAAAAACACACATAACTTAGATTGGCGACTTCATTTTCATCCCAAGTGTACCGTCGAATTGGCAAACCATAGTTGCCGGATTAAACATGGCCCTATTGGTATTGAACTCACACTTGACCCTATGTTGAATTGGGAGTTGTTACGTGGCCAACCAAACGGTGGCTGGTATTCTCCCGGATTCAATTTAAGAACGCCTACATTTACCCTGTGCGGTGCAGCAAAATCACAATTGCCTTTGACACTTGAAACCACACTTCACATTATTACAAGTTAATCACTATTCAAACTATATCTAGTATCTTACCCTGCATTCTCTTGGGTACCGCTAATCCGGATGCACGCAGCAGGGTCGGTGCAAAATTTTAGCAAATCGCAATACTCTATCTTGTCACCTTTTTTAATACCGCTACCAGAGACAATAATCACTGCCTTGACCATCGTGCATAGCCGATTGTTGTTTGTACTGAAATAGAGGTAAACCGGTTTCCTTAACTCAAAGGTTTATGACCCTGTCTGCGATCTCAAGAGGAAGTGGCTGACTATCGTTACGTCGAAAAGTCTGCCAACAGGCTATAGCAATTGATTCAACTTCAGGGCACAAGCACAAGAATTTTTCTTGGAAACCGGATTGGAATTTGTCGGAAGAATGTATAGTGATGAAATGTGACCTGGTTTTCTTAAATTGATTTAATGAATTGCATTAGCTCATAGAAATCTAACTGTTAAAAATCCAGGTCGCTGTTGTTCACTAAGTTAACAGAATAGTAGTAATATTGATCTTACAAAATAAATTTTACCTAAGACCCTATTTCATGTTTTATAACTTTCAAGCCAGTTGGGGTAGTTGGTAATCCAATATCTTTAGTAGGCTTCTTCCCACCAGGAGATACTTCATTATAACTTGAGTTTTGATCCCCAACGCGAAACTCGTCATGGTACATTACCATGTAAGGAGGGTTGCTCTTTGGCCATCCTTTATGAACATATTGTCCAATCTTACGCGTTCCAGCTTTTTTTTGCCCGTTCCTAATAGTATGACCTTTCCAGTTATAAACAAGTTTTCCGTTCTTCCAAATTTTAACAAATCCCATTTTTTTGGAAGATGGGTTAGTAAACTTCACATGAAACACCCAGTCTGTCCAAACATCATATTCAATTGATGCAATCTTGTTTCTCTCCCTTTTTCCTTTAGAGGCGTTATAATTTAATAATGTATATCTACCCTGCTCTGCTTCTATGTTAAAAAGTTCATATCCCTTTGAAGTATAATGCAACTGGAAAAACGCTACTGGCTTTTGTTCACTAAACCTGTTTTTAGGAATGTAGGTGCTAAAACCAATCCATCGTTCTGTGTTAGATGGAACAACTCCGTTTCCAATAAGCTCTGTTCTAATTTTACCAATCCCTTTACACAACTTTGACTTTGTTATCGATCTAAGCATGTACTTACCAGCCCTAGGGGCAGGTGCTCCGAACTCGCCGGCCTTTACTGGCATAATAGCCTTATCTTCGCAAGCCTGTTTCTTCCAAGCATTGTTCGCATTACTTTTACTAGAAACAATATTCTTCTCAAAATCACTACTAAATATTAAACCGGCATTAGCATTTATGCTTAGGATAAATAATAAAGCTAACATACATGTTTTTTTGAAAAACCGAATTGAAGTCGATCTAAATATAGAAAATAAGGGGTATACTGAATTTTTTGATACCATAAAAAAACTCCTTTAAAAATAATTCTATAGTCCAGCTTAATCTGGTGTAACACAGTCGGGCAAAGCTTTGCAAATAGTGGGCCAATATGTATGATTAATGAATTTATGCTGGATACCAAAATTATTTTTATCTTCCAAATAGTTGGTTTTTTTAAATTTGCAATCAAAAACATTTCCTATTGTATGGTTAATTGCGAATTAAAAAGTAAAGATCATATTTTTTAAGTAACTTCAACATATTCATAATCAATGACTTGCTTGCTTGCTACTAAATTGCATGACTTCATGACTAAAGGTGTTGCTAAGCGAACAGCATTATTTTTTACTACTTTTATAAGGTATATAATCGTATATGCTTAGGTAAAATCTAGAGAGCAAAGTCAAGTAATAAAGTCATTATATTTGTCAAAATATGTAAAATTTGGTCATACTTTTTGACGAGATCGACTCTAAGCTATTTAAGTTTCTCGCTAATGCTTTCAAGTAGCTTAGTTATCTATTTGATTTCCAATAGTGGCTCGTGAACAAAATGACTACGATGGATGGTACTAGAGTTACTATTTGGATATGCATATTTAGAATATGGAGATGATCAATGTGAGTGAAAGTACATAAATATAGGAAATAAACTATCGATACAGGCAGGAACGCTATAGACTTGTACCTTATGATTCACTTTAGTAAAGTGGGAAAGCGGTTTCTAGCTAAATTACTCAAAAAACTAAAAAAATTATTTTAAAACATCACTACAGGTATTGATAATCAAGTATTGAAGGAGTTGTATCTTGATTTTGCTTCTTTTGCTAATATTTGCGTTTGGTAATAGTTTATTTTTTATTTGGTTCAGTCAAGATATTGCTGGAAGCAGATTACAAGACGTGGGACTCCTTTTAATAATAATAGGTCTTTTCTGGGGTTGGTTTGTAAAACGTACCGATATTTCATCATATAAAAATCCTTTTACCTGGTTCATATTTTTTTATCTCATCTTTATCTTTGCGCAAGCTTCATTCACGACCATGTACTATGGTCAAGCTTTATCGGATAGTTTGATTGCTGCCCGTCATCAAATGTACTACGGTATTTTTTTTCTGTTTTTGATGGTATTAAACACAAGGGAAAATGTGAACATATTTATGAGTTTTATGACCATCCTTAGTCTGGTGATTATAGGAATGACTATTATCAACTACTATGGAATCGTATTATTTCACCACAAATGGGCTGAAGGGCACGGCGAAAGAGCAGGCATCACTCGCGCATATGTGCCAGCAATGGAAATTCTCGTGACCGTAGGGATTTGGCATATAGTTCGATACTTAGAGGAGGATCAATATGCAAAATATTCATTAATATGTTTTTTGATAATATATGCCGCCGTTATATTTAGACAAACAAGAATGTATATTTTGGCACTATCTATTACTGTAATTATTCTTCTCATTAATAAACGACGATTTAAAGTACTGGCTGGGCTAACATTTTGTTTCTTTATTACAGGTACGATATTCACTACAATAAATAACTCAAACGAAAACATCATTGTGAATTCTATACAAAGTACTTATAAAGATGTCAGTAATGAAGAAGGCTCATGGAGATCAAGGATGAGATTTATAAGATATAATATAGAAAGCATCAAAGAACACCCTTACATTGGTAACGGTGGTTTACTTATAAGGAAAGACAAAGCATCAACAGATTTACATGCAGCCGCTTATGGTTCGGATCTAGGATATATACATGTAATAAAATTTCTGGGTATACCAGGTCTGATATGGATGGTAGCCCTTATTAGCGTTTATTATTCGATTCTTATAAAAAATCTCAAAAAACCAAATGTAGATATTGTGATGGCAAAGTTTTCAGGATATTTGTTCACGCTTATTTTAATTGCAGAAATTACTATTAATTTTTTTATGGATCCTTGGCGAATTCTAATTCTTTGTTTGGTTATGGCGATTTTGCTTAATTCAGCAAATGACGAAAGAGAAGCGATAAATGATGAAAGATGAGAATATTTCTTGTAAGTTGAAAGTTCTTATGCTTTCTAGTTACTCAGTAAATGAATTAGCCAGCTGTTTTTATATTCGCTATCGCACATCCGAAATATTAACTAGAAACCCGAACACTTATGTAACCATGATTTATCCTTCTATAAATATTTTTTCTTTCTCTGTTATCCAACCCAAAAAGAATTTTAAAGTTATTAGTGTACCGAGTTTTTTACCTGCAAGATTTGTAAGAGGCGGGTTCTCACTCTTTGATTTAGTGTATAAAACTTTTAAGATATTAACAACTAAGTACGATATTATTCATGTCGATATGGGGCACCGTCCAGCCGGGTTTGTTCCAGCATTTATTGGAAAAAAAGTTAAAAAATCTAAAATAATTAATGAATGGTGGGAATGGTTTGGTAAAGGAGGATTAGCAGATTTTAGAATAAAAGGTTTACAAAAATATATTGCTTTATACGATAACTATACAGAGTTGCCTGCAACCAAAAAGTATGATGGTGTAATTGCAATCACACACACATTAAAAAAACGTTTATGTCATACGGATATTTATAACAAAACCATAGTTCTTTACGGTGGTGCAGAAACATCTGATCTAAAAAAATATGATACAAAAGAAGCTAGATCAAAGCTTATACTCGACCAAGAAAGTATAATTATAGGAATGATTAACATATGCGAAGAGGACGAAGAAGACAACGCAATTTTTTGGAAAGCATTTAATAAATTAACTTGTGAATATAACAGACTAATGCTGCTTGTGACTGGCAACCGTGATTACGTATGTAATAAATTTATGCCAAATATTAATTTTAGAAGCAGAATAATTTACCCTGGATGGGTTGATCGAGAAGACTATGCAGTTTATCTCTCATCTTGTGATTTTTTTGTCCTGCCGTTACGTGACAACTTGCGTAATGCAGCAAGATGGCCTAATAAAATTAGTGATTATTTTTCTGTAGAAAAACCTATATTAACAAATCCGGTAGGTGATTTAAAGCAACTGTTTGAAAGACACAGACTGGGGCTACTATGTGATACGAGAGTCGAGTGTTTTTATGATAAAACAAAACTACTCATTGAAAACAAAACTCAAAGAGAGCATTGTTGTTCTGATCAATGGGAGTTTGTCCATAACGAACTTAGTTTTGATGGCAGAGTAAATAAGATCTATAATTTTTACATTAATATATTGTCAAAATCCTGACTCAAAAATGATTTTTTACTAACATCAATTTTTTTATTTAAAGCTCATATAGAAGATGACATGAAAAAAAAAACAAGAACTTATATTATCATTATTAATTGGAACGGTTTTAAAGATACAATCAAGTGTCTTGACTCTTTAACAATTATTTCCCATGAAAATTTATCAATATTAGTTGTAGACAATGGCTCAACCGACAAGTCGGTGCAAGAAATTGAAAAAGCACATCCAGAAGTCAATATTATAAAATTAAAAACTAATACTGGTTTCACAGGTGGATGTAATGCAGGAATTCATGCAGCTCTCCGAAATAACGCTAACTACATATTTTTGCTTAATAACGACACGCTGATCGACGATGAGATGCTTATCGATCGTATGATAAATTATTTAGAAGCAAATACAGATGTAGGTATAGTATCGCCGATAGTATTAAACTATCCTGAAGGAAAAATATGGTTTGGAGGTGGTCACCTTGATCGCAATACTGGAATAATACAGTTGGAAAAACGAGGTGATAAATACCATAAGCCGTTAACGGAGTCAGCAACGATTGTTACTTTTCTTTATGGGTGTGCTCTATTTGTTAGGGCTGACCTATTAAGAAAAGTAAATGGATTTTATGAACCCTACTTTTTGACTTCTGAAGAGAGTGAATTATGTATTAAAGCAATGGATCTAGGTTATAAATTGGCTTTACTTGAAAATGTTTATTTATTTCATAAAGTTGCACAATCCATGATTCGCGGATCATTTTTGTGGTCGTACTTTTTATATCGAAACAAACTAATATTCATAAAAAGAAATGCTATAGATTTTTCAATAGCTGATTTATTCAAAGTATTATTATATTATATGCGTGGATTAGCTGGATTTTTGAGAAACGGAAATTACTCAGCAGCAGTAGGCCTTATTAAAGGAGTTTTAGATTTTGCTTTAGGACGGGAAGGAAAAGGATATTTTGAAAAAAAATTATGATGCACTTATCAAGATGCATAAGTTTATTGAATTGGTCAGTTACCGCTAATTTTTAAGATTCTAGCAGATAAATATACTCTGACTCAGAGCGATTGCATTTATTTTTCCCATTTACTTAATGTTAATTTGACTCTGAATCTTTCTCATTTTAATTACTTTTCTCACTAATACATATTCATATTTCAAGATCAGTTCAGTTACTTTAATAGTCTTATGATAAGAAAAACAGTTTTGATCATTTGTGATGGTTTGCCCTATCCACCAAATGATGGTGTTCGAACACGCGTTTACAATATATCTAAACAGTTGCTCAAAGAATTCGACCTTAGGATTATTTGTATTATAAAAAATGAAAGTGAATTAATACTTTTAGATGATGCACAGCGAATGTTAGAAAATAGTATTTTTCCAGTAAAAATAAAGTATGATTTTTGGAAAAAGCTATATGCTATTATGGTTAATATCTTTCAAACTAAGCCCTTAGAGTATCACTTTTACTATTTTCATGAAGTAGCAACATCAATCCAAAAGCTTTTACAAAATCAAAACATTAATTTCATTCAGTTTGAGCGTTCTTTTTTAAGTTTTTATAGTTCGTGTATTCCAAAAAATATTCCAATCATTATTAATTTGTATGACTACGAATCATTGAGATACAAAAGACTATTTGAGCTCGCACCAGCTTGGACAAAGTTTTTTAATTTTTATAATTGGAAACGAGTCCAAAATTTTGAAACTAAATCGTTACTAAATTCGAATCATATTTTCACCATATCTAATAATGAGAAAAATGCCATATTACAGAACACTGACATTGCAGGAAGCAAGCTTAGCGTACTAACAGGTGGTATTGACCTAGAATTGTATCAGTTTGTGGAAAAGCTCCCCGCCGAAAAAAACATAATCTTTGTTGGCTCTGGAATGAGCTTTAATTATGATGCCATCAAATTTTTTTATTTTCAGATATTTCCTAATGTTAAAAAAGTTATATCGGACGTCAATTGGTATATAGTAGGAAAGCTAGATCAAAATCGATTAAAATATCTATTAGATGATCCAAGTGTTCATTTTTTCTCTAATGTACAAAGCGTCATTCCATATTATAAAAAATGTAGATTGCTGATAGTACCTTTGCGTGGCGGAGGTGGAACTAGAATCAAAATCATTGAGGCAATGGCCGTTGGTAGACCAATTGTTAGTACGTCTGTAGGCTGCGAAGGTATTAATGTAACTAACAATGACAATATTATCATCGCTAATAGTATTAGTGAGTTTGCATCAGCAGTTTGCGAATTATTAGCAGATGATGAAAAATGTAATATACTAAGAATTAATGCTTATGAATTTGTAAGTAAAAATTTTGGTTGGGTCCAAGCATGTAAACCATTACTTGATTTTTATAGGAAAAATTAATATAAATTAAAGGTGATCCTATCCTATACTTAATAAAAATTATGCTTTAGTAGGTACAATTATATTGATTCTTAACGACTCATGGACAATTGTTTTTTAAAACTTTGTTTATATTATTAATTTTACAACACTTTAATTTTTTTACGCTAATACAACAAGATGACAGGATTTCAGTTTTATGGCTTTTCCAAATTTTCTTGTTATAGGCGCCTATAAATCCGGCACTACATCGCTTCACTACTACTTGAAACAGCATCCAGAAATTTTTATTCCTGAAATCAAAGAGCCTAATTACTTTGCATTTGTGAATTCACACCATTCTATAAATAATCCTGCTTATAAAAAAAGTATCAAATCGTCTGAAGACTATGAGCGACTCTTTGAGAAATCAGGACTTAAAAAAGCGATTGGTGAGGTTTCACCAGAATATTTGTCCAACTCAAGTGCAGTTAAAGCAATTCATTCCCACCTTCCAGATGTTAAGCTCATAGCTATTCTTAGAAATCCGGTTGAACGCGCTTACTCAGATTATCTTATGTATTTTCATAGAGGAATTGACAAAGAATCAAATTTTGCCGCAGCACTTAGTCAACAAGACGAACGTATTAATCGCAACGACCCAACTGGTTATTACATAAGTACAGGTTTTTATGGAAAGCAACTTGCTCCCTATTATGAAATGTTTCCAAAAAATCAAATAAAAATATTCTTGTTTGAAGATCTAGTGAAGAGTCCACAGTTACTTCTTCAACAATTGTTTTCATTCCTTAATGTAGATCCCGATTATTGTCCATTAGATTTGTTAAAGCATAACCCTTCAGGTATACCAAAGAATGCACTCGCTAAACTCATGCTAGAAAATCAAAATTATATAAAGATGTTATTTAATCCAATTCTTCCATCTAAAATTCGCACTGTGTTGCAACGTTACAGGGAAAATCTGTTTCATAAGCCGGCCATTCCTATTGACGCAAAAATACAACTTCAAAAATGTTATAAAAGTGATATCCATCAACTCGAAAATTTTATTAACCGTGATCTATCTCACTGGATTAACTAGCTTGATTTTTTGTACTTAATTCAAGTAGCTAGCATGGTATAATTTTTTTATAGTATACAAATAACCCTTATACAGAAACACAGCGCAGCCGTGCTTGTTGCATTCAAATCAGATACTGCTCACCACTAGTTGCCTGTATCAGGCATAATCATATAGATAGAGTTAAAATATTAATCCATAATGGGCTATATTAATTAGTCCTTCGTTAGATACATATTCACTGTCGACAATGGGCAAGTTGAAATGTATCATGTGTTGGACTATATCACTCCGTTAAATAATATATCATTTACATTATAATGCGACCTCCAACTCATATTTTTATTGTAGGCTCTTTTCGATCTGGAACGACATTATTGCGCACTACTTTAAATCGCTCTTCGGAAATTACCATTACAGGTGAAACCCATTTTTTAGGTC
The DNA here is from genome assembly GCA_964423745.1 of uncultured Candidatus Competibacteraceae bacterium. Classification (GTDB taxonomy): domain Bacteria; phylum Pseudomonadota; class Gammaproteobacteria; order Competibacterales; family Competibacteraceae; genus CAYRGG01. The sequence continues at coordinate 26,443 of CAYRGG010000026.1, read as the reverse complement.
ATTTATTTACTCAAGGCTATCGTAATAAATTTAATCAAATTGGTGATTTATCAACGGATAAAGGAATCCGTAAAATCGTTGACTACCTCTATAGTGATCAGTGTACAAAAAGAAATCACTGGAAGTGGATTGAGAAAAATATTGACCAAGAGGATTTTTTACAAAAGTTACTAAAATCCGAACGTACTGATCGAGCTTTGTTTGATTTGGTGATGATCTTTACCGCTAATGGTAAAGCTATCCGAGGGGAAAAAACACCAGCCCATATCTATTACGTACCAACTTTAATGAGCTGGTTTCCAGAAGCTAAAGTCATTCATACTATCCGCGACCCACGTGCTATTTTTGTCTCAGAAAATCAAAAGGTTTTAAATAAAGAAAACTTAACTCCTCGTTATCGCTTCCTTCGTCGAATTCCTCTGGCTTTAAAGATCTATGTTATTCTTCAAGTGCTTGTTTCTTGGCTGTGGATTGCTCACCTGCATCAACGTTATCAACACGAGTATCCTGATCGTTATTACCTATCACGATACGAGGATTTAGTAAGCGATCCGAAAAAACATCTTAGAAATATTTGTGATTTTTTAGGAGTTGATTTTACTGAAGAAATGCTAGATCAAGGAATGATCAACTCTAGCTTTTCATCTCAAGACAATATTCAAACTGGATTTGATACTAGTCCCGTAGAACGTTGGCGTACTCATTTGCATCCTGTCCTCAACAAGTGGTTCGTCTTTTGGTGTAAAAAGTATCTTCTGGAGTTTGGCTACCAAACCAAATAGAAAAAGACCTTATTGGAAACTAAAACCTATCTTGAAAACCTGTCAATAGACTTCCAAGCGACACTGGCTTCGGAAGTTATGTAACCCGCAAGCAAGCTCCATGACGGTATCGTCATAGCCGAGCTTTGTGTTACGAAACACCGCTTTGACAATATGGCATCGTTTCACGCCCGCGATGACCTGTTCGACCCCAATGCGGACTTGAGAGACAAGTCGATTTTGGACTTTGTCTTGCTCAGAGAGCTCGCCACGGCGGGGTTTTTTCTTCGGTTCGTGGATCACGACACCTTCGAGGTGGTGGCCTTGAAAACCACTGTCGCGGTATAAGTGACTGCCCTGTGGGGGACAGATCCCCTCTTCATCGCAGAGCTTTTTGTCGTGCTTCTTCCCCTCGTGCGTATCACTCAAGTACTTGATCTGTCGATCTTCTAAACCGACCAACAGGTTGTTTTTCACGGTGTGCGCCTTTTTTTAACACTGTAATACTGGCGTTGGCGCTCGTCGTCTTGAGGCCGCTAGATCGGCCTCTGCGTCCCGTCGATCCCAAAGTCTTGTAGGTCCTCTTGTGCCAGGCGTTGCAGCATCTCTGCCGGCAGGCGTGAGGGCCCATCGCACCGCTGGTTCAGGGCCTCTTTCAACACGCCACTCAAGCGGTGAATCCACTCATTGACCTGACCCTGACTGAGTCCAAACAAATGCCCCAGCACTTCCTGCAGCGGATAGGTCTTGAGGTAGAACAGAATGAATAATAATTTCTGCTCAACCGTCCTCAACACCGGTGATCGTACCCCTTTTGCGGCGTCATGGCCCGCTTGCGCCTGCTGTGCATCCCACACTATCCCAAACGTCACCGCCAGCTAGCTGCTCAAATTCCTCTCGGTCCAAACTCGTCATCGCTCTCAGCCTGCTCGCTTTGTCGTTGACGTCTTCGTAGGTCAATATCGCCATGGCTCGCCTCTCAGTTCTCTGGTTATTCTAACAAGCTATTTTCGAGTCTATTCTGGTCCTTTGGTTTCCAACAACGTCTAAAGTTAGATCACGCAATCGAATTGGAACGAACCGATACCGATTTATTTTCAATACTAATAAGTGTTAGTCTTACGGCTTTATGAGAAGATGGTGGCATAGCCTCTGCATTTCTAATGAAAAAAATTGTTGTGGTTGGTCAAACTGTTGCTATGTCAACCATTTAACTTGGAAACATCTTCTCAGTACGCAACGAAAAACCTTAGCGTTTTGAATTTTAACAGATTGCTATAAACTATAGACTTTTATGCTACTTGGAGTCGACAGGCCATGCCCCCTTCACCCCACCGGCTGCTCAAGCAAGCCCTGGCCCAACACCTCGATTGGTATGGGGCCCGTCTATCGATTTCATCTTAGCGCTGTTTAAGGTCTGCACGGTGAATCTCGCCGAGATTGCTCACGCCTTCTCTGGACGCGCCAAACCGCAGTCGAGCTATCGTCGCCTGCAATGTTTCTTCCAGCAGTTTACACTCGATGAGACCGGGGTAGCCCAGCTGATTATCCATCTGGCGCCGGTGGATGAGAGGCCGTGGTATTTGACCCTAGATCGGACAAACTGGACCTTCGGCCGTCATGAGATCAACATCCTGATGCTGGGCATTGCTCATCGAGGCATGGCCGTACCGCTGTTTTGGACGCTGTTATCCAAGGCCGCTAACTCTAACACGGCTGAGCGCCGAGACTTGATAGAACGTTTCGTGGCGTGCTTCGGTCGGACAGGTATCCGGGCACTGTTAGCTGACCGGAAATTTGTCGGGGGTGAGTGGCTGATTTATCTACTTAAAAAACCCTCGGCAGACCTCTCAAAACCTTCTTTCGACAGGGCCTCGATTTCATCCGCCATGTCTTGTTCAACCTCCCCGACAAGTTTGGGGAGTTTCAATGGTTACTGAGATTTTTGTCGTGTACTTAGGAATATAATTTTATGTACTATAAAATAGAAAAAGAAAACTTCAGACGTGATATTTTTGTTTTAACTATATTGATTCTGCTAGCATTTATTAGCAGGATTTACGGGATATCAGACTGGTCTTTCATTGGCGATGAATACCCTACTGTAATATATGCAGCTGAACGTATCGATTCACTGGTAAATCCAGCTTATTATGTATTGGTATTAGGCAGTTTTAAATTATTCGGAGTAACTGAGTGGTCTGCTCGTTTACCTGCTTTTTTGTTGGGAGTAGCCAGTATTCCAATTTTCTACATAACATGGAGAAAAGTTTTTGGCCAAAACGTAGCTTTAATTGGTTCTTTACTAATAATTTTTAACAGCTGGCATTTGTTTTATTCTCAATTTAGCCGCTTCTATACTGGAGTATTTTTATTTGGGTCGGTTACATATTATTTTTATTATAAGGCAATTCATTCTGATAACCTGAAGTATCTTATATGGGGGCTAACAGCTAACCTTACAGCCATACTTTTTCATATAACCTCAGTTTTAATAGCAAGTTCTTTTGCAGTTTTTTGTGTGATTTTTTTATTTTTTAGATCAACTTTAGCCTCTCAACATCCTAAACGCATTGCAATTATTTTTTTAGCAATAGCCGCAATTGGATGTATATTAGTAACACCTTTTTTATGGGATTCTTTAACAGAAAGAGGACAACTTGCAATTGGTGCAACTGGACCCATGAGGTTGTTCATGCAGCTAGTAAGAGATTTTCAACTACCGATTGCAATAAGTGGATTATTTGGCCTTATTCTTTTGATTAATAAAGATTCTATGCAAGGAGTTTTTATTGCAGTAAACATTGGAATACCGCTGTTAATAATTTTACTTGGTTCGATGGTTGCAGCGATATCTTCGCGTTACATTTTTTATATCTCACCATTAGTATTTATTCTTGCTGCATTTTTATGCGACCAAACTTGGCAATCACTAAAGAGCATTCACAGTTATAAATTCGTCTCTCATGTGATGACTATTGTTATAATTTTTTGTATGTTGCCTCAAACAGTTTCTCAATATGTTGGTAGAAATAGTTTAGACTTTCGTGAAGCTGTAAAATTTGTAGAGAAAAACTACCAACCTGGAGATAGAGTTTTGTCTTACGTGCAAGGAGGTCAGTACGGCTTTAACCGTTATTCTAAAAAAAATTATACCCTAGAGAGCAGATACGGGGGTAATCCTTATCATAATTCCGTTGACTGGGAACAAACATTAAAAAATTATGAGAATGAACAGCAACGAATGTGGATTTTATTGAATGTTTGGCGTAGACCCTTGGTGAGAGATTTTGAAACTTGGTTAATGACTAATGCTTCTCTGGTTTGGCGCAAATATGAAAATCGATACGACGGACATGTTCAGGGCTATGAAGTCTGGTTGATGAACGGAGACTTATCAAATAATGGAGCGGTTGCTGAAGTCGGTTTATAAGGGTACTTAATTAGTGGCAAATAAATTAATAAGTACTTCGCCGAAAATTTCCCGGTTTTTTCAGCTTGTAATTCCTCATCCGATCTGAGAAATTATTGGGAGAATTATTGTTCAGGCACTTAGCAAATAGCATTAAATGTTAAATCAACTAAACAACCCTCGATGGCTTTGTTGCATAAATAGGTCCTTAAGGGGATGAGTAGCTACGCAGACGGAGTCATGGTACGTTTTAACGGCCATGAAAAAATTCACCAAGACCCAGTATCGTCTGCGTAACTGGTCAGAGTATAACGCAGCGTTGAAACGACGTGGAAGCTTAACGGTGTGGTTTGATGAGGCGATCGCTGAAGGCTGGTATGCGAAAGGGCAACCTAAGCGGCGCGGTGTACCGGTGGTTTACAGTGATCTTGCGATCGCGACGATGGCCGTGTTGGGTCGTGTGTTTGGTCAGCCAGGGCGCCAAGCCAGCGGGTTGGCAGAATCGGTGTTGCAGTTAATGGGACTTGAGCTGGCTGTACCCGATCCCAGTACCGTATCACGTCGCTTAAGCGCTATAGCGGTTGAATTACCCGTCAAGGCACGGGCTGAGCAAGCGGGCTGAGCAAGCCCGCCATGTGGTGGTGGACAGCACCGGTATCAAGGTCTTTGGTGCCGGTGAGTGGCGGGTGCGCACCTATGGGGTATGGGGTCACTCGGCGAAGGACATGGCGTAAGTTGCACCTCAGTGTGGATGAGACGAGCGGTGAGATCCTGAGCAGTGTGGTGACAACCAACGATTTTAAAGACGGCCAGCTGTTGGGCGATCTGCTAGCGGGCATTGCCGGTGAGATCGCTCAAGTCAGTGGGGATAGCGCCTATGATCAACGCACCTGCTATGAGCTCATTGCCCAACGCGGTGCGAGGGCTACCATCCCCCCACGCAAAGGGGCACGTATCTGGCAACACGGTAACTGCCGCAAGCCCCCCAATGGGCGGGATGTCAATTTACGCGCCATGCGACGCATAAGCCGTCAACGCTGGAAGCGCGACAGTGGCTATCACCGTCGCTCGTTGGCAGAGACAGCGATGTCTCGGATGAAGACTATCTTTGGTGATCGAGTACGGGCACGTACCTTTGACAACCAGGCCGTTGAACTGCACCTGAAGTGCGCCTGTTTGAACCGTATGACACAACTCGGTCGACCTGATAGCTATGCTGTCATCGTTTAACAGATCATGTATTAGGATCGCTTCGACTAAAACTGATTTATGCAACAAAGCCACCCTCGATTATAAATCGAGGGGTTAAGAATCCGGGTCAATTTGAAATTGACTATCGTCGTGCACCGGCTCGCTGGACTTCCCAAATTTTGCTAGACACCTAAAAGGGTTAAACTGTAACTCGACAAGAGGTGTTTATGAGCAAAGGCACACGCTACACAGATGAGTTTAAGAAAGAAGCCGTCAAGCAAGTTGTTGAACGAGGTTATTCAATTGCAGAGGTATCAGAACGACTAGGCATTTGCACCAAAACACTTTATCAGTGGCGCACTGACCTTCACGTTAGTCCTAAAGAAACAAAATCTTCCGATGATCAAGCCGAGATTGCTCGGTTAAAAGCGGAGTTAAGTCGTGTTACGGAGGATCGCGATATTTTAAAAAAGGCCGCAAGGTACTTTGCCAACAACCCAGAGTAAAGTACGCATTTATGCGTGATCATCGACAGGAATTTTCAATCACCTCGATGTGTCGCGTATTCAAATTACATCGCAGTGGATTCTATGCATGGCTGGCTCAGCCGTTATCAAACAGGAAAATCGAAGATACACGACTGCTGAAGTTGATTAAAGCATCATACCTTGCCAGCGGTGGGACTTATGGGAGTCCATGGATACATCGCGATTTGTTAGAACGTGGTGAAACTTGTAGTGTTCATCGTGTTGCTAAGATTATGCGAGCAAACAAGCTACGGGCGCAAATTGGCTATAAGTGCCGCCGCATGAAAGGTGGCGAGACAGCGAAGATCGCCGAAAATATACTCGCTCGCCAGCTCAACCCTAACGAACCTAACCGAGCGTGGGTGAGCGACATTACCTACGTTCGCACCTATGAAGGTTTTTTATATGTAGCAACGGTACTTGATTTATTCTCAAGACGAATTGTCGGTTGGTCAATGGATAAAACAATGGATCGTCACTTAGTGATTAACGCATTAATGATGGCTGTATGGCAAAGACAGCCCAAGCAAGAAGTGCTCGTTCACAGTGATCAAGGCAGCCAATATGCGAGCCATGATTACTTAGCATTTATGAGTGAGAATAATTTAAAACCTTCGATGAGCCGCCGTGGCAATTGCCACGATAACGCAGTTGCTGAAAGCTTTTTTGCAACATTTAAAAAGCGGGTTACTAAACGTAAGATCTACTCAACAAGAGAAGATGCGAAGACTAAGATATTTAGTTTTATAGAGATGTTTTACAATCCCATCAAGCGACATTCACATACAGGTGGTGTATCACCTGCTAAATTTGAACAAGCTTATTTATTGGAATCAATGCGTGTCTAGTAAAGATTGGGAAGTCCACACCCTCTTGCTCACTGATGTAGTCGTCAATCATGTCGTCGGTAATCGTCCCCGAACTGATGGCACAGTAGCCGCAAGCCCACAAATGCCGACCCAAACATTGCTTACGCAGATGCGCAAACTCTTGCACCAGCACCCGGGAACTCGTTCCCTTAAGCCATTTCACCATATCGCTGACCGTCTGCATAGGCCGGTAGTTGATAAACACATGAACAGGATCTTTAGCCACTTTGCCCGAGATAATGTGAAGATCATGATCATGCGCCATGGCAATCTGGCGAATCAGATCACGGGTGCGTGTCGCTACCGGGCCTCGCAGTATCCGCTTGCGGTACTTCGCTACCCAGATCAGATGAACCTTGAGATCATGCTTGCTATGGCTACTTTGTCTATAACGTCGCATACGCGACTTTGTAACACTTCCCTTCGCCTGAAGGCGGGGAATTTTTAATCCCCGAAGGGGACATTAATATTATATGAGTTTAGCCATGTTATTTACTAAAAGAATATTTGCCAGTAGTAGTCTTTTTTATCTCTTTTACTGCGTCTACTCAGTAAATAATAATTAAGAGGAAAGGAGTAGAAATGAGTCAAAGGCTAATTCTTCCGAATTTAGTGATTGCGGGTGCGCCAAAGTGTGGATCAACATCTCTTTACCACTATTTATCAGCGCATCCGGAGGTTTGTGCTTCATCACAGCAAGAAAGCCGCTATCTTATCGATAAAGGATATCCACTTTTCAATAAAGATTTCAGCTATCTTTCTCATGGACTTGAAGGATACACCCAGTTTTTTCACCACTGTACTACACTTAGACATCATATAATTCTTGATTGCACTCCAGATTATTTATATCAACAGACTGCATTACATGTCTTGTCAGAACAATTGCCCAAACCAACTGTAGTTTTTATCCTTCGAGATCCTGTAAAACGTGCTTATTCTATGTTTCAATATGCGCGTAATAATTTGGCAAATCTTGATCCTAAATTAAGTTTCCGTATGTTTGTTAGTCAAGTTAAGACCTCAAAGCAAGCGCATTTCAGTAATCGATTAATTTTAGGTAATGTGATTGAACATGGTAAATATATTAATTATCTAACAAAATGGTTAGAACACTTTGGTGCAGAATCTATATTAGTGGTTCTTTTTGAAAACATGAAGAGCGATCCCAGACACTTTATGAAACAGCTTGCTTGTAAGATAGGAATTGACGATAAATTTTATGATGATTTTTCTTTTAATGTAAAGAATCAAACTATTGCTATCCGCAATCAAACGCTTCATCATTTTAAAAGGAAATGGGGACCACAAATTAAGATACCTATAGTCCGAGACATTGGAGCTTATTTGTATAACCGTATAAATACAAAGCTTTTTTCGAATTCTTTACAACAAGAAGATACATTGACAATGCAATCCCTTTACAGTGAGTTTGAAGGTGTTAATCGAGAGCTTGCCACATTGTTTGCTTTAGATATTTCGGCTTGGAGGCACTTAAAATAATTTGAGTGTACGATCTAAATACCTTAGACAATAAATTTTTATTTAACAATCCAGTTTAATACAGACATCGATGTTGTGAAAATCAATAAAGAAATTATACCTTCTGATCAAGCTATTTTGGTGCTTGGCTCATTAAATGCGAAAATAGAGGATCGCTATCACAGCCGGTCTGAAATCAATCCTGTTCAAATATTTAACGACGGCAAAATAACAAAGCCCTCGTTCTTCGACAATTGGGGTGAAGTTGGTGTCAGCTCAATTGTTTACCAATTACATGAAGGAATAGCTCTCTACTTAACTACGGGACCAGACCTTATCGAGTTACGGTTGGACGAAAACATCATAACAACTCCGTTAGAAGTAGACAATCTGAAGGATGTACACGAAATTACGCTCATTGATAACTTATTATGGTTGGCAAATACAGGTTATGATGAAGTTGTTGCGCTCGACATTAAAAGTCGAAAAGTTTTGCACCGAATTCAATTAGAACGGTTTAAACTAAAAACCACTTTAATCGATAAACCTGTGAGCAATGATGAAACTGAATCGCAAGAAATTGATCGATTCCATTGTAATCAAGTTTTTAAGGGGATAGATGGAAAATTGTATGCCCTTGTTCACCATACTACTGGTAAGCAATTACTGACTCGCATCGCTAAGAGACTTATAAAAAAACAGGGTGATGGTGGAGTTATTGATTTAAAAACTGGAAAGGGCATACAGCTCTGGCTGAAAGCACCACATACTGTGAGAATTGTGAATGGAGAATACTGGATTTTTGACAGTGGTAACGAGGCAATCAATGTTTATAGCTCAGACTGGCGTCTAAAAAATAAAATTTCTACTAACGGCTGGGGTAGAGGCGCTGACCTTTCTAAGGATGGTAGTTTGTTCTATGCTGGCATTTCAGAAAAAAGGGCGCGTTATCGTGAATCAAATGATTTGCCCAATGGGAACATGGTGCAAGTATTTAAAACAAAAGATGGTGCTTGTATAGGGCAAATTAATGTAAGTGACGGGATAGAGCAAATCAACAATATATATGTTATTCCTCAATATTTAGCAGACACGCTTATGCGTTTATAGCAATATTTCATGACTAAATGATAAGATTTTTTTGAATCTCGCAAATGTTTTTTGAAGAGTCAATATGCAAGCGTTCAGTTTTTTTAATCAAAAAAACGGTGTCAAGATTTTGTTATATCGCTGAGCTAACATATGCTACCAAATTTCCTTGTGGTCGGTGCGCAGAAATCAGGCACAACATCTCTATACAACTATTTGATAACACATCCAGATATTTACCTGCCAGCCCAAAAGGAAACAAAGTTTTTTGTCCACGAACGTTTTTATAATCAAGGCATCTCCTATTATGAGCAATATTTCTCTGAGTGGCATCAAGAGCGGGCGGTAGGCGAAGTAGATCCAGAGTATATGTATGTCGACGAGTCTATGAACCGTATGATTAGGCATCTCGATTTTGAGAATATGAAGTTTATCTTTATTTTCCGTAATCCTATCGAGAGGGCCTTTTCACATTATTTGATGTCCTATAGGAGAGGTTTAGAACCCTTTACATTCGAGGAAGCGGTAGCTCTAGAAGCAGAGCGCATTAAAAAAGGATTCATGGAAAATTTGCGTTACAGTTATGTCAATCGTGGATTTTACTTGCGTCAAATCGATCGCTTTCTTAAGCATACCGATAGATCTAATATGCTGTTCCTGCTGACAGAAGATCTTAGCGAAAACACCTTACACTGCCTGCAAACTGTCTTTAAATTTCTTAATGTTTCTCAGGATTTCACTCCACCCAACATGGGTCAAAAATTCCATAAAGCAACCGCCCCTCGCAGTATAACTTTGTTACAACGTATTAATAGTCAAGGTGTCGAAAAAAAACTGTTGCGCATCCTAATTCCTTGGAAGAAAACTCGTGAGAAATTACGAGCGAACTTACTGAAAATAAATCAAAAGCATGATCATAATATTGTTTTAAGCAACCAGATGCGACAAAACTTAAGTCATGTTTTTCAGAAAGAAAACGAGCAACTTGCCAAATTTCTTAACCGCGATTTAAATCATTGGAAATAGCAAGGACATTGCGGTTTTTCATTCAATATATCAATCATTAAATTTTAAATTTACACCTATAAATTATAATGAACAAGGGCCACCGATTCCGATACCTATTATCCAGCCTCCGCGGTGAAGGTCTGCGAGCACACCTCATCCGCGGAGCAACCGGCAGCATAGCCCTAAAAATCACTTTTACAGCGCTCAATCTTGCAGTCTCGATGTTGCTTGCCCGTGCTTTAGGAGCAGTGGGTTATGGTATTTATGCCTACGCTTATGCTCTGGTTACGCTGATGGCCGTTCCCGCGCAGTTGGGTCTGCCAACACTCGTCGTTCGGGAAGTGGCTTATGCGCATGTCAAGGAGCAATGGGGTCTGATGCGCGGTCTCCTAATGCGCGCAAATCAAGCGGTTTTTTTAATTACTTTCTTCATCACTGCTGTGTTGGGAACCATTGCTTGGGGATTAGCAGACCAATTCACATCTGTTCAAATTAACACCTTTGCATGGGCTCTGGTGCTGGTACCGTTAACCGCGCTAGGCAACCTGCGTGGCGCTGCGCTGCGAGGATTACGCCGCGTGATTCAAGGGCAGCTTCCAGAAAATTTATTGCGACCAGGACTCATGGTCCTGTTCATTAGCGCCATGGTATTGTTTAGCAGCCAAACTCTAACGCCAGCCCTGGCGATGGCGCTGCATGCCCTTGCGGCATTTGTAGCCTTTGTTGTTGGTGCTGTACTGCTTTTGCGCGCCCTTCCTAACCCTGTCCGTGCGGCAACACCAACTTACAATACCCGGGTTTGGCTAGCCAGCGCCTTGCCGCTTAGTTTTATCGCTGGCATGCAGATTATTAATAATCAGACTGATATTGTTATGCTAGGGCTTTTCACTACCGCAGAGGATGTTGGGGTATACCGAATCGCGGCCCATGGAGCCCATTTGGTGGCGTTCACTTTAGGGGCTATCAATATGGTTATCTCGCCACATATCGCTCGTCTTTATAAAGCGGGCGATCACGAACGGCTCCAGCATATGCTCACCTGGAGTGCTCGGCTGATACTCGCAAGCGCCCTGCCCGTGGCTTTAGCCTTTACTCTATTCGGGGAGCAAATTCTAGGTTTCTTATTTGGCTCAGAGTTTACCGGCGGTTATTGGGCACTGGTGATCTTGTGCGCGGGTCAACTTATTAACGCGGCTATGGGTTCGGTAGCGTTTATCTTGAACATGACAGGTCACGAGCGGGACTCGGCTTGGGGTATCAGTGCGGCAGCAGGCGTCAATGTTCTGCTCAACCTCGCTCTGATCCCATCCTTTGGTATAGAAGGGGCTGCGACAGCAACCGCAGCTAGTCTTGCAATTTGGAATATTATTCTCGCCAGACGCGTGTTTCAGCGCACAGGGCTTGTCAGCACGGCTATTGGAAGAGTTAGTCGAGAAAAACCTGCATGAGAATACTAAGCGGCTCTTGATGAACTCCGATAAGCTGCTTTCTTTATGGATGAAGCTTTATGTAAGAGTATTGAAAATGATCTTTTAGACGGTTTCAACTTCTTGCATGCTCTAATAACGCAGAAGTTAAGCCTAATTCAAAATTTATTGTTGGGCATTCAAAGGAGAAAACAAGTGAAGAAAGCACTTGTATGTGGTGCAGGCGGTTTCATTGGTAGTCACTTAGTTAAAAGACTAAAGAAAGAAAATATGTGGGTCCGAGGAGTGGATTTAAAGTATCCGCGCTTTGCTGAGACCCACGCCGATGATTTTATTATTGGTGATTTGAGAGACCCCTATGTTTGTCGCTATGCAGTGGATCAGCGTTTTGACGAAATCTATCAATTAGCTGCTGACATGGGTGGCGCGGGTTTTGTTTTTACCGGCGAGAATGACGCGGATATTATGCATAATTCCGCTTTGATTAATTTAAATATGCTAGAGGTTTGCCATAAGCGCAATATCAAGCGTATTTTTTATTCCTCTTCGGCCTGCATGTATCCTGAGCATAATCAATTAGATCCGGATAATCCTAACTGTGAAGAAAGTAGCGCCTATCCGGCTAATCCAGATAGTGAATACGGGTGGGAAAAGTTATTCAGCGAGCGACTTTATCTCGCCTTTGGACGCAATAAAGGCATGGAAGTACGTGTCGCTCGTTATCACAATATCTTCGGCCCGGAAGGTTCGTGGAACGACGGTCGCGAGAAGGCTCCCGCAGCACTTTGTCGTAAGGTGGCCGAAGCGCCTTCCGATGGAGAAATAGAGTTATGGGGTACTGGCGAGCAAACTCGTTCCTTTCTCTACGTGGATGAATGCGTGGAGGGTTCCATCCGGTTGACGCGATCCAACTGGGCCGGTCCTGTCAACATTGGTTCTGAGGAGATGGTCACCATTAACCAGTTGGCTAAAATGATCATGGAAGTGGCTGGTAAAGAACAGTCCATTAGACACATCTCGGGACCTCTAGGTGTAGCAGGACGTAACTCTGATAATCGCTTGATTTATAAAATGCTTGACTGGAAACCTAGTGAACCACTCATGGGTGGACTACGCCAAACTTATCCTTGGGTGGCAGAACAGGTAGCGCAAAAGGCTCGTTAAAACAATCAATTAGGCGAGATGAATGAGGCTGTTGCGTAGCTTATTGTTGTGTTATTTACTATAACAATGCAATGAAATCATTATTACTTAGTACTATCCTGATTTTAATCCGACTCTAGTACTTGCACCATATGACCCAGCGGACAGTCACGAATGGCTTCAGCCACCGCTTGCACTGCCGCTGGTCTGGCAAAGCGTTTGCGCCATGCCAAGCCAACTATACGCTTAGGCAACGGCTCAGCAAATGGCCGGGTACTGAGCAAATCGGCCGGATAGGGATAACTGTTAACGGAGGTTTGCGGCAAAACCGTCACGCCGATGCCTGTGGCTACCATGAGCCGAATGGTTTCCAAAGAACTACCCGAGAAACCCTGCTGAATGTTATCCGCAGCAATACCTGTTTGACCGCATTCGGGACACGCCTGCAGAACTTGATCACGAAAACAATGCCCTGAGCCTAACAATAATAATTTTTCTTGCGCTAACTGATGGGGTTGGATGACATGGGTTTGCTCGAGACGGTGGCCTTTCGGCATGACCACGACAAAAGGTTCTTCATAGAGCGGCTCTGTCGTCACCCCTGGTTCATCGAAGGGAAACGAAATAATAACCACATCCAGTTGGCCTTGCTTGAGACGATCATCGAGAACCGCTGTGTAATTTTCTTCAATCTGCAAGGGCATTTGCGGAGCACGTTGGTGCAATAATGGAATGAGTTGTGGCAGCAAATAAGGACCAATGGTATAGATCACGCCAAGTTTTAACACGCCTGACAACTGATCTTGCCCCTGCACCGCAATTTGCGAAATGACCTCTACCTCTTCCAATACCCGTTGTGCTTGTGCAACCACCTGCTGGCCTACGGGGGTAATGGTCACATCACCCGGTCCCCGCTCGAATATCACAATGTTTAATTGATCCTCCAGTTTACGTACTGCGACACTGAGGGTAGGTTGACTCACAAAACAGGCATTGGCTGCACGTCCAAAATGGCGCCACTGGGCGACGGCGACGATGTAACGGAGTTCAGTCAGGGTCATCAGCGGTGTGTTGTAAAATTTTAAGCCTTCACAAACCTACGATGGTAGCTAGGTTTATCCAAAGCCACAATGGAAGATACTCTACTCTAGTAGACACAAATTTTTTTTGCGTGTAGCTTTTTGCGTAAATTAACCAATAATAATAAGCGAATAACCCTAAGGGACGTTAGCAAAACAATAATGTCGTCGCATTTTAGAATCTGGTCACATCAAGAGCGGGCGTAGCAGGATAAGTACTAAAACCCACAAGCTTTGACATAGCTAGCTTTCATATTCATTAATTTTTTCACATTACCATCGTACAATGAGGAACGCGATTACATGGCCTACGAGCATATCTCTCTCCCCGAGACTGGGGAAAAAATTTCGGTTCGCGACGGTAAGCTTTACGTACCCGACCAACCCATTATCGGTTACGTTGAAGGTGACGGTATAGGGCCAGATATTACGGCTGCCTGTTTGAGGGTTTGGGAGGCGGCTGTCGAACAAGCTTACAACGGCGCCCGTAAAATCCATTGGTGCGAACTATTTATGGGCGAAAAAGCGGCAGAAATTTATGATGGTAATTACTTTCCTGACGAAACGTTAGCCGCATTAAAAGACCTCTATGTTTCCATCAAGGGACCCTTAACGACGCCTGTGGGCGGCGGTTTTCGCTCGCTCAATGTCGCCCTGCGTCAGGAACTGGATCTTTATGCCTGCGTGCGTCCAGTTCGTTACTACTCGGGAGTACCCTCCCCGCTGCGCCATGCGGATAAGGTGGATGTGGTGATCTATCGGGAGAATACCGAAGACGTCTATTCCGGTATCGAATATGCCAGTGGCAGCGAGGATAACAAAAAGCTCGCTAAATTTCTGCGGGAAGAAATGGGGGTAGATTTCTTCCCAGACGCCGGTCTCGGTGTTAAGCCCATCAGCGCCTTTGGCACCAAACGATTGGTGCGTAAAGCCATTCAATACGCCATCGACAACGGACGCGAGAGCGTAACCTTGGTACACAAAGGCAATATTATGAAATTTACCGAAGGTGCCTTCCGCAACTGGGGTTATGAAGTGGCTCGGGAAGAGTTTCCAGAGCAGACCATTACGGAAACTGAACTTTACAGCACCTATGGCGGCGTACAACCGGAAGGCAAAATAGTCATCAAGGATCGTATCGCCGATATTACCTTTCAACTCATGCAACTGCGTCCCGAAGAGTTTGATGTGCTCGCCACCATGAACCTCAATGGAGATTACCTTTCTGACGCAGTCGCCGCCGAAGTGGGCGGTATCGGTATTGCTCCAGGGGCCAACATTGCTGATTATGTAGCGGTCTTCGAGGCCACCCATGGTACGGCACCCAAATACGCGAACCTGGACAAGGTCAACCCCAGCTCTCTGCTGTTATCTGGGGTGATGATGCTGGAGTATATGGGTTGGAAAGAGGCAGCCGACTTAATCAATGCAGCTTACCCAAAAGTCATTGCCGATAAAACCGTGACCTATGATTTTGCCCGGCAAATGGAAGGTTCCCAAGAAGTCTCCACCAGTCAATTTGCCGATCTGTTGATCGCCAAGATCAAGGGCAGCGCGTCCGATCTTGTGGAGGAAGAAGCCCAGCGACGCACCCTTTTGGAAGCCACTCGCAAAGAGCGGGAAGCACAACGAGTAGCAAACCCTGAGGAAGCCATGGAAGTGTCTGGGCGTGTTCCGCAGACCGTTGGCTCGATCATGCACCCCATCGTTGTGGTGAATAAAACGGAACTTGTTAATCGCGCCATGCAACGGATGCGGGAACAAAATCGTCATGCCGTTCTGGTGGCACCCGATGCCAACGATGAACGGTGGGGCATTATGACACAACGGGATGTGGTCAATAAAATCATCAGCACTAATCGCTCTCCGACTCGAGTGCAGGTTGGCGAGATTGCTACCCGTCCGGTGGTGATGGTGCCAGACGATACCTCCCTGCTAGAGGTCTCCAGCCATATGGTGCGCTCCAATATTCGCCGTGTAGTGGTTTCCAAACATGATAAACCCGTCGGTATTGTCTCCGATACGGATCTTTTCCGTACCGTGGAGGAGTTTGGCTGGGCAGATGATCTATTATAAGCGTTTATTTATAAAGACCACCTTGACGCTTTCATGCCTGCAAATGATTTAAGCTAAAAACAGACAGTCATTTTTAAGCGAACAGCGATAAAACAAAAACCTCCTCCAGAAGTACAGAGTTGTGCTTCTGTGAGTGTTATTACCTAAATTTAATAGGGTTAATATAGTCTATTGCCGCCAAAAGCCATGGGATTGCTGCTAATCTTAATGATTGAAACGGTACAATCTAATCTTGATGTTGTTTGATCTCATTATCTTTTCCACGAGACTTTATAAGGAGTTTAATCTATGAAAAATCCAATTCGCGTAGCTATCACGGGTGGTGCTGGCAACATCGGTTACGCTATGGCTTTTCGTATTGCCGCGGGTGATATGTTGGGCCCTGATCAGCCTGTTATTTTACATCTTTTAGAAATCACCCCAGCGTTGCCAGCTTTACAGGGGGTGGTGATGGAACTCAACGATTGTGCCTTTCCCCTCCTGGCTGGCGTGGTGGCCACCGATGATCTCAACGTGGCCTTTAAAGACGTGGATTTTGCCATGTTGGTGGGTGCCCGACCCCGGGGTCCGGGCATGGAGCGCAAAGACCTGCTGACGGCTAACGGGGCTATTTTTGGACCCCAAGGCAAAGCCCTCAATGACCATGCAGCCCGCAACGTTAAGGTTTTAGTGGTCGGTAATCCGGCCAATACTAATGCCCTCATCGCCGCTGCCAATGCCCCCGATTTAGATCCCCGCCAATTTACCGCCATGACCCGTCTCGACCATAACCGGGGACTTAGCCAACTGGCGGAGAAAACCGATAGCCATGTCAACGACATCAAAAAAATTATCATTTGGGGTAATCACTCGGCGACTCAATATCCAGATATTCGGGAATGTCTCATTAAGGGTAAACCAGCTACTGATGTGGTTGAACAGAGCTGGTACCGGGATGACTTTATTCCCACTGTCCAGCAGCGTGGCGCTGCCATCATCAAAGCCCGGGGCGCTTCCTCAGCGGCTTCGGCAGCCTCTTCCGCCATCGATCATATGCGTGACTGGGCGCTGGGCACTCCCGATGGCGATTGGGTGAGTATGGCAGTGCCTGCCGATGGCAGTTATGGCATTAACGAAGGCGTGATCTATTCTTTTCCATGTACCTGCAAAGGCGGCAACTATGAAATCGTTCAGAATATTCCCATCGATGATTTCAGCCGGGAAAAAATGCAGGTTACTGAGCAAGAATTGCGCGAAGAACGCGCCAATGTTGAAGACTTACTTTAACCAAATAAAACCAACCGTTTGACTCGATATCTTTAGAGGCTATGGTTAAGGTTGGCAAAGTAAGTCAATTTCTGTTTCGCTCAAGCAGAACATCTGTGCAACTTTAAACATTTAAACAAAAAATAGATTTCACTGAGGGGATTAATGTATGAGTTACGAAACTTTTCATCAACGTTCTATCGAAGATCCTGAGGGTTTTTGGGGGGAGCAAGCGGAGCTTATTCATTGGAACAAATCCCCTCAAAAGATCTTCGATTATTCCAACTCACCCTTCTGTAAATGGTTTGTCGGGGGCGAAACCAATCTTTGCTATAATGCTGTGGATCGGCATCTCGATGCGCGGTCAGATCAGCCAGCATTGATTTACATCTCCACGGAAACCAATGAAACCAAAACCTATAGTTTTGCGGATCTCCATCGAGAAGTTAACCAATTCGCTGCAGTGCTTAAAGCGCAAGGTCTAGAAAAAGGCGACCGGGCGGTTATTTACATGCCCATGATTGCCGAAGCGTTATTTGCTATGTTGGCCTGTGCTCGGCTCGGCGTGATCCATTCCGTGGTTTTTGGCGGTTTTGCCGCCCACAATCTCGCCGTGCGTATTGACGATGCCAAGCCTAAAGTGCTCATCAGCGCTGATGCGGGTATGCGTAACGGCAAACCGGTGCCTTATAAACACCTGGTGGATGATGCCTGTAATCAAGCAAAATTTCCACCTAACTATGTACTCATCTGTAACCGTGGTTTGGACAAAGAAATGTCCATGACCGAAGGACGGGATCTGGACTACGCAACCCTCCGAGACCAGCACCTTAACGAGGAAGTTCCAGTAACCTGGCTAGAATCCAGCGAACCCAGCTATATCCTGTACACGTCGGGCACCACCGGCACACCCAAGGGGGTGCAACGAGACACCGGTGGTTATGCCGTGGCGTTGGCAGCTTCCATGCGTCACCTCTATGACGCCCAGCCCGGCGAAACCATGTTCACCACCTCGGACATCGGTTGGGTCGTGGGCCATTCCTACATCGTTTACGGGCCTTTGCTGCATGGCATGGCCACCATTGTTTACGAAGGGATGCCCACCCGTCCTGATGCGGGTATTTGGTGGAAAATCGTGCAAGACTATAAAGTCACCACCATGTTT
Source organism: uncultured Candidatus Competibacteraceae bacterium (assembly GCA_964423745.1). GTDB lineage: Bacteria > Pseudomonadota > Gammaproteobacteria > Competibacterales > Competibacteraceae > CAYRGG01. The sequence continues at coordinate 7,969 of CAYRGG010000026.1, read as the reverse complement.
TCTTCACCCACGGCTGTCCGGGTGTTGAAGAAACAAGATCCTAAATATCTGAAACAATACGACCTGGACTCTTTGCGCTATCTGTTCCTCGCCGGTGAACCTTTAGATGAACCCACCTCCCGTTGGATCAGCGATAGCCTAGGGGTGCCGGTTATCGACCACTATTGGCAGACAGAGACCGGTTGGGCCATCTTGACCTATCTGCCCGGCGTCGATCTTAAGCCCAATCGTTTCGGATCACCGGGATTCGCCAATTACGGCTTTAACCTCAAGCTCATCGATGAAGCCGGTCAAGCCGCAGGCACCAACGAAAAAGGCGTATTGGTGGCCGAACCGCCATTACCCCCAGGCTGTTTGACCACCGTTTGGGGCGACGACAAACGTTTTATCAAGAGTTACTTTTCCGACTTTAAGGAATTGCTCTACACCACCTCCGACTGGGCGGTGCGGGATGACGATGGCTATTACTTTATCCTGGGCCGCACCGACGATGTGATCAACGTAGCTGGACACCGTTTGGGCACCCGGGAGATCGAGGAGGCCGTCAGCAACCATAAAGATGTTGCCGAGGTGGCCGTGGTGGGTGTTCACGATGAACTTAAAGGACAGGTTTCCCATGTGTTCGCCACCTTGAAAGACGCTAACTTAGCCCAGGATGAATCACAACATGCCCGGCTGCAAAAAGAAGTCATCGATGAGGTGGTCAAACAGCTGGGACCCGTGGCCCGACCTTCCGCCGTTTATTTTGTCAATGCCCTACCAAAAACCCGCTCCGGTAAATTACTACGGCGCAGTATCCAGGCCCTTGCCGAGGGTCGTGATCCGGGGGATCTATCTACCTTGGATGATCCGTCTTCTCTGGAAGCGGTGCGTCAGGCAGTGCAGACTTAATACTTGCTTCCTCCATGAGGATATAGGGTAATAATGGACGTGTAGATAATTTGGATAAGGGGTGAGGGTCCGTAGGACTCCCACCCCTCTTTGTTTTGCCTGTGTCATATCTCTACTTTATTCCCAAAAGCTAAAAACCGATGACTGCTAACTTGCCAATGCAAGCTTATTGTGGAACAACCGCGCCGTGGGTCCGCCACTGGCTAGCAATGTTCGGGGACAGCCAATCTCCAGTAAACGCCCATCGGCGATATGCCAAATAACATCAGCGTTGGCAGCTGTCTCTAGCCGATGTGTCACCATCAAAACCGTCCCTTCATAAACAGACATTACATGCCGCATCAATGTGTTCATGCACGGATCTAAATTCGCATCAAATTCATCCAGCAGCAAAATCTTGGGATTTCCCACCAAGGCGCGAGCCAGCTTAATGCGTTGCCGTTGACCTAACGATAGATTGCGGCCATCCTCTTGAATACGTGTTTTGATTCCCCGCGGTAAGGCTGTGATGATTTCATCAACACCACATAATACTGTTACTCGATGGATTTCTTCTTGAGGCGCATCGGGCCAACGATAACGTAGATTCTTTTCCAAGGTCCCCCGCATGAGGGGCAAATCAGCGCTGACCATACCCACAGTGCGGCGCAACGAAGTCAAGCTGACTTCCGCAATATTTTGGCCATCGATCAGTATTTGCCCTTCCTGTGGGTTCAACATGCGGCCTACTAATGCTAACAGCGTTGATTTACCCGCTCCGTTAGGGCCCATTAAAGCCACCACATTACCGGGCTCTACCTGTGCAGATACCCCCTGTACACTTCCTTCGATGTGTACATTTATAAACTGAATCCGCCCCGGACCCGGCATAAGCGACACAGCGTGTTGTGTGTCGACAATTTCAACGGGCATCTTTAGAAAATGTTCAAGGCGTTCTCTTGATACAGCAGCGCCATGCCAATATTCATAAACTCTACTGAGATCCCTTAGGGCCGGAACCAACAATCCGACAACACTCATGGCTGCAACGACAGTCCCTGGTGATATTTGACCGGCCACCACATGTTTAGCTCCCAGTAACAAAACTGCTGCCCCCGCTAATCCTGCGGTGCCTTCGGTGATTGCCCGTAAACCACCGATGATGCGGGCGCGTTTTTCCATGGCCGCTTTGAGACGGTAGCTCTGACGGTTTACCCGTTGCCGTTCACGATCTCCTTGATTGAATACTTGCACTACCGGCATGGTGGTTAATTTATCCGCGATGTTGGCGGCTAAATAGCTCCGCCGTCGCCGCGCTTCTCGGGCTGCTCCTTGAAGGGGCTTACCCAACAGCAGACACGCTGCTGTTCCCATCAACAGCGAAGCGGTTACAGTCAATGCCAGATAAAGATCAATAACGGCAAGCGCCAGCAGAGTGCCAACAGCGGTTAAGCTGGCCACCATAAGACGGGCTAAACCAAGACTCACCCACTGCCGCAAAGCGGTCAGATCACCCACAAAGCGCAGCATAACCCCACCACGGCTACGACGCTGTAAAGTCCGTGGCGCTAATTCAGTCAAATGCTGAAAAAGCTTTAGACGGAGCTCATGGACATAGTTTTGTCCCAGACGTTCCGCATGAATACGTTCAGCCATACGCAGCCACGCAGTAGCGGATGCAGCCACGATAAGTCCCGCGGCAAACAGGGCGAGTGGTTCGCGAGTTTCTATTGGCTGCGTCAGCGCCATATCAAAAGTCACCTTAATCAGCCATGTGGTTGCTATGGCGGCGCCCGCCTGCAGAACACCGTTGGCTATTAAACGAACCAACAAACCAGTGCGTTGTCTCGATAAAACCTTCGGCAAACTCATGACACAGCCTCATATTGTGCATGGGATTTAGTCACTTTTTCTATGATTTGGAATGCCATATCGCTATCAACAAGTTCGTTTAAACCGAGTGCCTTTAATCCTGTAGCGTCTGCGGTCTCGCGCATGGCCAAAGGCGACAGGCTCAACGCGCCACTGACAGCCAAGACAGGCAATTGACGTTGGTTAAGCCAATTGAACCCGGCACTGGCACCCATCGCGTCTGCAGCGGCCAGCAACAACCCGTCCACCTGATTGGCAAATGTTGTAGACGATAACAGAGCAGCCGTTTCTTTTTGAAACAAACCATCGGCTATCTCCAAAACCATTACATCGACACCCGCATTTTGCAAATGCGCCGTCAACGTCTCGAAAACACCTTCTATATCTTTGATGGGAACACGATAGGTAGAGGAAAAACCCGCATCGGTAAAGTCGAAGACAGGATCAGCGCCTGCGTCAGCCATCAGGTTCATATCACCCGGTGCACCGGTACCCGTGATTTTCGCCGCCCCCACTTTAAAGCCTGCGTTGACTAAACCTTTGATGAGATAAGCCGCTGTTGTCGTTTTACCAGCATTCATGCTGGTTCCAACCGTGGCAACCGTCAAGGGACGATTATGCGCTTCGAAGCGTTGCTTCTTAGGCAATGCAAAATTGACGACATTAAGACATTTACCGTCACTGTCGGCCAGTAAACCGAGGGGTTGAATACCCGTGGGCGGTTTCATTTTGCCGTGTTGTAAACACGCTTTGGCAGCGACGCCTCCGGCAGCCACTAAATGACAGGGACCCAAGTCTTCAGGCACTAATGCTTCATATTGATCAGGCGCATAGCGATCACCATAACAAACGATAATTTCATCACCCACGAATAATGTGGCGCGCCGCCCCGCAGCCAATTGAATACCTGTATGGTGGCCAATGGACTCAACCCGTGCTAGCACAAGATCGCCTCTACGAGGAATCGCTTGACCCGTGATAAGGGTTGTTGCGTCAAACAAGGGTACCCGCCGGGTGGTGTAAGCCGCTTTTGCTTTGGCTATTCGATCTGCATCAATGGCAGTATGATCAGATACTATACGGGAGGTATCGAAGAGTAGATTGAAAGTTGCTGTATCCACGTTTATCACCTTTAAGCAAATGAATGGTTTGTTTTTTATCAACCACCATCTTATTAATCACGAGAATAAAGGTAACAAAGGGAACCTAAACAGCAGGTGAAGTCGGTGTTAAAGAATCCTAAATAGATCATTAAATTACGATAAAAATAACTGATATTGAAAATGCTCATAACAAGCACCTTCGAGCACATATTATAAAAAACTTTATAAAACAAAATTTTACTGACTTAAATGAAGGTTTTTGTAGAAATATCCTAACGGGGTGGCTCAATTTTGTAACCAAAACCCCGTACTGTTTGGATCAAAGGTATTGCTGATCCTGCGTCGACTTTGTTGCGTAAATGACGGATATATACTTCTACTACATTAGTGAGAGGATCGACGTTGTAACCCCAGACATTCTCTAATATCCGAGTTCGGCTCATCACCTTGTCGGAATTACTCATCAAGTACTCGAGTAGCGCAAATTCTTTTGGGGTAAGCTCAATAAGGCGTTCACCTCGGCGCACCTCGCAAGTATCCCGGTTAAGGACTAAATCGGCGACGCACAATTCCGAGATATCGGATTGGTAGTTGGCGCCACGGCGCAATAAGGCTTCGATACGTGCCAGTAATTCATCGAAGGCAAATGGCTTAGTCAGATAGTCGTCAGCGCCAAGGCGTAATCCTTGTACCCTGTCATCCAAGGCATCGAGGGCTGTTAACATTAGGATAGGAGTTTGGACATGACTCGCGCGGAGACGTTTGCAAACCTCACGGCCATCAAGCCCCGGTAACATTAGATCCAATACGATGACATCGAAACCAGCTGAAGCGCCCATGGCCAATCCATCGGCGCCGTCTTGAGCGACTTCAACCCCATACCCTTCTGCCAACAAACCTCGTCTGACAAATTCAAAGATACGCTCGTCGTCTTCAACCAGTAGAATACGCATTCGCCACAGGCTCCTCAGTAGTCGGGTCAGCCGCTATAGGCAGACGGACGATAACACTCGTGCCACGACCTGGCGCACTTTTTAGGGTCATTTTACCTTGGTGGGCATCGACAATGGATTTGGCGATGGCAAGGCCCAAACCTGCACCCTTGGAAACCCTCATGCGGGCCTTAGCACCACGATAAAAGCGATCGAAAACATACGGCATTTCTGCAGAATCAATGCCAGGACCCCAATCTTGCACGGTCACGATTGCAAAGGTTCCGACGCTGTTAAGAGATAAACTAACCTCACCGCTGCCTGGCGCATAACGGATAGCATTATCGATAAGGGCAACAAACACCTGTTTTAGACGTCTACGATCTCCTTTAACCAGCAACGAATCTGAGCACTGCAAAACAAAGGTCAGGTGATTTTTTTCCGCTACTACGCTATTTTCTTCACACACATCCCTGAGCAGTTGATCCAAAGCAAATAAACTTACTTCCAAGCGGGTAGGCGCTGACTCCGTCCGCGCAAACAGTAATAAGTCATCGACCAGTTTAGCCAGTTGTTTGGCCATCTCTACAATCCGGTTTAAAGCCCCTTTGTATTCTTCTAGCGGTTTGTCTCGACCCCGCAGGGTTACCTCAGCTTCGCCACGAATGGCAGTAAGCGGTGTCCTTAATTCATGACTCACGTCAGCAAAAAAACTTTTTCTGGCGTTATCCAAACGGCGCAGTTCCTGGTTAGCTTTGTCTAGCTCTGCGGTGCGCTCCTGCACTTTCTGCTCTAATGAGGCACTGGCGTGAAGCAAATGAGCTCGCTGTTTTTCTAACATACCTGCCATGGCATCAAAACCCAGGGCCAACCGATAAAATTCTTTTGGTCCTTTCAACTGAATACGATAACCCAGGTCACCGCTGGCTAGTCTTTGAGTGCCATTTATCAATTCTTCAACTTGGTGTTGCAATCGCTTCAATAAAAACCATCCCATACCGGCAACAAAAAGAATAGCGCATAAAGACGTTAATAGGGTAAACGTGGTCAACCATTGGGTAAATTCTTGATCGCGTAGTTTGACCATAGCCACCTCGCCGCGCTCATCGCGAATCGCTTCATCGATGATGGTCCCAAAATCTCGGTCAATAGTCTCTTTCAAAAGCCGAGAGAGTAGTTTCTGTGCTTCAGAATCACGCCCTTCGGCTTGCAATGTTTTAATGGTGATAAATGATTTCCGAGTCAAGTTAACAAGATACTTTAAACGCGCTAAACGTTGCCGCTCCTCTACCTCCTCTTTTCGATCATCAGCATTGATGGCTTGCAGAATTTCTCGTTCTGTTAAGGCGCCTAATCGGGTTAACGAATAATGTAGGTTTTTTTGTGTCTCACGCATGGCAGCTTTATCGCCTTGCCCTAATAAGATATTATCAACGAGTTGTTTAAAGTAACGAGATGCCGCTACCGACAAATACATATAGCCCTGTAGAGCTTCGTTAGCAGACTGACCTCGCTCAAGGTATTGATCATGGCGGTTTGCATTCCATATCCAAAGGCACACAAGGAGCACCATAATTGTTAATAGTACGCCATAGGAAACCATCAATTGTCCACGCAATGTCTTGGGCATATAACTATAATCTCCCCAGCATACAAACACGCGCCCCTTTCATTCAAACCCGGACTAGAGCATTTCCCATTCAACTGTGCATAGTGTTAGCCTTCGGTCTCGGTGTGCTCATGTACTGCATATACACTGTGCGCACCTCGCCTCGGCTGCCTTGTGTACAGTCAAAGCGAAAACGCTCTAGCTGTTGCGTATGCTCAACACGGTTGACTCATCTGACCAACAAAACTTGTGATAACATGGATAACTTGGAATAACACGATTTCTTGTTGATAATAACGAGCTTCTAACCAGCTCGCTTAACAAAAACCTTAAATAAAGATTAAAAAAAGATTAAAACAAAATTATTTTTTCGTGTTTCTGGAGTTTGATACGGATGCAAGAAAGAATTTTGCATCAAGACATAAGTAGAGTTATTGTCCCTTTCCTCTTGGTAAGTTGTCTAATAAAAACTAAATAAAGCTTAAACATTTTAATCTCTTAAAAATTAATCTCTTAAAAATTTTCCAGCTTGGGAGTAAAAAAACGTTGCCGACCAGGTCAGCATCATAAAACCGGCTAATGATTCCACAACCACGAGCATTTTAAACTCCTCTGCGGGATAAAAATTACTCATGCCGAGGGTAGTATAGGTTGCCCCAGAGAAATAAAGATAATTGCGAAAGATAGGATCAAAATCACCTTTAAAACTGCCAAGATCCGTGTAGATGTGAAGACCATAAAAAACACTGGCATAAAACACAATTTCTACCAGATGAAGTATTGTCATAAAAAACATCAAAACCGGCGGCACGAAGTAACGATCCGTATTCCAACGTCGGGCTAATTCTGCAACTCCACGCAGAGCAACATAATGGATAAAGACATTTAAGCTAATCAATAATAGAGAAAGTAATAAAATAATTGTCATGATGTGAAATTTATGCGTTGTTATGTGTTTTCAAATGAACAAAAAATTCTTATAAATGATTACATCAAATCTCTTCAAAGATGCCTTTAATTAGTAAACAAAAGTATATTTACCTGTTTACGACCTCAGGAAAAAAGTCAATGAAAAACGGTATTATTTATTTAACAGCTGCCTTGTTACTTTTTTTAAGTGGCGTGTCATTAGCGAGCGCAGCTGAACCAATCCCGCGCCAACTTGAGGTGGTCGGTAACGGAGTGGTATCTGCAACCCCCGATATCGCTGTGTTGTCTTTTGCGGTGGAATCCAATCAACGTAGCGCAACCGATGCAGTGGCGGAAAACGCAAAAAAAGCAGATATGTTGCTGAAAGCCTTGAAGACGCTTATGGGAGAACAAGATAAGATTCAGACTTCTGGTTATAGCGTTTCCCCGGTATATGACCGAGACAACCGGCTGCGCCCCTCTGGTTATCGGGTCAGCAATCAAGTGACCTTAGAAACGCGGCAAACCGATAAAGTAGGCGCTTTTATCGATGCAGCCGCCAAGGCTGAGGCGGGCCGCATGAACAGTCTTCAGTTTAGAACCAGTCAGGAAGCTGATTATCTCAGGCAAGCAGCGGCTCAAGCGGTAGCCCAGGCACGCCAGACCGCCGATGT